>NZ_LT702999.1:2400000-3131738 GCF_900149685.1 Erythrobacter sp. Alg231-14 | reverse complement strand
GASASCGCCAATATCTGGCCCGCCGAACACGATCTGTGCTTTCGCAACAGCGGGGCCAGAACCTTTGTCTACGGCGTGCCCCACGATCACAATTTCTCATTCCTCACCAGCGGATATCTGGGCCCCGGATATGCCAGCGATTATTATGAGTACGATTACGACGCAGTGACCGGGTATCGCGGGGAGAATGCGGGCCTTCGCTTTATCGAACGCAGCGCGCTCCACCAAGGGAAGATGATGCTCTATCGTGCGCATCGCGATGTGCATTCACAATTGCCAGCGCAAAGTCTTTCTGTGTCGTTGAACGTGATGCACGTCGATCCTGCCCAAGCATGGTTTGACCAATACGGGTTTGATCTTGAAAGCGGTGAGATCACGCGCTTTCTAAGCCCCAACGCAACCGAGGTTTTCTTGCGCACCGCCGTGGCCAGCGGCGCTAACAATGCGGTTGAGTTTGCGGATTGGATTGGAACCACGCATCCCAGCGACCGATTGCGTCTTGCCAGTTTCGAAGCCCGCGCAGGTCGAGCGGTGGATGCGGTGGAACGCGATGCAATTTGGGATCGCGCCTCACGCAGCGGCAGCCGGATGGTAGCCACTCTTGCTCAAAACAGACGCATAGGGATCGAAGATAAACTTGCGCGAGACGCTGCGCGTTAAAGGATGCCGCCGGCCAATCGATCAATGGCGCCTTGCAAAATGACCGCTGCGGCGTGGCTGTCGATAGCTTCAGCGCGGCGCGCGCGACTCATATCTTGTCCGATCATTGCGGCTTCTGCGCTTTGCGTGGACCATCGTTCGTCCCACAACAGGATCGGCATTCCAAACGCTTCTTCGGCGTTGCGGGCAAAGGCGCGGCTTGCCTGAGCGCGCGGTCCTTCGCTGCCGTCCATATTGCGGGGGAGCCCCAAAACAATCCCAGTGACTTTGCGCGCTTCCACGATTTCTCTGATCAATGCGCGGTCGCGGGCCCATTTTCCACGGGTGATGGTTTTTCCATTGGTAGCAAAACGCCATCCCGCATCGCAAAGGGCCGTGCCGATCGTCTTGGTCCCAAGATCAAGACCCAGCAGCACGCCACCGCCGTCATCGCTATCGGGCAATGCATCCGCAAAATCGGGCGCAAATTCGGTGATCAGTTTGCCACACTCTCTGGTTCGGTGACCGTGACCGGTTCGCCGTTCCTCAACGCAGCCGCGCTCACTCGGCGGGCAACGTCCGCCTGTGTGTTCGCCCAAAACAATGGGATATCATACACGTGATAATTGTTGCCGGGCAGGACGTAAGAGCCAAGATCGGGTGGATCGCCGATCAACAACAATCCGCGTTCGTCACAACGCGCCGGCACCGCCGCCGGAACAAGCTCGCCGTTCGACAAAGTGTTGTCGGGCACCAATGTGCCCAGATTGCTGCTGGCGTCGGCCGCCCCGCCAAAAGTTCCGGTGATGGGATTGGTGCACAAAATCTGACTGTTTCCGCGCGCTTCCCCGTCAAAGCCGATGGATGCAGAATACGTATCGATCACCGAAGAGGGATCGGCCGGTTCGGCAAAGCTCGACCATGAAATCAAGCATCCGGTCTGAGCCGCCGTGGCGCACGCATCGATTCCCAATGCGGGCAGATCGCGTTCCACTGAGATCGGCCAACCCACGGCATAGGCGGCGACCAATCGGCTTTTGATCGGCGAACCGTTCACTTCCTCACGCAACAATCGCAACAGGTGCAAAGACCCTTGGCTGTGCCCGGCGATGACAATCGGTGTGTCGGCGTCAACCGATTCCACGAAATAGCCGAACGCCTCAACTACATCGGCATAGGCAGCGTCCAACGCTTGCTGCGCCTCTGGTGCATCGGTCAAAAACGCGCCCATCGTCGCCTGACGATAACGCGGGGCCCAAATTTCGCTGGCGGCGTTGAATGGACTAGCCATACCGCGAACATACAGCCGTGCGACCCGTTCTGCTTCTTCATCGCCAATTGCTGCGTTCCAATTGTCGCGGCTTAGGTAGCTTGTCGGGTGGATGAAAAAGACCGCAAAATCCGGCGCGTCCGGCGGTGTGGCCTGAGTGGGGGCGTTGCCTGCCGTATCTGCCGCCGTGCCCGACTGCGTTGCGCCGTCATCGGATGCCGCTTGCGCAATTGGCGCGTATGCAGGCTGCCACCGGGCCGGGTCATTCACGCCAATTCCCGGGCGCGAATACCACAAAGCAGGGTCTTGGTACGCGTTCGCCTCCATCGGCGCGGTTGGGGTGAATTCGGCGCTCGGCACGAACACAAATTCGGCCAGTTCCTCTTGAAACATCTCATAAGCGATCCGCCCGATCAGGAAGATCACAATGCAGAACGCGATGAAGTAGAGAAATTTTCTAGCCATGGATGGCCCTCACATTATTCAATCGGCCGCGGGTTCCGGCGCTTCGCTTTGTTCGGCAATGGGGTTTTGTTCCGCAATGGCCGGTCGCAACGTCGTCCATGCCCGATCCCCGCGCATCGCCGAATACCAGCTGAGCGGGTTCCATGTGGCCGATCCATCAACAGAGAAGGTGATGAACTCTGCTCGTCCACCAATGTTCTCAAGCGGAATTGCCCCGCCAAGGCCGCTTTTCTCGGCTCTGGCTCTGCTGTCGGCGCTCTCATCGCGATTGTCTCCCATCGTGAAGACATGCCCTTCGGGCACGATGTAAGGACCATAATTATCCAGATCGTCTTCGCCCATTCGCGTGCGGCTTTGATCGGCATGATCGATAATCAAATAGGTCGCACCGTTGGGCAGAGTTTCACGATAGGTGGGCGGTTCAAAGAATTGTTCGCCATTGGGCATGCGCACTTTGTAGGCGAGGAAGTTGTCGAGGCACGGACGGCCTCTGCATGTCAGATCGGGTTCAAACGGAATGCGCACCGGCGGCACCACTTCGCGCTTCACCGGCACGCCGTTCAAAATGATGCGGCCATCGCGCACTTCGATCGTGTCACCGGGAAGGGCAACGACCCGTTTGATGTAATCTTCATCGCGGATCGGATGCACCGGGATAACGATATCGCCATATTCAGGGGTTGATCCGAAAACGCGCCAGTCGCCACGCGGCAACAGGTGAAAACTCGCCGAAGCCCACGACCAGCCATAGGGATATTTGCTAACCACCAATCGATCGCCAACATGCAATGATGGCATCATTGAAGTCGATGGGATGTAAAACGGTTTTGCCACGAGGCTGTGAAAAGCCAGCACGGCCAACAGCATTAGAGCCAGTCCGCGAAATTCTGCGAACCAATTGACCTTCTCTTTTTCGTCGGTTTTAGTCACTCAAGTGTCCGTTTTTTGGATTTGGGGCAGCGCGCGGCCGACTTAACGGGGAAATGCCTCGATAATGACAAAGGCCTGCGCCCATGGGTGATCATCGGTCAAGGTCATGTGGATGTGCGCCTCATGGCCCGGCGGGACCATTTCTTCAAGCCGCTTTGCAGCGCCGCCGGTCAAAGCCAATGTCGGCGCACCCGAAGGCGCGTTGACGACGCCGATATCCTTCATGAAAACGCCCCGTCGAAACCCGGTGCCAACCGCTTTGCTGAAGGCTTCTTTCGCAGCAAAGCGTTTCGCATAGGTGCCGGCGATTGTGTAAGGTCGGCGGCGCGCCTTAGCGCGTTCGACTTCGGTGAATACACGGTTCTCAAAACGTTCGCCGTATCGCTCCAACGAATTGGCGATCCGGTCGATATTGCACAGGTCAGAACCCAATCCGATAATCATGACGTTGCCTTTATCACGCTCACCACAAGGAGCATTAGGGCGATACTATGCAGGATCACCTGAGATTTGAACAAGGGGTGTGAAAAATCCCCCTTTGCGATTTTCAGCGCCCCGACATAGCCGAATATCTGCAATGCGAGCCATCCAATCGCAAATCCACGCATCGCCCCGGTGTTGAGCGCAAAGCCCAGAAACGCGACGGCGATCAGGAACAAAGCCGCAGCGCCGAATGACCATAGCTTTTGATCACGGGATAAAGTGGGGAGTTGATCGTTCGTCATGATGCCGATTCGGTTTTCAAGATTCCGCCTTCATCGCGCGGCGTCCATCAAATCACGCATCCGGCGAATGGCCGGTTCTAGGCCGGTGAAAACCGCCTCTGCGATGAGGTAATGCCCGATATTCAATTCGGCGAGCTGGGGAATGGCTGCGATCGGTTGAACATTGTCGAATGTTAGACCGTGGCCGGCATGCGGTTCAATCCCGTTCTTGGCCGCCAAAGCCGCCATATCGGTGATGCGCCGCAATTCCTTTGCGGTGCGGTCGCCATCGCCATCCAAGATCGCATGTGCGTATTCGCCCGTGTGGAATTCGACCACCGGCACGCCAAGATGCAAGGCGGTTTCCAATTGTCGTTCATCCGCTTCGATAAACAACGACACGCGGATGTCGGCTTCCCGCAATCGATCCACAATCGGAACCAAGGTGTTGTGCAAGCCAGCCGCGTCCAATCCGCCTTCGGTTGTGCGCTCTTCGCGCTTTTCCGGGACGATACACGCCGCGTGCGGTTTGTGGCGCAATGCGATGCCCAACATTTCCTGTGTCGCGGCCATTTCTAGGTTCAACGGCAAATCTGTGGCGTCTTGGATGCGGGCCAGATCTTCGTCGCGGATATGGCGACGATCTTCGCGCAAATGGGCGGTGATTCCATCGCCGCCGACACTCGCCACAATCTGCGCAGCGCGCACGGGATCGGGATGGTCGCCGCCCCGCGCATTGCGGATGGTGGCCACGTGATCAATGTTCACGCCCAACCGCAACGGAGGTAGAGAAGAATTGGCGGCGATGTCCTGCATTGTTATTTCCTGCTGCCGGGTTTGGTCACAGCTACGCTGGCAAGGGCATCCGGGATGTCATTTTCATCGTATGTCGGAAAATCGAATGCCGCGAGCGGATAGAAAGGTACGCCAAGATCGGCGGAACCCAATGACCGGTCGATTAACGCACATTCGGCAATGACTTCGCCCCCTTCGCGGGCGACCGCGTCGATGGCTTCCCGGCTGGATAGGCCGGTTGTGACCACGTCTTCGACCATCAAAACTTTCGCGCCCGGCTCCAACGCGAATCCGCGGCGAAGATGGAAAGTGCCTTCGGGCCGTTCGAGGAACATGCCATCTTTCTTGAGGACGCGCGCAACTTCGTGACCGACTATAATGCCGCCCATCGCGGGTGAGACCACCACATCAACTTGGTCCAAAACATCGTCGGGGATCGCGTTTACAATCGCTTGCGCCAGCCGCCCCGCGCGGGCTGGATCCATCAAGACCCGCGCGCATTGTAGGTAATGACCGCTATGCCGCCCCGATGAGAGTTTGAAATGCCCTTCGAGCAATGCCCCGCAGTCGCGGAACTCTTTGAGCACGTCATCAACAGTTTCGGGGATAGTTTCGTGTGTGGTCATCGTCTTGAAAATTCCTCAAAATATAGGGCGTGTGGGTCCCAATTCTCTAGGCCAATTGCGCCAACGGCATGAAGCCTTGCATAATTTTCTCCCTAGAACCGCTTGAGGCACTGAGCAAGCGAGGCTATGGGGCAATCGACTTTGGCAGAAATGCCATGGGCGCGTTGGGCGATTGGGGCGGCAAAGTTTGCTAACTTGCGTTCAACTTGGGATAAATTCGAAAACTGATTAGGCACGATTATGGGTCAGGCTTTTGCCCGCATGAAGTTCTCAATTCTGGCGCTAATGGCGGCTGTTCTAGCCGTTGCATCGCCCCAGATGGCGATCGCGCAAGATGCTGCGCAAGACGGTGTTGTTGCTGAACAATCCGCTGCGACGGCTGATGCCGAAACTGGTCCGGTTGAGCCGGGCGGTTACACGCCCTTGGAGCCGACCGAAGGCAAAGGCATGCCGACATCGTATTACGATGATCCGTTGAAGAGCATGACTTTCCAAGATCAGTATACGAAAGACGGCGAATACGCCTTGTTCATGCACGACTGGATTTTGATGCCGGTCATCACCGCGATCAGCATTTTCGTGCTGGGATTGCTGTTGTATGTCGGTTTCCGTTTCAACCGTCGTGCCAATCCGGTTCCATCCAAGACAACGCACAACACGTTGATCGAAGTGGTTTGGACCATTGTTCCTGTTATTATTTTGGTGATCATCGCCGTTCCGTCGATCACATTGCTTGCGCGGCAATATGAAACGCCGCCTGCCGATGCGATCACGATCAAGGCAGTCGGGTACCAATGGTATTGGGGCTACGAATACCCTGATCACGATGTCGAAGTAATCTCCAACATGTTGGACGAAGATGCAGCAGCGGCGAATGGTGAATACCATCAGCTTGCAGTGGACAATCGGATGGTTGTTCCGGTCGGTGTGCCGCTTCGCATTCAAACCACTGCGGCCGACGTTATTCACGCATTTGCGGTTCCTTCGCTTTGGTTCAAACAGGACGCCGTTCCGGGCCGTTTGAATGAGCGCATGCTCGTCATCGAAGAGCCAGGCGTGTATTACGGCCAATGTTCAGAACTTTGCGGCGCTCTGCACGGGTTTATGCCCATCGCCGTCGAAGCGGTTCCGATGGAAGATTTCGAGGCGTGGGTTCTGTCAGAAGGCGGAACGATCCCAAGCGACGAAGACGAAGTATCGGCTGAAGCAGCGGATACAGACGCTCCCCCCGCTGACGAAGCCGCCGAAGAGCCCGCTGCGTAATTTATCGCAGCGACACGCATTTAAGAACACAGATTAAACCGAAACAAAGAGACGCAAACGATGGCCACCACAGCTGAAGGTTTCGACGCTCCAACCGCAGGTCACGGCGGGGATCATTCGCATGACGATCATGGCGATCACATGCCGGGCTTTTTCGCCCGTTGGTTCATGTCAACCAACCACAAGGATATCGGCACGCTGTATCTGATTTTTGCGATTGTCGCAGGGATCATCGGTGGCGCGATTTCCGGTATCATGCGTTTGGAACTGGCTGAGCCGGGCATCCAATATCTGTTCTGGTTCGCTGGTGCAGCGGAAGGCGACATCGCCGCCGCTGGTCACATGTGGAACGTCTTTATCACGGCTCACGGTCTGATCATGGTCTTCTTCATGGTTATGCCGGCAATGATCGGCGGCTTTGGTAACTGGTTCGTACCGTTGATGATTGGTGCGCCGGACATGGCGTTCCCACGGATGAACAACATCTCGTTCTGGCTGACTGTCGTTGGTTTCTTGAGCTTGCTGTTCTCAATGTTTGTGCCGGGTTCGGCCAACGGTTTGGGTGCGGGCGTCGGTTGGACGGTCTATGCGCCGCTTTCCACGACCTATGCTCCGGGGCCATCGGTCGATTTTGCAATCTTCTCGCTCCACTTGGCGGGCGCTGGCTCCATCTTGGGGGCGACCAACTTCATCACAACCATCTTCAACATGCGTGCGCCGGGTATGACCCTGCACAAAATGCCGTTGTTCGTGTGGTCGGTTTTGGTCACCGCATTCCTGCTCTTGCTCGCGCTGCCGGTCTTGGCCGCTGCGATCACGATGCTTTTGACGGACCGCAATTTCGGCACGACATTCTTTGATCCCGCCGGCGGTGGTGATCCTGTCCTCTACCAACACTTGTTCTGGTTCTTCGGGCACCCCGAAGTGTACATCATGATTCTGCCGGGTTTCGGCATGGTTTCTCAGATCGTTGCAACTTTCAGTCGTAAGCCTGTGTTTGGCTATCTCGGCATGGCCTATGCGATGGTTGCCATCGGTGTCGTCGGCTTCGTCGTGTGGGCGCACCACATGTACACAGTCGGCCTCGACGTGAACACGAAGATGTACTTCACCGCCGCAACGATGGTGATCGCCGTTCCCACGGGTGTGAAGATCTTTAGCTGGATCGCGACCATGTGGGGTGGTTCGATGGAATTCAAATCGCCAATGGTTTGGGCGCTTGGCTTCATCTTCCTCTTCACCGTTGGCGGTGTGACCGGCGTGGTGCTGGCCAATGGCGGTATCGATGATAACCTTCACGACACCTATTACGTTGTGGCCCACTTCCACTACGTGCTGTCGATGGGCGCTGTGTTCTCGCTGTTTGCCGGTTTCTATTACTGGTTCCCGAAAATGAGCGGTCGGATGCATTCTGAGTTCCTTTCGCACCTGCACTTCTGGGTGTTCTTCATCGGGGTGAACGTGATCTTCTTCCCGCAACACTTCTTGGGAATGAACGGTATGCCGCGTCGCTACCCCGATTTCCCAGAGCAGTTCGCGTTCTGGAATCAGGTTAGCTCCTACGGCTACGTCATTATGGCGGCTTCTATGCTGATCTTCTTCGTCAATCTTGCGTACGCATTCACTGCGGGCAAGAAAGCGGCGAACAACCCATGGGGCGAAGGCGCAACGACGCTGGAGTGGACTTTGACGTCACCTCCGCCATTCCACCAGTTTGAGACTCTGCCGGTGATCGAAGACCACCACGATTACCACGATCACGCCTCAACGAAGGATGGCGCCGCGACCGCTTAATCGCGGCACGGATGCGGATCGATCCCGGAATTTAATCGGGACGGTGACAATCGAAAAACGAGGGGGCGCGCTGTGATGGTGCGCTCTCTTGCGAATGGAAAGATGAGCTAAAGCGTTGATATGAACACCGCTGTTGAAACGACTAAGATGCCGACGGAATGGCGTGATTTCTTCACGCTAACCAAACCGCGCGTCATGACGTTGGTGGTTTTCACCGCGATTTGCGGGCTCTTGGCAGCACCTGGTTCAATCCATCCTATTCTTGGTTTTACCGCAATTCTTGCGATTGCCATGGGGGCGGGCGGTTCGGCCGTGATCAACCAATGGTGGGAAGCAGATATAGACGCCGGCATGGTTCGCACCGCGAACCGACCTTTACCCGATGGCCGGATGCGGCGCGACGACGCCCGAGATTTTGGAATCTTTTTGTCGGTGGTTTCCGTGGGCCTCATGGGGGTTGCGATCGGATGGTTGGCCGCCGCGATGTTGACGATCGCGATTGTCTATTACGCCGTCGTCTACACAATGTGGTTGAAGCCGCGCACGCCGCAAAACATTGTTATTGGCGGTGGGTCTGGCGCATTTCCGCCACTGATCGGTTGGATTGCTGTAACGGGTGAAGTGACGGCCATGCCGGTCTTGCTGTTCGCGATTATCTTTATGTGGACGCCGCCGCATTTCTGGGCGCTCGCGCTGTTTATGAAATCGGATTACGCCAAAGTCGGCATCCCAATGATGCCTGTTGTCGCAGGCGAACGATCCACACGCCGTCAAATTCTTGCCTACACCGTGCTGTTGGCGCCTGTGGCGATTGCTCCATGGGTCATTGGCGGGACCAGCTGGGTCTATGGTTCGGTTGCCGTTGTACTGTCGGTGCTGTTCTTCGCCTTGGCTGTCCCCGTTGGAACGCGCGTGCGCAGCGATGACGACCAGATGGCCCAGGAAAAGCTGCTTTTCAAATTCAGCATCTTCTACCTGTTTGCTCTTTTTGCTGCTTTGGTCGCTGATCGTATCTTGGCGGCTCAGGGGGTTATTGGACCCGGTGTATTGGCGGGAGTGTTCGTATGACACCCGAAGAAGAAACCGAATTCAAACGTCGTCAGAAAAGTCGCAACCTAGTGGTTGGCGGCACGTTGTTGTTTTTTGTCGTGCTGTTTTACGCGATCACCATGGTCAGGATGGGCGACTAAGATGGCGAACACACTGACCGGCTCTGCGCATGACGGAGATACCGCGCGTAAGAATGTTCAGACTGGCGCCATGGCAATCTTTGGTGCTTTGGCGATGTTGGGCCTCGGATACGCGTCCGTACCTCTCTACGATCTGTTTTGCCGGGTAACTGGATTTGGCGGTACGACGCAAGTGGCCAGCGAAGCGGATGCCGGACGCGCCGCCGCTGCGGGCACTTTTCGCGAAATTTCAATCCGGTTCGATGGCTCGATCGCGCGCGATGTGCCGTGGGATTTTCACCCGTCGCAATCGACAGACACGGTTCGCATTGGCCAACGCGATATCGCGACCTACGTCGCGCGCAACAATTCGTCACAGCCGGTAACCGGCACAGCGTCATTCAATGTTGAGCCAGCGCAGGCGGGCATCTATTTTCACAAAATTCAATGTTTTTGCTTCACCGAGCAAACGCTTGAGCCTGGTCAAGAAGTGACGATGCCGGTCCTGTATTATGTCGATCCAGCGATCTTGGACGACGATGTGATTGGCGATATTGAACAGATTACGCTCAGCTACACTTTTCACCGCACGAAAGAGCCCGTATTGAGTGCTCTGGACGGCTCGCAATAGATTTGTTCCTAGGGACGGGAAGACGACCATGGCAGGTAATGTAAACCACGATTATCACATTCTAGAGCCGGATATCTGGCCGCTGCTCGGCGCGTTTTCCGCGTTGACCTTCACATCTGGAATGGTCCTTAGCTTTTACCCAGAGCAGTTTGGCCTAGCCAGCAGCGTCGTCATTTGGGCGGGTCTTGCCGGGTTGCTGGCGACATTCTTCTTTTGGTTCAAGAACGTCGTCATCGAAGCGCAGCGCGGCGATCACACCCCGGTGGTGCAACTTCACATGCGCTACGGCATGATCTTGTTCATCGCGTCCGAAGTGATGTTCTTTGTCGGTTGGTTCTGGAGCTTTTTTGACTTCGCTCTATTCCCGGCCATGTTGGAAGTTTCCAATGCGGGTACCGCCGACCAGTCGACGACCAACCTGTTCATCACCGAAGGCGTAACCGCTGCGGGAACATTGGTCCCCGAAGGGATGGAAGTCCTCGATCCGTTCAGCTTGCCTCTGCTCAACACCATGATCCTTTTGTGCTCTGGCACCACCGTAACATGGGCGCACCACGCGTTGATCCACGGCGATCGCGAAGGGTTGAAGCAAGGTCTTTGGGCAACGGTTGCTCTGGGCGTATTGTTCAGCTTCATCCAAGGATATGAGTACAGCGTTGCGCCGTTCCTGTTTGGCCAAAACACCTACAGTTCGGCGTTCTACATGGCGACTGGCTTCCACGGCTTCCACGTGTTGATCGGTACGATCTTCCTCGCTGTTTGCCTGTATCGTGCTTACATCGGTCACTTCACCGCGCGTCAGCATTTCGGTTTCGAAGCGGCGGCGTGGTATTGGCACTTCGTTGATGTCGTGTGGCTCTTCCTCTTCATCGCCGTCTACATCTGGGGCGGTGCAGGTGCCGAAGTCCACTGATGCAAACGGGCGAAAGCCCTGATGAAACCAAAGGGCAGTCCGGGATTACTCGGGCTGCCCTTTTGGGTTTATGTCCCCGTTGCGGGGAAAAGACCTTGTTTGAGGCGCCGGCGCGGATTGCGCTCACTTGTTCGGATTGCGGGTTGGATCTTGGCGCGCATGAACGCGGTGGCCGGTTGGCCGGTATTGTCACCGCGCTATTGGCGATCGTTCTGATGCTGATTGCCGTTGGAATCGAAACAACATTTCGTCCACCGATCTGGTTACAGGCGGCGTTTTGGGCACCGATCACTGTGTTTGGCGTTATCGGCGCCTTACGGCTTTTCAAGACCACTTTGCTGTATGCAGCTTACAACAAACATGAGACCAACCCCGAATGATGAAACGCTTGCCTATCATTCCGACCATTCTCGTCCTTGCTGCGGCCGGTGTGATGGTGTGGCTGGGGTTTTGGCAATTGGGCCGCGCAGATGAGAAAGCGGCTTTAATAGCGGAATATGAGCATCAAGCCGAAGTCCAAGAGACGATCGACATTACCATCGGCAGTGACGAAGTCGTCTATCGTCCCGTCAATTTGACATGTGATGAACCGAGCGATTGGAAGGCAGTGGCCGGCCGAAATGCTCGAGGGCAAGCAGGTTTTGCGCATCGCTATTTGTGTCACATCGTCCCGGGTTCTGACTTCACAGATAATGCACCACCTGAATCTCATACGTACGCCGATGTCGGATGGTCCTCCTCTCCGACCAATCCAAATTTCGCGGGTGGCGTGGTTAAGGGAGTTCCAGTCAGGATGGGGGATCATTTCAAGATTATCGCCAGCGAATCTCTGGCCGGTCTCGAACCGCTTGCCAAACCCGACCCCAACGATCTGCCCAACAACCACCTTGCCTATGCGGGACAATGGTTCTTCTTCGCTTTGACCGCGTTGATCATCTATTGGCTGGCCGTCAGATCGCGATTGGCAAAGCGGGATTGAGAACGTCCAATTTAGCAAGCATGCCCGATGCGTAGCGACGGCAAAGGCCAGCTGGGCATGGGTTAAGCCAGCGTTGCTTGCCCCGCAGCGCGCACGGCGCTAACCGCGAGAGACTATGGAATACGTATCCACCAGGGGCGACGCGCCCGTACTCGATTTTGAAGGTGTCACTCTGGCCGGGCTTGCCTCGGACGGGGGGCTTTACCTTCCGCGTGAATGGCCAAAATTCACTGCCGATCAAATTCGCGATCTGCGCGGCGAAGATTATTGGACCGTCGCGGTCGAAGTGATGAAGCCATTTGTTGGCGACAGCCTGACCGAACAAGAGCTGAGTGATATCTGCAACCAAGTGTACGGCGGTTCCTTTAGCCACGCTGCGGTTACGCCCTTAGTCCAATTGGACACGCAAAACTGGTTGCTTGAATTGTTCCACGGCCCGACGCTCGCGTTCAAAGATGTCGCCTTGCAAATGTTGGGGCGCTTGTTTGAAACGTTCTTGGAACGGCGCGACAAACGGCTGACGATTGTTGGCGCGACAAGCGGGGATACCGGTTCCGCAGCCATTCGAGCGGTTGCCGGCCTTGATCGGGTTGAGATTTTCATGCTCCACCCCGAAGGCAAGGTGAGTGATGTTCAGCGGCGTCAAATGACGACGGTGCGGTCACCCAATGTCCACAACATCGCAATCGACGGCAGCTTTGACGATGCGCAAAGCCATGTGAAGCGGATGTTTGCCGACTCAAGCGTCAATCAAACGCTTAACCTAGGTGCGGTAAATTCGATCAACTGGGCCCGGTTGATGGCTCAGGTCGTGTATTATTTTTACGCAGCGCTTCAAATGGGCGCCCCCGATCGCAAGGTCGCCTTTAGCGTGCCGACCGGCAATTTCGGAGATGTGTTTGCAGGTTATGTCGCGGCGAAGATGGGACTGCCGATTGATCGGTTGGTCGTGGCCACCAACGTCAATGACATTCTGGAACGCGCTTTGACCACCGGCGATTATTCCGCGCGCGGGGTGACGGCGACGATCACACCGTCGATGGATATTCAGGTCAGTTCCAATTTCGAACGTCTCCTGTTCGATCTGGGCGGTCGCGACGGCGCGGCCATGGCCGCGCAGATGCACGGATTTGATGATACGCAAAGCATGACATTGACCGATGCTCAGCGGAATGGCGCACACGATCTGTTTATGGGGGTCCGCGCCGATCAGGATCAAACCGCGCGCGCCATGCAGATCGCTCATCAAAGCAGTGGTCAGATCATCGACCCGCATACGGCAGTTGGCCTGAGCGCGGCGCATTCCGCCATTGACGATGATTCTATCGATCCCCTTACGCCGGTCATTACATTGGCCACCGCTCATCCGGCGAAATTCCCGGATGCGGTTGAACGCGCCGTGGGGGTTCGACCGGCTCTGCCCGCACGCGTGGGCGACTTGTTCGGGCGTGAAGAGAAATTCACAACCCTAGCGGGCGATTATGAAACCACGCGTGACTTTGTGCTTAGCAATGCGGCGTCTTCCGCAAGCTGATGGCGGAGTTGATCCAACAACCGGTGGTTATGGAATGCGCCGGATGGGATGCCTATCGATTGATCGATAGCGGTCAGGGCCGCAAATATGAGGCGTTTGGCCCGCACTCCTTTATCCGACCCGAACCGCAGGCCATGTGGACCCCGCGATTGATGGGCGAAAACGGGCCGCAATGGCCTGCATCGGGTGAATTTGTACCGGGATCCGATGAAGACGGCGGCGGCAGGTGGAATTTGGATCCTTCGGTGCCGGACGGATGGGAGCTGGGGTGGAACGATGTTCGGTTCACCGCGATGCCGACCCCGTTTCGCCACCTCCAATTCTTTCCCGATATGGCCGTCGTTTGGGATTGGATGCACGATCAATTGGGTGATCGCACCGATGCCGAAACGCTCAATATGTTCGGTTACACCGGGCTCGGCTCGCTTGCGCTAAGCGATTTTGGCCGAGTGACCCATGTGGATGCATCCAAGAAATCGGTAGCACAGGCACGCGATAACGCCGCCTTGTCGAAGATGGATGACCGGCCAATCCGGTGGCTGATTGATGATGCGGCGAAATTCACGGCCCGCGAAGTGCGCCGAGAAAAGCGGTATGACGGCATCATATTGGACCCGCCGAAATTTGGTCGCGGTCCCAAGAACGAAACATGGCGGATCGAAGAGGGGTTGCCATCCCTTATCGGAGATTGTGCCGAACTTTTGGACGATAAAAGTGCGTTTCTGTTCCTCACAGTGTACGCTGTTCGAATGAGCAGCCTATCGATCGCTGGACTGCTCGAGGAGGCGTTGAGAGACTTGCCGGGCACGATTGAACATGGCGATATTGCCGTTCGCGAAGAAGGGGAGGGAGGGCGCCTATTGCCCACCGCGATCTTTGCCAGATGGAGCAATGCATGAACGTTTCGCGCATTCGAAATGGTGGTGTGTTGGTCGGGCTTATAATGCCCTTAACGATGACTTTGTCTGCTTGCGGTGAGGAACAAGGCCTGAAGCCTTCTGCCCGGGTGGTCCCTGCGGAATTACGAATAGCGAGCGAAGATGGGTCGATGACTTTCGATCGGCTTGAAATGTGCGATGCCAATGTCGCCAAAGTTGTGATCACAACCGATCTGCAATCGTCGCAACCGGCATTGCTTGTCACCATGACCGAAACCGGCGGTGTTTGGTTGGCAAACGCGACCACGCGGTACGTTTCAAGACCGATGCAATTGATCGTTGATGGCGACCTCATTATGGAACCCATAATCCTCGAGCCGATTTTGGGCGGAGAACTTCAAGTCTCTGGCTTTCACGGCTTTAGCAATGAGCGCATTGGAAGCGCCCTCTTATCACCATGTGAAGGTTCAACAGCGCGCCCCCAATGACCGATTCCCTCATTCTCGAAGTCGCCGATCTCGAAGTGGATGTCCTCACCGGGATTTATTCCGAAGAGACGGGCAAACCACAACCGCTGCGCTTTACCATTCAAGTGCGGTACGATGTGGCCGACCGCTACGATCCCGACACGCCGCTTGATGCGAGCAAGAATTACATGGACATCAAATTCGCGGCTTCGGAAGGGTTGCCCAAAGGCGTGCATTTCAAGCTGATTGAGGCGGTGGGCGATCACATTTGTGAGACATTGTTTGTTCAAGATGTCCGTGTGCAGGCAGTGACAGTCAAAATCGTCAAGCTGGCCATTGCCGAAGCGAACGAGAAAATCGGCATCACGCTTCACCGCGAACGTCCAGCGGGATAAGGCCGACACCTGATGCAAGCGGTGCTGACCATTCAAACGCTGCCACAATCCGGCATTTTGGCGAGCACTGCGTTTGCAAAGGAACATCTCAATAAAGCCGTCGCTTTAATCGGTGATGATACGACGCAGGCGCTTGCAATTGTTTTGCCGGCGGCAGGGCCGGATCACGATGATTGGCGGCGCACCTTGGCCAGGGATTTGGCGCGGGCGCATACGCCGATCCGTGTGAATGTTGTCGGCGACAACGACAAGGCGAACACCGATACGGTGCTGGCATATTTGAGGAATGCGCCCGGCGTAACGGGTCAGTACCTTGCCACGCATGAGTGACGCCACCGATCATACCATTCCCCGCAAACGGGACCATCTTTTGCTCAATGAAGCGCCAGCAAAACCGGCGCCTTTGGTCGACGCGTTTCAACGGCGTATTTCCTATTTGCGCATGTCGGTGACGGATCGCTGCGATTTACGGTGCACCTATTGCATGCCCGAACGCATGACATTTCTGCCAAAACGCGAAGTGTTGTCGCTCGAAGAATTGTTCGAATTGGCCAGCGGTTTCATTGATCGCGGCGTTACAAAATTACGGATCACGGGCGGTGAACCGTTGGTCCGCCGGGATATTATGGACTTGTTCACGGCGCTGGGTCGCCGATTGGGGCATGACCTCCAAGAATTGACGCTGACGACCAATGCAACGCAATTGGCGACGCATGCCGACGGTTTGGCAAAGGCCGGTGTGCGACGGGTGAACATTTCTCTCGACACGCTGGATCGCGCGCGATTTGCCGAACTCACCCGCCGCGACGCTCTGCCCCAAGTCTTGGAAGGAATCGAAGCCGCGCGCGATGCCGGGTTAAAGGTCAAATTGAACGCGGTAGCCCTGAAAGAGGTGAACGAAGAGGAATTGCCTGACCTGATTGGGTGGGCCCATGCGCGCGGCCATGATGTGACCTTGATCGAAGTGATGCCGCTTGGCGATGTGGAAGAAGAGCGGCTCGACCAATATTTGCGCCTCGATACGGTGCGTAACCGGTTGGAAGATCGGTGGACATTGACGGACAACGCTCGGTCCAGTGGCGGCCCTGCGCGATATGTGGATGTTGCAGAAACAGGTGGGCAATTGGGTTTCATCACCCCCCATTCGAACAATTTCTGCGCCAGCTGCAATCGATTGCGAGTGACGGCGACAGGTCAGCTTTATCCGTGCTTAGGCGGGAACGAACGAGTTGATCTGCGCGCGGCGTTGCGATCAGATAATCCGCAAGAGGCGCTGGCCCAAGGGCTGGATCAAGCGATGGCCATCAAACCAGAGCGGCATCATTTTCGCATGGATAAACGCGGCGCCGATCCGGCATTGGCCCGCCATATGTCGATGACTGGGGGTTAATCGTGTCGGTGCGCATCGTGTATCTTGGCAGACTTTCAGAAATTGCAGGGTGCAATAACTCTGAGTTCGATTCTGCAGCTGACGGCTTGGATTGGGCCCAATTGATCGTGCTGTTGCGCGATAACGTCAATCTGGCGATTTCCGATGCCGCGGCAAACGAGCGAACTTTGGTCGCGGTGAACGGCAAAGTCCTATCCGAGAAAGCCGCTTTGATCGCAAGACACGGTGATGAGATTGCGTTGTTGCCGCCCGTATCCGGTGGGTAATGTGACAGGCTTGCTTGATATCCGGTTGTTGGATGCACCGTTTGATCCGAATCTGGCGGTCGATCACCTAACCGACAACACGCCGGACGCTGGTGGCATCGCAAGCTTTATTGGGAAGGTTCGGGCAGGAGCAGCGGTTTCTGACGCGACATCTCAGTCTCATGACGCCGCCGTCGAAGCGTTGGAATTGTCGCATTACCCACCCCTGACCTTGCCGGGCATGCAAGACCTAGCGGCAAATGCGAATGAGCGCTTTTCTCTGATGGGGCTAGTCATTCTGCATCGGACCGGTCGTTTGCATCCGGGCGATCCGATTGTCTGTGTATCCGTGGCAGCGCGCCACCGGCGCGACGCAATATTGGCGGTGGACTATTGTATGGATCATCTCAAAAGCGCGGCGTGGTTTTGGAAGCGCGAACTGCGCGGCGGCGAATGGCGCTGGATTGAGCCGCGAGAGGCCGATCACGCCGATCTAAGCCGTTGGTGAGCCAGACCGTCTCCAAAGAAAATTACGCCAGTTTGATCTGGATCAAAGTCGGTACCAACATCATCGAATAATTCTCCTTTCAACCAAGGAGAAGCGCGATGACCAATCGAATTCACAACCATCTTGATCGCGGCGAAGCCCGGATCGTCAACGCACCTGTTGCCCCGATGGCAGCGGTCAATCACGATGCGCAAGCCGCGCTGGCCCAACATCAGGTCGAAAACGACCGAAATTTCGAACTGCCAACCGCGTTGTATGGCGCCACCGTTGGCCTGTATCTGGCATTTTTCGGCGTCATGTTTGCCGGGTTTGGCGGGCCTGGATTGATCATTCCAACGGCCATTTTCGTTGTCTTTGTTGTGGCGGGATTCGGCGTCCCGGCGATTTGGACCCGGATTGGCAACAATCGCTCCGTCGCTATGACGTGGGGTCAGCTTAAAAACAAAGGCATCATGACAAACACCGGTCAATTGAGCATGCGAGATGCGGCCATTCAGATGCTGATTTTGCCTGTTCTTGTCGTTCTGTGGGGCTGCACCACTGTTCTCATCGCCACCTTGGTTTGAACACGGGGCGTTGGAAGCGCCCTATGCAGCCAATCCAAGCGGGACCGTTACGGCACTGGGATATCGTCGCTGTGACGCCCGGAGAGGGCTTGGAGGAGCGCGGGGTCGGTCAATTCGATCCCGCGTTTTCCTTTGCGTGCAATCGCGCCCATGGATTCCAGCTCGCTAAGCTTGCGACTTACGGTTTCGATGGTCAGGCCAAGCATATTGGCGACCTCTCCACGGGTCAGCGGCAGTTCAAATTCGTGCGCAAGATGACACGACGACGCGCTGGCCGCAGCAGCGAAATCATGCAGCAATGCGGCGAGCCGCGTCTCCGCGCGGGCATTGGCGGTCAATTCCAATAAAGTGCGGGTGGAAAGCAGGTCTTCCTGTGCCCGTCTAAGCAACGCCCGGGCCAAAGCGGGATAGGCATCAATCGCTCGTTCGATATCGGCCCGCGCGAATGTGCACAAAGTGCTTTGGGTCAAGGCGACAACGTCGTGATGCGCGTAGGGCGAAAACAACTCACCGATAAACCCGGCCGGGTGAACCAACGCGAGTATTTGTTCGCGACCCTGCGAATCGATCGCCGACACTTTCAACGCCCCTTTTACCAAAGTGGCACAAGCGGCCTGGTCATCGCCGGCGGCAAACAACATTTCTCCGCGTTCCAATGTGCGGATGCGGCCCGCAGCGGAAAGGGCTTCACGCTCTTCTGGCGAAAGAACGGAGCACGCCGCGCTGTCGCGAACAGGACATGTTTCGCACGCCGTCGTCATGATCAAAATTGTCGCGTGATCGAATCGAGTGAATTGAGGAACGCTTCCTGTTCGGCAGCCATCTGGCCGACCAACACCTGAGCCGCGCGAATATCGTCCAACGGCGCAAATGTGCTGGCCGCGTTGAATTCCATTTGATCAAGGTCGCCCAACGCAATGTTGGTGCGACCATGAAGAACCGACAATTCCGCAACCGCGACCAAAGCGCGCGCACGCAAATCGCTCTCGCTATCGGTTGACTGGGCGTCTTGGATCAATCGGCGTGTATCGGTGCCCGATGCCATAAATTCCTGATGCGCGCTGCGCGCTTGTTCCACAAATCCGCGCAATTGACCGAATGTTTGCGAGGATGGGGCGACCGTCTCGTCCGCATCGGCCGGGGTGAATTGCCCGGTTGTCCGCTGTGTTTCGCGTTCCGCATCACGGGCGGCAAGGGATGGATATTGGTCGCTAGTTCCGGCGCATCCGACCAATGCCATCGCGGCCAAAGAGGTGGCCATGCCCAAAACGGTGGAGTTGCCTTGTTTCATCGCAATAATCGCATTGTTGTCTAAAAACGTTGTCAGGAAGTGTTTGCGCGTTACCACGACAATTGCAGAGGGCAAAGACACCAGTCGAATTGAAGCGGGGTGATGATGATCTGTGCAGGAACGGGCCGGATGCAGTGCAAAAGGTCGTTTCAAGGCATTTTCTGAGAAGACGAGCGTTGACTTGATCGCGTGGTTCCCTTAACGGCACGCTTCTTTCAGGTGCTGTGTCTTCGCAGCGCCGAACTGCCGTTGGGTTGACGCGAATTCATCGCGTGAAATCGAACACAGCACGAGATTGAGAGTATTAAGCCATGTTCGCGATAGTGCGCACGGGCGGCAAGCAGTATCGGGTTGCCGCCGGAGATAAAATTGCCGTTGAAAAACTTGCTGGTGAAGCGGGTGATACGGTCACGTTGGGTGACGTTCTTTTGGCGGGTGAAGGCGATTCTGTCGCTGATGCCTCCAAGGTTAGCGTTTCCGCTGAAATCATCGCTCAAGCTAAGAGCGAAAAGGTTGTCGTTTTCAAAAAGCGTCGCCGTCACAATTACCGTCGTAAGGCCGGTCACCGTCAACAAATGACGTTGCTGCGCATTACCGACGTTGGTGAAGGCAAAGCCGCTAAGAAAGCCCCTGCGAAAAAAGCAGCGGCTCCGAAAGCGGAAACCGAAGCGAAAGCGGCACCTGCTAAAAAGGCTCCGGCCAAAAAAGCAGCACCGAAAGCTGCAGCTGCTCAGAAAAAGCCTGCTGCGAAAAAAGCTCCAGCCAAAAAGGCACCGGCTAAGAAAGCCGCGCCTAAAGCTGACGACACCAAGTAAGGATCAGGAACCATGGCACATAAAAAAGCAGGCGGTTCATCGCGTAACGGTCGCGACTCAGTAGGTCGCCGCCTTGGTGTGAAAAAATTCGGCGGTCAGGACGTGATCGGCGGAAACATTCTCGTGCGTCAGCGCGGAACCAAATTCTATCCGGGCACCAATGTTGGTATTGGCAAGGATCACACCTTGTTCGCGACAGCCGAAGGCGTCGTACGATTCCACAAAGGCAAGCTAGGCCGCAAATACGTGTCGGTAGACATGATGGCGGAAGCAGCGGAATAACCGGACGGTTCAAGAAAAGGATCGTCCCACGGGGCGGTCCTAGCCGGGTCAACACACCGGCAGCGTAGAGGGAGAAGGGCCACCCCAGTCACTGGGGGAGGCGTCTCCCTCTTCTCGTTTCTCCCTTGAAAATCGGCGACACAATATTGTCTCGCGGAAATGAAATTGTCACGCGCACCGATTACCGGGTGCGCGAGGCGAGAGAGGGAATGATCGTGTTTCATCGCAGCGACAGATTACTGCTCAGACCCATTTGG
This sequence comes from Erythrobacter sp. Alg231-14, assembly GCF_900149685.1. NCBI lineage: Bacteria > Pseudomonadati > Pseudomonadota > Alphaproteobacteria > Sphingomonadales > Erythrobacteraceae > Erythrobacter > Erythrobacter sp. Alg231-14. The sequence continues at coordinate 3,110,932 of NZ_LT702999.1, read as the reverse complement.
CCCGAAGATTGGAAGGGCGTCCTAAACGGCATCGCCGACGAGGGCGTCGTTCGCAATTTGGCCAGGGCGCCTTGGCCTTATCGCGAACAAGACGCGCGCGCCTTTACCGCGTTGCCAATTGACCCGCACTCGCCGCGCTTCCTAATCACGCGCGCCGATAGCGCCGCAATTGTCGGATGCATAGGGATCGATCCACCGCCTGCCGAAGAGGGTGAGAGCGCCGGAACGATCGAATTGGGATATTGGATTGCGCGTCCCCATTGGGGCCAAGGTTACGCAACCGAAGCAGGGCGCGCGATCCTCTCTATCGCGCGCGTGCTTGGTTACGACCGCGTCATCGGATCCCACTTCCTCGACAATCCTGCATCGGGTAAAGTTCTTGAGAAACTGGGGTTTGAACCGACCGGTCGCGTGGTTGACCGGCATTCCTGCGGTCGCGGCCATAAAGCACCCACGGCGGAATACGCGTTGGATTTCACCGAACAGGGTTGCGTTGGCTATGGCGCGGGCGCGGTCTGCGCGGCGTGAATGAATGAGTGTGTCCGCTTGTTTGATGATCTCAACTCGCCTAGTCGTCGATGAATAATGACAAGTCGCAAAAGACTAAGCCCTGAGGAATCGCGCAGCACTGCGCTGGAGGCGGCCCGCGCCCTGTTGATTGAAACAGGGCCGCAATCCGTGACGTTGAAAGCCGTTGCCGGACGGATAGGGCGCACGCATGCCAATTTGCTGCACCATTTCGGTTCGGCATCCGGTTTGCAAAAAGCATTGGCCGAGCATTTGGCCAAGACGGTTTGCGAAACAATCATCGAGGCTGTGCATGCCAGCCGCGCTGGGCTGGGGTCCGCGCGTGAAGTGGTTGATCTGGCCTTTGACGCGTTTGATCGCGAAGGGGCGGGCGCTTTGACAAGCTGGATGTTGCTCACCGGCAATGAAGACGCGCTCAACCCGATTATCTCAACGATCCATGAATTGGTGGATGAGATTGCGCCAGGCGAAGCGGAGATGAACGGCGAAGAGATGCACGTTCATAAAGACACGTTGAGCTTGGTTTTGCTCGCATTGGGTGATGCGTTGATCGGGGCCGCTTTGGCGAAATCGCTAAACCTGCCACGTGATACAGCGCGCGATCGCGCCGCCGCCAACCTTGAGGCATCAATGGCCGAGCATTACGCCAAATTGGGTTAGTCGTCGGTTTTGTCGGCAATCCCTGCCGCTTGCCATGCGGGTAGTTCTGTCGGTTCGAGGTCGGCAACCCTCAAATGATCAACCGCCAGCGCGAGACCAAGATAGGCGGCCTTCCGGCGTTTTTCCTGCGACGCTTCGAACGGCACAACGACCAATCTGCGATTGACCTTTTGCCGCCAATTCATTCGGGCGGTATTTTCCTGACCGATGTAACAGCCTTTTTCAAAGCTGACGCCGTTCAATTCCACCGCGTTGGTTTCCAACCACAAGATATCGCCAATTTCATCCCGCCCTTCGGTAACGCCTAGGCCAAGCCGATGCGCGAGGTAGTCTTTGTCGGCACCATCCATCGTATCCATCGCGCCCGACACAGTTTCGATCCAGCGATGGCCCAATGCGGGCAAACGAGGGTCGATTGCTGCGCCATCGCGCGGCTTTGATGACCACGACACCGACATGTTGGGATCGCGCACGATATCAATTTGTCGACGCAGCCGGTAAAGTGACAATCGCTTCACCAATTCGTCGGCGTGATCGGCCTCGCAATCCAATAGAACGGCGTCCGATCCTGCGTCCCATACGAAGAAATCGAACATCGCTTTACCCTGAGCCGAAAGCAACGCGGCATAGACGGGCAAAGCACCCGAAACGTCGTTGGTGACGAGTCCTTGGAGAAAATCGCGGACATCTTCACCGCTCCCATCGCGGGGTGCAACGCGGACAATTGCTCTGCTTTTTAACACGGTCGCGGTCATAGGTGTGAGACTCTCTTCACGATGGCTTGGGCCAAACGTTCGCCCAATTCCGATCCTTGTTCGGGATAGAGATAGGGTTCGATCATCTCTGCTTCCATAACCGCAAGCTGCCCGTCTTCCATTCGGAGCATATCAATGCGGGCATAAAGCGGGGTGTCAAACGGCAAAGCTGCGATGATTGCGGTGGCGGCCTCCACTTCATCTTGAGACGGGGAGTGAACGTTTTCCTGACCACCATACAGCGATTGGATGCGATAATCGCCCTTTGCCGGACGTTTGCGCAACGCGTGGCTTAATTCGCCATCGATGAAGATAAAGCTGAGTTCGCCTTCACTAGCGATGGCGGGCAGAAACGGTTGCAGCATGGCCGGATGGCCAAATTCCCAATCGTCGCCAGGCAATGAACCGCGCGCCACCAATTCTTGACCCAGCGCCCCGGCACCAATCTGACGTTTCACGACAACGCGATCGGTATCAAAGGCATCCAAAGCCTCCAGCGCGCCTTTTTTGGTCACCACCTCGCGCCACAAAGTGGGGATCGTGTTTGCGCCGGCTTCGGACAATTCACGCAAATATGTCTTTGTCGCATTCCACCGAACCAGAGAGGACGGATTGCACACGATGATCCCGCGCGCCTCCAACTCTTCGAGCTTCGCAAGAAACGCCTTGGGCTTATCCTGATAATCCCAAGCTGTGCCCAACATCACCAGGTCGATGCCCACAAATGCTTCGATCGGCGCTTCCCAATCCACCACCTTTAGCTGCAGATTGTGCATCGCAAAGGCCGGCTCCAATGCGGCGATCATCAAATCATGTTCAAATGCGTCACCGCGCCGTTCGGCGTCTTGGCCGCCCGGCGCGTGGTCCGTGTCGGGCAAAGTCGTTTTGCAGGCGAGAAATCCAATATTTGTCATAGCCGCGCGCTTTAGGTTGGTCTGTTGGGACTGGAAAGCCCTTGATTGCCGATCTAAGGAACCTGCGATGACAAACACACTGACAATTCGCCGCCCCGATGATTGGCACCTGCATTTTCGCGATGGTGATATTATGCGCGGCGTTGTGCCGTACACGGCGCGGCAATTTGGCCGCGCGATAGTGATGCCGAACCTCTCACCCCCTGTGACGACAACCGCATTGGCGCGGGAATATCGCGATCGGATCATCGCCGCCGTGCCGGACGGTGTAGAATTTACGCCGCTGATGACGTGTTATCTGACCGATACGACGGATCCTGACGATTTGGCGATGGGCGCCTCAGATGGAGTGTTCACCGCTGCCAAGCTTTATCCCGCCAACGCCACCACCAATTCGGCGCATGGGGTTAGCGATGTCGAAAAAATCTACCCGGTCCTCAAACGCATGGAAGCGGATGGCATTGTCCTTTGCGTTCATGGCGAGGTGACCGACAACGACATTGACGTGTTTGATCGGGAGGCAGAATTTATTGATCGGCACATGCGTGCGATCATCGCCAACTTCCCCAATTTGAAGGTTGTATTTGAACACATCACGACTTCGGATGCGGTCGATTTCGTCAACGAATGTGGGTCGAACGTCGCGGCCACGATCACGCCTCAACATCTGCACATCAATCGCAACGCGATGTTGGTTGGCGGGATCCAGCCGCACAATTATTGCCTGCCGGTTGCGAAGAGAGAAACGCATCGATTGGCGTTGCGCGCGGCCGCGACTTCGGGCTCAGCGAAGTTCTTTCTGGGCACCGACAGTGCGCCGCATCTTCGCTCTGTTAAAGAGACATCGTGCGGTTGCGCAGGGATTTTCAACGCACCATTCGCTATCGAAAGTTATCTGGCGGTGTTCGAAGAGGAGGGGGCCTTGGACAAGTTTGAGGCGTTCGCCTCGCTCAATGGTCCCGCGTTTTACGGCCTTGCTGTCAGTGAAGAGAGTATCACGCTGGAACGCGTCGCAGTGCATGTGCCCGACATGCTTGATCTAACCGGCGAAGACATTGTGCCGTGGCACGCCGGTCAGACATTGAACTGGCGGATCGCTGGTTAGTTTTCCGCCGGGTCAGGGCTTTTGGCCCGTTTCGCTTTGCGGCTTTTGAACCATAGATCCGCGACGAATATCGCCACCGCAATCCAGATTAGGATGAAGCTGCCCAATTGGACGGGGCGCAATTGTTGCCCAAATACGGTCAGGCCCAACAGGAAGACGATTGTTGGCGCGAGATATTGGATAAAGCCCAAAGTCGAATAGTTCATCCGTTTCGCCGCAATCGCGAACAACAAAAGAGGCACAGCCGTCACTACGCCGGAAAAGATGATTAGCACGGTCAAATACGGATCGGAGCCGAACACGGTCCCGGTTTCGCTCATCGCGTACCAACCAGCGACCGCGGCCGCGGGCAGCAACAAAATCGTGCTTTCAATGGTTAGGCCGGGAAGAGATCCCACATCGACCTGTTTCCGGACGATGCCGTAGAGGCCAAAGCTGAACGCTAGAGTTAGGCTGATCCACAATGTGGTGAGAGCGCCCATCGACAACAAAGCGACCGCACCCAATGCAATGGCCACCGCGAGCCATTGCCACTTTGACAGCCGTTCGCCGAGCAGCATCGTGCCCAGCAAAACATTCAACAATGGGTTGAGGTAATATCCCAAACTGGCGGCGTAGATCTGATTTTCTGATATTGCCCAAATGTAGACGAGCCAATTCGTTGCGATCAACATGGCGCTGGCGAACAAAGCCAACAAAGTGCGCGGATTCGAAACCGCTGCGCGCAGAGCGGGAAATTGCTTTCGCAGCGCTACGATCAACAGGCAGAATGGCAGCGTCCAAATAATCCGCCAGCCGACAAACTCGAATGATGGAATCACCGTCACCAATGAAATGTAGAGCGGCAAGAAACCCCAAATCACATACGCGCCAAGCGCGGCGGGCAGGCCCGATGGGGTTTCGTCGGCGATTTTGGGGGAAATATTGCTCATCCAGCTTTGCCCCTAGGCCCCGTGCTGTTGGCGCGCAAGCGCGGTGGACGGCAAGGCGTCGCGTTTATTCAAATCATCAATAATATGAACAAGGACCAACAAGTCGATGTCAGATCGTTCATGTTGATGGCACTATACATGAATCCACAACGTGAGGGGCGTCACTACCCACACCACCTTTGGCGCTCGCTTGTTTGACTTGGGTCACTCCCACCATGTGGCCCGGGCGCGGTCCCACCGGCCGTGACGGAACGCTCTCATGCCCTTTTTGGGGTATGGGGGCGTTTTTTCGTGTTGAGATCGGGCGGTTCACGATCAATTGGAGGTTTGAACAGCGAAAATTAACCAAAGGCTGGCAATGAGGCGGCATGTCCATGCGCGCCATCCCTTGTGCCATTGCGTCCATCGCCCTGCTTACCTTGTCCGCATGCGGGCAAGAGGCTGTCGATGCACCGCAAGCGAAAGTGAATCAGGATCCTTTGTTGTCGCGGGCCTTAAACGACCCGTTGATGGTTGATCCCGATCTTGCATGGCGCAACGAAGCCAACGCGGTCATTGCGTTCCGCGATGGACACCCATTGCCACCGTTTGATGCCCGTGATGACGCAACCGACCGGGCGCGCGAAGCAGCGCGTATGGAATTGCTTGAGAATGGACAAATCCCTGCCGTTCCCACTGCATTGAGCGGCGAAGGTTCTGCGTCTTTGGCAGAATTGACCGATGCGGGTGCCATTGTGCGCGCCGTAGGCAGCCGGACCGATTGCATCGATGATCTTAATGATGATTTGATGTGGTCAACCGGCCTACCACCAACATCTTCGATCATGCCGCATGGCATGGTGCAACAGGCCGCGGGGGTGGATCAGGGGACCTGTGTCATTCGCGTTGTGCGATACTTGGCGCCGGTCGCAATTGAAGACGCGCTCGAATATCACTTTGTCAAAGCGGATCGGGCGCGGTTTCGGATGGAGCGTTTTGACGCACCCGAAGTGCAATTGCGGGGCGAACGCCGCGATCAGGTGATGGCAGTGCATGTGCGTGCCGGGTCAGGCGGTATGACCGCCGTCGACGTGGTGCATTGGCGCAAATAACGCGCACTGCGTTCCAACCCAATTCTTAGAACTTATTCTTTTAGGCCAACGCCGATATTCGCGCGCGGTTGATCCATCTCTGTGCTGGCGACCGGATAGGCGCAGTAATCAGCCGCGTAATAGGCCGCTGGGCGATGATTGCCTGATAGGCCGATGCCGCCAAACGGCGCAGAGGATGACGCGCCGTTTGTTGGTCGGTTCCAATTGATGATGCCGGCGCGAATGTTGGCCCAGAACCGCCCGTAATCATCGGGCGATCCCCCGATCAATGAAGCGGATAGGCCAAAACGCGTGTTGTTCGCCTCTGCAATGCCGGCGTCCAAATCGGGCACACGGATAACTTGGAGAATGGGTCCGAACAATTCGACATCAGGGCGATCCGCAATGGCGGTGGTGTCGATGATGCCCGGCGTTAGGAACGGCCGGTCCGGATCGGTTTTGCGCATATGCAAAAGCGCCTTTCCGCCGGCGGTTAAAAGCGCAAGGAAGCTCTCGCTCAAACGGTCCGCGATATCATTGTCGATCACCGGGCCCATAAACGGTTGTGGTTCAGCAAAGGGATCGCCCACCAACAATCGCCGGGCCATCGGCACCAATTCTGCCATCAAGGCATCGTACACGCTGTCGATGACAATCAATCGGCGCGCCGCTGTGCAGCGTTGTCCTGCGGTCGTAAACGCACTTTGAATGACCAGTGCAGCGGCGTCGGACATTTTGGGTGTGTCGACCACAACGATCGGATTGTTGCCGCCCATTTCCAACGCGACCATCTTGCCAGGATTGGCGGCGAGTTTGCGGTTGATCGCAATTCCCGCCTGCGCCGATCCGGTGAACAAAACGCCGTCTACGCCGGGATGCGCAACAAGGGCTTTGCCCTCTTCCGGGCCGCCATTCACAATCTGCACTGTGTCTTCGGGAGCGCCCGATCGTTTCCAACATTCGACCAAAGCCTCGCCGACGCCGGGTGTTTTTTCTGACGGTTTGAACACTACGATATTGCCCGCAATGAGAGCGGGGATCATGTGACCATTGGGCAAGTGCGCCGGGAAATTATAGGGACCCAAAACCGCCATCACGCCATGCGGTTTGTGCCGCACAGCGGCGCTGCCTTGGAGCGCGCTGTCCAATTTCTTCTTGCCGGTGCGTTCAGCGTACGCCTGTACCGAAATATCGATTTTGTTTATGACGGCATCGACTTCGGTGCGTGCTTCCCAAACCGGTTTGCCCGCTTCGGATGCGATCAGGTCAGCCAATCGTTCGGCATCGGCGCGCACTTCGTTGGCGAAGCGGCGCGCAATCTCAATCCGATTGCCCAATGCCAGCGCCGCCCAAGCAGGCCACGCCCTGCGCGCACGGCTAACCACGGCGTCAACATCGCCATGCGGACCGCGCCAAACCTCTTCCCCAGTTGCAGGGGCGTATGAAACGAGAATTTTCTCAGTCACCTCATAGGCTCTTATCGTTTCCATTCTTCCGCACGGACCAATGCCGGTTGGTGTGTCCGGCGGTTATAATACCGTATGGTTAAAGATGTTTGGTAACGACGCTGTTCCCAAAATCCTAGGGGAAAAGCCTGCGAAATGGTGGTTTTAGGCCGTTTTTTGCAGCGGGAATGAACGGTGATGATCTAATCCGCATGGCCCGAAGGAATAGGGGCGTCACCATGCGCCGCGCCCATTCGCCGCAAGGCCGCGACCTTATCCGTCAAAGGTTGCCAGTCATCGTGTTGGTCGATTGCCGACCAAATCACCTCAACCTCGTCAATCACCATGCTTTGTGGCGTTTCGTCATCCCAATAGGCATGGTCATCTTTGACGGGGGTGTATTGCGAGATCAGTGCTGCCAATTCGCTATCAGCGACATCATGCGTGTCGAAACCTCGACCCCCGCGATGAGCAAAGAAGAATAGGTCGGGTTGAATTTTCGTGTCGCGCATCGATTTCTCGCACGCGGAAACGAGTTGGGAATCCAATTCCAGACCACGCGGTTCGACGCCCAGACGCCAACACCAGCGGCGCGCAATCGCCTCCATATAAAGCGGGCCAAACCGTTCGAGCGCGAAGACCAACGGTTCTGTGTCCGCCAAAAGCCTCAGCGCAACCGCGAATTGACCACAATTCCAATGCAAAGCCTCGGGTTGGCGGCCAAAGGCGTAGAGGCGCCCGTGATCAAAATACGCGGCGGTGAAACTGGCGTCCCATTCCGGCAACCAGCGCCACGGACCGTAATCGAAACTTTCCCCCGTGATGTTCATATTGTCCGTGTTGAGAACGCCGTGAACGAAACCGGCGACCATATAACTCGCCGCGAGATCGGCCATGCGTTCCACCACATTGTGCATCAAACGCACCGCGGGTTCATCGCGGCCGGGCGCATCGGCTGGCGGGGGCGGGCCGGGAAATTGGGCTAGGCAATAGTCGATCAAGCCGGCCATCTGATCGGGTTCTTCATGCGCCAAAAGCCGTTGGAATGTACCGATCCGAATGTGCGAATGGCTCAACCGGACCATAACCGCAGAGCGCGTGGGAGAGGGTTCGTCGCCGCGCTGCAATTCCTCTCCGGTTTCGACGACAGAAAATGTCTTTGACGTGCTGGCGCCCAAAGCTTCCAACATTTCCGTGGCAAGGATTTCGCGAACTGCCCCCTTCAATGTCAATCGGCCATCACCAGAACGGCTAAAGGGAGTGGGGCCGGACCCCTTCGTCCCCAAATCCATCAACCGGCCGTCATTGTCGCGCATTTGCGCAAACAAGAACCCGCGCCCATCGCCGATGTCCGGGTTGTAATTGCGGAATTGATGGCCGTGATATTTCAGGGCGAGAGGGCGGGGATAATTGCCCTCCAGAGGCTCAAAACGGCCGAAATGCTTGGCCCAATCTTCATCGCTTAGATCGCTGAGGCCGACTGTTTGCGCGGCCCTATCGTTGCGATACCGCAATTCAGTTTTGGGAAAGTCGGCTGCGTCGACCGGCACGCCCAACCATTCGGTCAAGGTGTCCAATGCGCGGTCGGGGGTGTAGATGGCTGCTTGCGGAAGATCGCTCATATCGCGATAGTGGGGCCCAGCGCAGATGCGCGCAAGCGGCATTGTGCAACACATTCTAAGGGAACGACGCCAAGTATGGCCAACGCATACGAAGACGCGACATGGACGAGCGCAGATGGTTTGACGCTGTATTACCGCGATTATGCGGGACCAGATGGGTATGACGGTCCGCCGGTTTTGTGCATGCACGGCCTGACGCGCAATTCGCGCGATTTCGCCGATGTGGCCGAACACATTGCCGCAACTCGGCGGGTGATTGTCCCCGAAATGAGAGGGCGGGGGCAAAGCGATTATGCGCCCGATTCGTCCACCTACAACCCCATGCAATATGTCGCCGATGTCGAGGTGTTGTTGACCGAGCAAGGGATTGATCGCTTCATCTGTGTCGGCACATCCATGGGTGGTTTGATGACAATGTTGATGGCGGCGGCAAAACCAGGCCGGATCGCGGCCGTGGTGATGAACGATATTGGTCCGGAGATTAATCCGGCCGGGGTTGAACGCATCGCTGGCTACGTTGGTCAGGGGCGCAGTTATCCGACATGGATCCACGCCGCTCGTTCGATGAAGGGCGTTCATGAAAGCTCATTTCCCGATTATTCGCTCGAAGATTGGTTGGAGATGGCCAAACGGACTTTGGTGATCAGCCAAAATGGTCGGATCGGCTATGATTACGACATGGCCATCGCCGAACCTTTTAAAGAACCGGGTAACGCCGCGCCGCCCAATCTATGGCCCGCTTACGAAGCGCTGCGCGATGTTCCAATGGTTTTGGTGCGGGGGGAATTGTCCGATTTGTTGACGCCGGAAACAGTTGCCAAAATGGCTGAACGCAATCCGGCCATGTCGCTGGTGACGGTGCCGCGGGTTGGGCATGCGCCAACCTTGGACGAACCAGAGGCGCGCACCGCAATCGACGGACTGATTGCCAATGTCTAAGGGCGCAATTCCCAAGGTTCTGCATTGTCATTCGACCTTCGCAGCCGGGGGTAAGGAGTTGCGCGCGGTTCAATTGATGAACGCGTTTGGCGCTGAGCTTGATCACACGGTCATTTCGGGTTTGCCCGATCAAATGGGCGCGCAGGCGCATATTGCGCGCGGCATTCGCGCCCATTTTCCCGACGATTTCCCATCTCTGACCGGTTGGCCGACACCGGGACGATTGGTGGCAATCGCCAAGGCGATGAAACCGTATGATCTTGTGCTGACCTACAATTGGGGGGCGATGGATGTGGTCATGGCGCACCGGGTGTTTGGAGAGACATTTGGCCTGCCGCCGCTGATCCATCATGAGGACGGATTTAACGAAGACGAAGCCGGCGAACTCAAATCCAGCCGCAACTGGTTCCGACGCGTCGCATTGGAAAGCGCCCATGCTCTTGTCGTGCCCAGCCGGACTTTGGAAAATATCGGTCGCAATGTCTGGAAACAGCCGCCTGCTAAGGTGCAGCGCATTTCCAACGGAATAGACACGGCGAAATTTTCTGGGCCGCCCAAACCGGGATCGTTTCGAGTGGTGAAGCGCGACGGCGAACATTGGATCGGAACTTTGGCAGGGCTTCGCGCGGTCAAACAACTACCGATGCTGGTAAAGGCCTGTGCAGAATTGCCGAACAATTGGCATTTGGTGATCTTGGGTGACGGCCCGGAAAAAGACGCGATCCACACCGCGGCGGATGCGCTCGATATTAATGACCGGGTGCATTTGCCCGGCGCGGTGACCGATCCTGCCAGTCTGATCGGTTTGTTTGATATTTTCGCACTGTCTTCGAAAAGCGAACAGTTCCCGCTTTCCGTGGTAGAGGCGATGGCGGCTGGATTGCCAATTGCGGCACCCGATGTCGGGGATGTTAGAGCGATAGTGTCGGAACCCAATCGGCCGTTCATCGCCGTGCCCAACGATGCCGATGCCCTTGGCGTGATGTTGGCGGAATTGGTGGAAAACGCGCCCCTTCGAAAGCAATTGGGCGAAGCCAATCGGGAACGCGCACGCGCCCATTTTGATGAGGCGGATATGGTGAAGGCCTATCGCGCGCTCTATTGGGGCGCGATCGGGGGTTAGCCGCGCGCCCTTAATTGGGCGTTCAAGTTGGTGTCGTCATGTATATCTGTAACAGGGGCGGTCGTAGTCAAACAAAGGCATCTTATGCGTTGTGCGCCGTTCCATGATGGCTCAATTTCAGACCAATTACACCGCGATATTCGTGTCCGCTACGATGGCGCAAAACGCCATCACGCGCCCGCCCGTAAAGGACGGCAGTGGCCAACTGGGTTCAGCGCCATTGCGCGCAGCCCCCGCTCTGCTTAAAGAACCGGCCAAAGCTAACACATTGTAACGAGGAAAACCGGCCCCGTGGCGCGCAATCCAACTCAAACTCCTGGTCAAAATCCGCAAGACGATGCACCCACCGGCGGTCCTTCGCGCGAAGACGAAATTCTCATGCGCGAAATTGATGAGGCGGTGCGTCAGGATGATGCGACCCAATTCTTCAAAAATTACGGCGCACAATTGGCTGGCGCGTTCGCGCTCTTGGTCGTCGGCATGTTCGGATATTGGGCATGGGACAGCAGCAACGAGGCTGAGCTGGAATCGCAATCTGAGGCGATCATCAGCGCGCTTGATTCTGTCGATGCGCCCGATTTTGCCGGGGCCGAAGAGAAAGTCTCGGGCTTGATTGACGATGGATCGTCTGGCGCGAAAACGGTGGCTCAATTCATGCAAGCGTACAGCGCGATTGAATTGGAAGAACCGGACCGCGCGGTTGAATTATATGCCGCCATTGCGGCCGATCCCGAAGCGCCGCAACCGTTGCGCGATTTGGCATTGATCCGCGAGGTTTCGACCAATTTTGATGACCGCGAACCCGCCGATATCATCGCCAAATTGGAAGGTTTGGCTGTACCGGGAAATGACTTTTTCGGCAGCGCAGGTGAATTGGTGGCAATCGCGCATCTCGAAGCGGGCAACCGCGACGAAGCCGGCGTGATGTTCGCCGAAATCGCCAAAGACGAAGAATTGCCCGACACATTGCGCGAACGCGCGCGCCAGATGGCTGGTTTGTTGGGTGTCGACGTGATCGACGACGTGAACCAATTGCTTGCAGATCAAGGTGTTGGTCAGCCGGATGCGGACGCCGCCGGCGCACTGGGACAATAAATACAATGTTGAACGGACCAAAGATTATGCGATTGACGGGATTGAAAGGCGCGCTGACAGCGGGCTTGCTGGCTGCGACTTTGACGGGTTGCGGAGGCGGCGGCTTGTTCGGCGGTGGTGAGAAAACCACGCCAACCGTGGGCAACCGCACAGCCATTCTCACCATCATCGAAAGCGGTGCAAATGTTGATCCAACATTGGCGGGCGTTTCGGTCGTTCTGCCCCCGGCTGTTTCCAACCCGGAATGGGCGCAAGTCGGTGGTTCGGCGAGCAAGTCCTACGGTCATCTCGCCTTGCCACAATCTTTGACCAAATCGTGGACAGCGCGAGTTGAAGGATCGAGCGATCGCGCGCGTTTGGCGGCGGCCCCTGTTGTCGGCGGCGAAATGCTGTTCGCGTTGGGCACCGATGGCGTCATCCACGCTTTCAATAAAGAAACCGGAGCGCGTATTTGGTCGCTCGACGATTCCGATATGACCGACGACATGCGCCCATCGGCGTTTGGCGGCGGTGTTAGCTACGATGCCGGTCGCCTTTACGCGACCAACGGCGCGGGCGAAGCCAAAGCAATCGACGCGATGACGGGCGACATCATCTGGAATGTCAAACCCGCAGGCCCCCTGCGCGGATCACCCACCGTGGCCTTTGGCCAGGTGTATGTGATGTCACAAGACAACCAGATCATCGCGCTGGATACAGCGGACGGTTCGCTGTTGTGGAACGAATCTGGATCAAGCACCCAATCGGGCGTCTTTGGCGTTGCGGCCCCGGCTGCGGGCAACGGCACCGTCATTGCCGGTTATTCCAGTGGTGAATTGAACGCCTATCGCTATGAAAACGGTCGGACTTTGTGGGCTGATGCCTTGGCTCGGACCAACATTTCAACGCGTGTTAGCTCGCTAACCGATATTGATGCGGACCCGATCATCGATTCAGGCCGTGTCTATGCCTTGGGGCAAGGTGGCCGGATGGCCGCTTATGAGCTGACCACTGGCCAACGGATCTGGGAATTGAACCTCGCTGGAATTTCGACCCCTGCGATTGCGGGCGAGTGGATCTTTACCTTGACCGATGATGCGCGTTTGTTGGCTATTGCGCGGTCCACCGGGCGGGTCCGTTGGATCTCACAATTGCAACAATTCCGCGACGAAGAAGATCGCAAAGGTCCAATTTTCTGGACCGGACCTGTTCTTGCCGGCGGTCATTTGTGGGTGGCGAGTTCACGCGGTGAAGTTTGGAAAATTAGCACGGGTGAGGGATCATCGGAGATGTTTGCCGACATCGATCAACCGGTGAGTTTGCCTCCCATTGTTGCGGACAATCACCTCTATATTCTGGACGATAGCGGGATGGTTCACGCTTGGCGTTGATTGGACGTTGATAGGGCCGCTCTTTGACAATGTAGAGCGTTTCTATGATCGCCGCAGGCCAATGTCGCATCAGAACGCGGCGCTAACCACGTTAACCTTTACCGCGCCGGCGTCTCGCGTCGGAACGTGCCCGTTCATCTGAGCGGAGAATTAACCCTTTCACGCTATGCGGTTGTTCGTAATGAACGAGCAATCACCTTCCAACGCGGCGGCACAACCCGCCGACACCGTTTCCAGCCGACCATTGACGTTGCCGAAAAGCGACGTGTCATCGGGCGTAGGCCTTGCCGGATTGCTTGGCCTTTTCGTTTGGATCTTGTTCTGTCGGACCTTTCCTCTGGTCGCCGAAACTATCGGGTTGGAAGGGGAGTATGGGGTTTTATCGGGACCTTACGCCGCGTTGACCGCGATGGTATTTACCGCCGGACCTATGGCGGTATGGTCATTGTTGGTGGATCGTGTGCATCTGCGCCCTTCAACGGGCCTGAATTGGAACCTACGTCGCACCGTCAATGATGCTATGCCGACCGCAACCGTCAAGATTGCCGGATTGTGGGCCACATGGGCCATCATCGCGGCGTTGTATGCTTTGTGCCGGTGGTATTGGGACGGCCAATATCTGTTTGCGATGGAAGTTTTGGGCTTTGCGATTGTTCCGATGATCGTGCTGTCGGTGCCTTACATCATATGGCTTGATCGGTTCATGACCGAACCCAAGGACGCCACTTGGCATTTTGGCGCCTTGTTGCTGCGGCGCGGCGGATCGGACGCTGAGCTGGTCAAGAAACATTGGCGCGCATGGATCATCAAGGCGTTCTTTGGCGCCTTTATGATTTCAATTCTGCCGCCCGGATTCGCCATGATAGTCGAAGCCACACCGGGGGCGATTATCTCCAACCCGGTCGAATTTGGCATGTTGCTGATCACATTGCTGTTTGTGATTGACGTTCAAATTGGAACCGTCGGTTACCTGTTTACGTTGCGCCCGCTGGATGCGCATATCCGATCGGGCAATCCGTTTATCGCCGGCTGGTTGGCCGCCTTGTTGTGTTATCCGCCCTTCGTTTGGGGGATCATCGGTAACAACGGCCAAATCCTAAGCTATGAGGCAAGCACGGCGGGCTGGGGCTACTGGTTCGGCGGTAATACGGCGTTGTTGTGGGGCTGGGCCGTGTGGCTGATATTCCTGACGGCGATATACGCGTGGGCGACCGTCGTGTTCGGCATCCGCTTTTCCAACCTGACCTATCGCGGCGTTTTGACCAACGGTCCGTATCGTTTCACCCGTCATCCCGCCTATGTGTCGAAAAACCTGTTTTGGTGGTCGTCGGTCATGCCGTTCTTCGTGATGAATGGATCAACGGTCGAAGGCATTCGCAACACGTTCTTCTTGGCTGTGGTCAGCGGTATTTACTACTGGCGCGCGCGGACGGAGGAAAAGCACCTCTTGTCCGAAGACCCCAAATATCGCGAATATTACGATTGGATGGAGCACAACGGCGTTATCACCGCGCCGCTTGCATGGCTTAAGCGGGGGATCATCGGATGGTTCACCAAAGGGCCGACCGATCCTCAGGATACGCGCACAGCACACACAGCGCAGGAACCGGCGGAATAATAACACCGCCAATTCCATTGCTGTTGTGCTCAACGGCGCTGAGCGCATTCTTAGATCATGGTAGGAATGGGTCCGAGAATTTGGGATCATTCTCCAAGGTTTCATCCGTCAATGTCAGCATGAAATCGACCAATGCCTCTCGATCCGTTTCCGAAAGAGCGAGTTGTTGAGGCGCATTGCCTTGACGCAGTCGGTTGTCCAACGCCGGGCCGATCTGCACGCCATCAGAATAATGATCGACCACCTGACGCAAGGAGGTGAAGCGACCATCATGCATGAAGAACGTCGAACGCCCGACATTCTTGAGCGATGGTGATTTAAAGACCGTCCCTTCGCCTGCGTCCAACCCGTTCGACCGGCTGTTTGCATTCAGAGCAAAGGTGGGCGGGACGTGGCAAGCCAGACACCCAGCACCGCCATTGTTTTGTCCGGTCATAAACAATTCGCGACCGCGATTTTCGCTGACAGTGAAACCGGGCAGAGCAAGGTTCAGTGCGCGATTGGGGGCGCCTGGTCCAAACACCTGTGAATAGGCCTGATCCCAGCGGCTATCGGTGGACACCATGGCCCGCTGGAATTGGGCCAAGGCGCGCTCCATCCGATCTTCGGTGATGGCAGGATCACCATACACAAATTCGAACAAGGCAGGGTAGTAGGCCAACCCTTCCATTTTGGTCGTAAGCGCGGCAATTCCGCCATTGTTGACCCAACCCATTTCGGTTTCATCAAGAATAGGTTGAAGCGCCTGATCCTCAACATCGTCGGCGCGGCGGTTCCAGAACATCTCGCCCGGCTCGTAATATCGAATATTGCCAAGACGCATGGCGTGTTGGGTCGTTTGCCCACCATTCAATCCCGTCGACAATTGTTCATCGTCATCAAATCCGATGCTTTGTTGGTGACAGGTTGAACACGATGTCGTGTCGTTGAAACTCAATGCAGGGTCATAAAACAAGACCCGGCCCAACGTGGCGATGGCATCATTGACCGGATCGTTGCCCGGCGTGTTGTCGATCGCATCGACGGTGTTGTCATAATATGCCGGAAAAGTCGGATTGGCATAATTGTCGAGGGTTGCCAGATCGAGCGACAAAAATTGTTGCACAACCTGATTGGCGGCTGTTGCCGGGTCGGTCGGTGTTGGTGTTGGGGTAGGAGTGACCGACACGTCGGGTGCAGTGGGCGCCTCGTCGCCTCCCCCACAGCCGGTCAAAAGAGCGATGATTGCGGTCGCTGCAGTTATCTGCAGTCGTTTGTTGTTAAATGGTTTTTTAGGTGCCTGATGTGTCAAAAACTGTCCCGATCAATTTTGCTTGCGGCAGAGGCTGTCGCGAATGCGAACCCCTCGCAATTGACCGGGCGTTGTTCTGAGAAATCGGCTGTATGGAAGTTGAACGGCTCTTAAATGTAAAAGCCATCATCGGTTGTTTCAAACGCCGTCAACTCTCGCTCTGAAACGGCTAATGCGGAAACTTGTGCACGCCATTCAGCAATGTGGGTGGTGCGAAAATGCGTTTCCAACGCGGCGCGATCGCGCCAAACCTCGCTGACGCGGACCAATCCTTTGTCGAGCACATCAAGAGCATAGGCGTATTCAACGCAGCCTTGTTCGGCGCGGCTGGCGGCGATCATGGTCTCCATCGGACCACGCACCACCTCAATCATGCTGGGTGGAATTCTAAAACTCCCAACGACCACTATCATGTTCGACACTCCTCCCGAAGAATGCTTGGCATCGATCGGCGCTCACCTCACATCATTGGAGAGCCGTCATCCGCCTGATACTTTGCCAGCTCGGTGATTTTTACATCCACGCTGGCCAATGCGCCTTGAAAAGCGGCCATATGCGGTGTTTGAAAATGAAACGCGAGCGCGGCCTCATCCACCCATTTTTCCACGATATGCAGCTTTGATGGGTCAAGCACATCGATCGCATAGGCATAGCTGACGCAGCCTTCTTCGGCGCGCGATGCCTCTAGCATTGTCGCCATTGCGGCGCGCGTTTTATCCAGAGCGCCTTCGCCCATGGTCGCTTCGGCTAACACAATCAGCATTTCATCTCTCTCCGAATTAGAACGAGTATTTATACACTTTTGACACGTCTTCGCCCCATTCACCGGCATACGCATCCAACAATCGTTGTGCGGGGACTTTGCCGCTTTTTACGATCTCGTCCAGTGTTTCGAGATATCCGGTTTCATTGTCACCGCTTGCATTGAGGCGCGCACGCGATGCCAAACCTTGATGGGCAATGGCCAACGCTTCTTTGCCAAGGTCCTGCATGGTTCCGCCGCCGGGAAGCGGAGCGTTTAGGCCAAGGCGCGGCGCATCGTTGCGCAATTGTTCGCGTTCTTCCATCGACCAATCTTTGACCAAATCCCATGCAGCATCCAACGCTTGTTGATCGTACAAGAGACCAACCCACAAGGCGGGAAGGGCGCAGATACGGCTCCACGGGCCACCATCGGCGCCACGCATTTCCAAAAAGCTCTTGAGGCGGACTTCGGGGAACGCGGTCGAAAGGTGGTCCCACCAATCGCTTGCCGTCGGACGTTCGCCGGGCAGGACGGACAATTTGCCATCTAGAAAATCGCGGAACGATAGGCCGGCCGCATCGATATATTTGCCGTCGCGGAACACGAAATACATCGGCACGTCGAGCATATATTGCGCCCAACGTTCATACCCAAAACCGTCTTCGAACACGAAAGGCAGCATGCCGGTCCGTTGCGGATCGGTGTCTGACCAGATGTGACTGCGATAGGAAAGATAGCCGTTCGGTTTGCCTTCGGTGAAGGGTGAATTGGCAAACAATGCGGTGGCCAAGGGTTGCAGAGCAAGGCCGACGCGGAATTTCTGCGCCATGTCCGCTTCGGTTTGGTAATCCAGATTGACCTGAATGGTGCACGTGCGCAGCATCATGTCCAACCCAAGATCGCCGACGCGCGGCATATGGCGCATCATTATCTCGTAACGACCTTTCGGCATCACGGGCAATTCGGCGCGGGTTTTATCCGGCCACATGCCAAGGCCAAGATACCCGACTCCGCGGCGTTCACCGATGGTTTTAACCTGTTCCAAATGCCGCCCGGTTTCGGCGCAAGTTTCATGCAGGGTTTCAAGCGGTGCGCCCGACAATTCCAATTGACCGGCGGGTTCCAAGCTGACCGTACCATCGGCACCGCGCATTGCGATAACGTGGCCGTTTTCCTCCACTGGCTCCCACCCAAATTCCCTGAGATCCATCAGGATATCGCGAATGCCAGCCTCTTCGTTATAGGACGGGGCGTGTCGGTCGCTCTTATGATACACGAACTTTTCGTGCTCGGTCCCGATGCGCCAATCGGCCTTTGGTTTTTCACCGCCGCGCATGGGTTCAATAAGCTGGTCGAGCGTTTCGATAATTGGCTCGTCCGCGGCGGACGCTTCTCTGGTGCTCATGCTGCTTCCTTTGGCGGAGCCTTGTTGGTCCGTTGCCCTATAAAACCGATTCCATCGTGGGAAGCGCAAAATGGCTTTGCATCCACGAAATCATTCTTGTTTGGAGGCTGTGTCGCCCCAATCGCCGGCCTGACCCATCCACACAGAAAGCGCCGCAATCGCCGCCGTTTCACCGCGCAATATGCGGGGGCCCAATGAAATCGGACGAGCATTGGGATGCGCGCGAATGGCGGCGCGTTCGGCTTTGTCAAAACCGCCCTCTGGCCCAATTACAATTGCAGTAGGGCCAGTGTGATGGCCAAACGCAACGGAGGCGGGCTGTGCCGGTGATCCGTCGCCCAAATCGCTGCTTTCCTCGTCCGCAAAGAACAAGATGCGGGTTTCGGGCCAATCGTTCAATAATGTATCGAGCGATGTGGGAGCTACAACTTGAGGCAAAGCGGTGCGCGCGCATTGTTCTGCGGCTTCGGTCGTGATGGTCGTTGCGCGGTCGATATTCAATTTGTCCGCAACGCATCGCCTTGTGATGATGGGTTGAATGCGCGCCACGCCCAATTCGGTGGCCTTTTCCAGCACCAGATCAAATCGGTCTTTCTTCAAAAGAGCGGGGCACAACCAAATGTCCGGAACCGCTTCGCGTGTGCGCAAATGATCGACAACAGTCACCTCTATTCGGCGTTTGTCTACCGTATCGACGCGCGCCGCCCATTCGCCGGTAACATTATCGCACAAGATGACGGCATCACCTGCGCGCACTCGCATGACTTTACCCAGATAATGGGCCTGCGTTCCGTCTAGCGTGATGATTGCATTGAGGTTGATCGTATCGCCTACAAAGAGGCGCGGTGCGCTTTTCGGCGGCCAAGATGGAGTGGACGGCATGTCTTCCCCCTAGGCGTGCGGGGCGCTAAGGAGCAAGGGATGAACCCAAGAATCCCTCAATCCCTGATTGCATTTGTGTTCTTAGCACTGGGTGGATGGGCCTTGTTCGCCCCGGGCAATGTGATCGATCTTGCGGTGAGCGAGGCGTATCGGGAAAACACGTTCTTAACCCGATTTATCATGGCCTGTTTCGGGTCTCAGGCGGTTCTTTTCGGGATCATGGCTCTGATCGTTCCATGGTCATCGAGGGCGTTTGCGGTTTTCGCTGTACTCTTGATCCCGTTTTTCGTGTTCAATTACTATTTTCATTACGAAATCCCCGTTCTTACCACGATCGGAATGCTCGATTTTGCGGGCAACGCGTTCATGTTTGCGCTCGCCATCTCGGGGTGGCGCGCAGCGCGATCGATCGAAGCGGCATGACCAATTCCCCTGCGCCAGACGATGGCATTGTCCCTGACACTGAGCATCGTGGATTGATCGAGCGTTTGCCGCAATTCCCGCGTGATTTGGCCCAATTGGCACGATTTGATCGACCCATTGGATGGTGGCTGTTGTTTTGGCCGTGTGTTTTTGGCGTTTGGCTGGCCGGGGCCGGTGTTCAATGGCAATTGCTCGTTTGGCTGTTGGTGGGCGCGATTGCGATGCGCGGAGCCGGCTGCGTTTACAACGATATTGTTGACGCCAATCTGGATAAGAAAGTGGCCCGCACCGCCGCGCGTCCGGTCGCCAGCGGCCGGATCAGCAAAAAAGCCGCATGGATATGGTTGTTATCGCTCTGCATGGTCGGCTTGATCGTCCTGTTGCAATTGCGGTTTGAGGCGCAATTGGTGGCTTTGGGCAGTCTGGCGTTGGTGGCTGCCTATCCCTTTATGAAACGGATCACATGGTGGCCCCAGGCATGGTTGGGCATGGTGTTCAATTGGGGCGTGTTGGTGGGTTGGACCGAGCTGCGTTTTGACAATTGGGATGCGATCGCATGCCTGTATGCCGGGAGTGTATGTTGGGTCATCGGATTTGACACGATCTACGCCCTTCAAGACCGCGAAGACGATGCTTTGGTCGGGATCAAATCATCGGCGCTTAGAATGGGCGCGCGCGTCCATGTAGGGATCGGCGTGTTTTACGCTGCGACTATCGCGTTGTGGGCGGCGGGGATTTGGCTTTACCGCCCCGATGCCATCGCTGTGCTCGCGCTGGCTCCGGTTGCGGTGCACCTCTTGTGGCAAATCGCGACGTTGGATCCGGCCGATCCTGACAATCCTTTGGCGCGGTTCCGATCCAACCGTTGGGCTGGCGCATTGGTGGCGGCGGCGTGTTTCGTCGTTGGGAATGCGGGCGCGTAAGAGAGGATCGGTTCGGCCATGTGCAACCTGTATCGCATGACGAAAAACACCGATGAGGTGGCCAAATGGTTCGATGCCGTTGCTGCGTCAGGCGGCGCAAATTTCGGGGCGGAGGTCTATCCCGGCTATCCCGGATTGGTGATCGCAGGCGGCACAATTCAATCGATGTCTTGGGGCTTTCCCTTGGTGATGAAGGGGAAAAGCGGTCAGCCGCTGAAGCCAAAGCCCGTCAACAATGCCCGCACCGATAAATTGGACAGCTTTTTCTGGCGTCACTCATTTCAAGAACGCCGGTGCCTTGTCCCCGTCACCGGTTGGGCCGAAGCGCAGGGCCCCAAAGGGCGCATGACTCGCACATGGATGTCACTTCCTTCCGACCCGGCGGACAATGTATCGGACAATTTGCCAGACGACGCGCCGCTTTTCGCATGCGCTGGCGTGTGGCGGGACAGTGACGAATTCGGCACGTGTTTTTCGATGGTGATGACCGACAGCGCGGGTTCAGCCGCAGCGGATGTGCACAGCCGGATGCCGGTCATCTTGAAGGCGGATGATTACAACGGCTGGCTGTCTGGTTCCGCCGAAGACGCCAAAGCTTTGTGCACACCTTGGTTGGACGAGTTGGTCATCGACCATACGAACCAACCGTGGGTGCGAAACGCCGTTAGCCGCGAAGTTAAAGCGGACCAGGCCCAAAAGAGCCTGTTTTGAACCCATTGATTTTGGGCCCGGTATGCCTTGCCCGACCGTGTATCGGTTGGAGAGAACATGGGTTCGCGTAGGATAGGCTCGTTCATGCGTTCTCTCCTGCAGTGTGGGCGTAGCTGACGATTTCGAATTCAATCCCATCCCAATCAAAGAAATAGAACCTCCGGCCCGGTTCATAATCATCGTGGCCAAAGGGGGAGAGGCCGGCGGCGTTCACTATTTTTTCCGCGCCATCTAAGTCATCGACCAACAATCCAACATGGTTCAGCGGCTGCCCCTTTGCGTAACGCCTGCCCTTATCGGCGCGCACGTCATCATTGGTGTACAGCGCGATGTACGCGGCACCATTGCCCGGCAAACCAATATGAACCGTGTCACCGCCCAAGGCCGATTGCCCGCGCCAGCGCTCTTCCCAACCCAACATTCGCTTAAGCAATTCGGCGCTGCGTTCGGGATTCGTCACAGTAAGGTTGGCGTGTTCGATCGTTCCGTTTGGCATGATGCCTCTCCTATTTAGGGGATGCGCCGGGGAGTTAGGACGCATCCGAATCAAGTTGTGGCATCATCATGCAACCTCAACCTAACTTGAGATCAAGCTATTTTTCAGATAGAGCGATTTGCATGGGCAAAACTCTCACATCGCGCGACCTCATCCCCATCGGTGAAATGGCGCGCCGCACCGGCCTTTCAGTCTCGGCCATTCGGTTTTATGAGGACAAGGGTTTGATCGAACCTATTAGAACCGGTGGCAATCAAAGGCGGTTCTTGCGGTCGGATCTTCGCCGCGTCAGCTTCATCCTGATCGCTCAGCAATTGGGTCTTTCTTTGGGAGAGATTGATGATGCGATGCGCACGTTGCCCCATGGCCGCACACCGACGGCTCGCGATTGGCGCGTTATCAGCGCTTCAATCCGCGATCGGATCGAATCTCGTATTCAAGAGTTAGAACGAATGCGCGACCGGTTGGACGGGTGCATTGGATGTGGCTGTTTGAGCCTTGATAAATGCGCGATCTACAATCCCGATGATCGTTTAGCGAGCGAAGGGCCGGGGCCCCGGCAAATTCTATCCAATTGACTATGCGCCGAGCATGGTTGGCGATTTTTAGAATTCCGGGCCAAGTCCCGGATCAAGGTCGCGCGGCCGCGCAAAGTGCACCAATTTTGCGCAATGATTTCGCATGTCGGCCCAACTTTCCACATTGCATTCCAAGACCGCAAATGTTGCGGTTGGGAACTTGACGCAGGCCTCTTTGAAAAGATCGTTTTCGTGGCTGGGCGAAACCAGTTCAAGCACCACTTCCTGTAATCCGGGGTTGTGGCCCGACATTAGGATTGCATCGGCTTCACCGGAGCCATCGGGCATTTCGCAATGCGCCTGAGCGGCTTCGACAATGGTGTCGGCGCTGGCTAGGTACAGCTTGTCTTCGTATGTCGGTGTGATGTTGGGCAAGGCGTCTTGCAATGTTTCTTTCACGCGCACCGCTGGGCTGGCGATGACGCGATCCCATTGGATGCCGTGCGAACGAATATGATTGCCCATCAATTGCGCGCCGCGCAGCCCTCGATCGTTCAAACCGCGATCAAAATCACGCTTTGCCAAATCATCCCATTCGGATTTGGCGTGGCGAAAGAGACCCAGAATTTTCACGAAAATACATTCCCCACCGCGTCGATATCGGCATCATGCCACGCGCGTCTTTAAAAAGCGACCGGTACGAATGCAAATGCGCGCAGCCTTGCGAGACGTTAGGTGCAAATATGGCATGGATGGCCCATTGCAATACCCCTGGGGAGGATACCGATACGTCTCGATCAAAAGCTGCGCGCGCTCGCGTATCGGCATGAGGAGTTCACCGATAGCGATTAACAAATTGCGGTTAGGTCAACGCGATTACACCAGAGCGGATTGAGCCGGGAAAAACAACGCATTCACAGTCACGGCCGCCGCCAACAACACCGCCAAAAACACACTGATCCGTTCGGCAGCTCGTGGGCCGAAACTGGGCAGACGCAACGGTTTTGCATTCTTGCGAAATTCCTCGGCGTAACGCGGATGTTCTGTGCCCATCCATTTGTCCCACCAAGTGAAATAGAACCCATAATTGTGGCCCGACGAATGGTGCAGGTCGTGATGCGTCGTCGTGCTGATCCAACTGGTCAATGGATTGTCGACCCAACCGGCGGGGAAGATTTCATGGCCGGTATGCGCCATCACATTGCGGATGATCATGTGCCAGAGGAACAGGAACATCGCGAACCCGGCATAGGCAAGGCCCAATGTGCTGGTCAGCAACAAGAACAACGGCACAAAAGCGGCTTCGGCTGCGGCCTCCCAGCTTGAAAAACTGTAGGATGTCCATGGGGTGGGAGTGCGCGATTTGTGATGATGCAGATGGGTGGCGTTGAACAAACGCTTGGTATGCATCGCGCGGTGGATCCAATAGAAATAGGCATCGTGCAGGACCACGATCAACGCAAATTGCCAAGCAACGGTTAGCAATGGTGCGCTGTCGATGTTGAGATTGATGACGCCCATTTCGCGGCCGATCAATGTGGCCAATGTCGTCACGCCAAACACGATGACCGTTCTAAGCGACGAAAGAACTTCGCGCGTGTAATCTTTACGACTGGCGGACCGGGTTTGGATCCGGCGGGCCTTTGCCCATCCGCGAAACACAAGCAGCAATATTGTCATTGCGCCGGCCGCGATCACATACCGACCCAGATCAAAATACAGGACATTGGCAAAATGCGCGCCAACGCGCTCCGCGATATAGGGCAGCGTGTATGCGGGTTCTGATGCGAGTGCGGACGGGGATATCGCGGTCATCGTTGAAAGCTCCTGTGGCATGTGATGACACAGCTTATGACGCGGCGCACGCGATCATTCTCTTCATTGACGAAAAATGACGATCAATTTCGAAATCGCCCATGGTTTTTCAGTTTTGACCGGTCTCTTGTCCGGCCAATTGAGCCGCGTCACTACCGCCTTGAGTTATCGCCAAGCGCCTGAATTCACTAGGGGTTGTGCCCGTTTGACTGCGGAACGCGCGATTGAATGTTGGTAGGGAATTGTATCCCAAATCCATAGCGATCGTGAGGACCGGCAAATCAACATCTTCGCGCGTGGAAAGCTTTTCGCACGCTTCTGCGATGCGGTGGCGGTTTAGGAACGCGCTAAAATTGCGATAGCCGAGGCGGCCATTGATCAAAGAGCGCAACCGATGTTCGGGCGTGTCCAGCGTGTCGGCGAGCGCGGCAATCGTTAGGCCGGGCTCTTTGTAAACACCGTCATCCATAACAGCGGTGAGTTTTTCGTGCAGAACCGTTTCAACCGGGGAAAGGTCAAGTTCTTCAGCGTCTTCCTCCGGTTGAATTTCGGCAAGCAAAATCGGATCTGTTCGAAGCAATGCGAGTCCCGAAAACAAGATCAGCAACAAAATGATGCACGAATTTATGACGCTAATCAGCGGCAGTTGACCTTCCAACCCGGTGGCAAGTTCGAACAATTCAAACATAAGAATGCTGGCCGCCTGAGCGCCCACTAAAAGCGGCAGCCATAGACGAATGACGCGGCGTTGTTCGACCAAATCATCATCTCTTTCAAACACACCAACCCGGATCAAATCGCCAATCAACGCCAAGGCAGTGAAGTGCAGCAACAAGAATCCAGCGGGCCAAGTTGAAGGGAGAAAGTTGCCGACAAACCAACCCGTGGCGAGCAAGCCGAAAGCAATATACAGCATCCGAACGGGGGGTTCGCGTTCAAACAGTCTTCGGGCAAAAAGCCAAATCCAAAAGGGTGTCGAAATCGCTACCAGATCAATAATCGGGTCGACCGGCGTGGTGGCCATCATCAACGGCGTCGCATTCATAAGATAGCCAGCCACGCCCACAATCATCCCGATCAGCGGGATTTTGATAGTCGCGCGCACATGATTGGCGACAATCATAGCCAGCAACATAATGGCCGCGCCGACCGCAATCATCCTAACTAGAAAATCGACGTTCTGAATCATCGCGCTCATTCTGGGCTATCATCCGCCAAGATTCCAGCCACTTCGTCGTTTGACACGGCATCTTCGCCGATCATTCCGCCGCTAATCCGGGCTAAGGCTTCGTCCAGTGTTACGCGGCGCACGGCGGTTCCTTCGGGAAACGCGGTCAACAATCGCGATGGGAAAGCGGATGACAGCACCACGAAGTGACCCGCATCCTCTTTGTTGCGGATCAACCGGCCAAACCCCTGTGCAATCCGCGCGCGGATCAGGCGATCGTCATGCGCGCTTCCGCCATTGGCGGCGCGCCGGGCTTTGTGCAGAATGTTGGGGCGGGGCCACGGCACGGCTTCCAACACCACGCATCGCAGCGAACGCCCCGGCACATCAACGCCATCGCGCAATGCATCGGTGCCCAACAAGCTGGCCCTGGGATCGTCGCGAAAGATGTCTACGAGCGTCCCGGTGTCGATGGGGTCCACATGTTGCGCATAAAGCGGCAATCCTTCGCGGGCGAGGCGATCGGCGATCCGCCCATGCACCGCGCGCATCCGACGGATCGCGGTGAAAAGGCCAAGAACGCCGCCGCCGCTGGCCTCAATCAAACGTGCATAGGCCCCTGCAAGGCCGGGTAAATCGCCCTTTTTAACATCAGTGACGATCAACACTTCGGCGCGCGCAGCGTAGTCAAACGGACTGTCGGCGGCGGACAGCAATGGCTGGCTTTCGACATGCGCTGCACCTGAGCGTTGAATGGCCGATTCCCAAGGGTCGCCTGCCTGCGCACCAATTCGGTCGGTCAATGTGGCGCTGGTCAACATCACGCCATGCGCTGGTTCCAGCACGGTTTTGGCAAATGGCTTCATAGGATCGAGCCACCGCCGATGGATCGCTACGTCAAATTCGCGCGCGTCGGAGCGATCCACCGCAAGCCAATCGACAAATTCCGGGTCGGCCGGCCCACCCAACCGGACCAGCAAACTTTCCCACGCGGTTAAAAGGTCAACGCGCCATTGGAGCGAGAATCGAGCCCCTTCGATCCGAGCGCGCCCTTGTCCATCCAACCAATCGGGCGGGTCGGTCATGATCGCTTCCAATCTGCCGCCCAATTGAATGAGCGGTGTGCGGATCGCGGCAAGCGCCAGCGCGGCATTGCCGGCCGCCTCGATCACATCGCCGGGCAATCCGCTTGCTTCGGTCTCGATCCCATAGCCAGCTTCTTGTCCGCCGGATTCGTCCCGTGCGTAGGTTGCCGTGCGGACTGTTGAAAGGAGCGTTTCGATTGGCCCAGCCGGCTCCCCTTCGTGCAATCGCTGCAACCAGCTTTCTGCGGGTAGAGCTTTGCCCGCTTCGCAGGCGGCTTCGATGGCGTCGCCGCCTTCATCATCGTAGCTGGCGACATCGGCGAGGCGCGCAGCAAGCCCGCGGCGTCGACCTCGGTTTTTGCGCTCCGGCCCCATGATCCAACGGCGCAATTCGATGGCCTCTTGCCCCGATAGCGTCGCTGCAAAGGTGCTGTCGGCGGCCTCAAATACGTGATGCCCTTCGTCAAAGATCACGCGAGTGGGCCGCTGCGCATGATCGCGCCCGCGCGCTGCGTTGACCATGACCAATGCGTGATTGGCTATCACCAAATCGGCCTGTGCGCTGTCGCGAGCTGCGCGTTCGATGAAGCATTTGCGGTAATGCGGGCACCCGGCATAGATGCATTCACCGCGTTGATCGGTCAGCGCGGCAATGCCTCGTTTGCGGAACAATGTACCCAACCAGCCAGGCAAATCCCCACCAATCATATCGCCGTCGCGAGTAAAGGTGGCCCACCGCGCAACCAATTGCGCCAAGATTGCTGGGCGCCCGGCAAAACCACCTTGCAACGCGTCTTCGAGGTTGAGCAAGCACAGGTAGTTTTCGCGGCCTTTGCGCACCACAACAGGCGGCGTGCCATCGGGGCGCTTGATCGGCCAAGCACGTCGGCTTTCGCTGCGCAATTGGCGCTGGAGGTTCTTTGTAAAGGTCGAAACCCACACCGTTCCGCCCGACGCGCCCGCCCATAAAGATGACGGGGCGAGATAACCCAGCGTTTTGCCAATGCCGGTTCCCGCCTGTGCCAATGCGATATGCGGGACATCGCGGGCGCCGCGCGGTGCAAACATCCGCGCCACATTGGTCGCATAATCGCGCTGTCCCGTGCGTTTTTCGGCGCCGTCTCCGGTTAAAGCGTCCAGTTGATCGAGGATCGCCTGATCCGGCAATTCCACCTGACGGGGCGGGGCGCGCTCGCCTGTCTCCTCCCATTCGGGGAGTGAAGAGAACAGCCATTTTTCCGCTTTTTCTGGGCGTGTAATATGCGGCTTGATCACTTGGGCCCAAGGCCAACGCAGACGTTCCAAAGATTGCAGGGCGCTCCAGGCACCAGCCCGCTCAAACCACTCTGGGTCTTCGCACGCGGCGATAATCACCCCGGCGGCGTTCTGAAGAAAGGCGGGTATGTGTTCGTCGCCTGGAGGCTCATCCAAATCCAACGCCTGGGCCAGGCCACGCGCGGTAGGAACGCAAAACCGCGCCGGGTGAACAAACGCAAACAATTCTAACAGATCAAGGCCCGACAAATCGGGATAGCCCAGCCGGTTCGCGACCAAAGGAGCGTTGAGCAAGAGGATCGGCGTGTCGGCGGCGGCCATTATCGCCTCACCTTTAGACACGGCGCTTGTCTCTCCATTGGCGGGCCGCAGCCAATTGCCACCATGGCTGGCATGCAATGCGGGCAAGGGCACAGCCGTCGCCGGAACGGCAGGCGGCGGTGCAGAAGAGGGAGAGGGCGGCGGTGAAGAGGTCACGCAGGCGATGATGCGGTGGCGCAGTCGATATGTAAACGCGCTGGGTCCATACTTCTGTGGCTTTCGGCCAAGATTTGGCACGGGACTTGACGATATTTCCGAATAGCCGTTTCAAGATCGGCCTCACCAGCGATCGCGTTACTCTGAGCGTTGGGTGCCCGTTCGATCACCGCGAAGTGATGCGTTGGTCCTGCGTCTGAATTGGCGGTTCGTTCGGAAAGATCGCTAACTTCGAAAGCCGCATATAAGGGCGCGTTTTCAGTGACCTCCACTAAGTCTGTGTTAACCCCCTGCTTGTAATGCCCGAGACAACGGAACCGAATTAGAAAACGGGTAAGAGGGTTCGCAATGAGCTTTGGAAGGAAAGGGCTGCCTACTGGGCACGTTGCGCCATCGGCTGGCGCGAACGGCATTGGTGGAGCGTCCAACGCTTTGGAAGGCTTCGCAGGGTCTTCATTGCACCAAGGAGGGCAAGGCGGACCGCCGCCGCCCGCAGAAAGAGCCTCCGCACCGAAATCCACCTCTTCCGGCTCTGCCGAAAAACCGATCAACCCGGATGAAATGGCTGCACGCAGGCAAGCGTTCATTGCGTCAGAACGAGCCCGCCGGGCCGAAGCCGAAGCAATCCCAACCAAGGCTCCAAAACCCGCGGCGGTCGTCCCGATCGACGATGATCCATTGATCAATCTGCGCAATATGTCGCGCCCAGAACCGCGCCCCGCACGACCAATGGGAGACGGCGTCAACACCCAAGGGGCCGGTGGCTCCAACGAAATGAGTGCCCAGCAAGAGGCGGAAATTCGCTCTTCCGCGCGCGGCATGGCCCGCAACCAATCCATGCGTTACGGCGCGGATGCTATAGGCTCTGGTGTTGGCGGCGGTGGGAGGGGCCTAAGTTCAGGCGGCGGTGCCAAAGCCGGATCGGGCTACATCTTTGGCGATCCCGCGACCAGAAATGTCGGGCTCGCATATGTTTTGTGGTTCGTATTGGGCCAGTTTTCAGTCCATCGTTTTTACTGCGGACAAAAAGACAGCGCGATCATGCAAGTCGGCCTTTGGTTCGGCAGCCTAGTGATGATTTTCATCTTTATGCCGATGGGATTAGTCGGGGTCTTGTTCTGGATGTGTTGGATCGTCGGTGATTTGTTCATGATCCCTGGGATGTTGGCCAAATTCAAAGCGGAACACGATTATCGCGGCGTCTTCGCCTAAACCCCGCTCATATAGAAAAAGGGACGACCGGGCCAAAGCCAAGCCGTCCCCCTCTTGCGACCCTAGGGGCACGGGCCCCGGGCTAGCTTTAAATCCATCGTGGTGCCTGCAGATTGCCCGTTTTGATTGGGCGATTGTGGGCGGTTTGTGATTTCAACGATCGGGACCCTACCTTCGATCCCAATTCTTCGATGTTTTAGGAAAAGCACGACGGTCGGCATCGTCTTGACACTTCGAGGAATATAGTTAGGACGCTAACTAAATATATTTCGGGAGTCTCAACATGCCTGTCAACCGCCGCAAAATCCTTATGTTCGGGGGCGCCGCCGCCGCTGTGACTGTCGCTGGGGGGTGGAGCATGTTGGCCACGCCATCCTTGTCGCGCGCATCCGCGCCATGGGTGGCGGCCGGGAAAGGCTTTGCCGATCCGCGCCTTAACGCTTTGTCTTATGCCATCCTCGCGCCGAATCCTCACAACCGTCAGCCGTGGCAATTCACGTTGGTGGGAGACGATATCATCGACATAACTTGTGATCTGGATCGGCGATTGCCCGATACCGATCCATTTGATCGACAGATCACGATTGGCTTTGGCTGTATGGTGGAGTTGCTGCGTCAGGCAGCGGCCGAACTGGGCTATTCCGCTCAGATCGATCTGTTTCCCGATGGCCCGGCACAACCGCGTATAAATTCTGGGCGCATTGCGCGCGTTCGCTTTGTCGATGACCGGCCGCAGCGCGATCCGCAATTCGCCCATGCGATTGACCGGCGATCCACCAAAGAGGCCTTTGACGGACGCCCTGTGCCTATGGATCAGCTGCGCGGGCTGGGCGATGCCGTGCCAGCCGGGTTGATCTATGGCCATTCCGCCAATCCTGATCAACACGCCTTGCTAAGCGATAATGCGTGGCGCGGTTGGGTGATGGAGCAAGAGACCCCTGCAACCCGCCGCGAAAGCATAGATTTGATGCGGTTCGGCAATGAAGCAGTCATCGCCGAACCCGACGGTATCGATATGGGAGGTGCGTTCTTAAGCGCCGGCAATGCGGCGGGTATCGTGACCGCGCAAACGCTCGATGATCCTGCGTCTTACGCATACAAAAGCGGCGGCGACATGTACCGCGCAATGGTCGACAGCACTCCGCATTGGGCGTGGATCATGACGCCTACAAACACGCGCGAAGAACAATTCAACGCCGGGATCGGTTGGATACGGCTAAACTTGGCGGCGCAACGAATGGGCCTATCGGTCCATCCATGGAGTCATTGCCTTCAAGAATTCCCTGAAATGGCCGATCTCTTCAACGAATTGCGCCAACACCTTGCGCCCGATGGCGAGACGATACAGATGTTCGCAAGGGTCGGTTATGGTCCCAAAGTGCCCGCCAGTCCGCGATGGCCGTTGGAAGCGAAGTTGGTTGATGTCTGAAACTAAAAAGACGCCCCCTAAAGGTGGCCTCGATGATCCGGTCGCGTATCGTTTGTTCAACGAGATCGGGATCATTCATCAATTCTCTCAGGCGGCATTCCGTGAGGTTTTGCCCAAACCATTGAACACGGCGATGTTTGGGGTGCTGAACCATTTTGTCCGCATGGGTGACGGCAAAACGCCCAGCCACCTGGCGACTTTGTTCCAAGTGGCCCGGCCCAGCATGACCGCGACATTGGCCAAACTGGAACGAGCTGGTTTCGTTCAGATAAAGCCGGGCGAGGGTGATGGGCGGACCAAACGTGTGTGGATCACATCAGACGGGCGCGCGGCGCGAACGCTAGCGGTGGAAGCATCGCAAGGCCTAATGGAACGGATTGACCCGCTGCTGTCGCAGTTGGACCTTGATAGATTGGTCGGTGAATTGGGACAGATCCGCGAAACATTGGACCGTGACCGCGACAGCCATTGATGGCGAAAACGTTGGCGGGGATGCACAACCAACTCAACAACAGAGTGCCCCCAGAATTGGCCGCGTTTGCATCCCTTTGGGACCGCGTTATCGCTAAGGACGGTCCTCAAGAGGCGCAGCATTGGGAACCAAGGAGACGCTTTCGCGCTTGCAACATAGCGCGCCTTCCATAAAAGCGCGGCATCAACAAATTTGGACATCATGACAGACACAACTCTCAGCGAAACCGCACGCAATTCCAAAGCCTGGCCCTTTCAAGAGGCTCAGCGCCTTGCAAAACGGTTGCGCAATGGAAAACCGAACGGTGAGCCTGTTCTGTTTGAAACCGGCTATGGCCCCTCAGGATTGCCGCATATCGGCACGTTCCAAGAGGTGCTGCGCACCACTTTTGTCCGCCGCGCCTATGAGGCGTTGACCGGTCAGGCGACGCGGCTGGTCGCGTTCAGCGATGATATGGATGGCCTGCGAAAAGTGCCGGATAATTTGCCCAATCAGGCAATGTTGACCGAAAATTTGGGCAAGCCGCTTTCGCGCATTCCCGATCCGTTCGAGAAATATGAAAGTTTCGCCCATCACAACAATGCGATGCTGCGCGAATTTCTCGACCGGTTTGGTTTTGACTACGAATTCGTAGCCGCATCGGATCGTTACAATTCGGGCACGTTTGATGATGCGTTGAAGAATGTGTTGGCTCACAATCAAGACATTCTCGACATCATGCTGCCAACCCTGCGGGCGGAACGCGCGGCGACCTATTCACCGATCATGCCGATCAGTCCAACGACCGGCGTGGTCTTGCAAGTGCCCGTCGAAGTCGTCGATGCGAGCGCAGGATTGATCCGGTTCACCGATGAAGACGGCAGCGTGATTGAACAAAGCGCGCTGGGCGGACAGGCCAAGCTGCAATGGAAAGTCGACTTTGCAATGCGCTGGGTCGCGCAAGGCGTCGATTATGAAATGTACGGTAAAGATTTGACCGATACTGGCGTGCAATCGGGCAAGATTGCGCGCGTGTTGGGTGGGAACAAGCCAGAGGGCCTGATCTATGAGCTGTTTCTTGATGAGAACGGCGAAAAGATCAGCAAGTCCAAAGGCAACGGCCTGACCATTGAACAATGGTTGGAATATGGAACGGATGAGAGCCTCGGTTTCTACATCTTCCCCAATCCCAAAAGCGCAAAGCAATTGCATGCGGGCGTGATCCCGAAAGCAATCGACGATTATTGGAGCTTTCGCCAAAGGTTGGCCGAACAACCGCTCGACAAGCAGATGGGCAACCCTGTCTGGCATTTGGCGCGCGCCAATGAAAGTTTGGCCGGTCCCGATGCGCCGGGCGCGGGCGACACCCTATCGGTACCATACAGCTTGCTGCTCAATCTTGTCAGCGTGCTCGGCCTAGAGGCGACGCCAGAAAACCTTTCCGAATATGTCGCCAGTTACACTGGCACCCCGGTTGAAGATCCTGCGCTTATTCGGTTGATCGAATGCGCGGTGAACTACAACCGTGATTTTGTCGCGCCGACTTTGGCGAAGCGCGCGCCGCAAGGCACTGAAGTGGCGGCTTTGACCGCGCTCGATGCACGATTGGCGGCGGCTCCTGCGGATGCCGATTCCGAGGTTTTGCAGACCATGGTCTATGAAATCGGAAAGAGCGAAGAATACGGGTTTGAAAACCTGCGTGATTGGTTCCGGGCTCTGTACGAAACCCTTTTGGGCAGCGAACAGGGGCCGCGTATGGGCAGCTTTATCGCCTTGTACGGTGTGGAACCAACGCGGAAATTGATTGCCGAGGCGTTGGCCCGTTAAACGGCAACGTCCCGCTTTCCTATTTCCAGGTCCGCGTCCGATACCATTTGGTGATGACGTATTTTGAACCCGCAATGACGGGCGTACCCGCGTGCATGGTTCCTTCATTCGGGACGCCATCAGGTGATGCGTTGTTCCAAATGAGGAGGACGCCCGGTTTTGGCTCAATCTTGATGCCGATTTCGGTGAAATGGGTTTCACCACCTTCTTCGACATTGTTGAGGAACGCCATGGTCGTCCAACTGCGTTGACCACCGCGTTTGCGTTCGTGCTGCCAATATTTCTCCGTGGTGTAGAACCAGTCATTGTGCGGCTTAAACTGTTGACCGGGCAGGTATCTCTGACCCTGAATGGCTTCGCCAACGACCGGGTTTAGACCCAACAAATCGTCAATCCGTCGCCCGATCCCTTTGACAAAACTGTCATGCGGATCGAGGTCGCCAGAATAGGATGTTCGAAAGCCGCTTTCATAGCCGATTTCGTGCAAGGATGATGGGCGCGCTGTGTGGTCCACCATCAAACACAACCGTTCGCATTCCGCCGCGCTCAGGAAATCTCCAACTGCGAACAATTCAGCTTTGTCAGTCTCAATTTTGTACACGCCGGGATCGCCGGCCAGCCGTTCGCGAACGGTTTTGCCCACGCGGCGCAAAGCATCTTGATCGGGAACGGCCTGTGTCTTT
This sequence comes from Erythrobacter sp. Alg231-14, assembly GCF_900149685.1. Classification (NCBI taxonomy): domain Bacteria; kingdom Pseudomonadati; phylum Pseudomonadota; class Alphaproteobacteria; order Sphingomonadales; family Erythrobacteraceae; genus Erythrobacter; species Erythrobacter sp. Alg231-14. The sequence goes on along the minus strand of NZ_LT702999.1, from coordinate 3,076,940 downwards.
GTCATCGACCCGGTCTAGCAATCGCAGCGGCCCATGCAAGGGTGGTGGAGGGCGGTTTTGGTGAGGAATGCGATCACCATTGCGGCGACCACTGGGACGGCCATGAGGATCACGACGAGGCAATGCAAAACCCCCGCCGGATCGCTCCGACGGGGGTTTGCAAAGGTACCTTGTGTTCCAACTTCACCAGAAGAAGTCGTGGATCACATCAACCACTTCACCGGTATAAACATCGACAAGAACGACATCGTCATAATACCTGACCCAACGATAAGGGCCGTAAACCTGTGGCAGGCGGTATGACCATGGATCGTTGATGTAATAGCGCGACGTGAAGAACAGGCTGTCGAGGAAAAATCCAACACTCAATCGGTTGTAACGGTGCGCGCGATACGGGGCGTAATACCGACCTAGGCGAAAGATGCTGCGATTGGTCCGACGATAATTGCGCCAGCCATAGCGGCGATCTGCGCGCCAGCCCTGGCGGTTCCACCGGCGGAAATCGCGGCGGCGATCCGCCCGACGATCTGCCCGACGTTCTGAGCGGCGACCATCACGGACACCGGCACGGTATCCATCGCGCCGCACCCGGCGATCATCGCGGCGATCAAATCTACGGTCCGCTCTGCGATCCGCCCGACGATCAGAACGACGATCCGTTCTGCGATCACCGCGACGTTCGATCCGATCCGCCCTGCGATCACCGCGACGCTCTACCCGGTCAGACCGGCGATCGGTGCGACGATCAACGCGATCGGCGGCGCCGTTGCGGCCATTGCGGTTCAACCGATCCGAACGGCGATCCCCACGGCGCTCTACCCGATCAGCGCGGCGTTCGCTGCGGCGATCAACCGAATCTGCTCTACGCTCGGTTCTGCGTTCGGTTCTGCGTTCACCGCGACGTTCGCCGCGACGGACTTCGCTATCGGCGCGTTGACTGCGTCGGTCGCTTTGTGTGTCCCGCCGCGATTGACGGCGCTCTGTGCGTTGTGCGGGGCGCGAATCTTGTCGACTGGCCCGACGCTCTGCGCGTTGTTGACCGCGATTGGCGCGCCTTTCGGTCCGGCGCTCACCGCGACGCTGTGCGCGATCTTGGCGTGATTGCTCGGCCGTTGCGCTGGCGTCAGCTGTTGCTGCGCTGGTTGAATTGGCCGCCTCAGCTGCCTCAGGAGATGCCGCAAACGCCAATGCAAGCGCCATGGCGGAAAGTGCACTGCCCTTCAAAAACCAAGAAATGTCCATGATATGCCCTTCAGTGTTGCCGCCCCACCACTTACGGCTTGATTGATACTTATTATTACGTCTCGTTACTTGCCCTTTCTAGAGCCGAGTCGCTGACCCCACCCTTAACACGTCGTTTAGGCTTACGTTAATGTTCGCACTCACTTTTCTTAACGGCGAATTCCCTTGACCGAACCTCGGCAAAGCTTGAATTGCCGAGACATGATTGAAACTCTTGATGATGTTCGTCGTGATCTTGCCGATCGTTTGGAACGCGCGGCGAATGACCGCAATTCCGCAATGCATGTGCCCACAATTGTAACGAGCGATGTTGATGCGCGTGTTATGGTCTTGCGCGATTTTGACACGGATGCGTGGACGTTGCGTTTCCACACAGACACGCGCGCGCCCAAAGTTTCGGTGATCGAACACGATCCGCGCATCGCCGTCTTGTTTTACGACAAAAGCGCCAAGACTCAGATTCGCGCACGCGGCACTGGGCGTATTGTGCGCAATGATCCAATCGCTCAACGCGCCTGGGAAAACAGCGACAATTTCGCACGCCGATGTTATTTGGGGGAGGGGCCAGGGACAATCAGCGAAGGTCCGACATCGGGCCTACCGGCCGAGTTCGAAGGGATTGAGCCAACAGATGCGCAATTGGTTCCTGCGCGCGCCAATTTCTCCGTCCTGTTGATTGAATTGGAACAATTGGATTGGTTCTATCTCGCGCATACCGGCCACATGCGCGCGCAGTTTGAACGCGCAGGGCCGGGGAGCGATTGGAGCGGGCGTTGGGTTTCGCCTTAGGCTGCCTGAACCGCGCCGTTCCCATCGCCTGATCCATCTTGCGATGAACCTTTAGGGGAAGGCGCGGGTAACAAATGCACCTCTTCCCAATCGCTTGCGACGATAATGTGATCGTCGCCGCGGCCGCTGGCTGCGTCCATGGCCGATGCGGCCCGCGCCTGAACATCGGCGTCGCTTTCGCCGGCCCGGCGCTGTGCCACGCCAAAACTTGTTCTAAATCGCATCGCACCGCGTGCATGCCGGCCATGGGTATCAAAACGCGTTTCGGCGATCGTATCCAACAAACGTTTGGCTATGCCGCTGGCTTGGGCTTCACTGGCGCCGGGGGCGATGATGACAAAGGAACCGTCACCGTCTGGTCCCTGAAGGCCGCTAACGACATCGCCATCGCGCACGCCTGCCCGCATCACTTGTGCGACATGGGCGATCGCGCGATCCCGTGTTTCGGAATCCCATAATGCGCGAACCTTTGGCGATTCATCGATCCGACCGTGCAACACCGCTGCGTCGTGTGGATTCGCATAGGCGGCGGACCTGCGGTTGGGTTGATGAATAGGGCGGGGGGCAGAGCGGCGACGATCCATCGCTTCGGCTTGGGCTTCGAAATTTTCGGGTTTGAATAGACCGTTCAGCGGATCTTTCGCCTTGGCACGTTTTTTGGTGAGGATCGCATGCCCCGCCAAGATCGTGACAAAGACCGCGAATGCGATCAGCCAGAAATCTGGCGCCCAAAGATCTGGCCCAAAGACCAGCTCGCTCCATTGAGCATCTGCAAACCTCTTCACGATGGCGGCCCCTTCGTTCCCCTGTTCATAAGGGGAATGCCCGAGGCGTGGTTAAAGCGGCGTAAAGGGCGTGCCCAATTCCGTTTGTTTATGCGGCGATGTGGCCAGGTTTTGACACGATTGTGTTGTTTTGGAGCGCTTGGGGACTGGCGTCCGAATGGTTGCCAGTTGCGGCTTCTGCACCGCTGCTGGTCGCCTGCTTTACGCAATTTCGGCCGCTTTGTTTCGCGTTGTACATCGCCTTGTCTGCGCGCGCGAACAGCGATCGGTAGCTTTCTCCCGCGGCGCGTTCCGCGACACCAAAGCTTGCGGAGAGGCGCACGTCCAATGCACCTTCGCTAATGTCCAAATCCAATGTGCGTTGGCGCAAACGTTCCGATAGGCCCGCTGCGTTGTCTTCGGTGGCATTCCAAACAAGGATGCAGAATTCTTCGCCGCCCACGCGGCCCGCAAGATCGGCCTCGCGCACGGTGTTGCCGATCATAGATCCAAATCCGGCAATCGCGCGATCGCCGACCTGATGGCCCCAAATGTCGTTCACTTGTTTAAAGTGATCGAGATCGCAAACGACCAATGCGACGCTCAAACCCTTGCTCGATGCTTTGGCAAAGGCTTCTTTCACTTGGTGTTCGAATTCGCCGCGCGCCAAAAGGCCCGAAAGATCATCGATCGAGGTGCGCGATTTCAACGCGTCCATATGGTCTTTCATACTGACAGTCAGTTGGACGATGCCAAACAGGACAGATCCAAATCCAAAAAGCCATGCCAGCGCCATGTAGTAATAGGATTCGCGATATTGCATTGGGTCGATCGTCCCATCGAACATGAACGACATGACCGGTCGGATAAAGAATTGCGCCGACACAAAGATCAACGTGATCAACATCAACCGTTCGAACCCGTCTCGTTTTGCCGTCATCGCAAATGTTTGCGTGGCAAGGAGCATGATCACCCCACTGCTGACATTGGTGATGAACAAATCGGCTTTGATGCTGTCGCCGATCGCTTGGGAAAACGCCATCATAAGGCCGCCAACAACACCGATGCTAAGATACAATCGGACAGGCGGCGCGGCGTTTACCCGCAACAAAATCCCTGCCGCAATACAAACGCCAGATAAGGTGTAGGGCACGTGGGTGATCGCGACCAAGCTTCGTCCAAGCGACGATGGACTAAGTTGGGAAACCAGCATGGCGATGGCTAGAAACAGCCAGCCCATGCCCAGTGCAAGGTTTTCAACGCGCGCGCGATCCCTTTGCCAGATGACGCCAAACGTCACCGTAAATATCAACGTCACCATCGGCGTTGACAGCAAGAGCAAGAAGTCGCGCAATTTTTTCCCCGTTGCAGAGAGGGCAGGGTGTAGCGCGATAGAGTTAAGGGGGTGTTAGAATCTGCACGATCAATCGTGAGACAGTGCGCGTGCTTTCAACGTCTTGGCCAAAGCTTCGACAACCAAGGCCAATCCTTCGTAATCCAATGTGTCAGGCGTATCGGTTTTGCGGTGGTAGTGCGGGTTTCGAAATGGGGCGGTGTCGGTTACCATGAAGGCCGGGATGCCGCGTTGCGAATATCCCCAATGGTCCGACCAATCGATCCCTTGGACTACAGTGGGGGCCGTGCCCCCGACCGATGGAATGCGGGCGTGCAATCTAAACTCTTCAATCGTCTCACGCAGGAATGGCCGGGCCGATGTATCGCCGACAAAGGCGATGAAATTGCCCGTTTGCGGATATCGCAGGGACAGGGGGAATGGATAATTCTGACTGCCCGGTGCATCTGTGAAATACCCCATTGTTTCCAATGAGATCATTCCGGCCACACGATCTGGGTCGGCGATGGATTGTGCGTGAGTGAAACTGCCCATGGCGCCCGTTTTGAAATAGGGCGGTTCTTCATTGGCAAAAAACACCATCTGAATCTCAATTGAGGTGCGTTCGCGCAGCGGGCGCAATGCGCGCGCCAATTCCAACAACGCCGCAACGCCGCTGGCGTTGTCATCGGCACCGGGCGACCCGCGAACGGTGTCATAATGCGCGCCAAGGATAAGGACCGGTGCGTCATCGGCAGCACCCGGGATGGTGATGATGAGATTGTCGGCGGGGGCTAGAACTTCCTGACGTTCCACGGTGTAACCCAACGCTTGGGTGTTTTCGGTCAGGTATTTCAGCGTCGAGAAAACCGTGGTTACGCTTTCCAAATTGCGTTCGGTTTCTGACAAAGCCCGGACATGCCGTTCCAACCGCGTGGATAGAGCCGCGTCATCGGGTGATGGTCGTTGACCTTGATACGATGATCCCGGCGTTGCCGTGGCCCAGAAAAAGCCGGCGACCAAAAAGACAAACAACGCCACAAGAGCGAACGCCAGACCGCGAAAGAAGATCCGGCCTCGACGCTCGCTTTTTGTGGCAAAATTCAACGAATCAACGCGTCAGTTTCTTATACGCCAAACGCGTTGGCCGATCCGCCGCATCGCCCAAACGACGGCGTTTATCTTCTTCATAGGCTTCGAAGTTACCCTCGAACCATTCGACATGGCTGTTGCCTTCAAATGCCAGAATGTGGGTCGCGAGGCGATCGAGGAAGAAGCGATCGTGCGAAATCACCACGGCGCACCCGGCGAAATTCTCAATCGCATCTTCAAGCGCGGCGAGTGTTTCCACATCGAGATCGTTGGTCGGCTCATCGAGCAGCAGCACATTGCCGCCTTGTTTCAGCATTTTGGCCATGTGCACGCGGTTGCGTTCACCGCCTGACAATTTGCCGACGTTCTTTTGTTGATCGCTGCCTTTGAAATTGAACGCACCGACATATGCGCGGGTTGAGGCATCGTGGCCATTGACCTGCATATAATCGAGACCGTCCGAAATCTCCTCCCACACATTGTTGGTCGGGGTCAGATCATCGCGCGATTGGTCAACATAGCCAAGATGCACGGTGTCGCCGATCTCGATTGTCCCGGTGTCCGGCGTTTCTTGACCTGTGATCATTTTGAACAAAGTCGATTTGCCCGCACCGTTTGGCCCGATGACGCCCACAATGCCGCCAGGAGGCAGCATGAAAGAGAGGTCTTCAAACAACAATTTATCGCCGTAAGCCTTGGAAATTCCTTTGGCTTCGATGACTTTGCCGCCCAGCCGTTCTGGCACTTGGATGACGATTTGCGCCTTACCGGGCGCGCGGCCCGATTGCGCGTCTTGCAGTTCTTCAAACTTGCGGACACGCGCCTTTGATTTGGTTTGGCGCGCAGCGGGTGTTTGCCGGATCCATTCAAGCTCGCGCTGAAGCGCTTTTTGCTTGCCGGATTCTTCGCGGCTTTCCTGTTCCAGACGTTTGGCTTTCTTCTCCAAATAGGTCGAATAATTGCCTTCGTATGGGTAATACGTGCCGCGATCGAGTTCCAAAATCCATTCAACGACATTGTCGAGGAAGTAGCGATCGTGGGTGATCATCAACACTGCGCCGGCATATTCTTTGAGGTGGTTTTCAAGCCACTCCACCGATTCAGCATCCAAGTGGTTGGTCGGTTCGTCGAGCAGCAAGATCGATGGTTTTTGGATCAACAACCGGGTCAAAGCGACGCGGCGTTTTTCACCGCCGGAAAGGCTTTCAACGCCCATATCCGATGGCGGACACCGCAATGCTTCCATCGCGATTTCCAATTGGTTGTCCAACGTCCAGCCATCGACCGCATCAATTTTGGTCTGAAGCTCGGCCATCTGGTCGCCCAAGGCTTCGAAATCGGCATCGGGTTCGGCCATTTGCGCCGAAACGGCGTTGAATTGTTCAACTAAATCGGCGGTTTCGCGCGCGCCGTCTTTGACATTTTCAAGGACGGTTTTTGTTTCGTCCAACTCGGGTTCCTGAGGCAGATAGCCCACAGTGATGTTTTCGCCCGGCCATGCTTCGCCCGCGAAATCGGTGTCCATCCCTGCCATGATTTTGATCAGGGTGGATTTGCCCGCGCCGTTTGGCCCGACAATGCCAATTTTAGCGCCTTGATAAAATTGCAGATTGATGTCGGAAAGCACCGGTTTTGGAGCACCGGGGAAAGTCTTGGTCATGCCCTTCATAACAAAGGCGTATTGCGCGGCCATTGGGGTCGTCCTTTGGATCGAGAAAATTTACGTGAAACGCTTGCGGCCCAGATAGAGGCATGCGTGCGCAGGGGCAAGGTGGGTTCGCAGTAAACCAAGGTCGCCCGAAAGGAATACAATGACCCGTGCTTATGGGGTTCCCCTAAAGGTGGCGTTAACCTTATTGACCTAGCCCGGTCGAACGGGAGCACGTCGAGTTAATGCAAACTCAGATTCTAGGATTGGTCACGCCGCTTATGGCGCTGTTTTTTGCAGCGACCTTTGTGGTGATCTGGCGGGCGGGGCGCATGAAACGATATGTGCTCGGTTTCGGCGTGGCGTTTGCGTTCTCAGCGACCGGGTTTTTGATCACTCATTTTCTGCCGTTGGATGGTGTCTACCTGTTTCACACGACCCAGGTGTTCTACAGCCTAGGCTCTATCATCATGATTGCGTCGGTGTGCGAACGCGCCGGACAACGCCTTCATTTGTGGAGCGTGGCGTTTGTCTATGTCACCGCTGCATCCGTTTTGGCGGTCGCCGTCACGTTGACCAACGATGTTGGGCCGCGATTGATCATCGTGAATATGGGTTACGGGGTCATGTTCGTTATCGGCGCGATGGCGCTGCTGACATCGCGGCGCCGCGATGCGATCGATTTGGCAATCATCGCGGTCATGGTTTTTCAGGCGGTCGATTTTCTCGCCCGGCCAAGTTTGACCCTTTTGTTCGAGAAAACGATCCCTGCTGAGGTCTATCGCGATTCTATCTATTATTCTCTCATTGGTTTGGTCTTGGGCATCAAAGGGGTGACGACGGCCGTCGTGTTGATTGGCGCCACCATCGTCGATTGGACCAAGTCGTTGCGCGAAAGCAGCGAGCGCGATCTTTTGACCGGTTTGTTGAACCGGGGCGCGTTCGAACAATCCATGCGCACATTGCTGCCGCGCGCTCAAACAGAAGGGCGCCCGCTTACTCTGGTTGTGGCCGATATTGATCACTTCAAACAGGTGAACGATATTTGGGGACACCAATCGGGTGATCGCGCCATTTCCAGCTTTGGTTCATTGATCCAAGAAACGGTGCGCGGATGCGACACCGCCGGGCGCATTGGCGGTGAAGAATTCTGCATCGCGGTTTGGAACTGCGAAAATGAACCCGCCGAACGTTTGGCCGAACGGATTAGGAAAGCGTTTGCGAGCCTAGAGCATTCGGGCCTTAACAAGGGCATCCGCCTTACCGCGAGTTTTGGCGTCGCGACGGCGCGCGTTGGCGAAACCTATGAACGCCTATTCTCGCGGGCCGATGCCGCGCTGTACCAAGCGAAATCGGGCGGCCGCGATTGTGTGAAGAATGCCGAAAGACGCGCCGCTGATTCCGCTGTACCTGTTGTGGGCGCAGAAGAGCCCAAACTTAAGCGGGCCGTCGCGGAATAACATCCGACACGACACCCTCCACTGGACTTAGGCCAGCGGCGCGACTAGCAATTTGCGCCATGAAAAAGACACTCCTCATCTCCGCCGCTTCCCTGTTTACTTTGGGATTTTCCGCTCCGCTTTTGGCGGATGCGCATGTTGAACAATCCGCCGACACGTCCTTGGATGAGGTCGCGAATGCAGCGTTGGAGAACGACGCCTATGCGTGGGAATTCGTCGAAGGGGTGACCACAGAAGTGGGCCCACGCCAAGCCGGCACCGAAGCAGAAGCACGCGGGCGCGCATGGGCGGTCCAATGGCTAACCGATCACGGTTTTGACAATGTTGCGGATGAACCGTTTGAGATGACCACTTGGGTGCCCGGCGATATTGCCCGCGCCCGCGTTACGGCTCCTTTCGCTCAGGATATGGTGATTTTGCCACTGGGCAATTCGGTCGCAACACCCATCGGCGGGATGGAGGCCGAAGTCGTATTTTTCCGCACTGTCGATGAATTGCGCGCCGCGCCCGATGGGTCGCTGGATGGAAAGATCGCCTATATTAGCCATCAAATGCGCCGTTCTATGGACGGATCGCATTATGGATTTGCCGGCCCGGCCCGTTGGGTCGCATCGGGGATCGCATCCAGCAAAGGCGCGGTTGCCACGGTGATCAAATCGGTCGGAACCGATCATCATCGCAATCCCCATGTGGGCGGCACCGGTTGGCCCGAAGGCGTGACCCCAACACCGGCGGGCGCGTTGTCTTTGCCGGATGCAGAAAATCTGGAGCGTATGTTTGAGCGGGCCGATGGCCGGGCGATCACCATGCGGATCGAACTGAACCCTGAAAGCATCGGCACCACGATGAGCGGCAATGTTGTTGGCGAAATTGTTGGCCGCAACCCCTCTTTGCCGCCGGTTTTGCTAGCTTGCCATTTGGACAGTTGGTGGAACGCCCCCGGCGCTTTTGATGATGGCGCGGGTTGCGGCATTGCTGCCGCGGCTGCTTTGAATGTGCAAAAGACCGGGCAACCGCTGCGCACCATTCGTGTGCTTTTCGCTGGTGCAGAGGAGGTCGGATTGTTCGGATCGACCGCTTACAGCGCGGCGCATATTGATGAACCTATCGGTGTCGGATTGGAAAGCGATTTTGGCGCGGATCGAGTCTGGCGGTTTGAAAGCAATTTTAGAGAGACCAATCCCGATCTGCACGCCAGACTGGCTGGTGCGATTGCGCAATTTGGCGTGGCCAATTCGACCATCCGCGCAAGCGGTGGGGCGGATCTAAACATCCTGCGCGATCAAGGCGGTGCGATCATAGATCTGCAACAGGATGGGACGCGGTATTTCGACCTGCACCACACGCCGGATGACACATTGGACAAAATCGATCCGGTGCAATTGCGTCAGAACGTGGCCGTTTGGACAATGGTCGCGGGTATCCTGGCCAATGAAAGCGGTTCGATTCAAACCGGCGGACCCATTCCCAGCGCGCCAGCAACCGCAGGGGAATAAGCCCGCTTCTAGCGGCTGAAATTACGCCTTGATAATCCCGCCCAAGGCCGTGTCCGTGCGGCCGGGGAACAAACGCGCCATCGTGCGCGCGGGGTCCATGCGCAGATGTTCGGCCACTGACCCTGCTATCACGCTTTCCAAAGCAAGGGTGGGACGCAGATCGCGGTTTTCGTAGAGGTCGTTTTCGCGCAGGCCCGGCCAATCGGCGATCACTCTGCCGCCGCGCACCGTGCCGCCCATCAATAGGGTCGCCGATGCGGTGCCGTGATCGGTGCCGTTCGTGCCGTTGTAACGGGCGGTCCTGCCAAATTCAGTCGCGACCACAACCAAGGTGTTGTCCCACGCGCTGCCCATGCCGGTGCGATACGATCCCAGCAACGCGTCAAGTTGGCTGACGACGCGGCGAAACGCGCCGGATTGATTGGCGTGTGTGTCCCATCCGCCCAATTCCATCATCGCAATACGCGCGCCATCGGTATCACGCATAAGCGAAGCCGCAAGCTCACCCGCCGCCTGTGCATCGCGCAAATTGCGCAACCCATCATCGCCGGCCATCGCTTGTGTCTCCAACGCCCGGCTCCACAAACCGCCCAATTGGGGGTCTTCGCGGTACAGCAATCCGACGCGGTCCATAAACGCGTCGCTGGCTTGGGGAAGCGAGCTTGGCGCGTAGCTTGACGCCGGGGCATCACCGCGCAGAGCCAAAGGCATGGTCGGGGCAATGGCCAATGCGCTGGGAGGGGGCGCGCCGGCATCTTCGGCCATCATGGCGATCAATCTGTTCATCCAGCCATCGCGCACTGCATAAGGTTGCGCAGCACCGGTTTCCAAAAGGTTTTGACCATCAAAATGGGACCGTTCGCGATAGGATGTCGCCGCGGCATGGGCGAAGACGGCTTCCCCTGCGTCAAACGCGGCACCAACCTGATCCAAGGCCGGGTGAATGGCGAACAAGCCGCCTGTACGCCGTGCCCCATCATAATCGTCCATCGCGGATCCGCGCAGCGCGGCAAATCCGGGGTCATCCACGGGGGCAACCATCGCCATGCCATCGGCGGCCCCGCGCAACAGGACGAACAACAGGTTGTTGTGCCCAACCCCTTGGGCAAAGGCCATTCGCGGCAACGCCATGCCGGCGGTGCCTAGAATGATGGATCCGCCCAATCCCTTGGTCAGCAATGACCGGCGGTTGAGTGCCATTTGGCCGTGCGCAGTTTTCTCTTGGGTCATGTCAGATTACCTCCGCATCATTTCGGGTGAGACCAACAGCAAGGCGAGCGCCTGTGATCCGCTTTCAGCACGAGAGAGCCATGTGCGGGTGTGATCGGTTAAAGCGCCGGGGAATGCGGCCTGCGCGCGTGCCAACACGTCGTCGGCGGGTACGTTCTGTGCGATCCGCTCCGCCAATTCGACCCGCCTGAACAACGCGTCTGGTCCGGCCCAACTGCCTTCGAGGTCATCGTATCCAGCGGGGGAGGGCGCGCGCCACGGCATTTGCCCTATTTCATTGAGCGCCCCGGCAATCCGGCGACTGCTCAACGAATCTACCCCAGTGATGCGCATCACCGCGACAAACCATTCAAACGGTTGGCGAAATTTGACAGGATCGGCAGCCCAAACTTCGGGCGCATTGATCAATGTTTGGGTTAAGCTTTTCAGATCGCCATCGGTACGTAGAAAGTCCGTCTCCAGCGCGCGCACCAATCCTTCTGGTGGGGTGTCACCAGCAAAATGTCGTGCCATTTTCGTAGCGATAAAGCGGGCCGTTGATGGATGGCTGGCGAGATCTGATAGGATCGCTTCGGCTTGACCCGATCCACCGTTTGGACCGGTGTCGCGATAGGTCCGGCCCAACACGCGCCGTTCGCCCGGCTCATGCGCAAATTCGACAAAGGCCGCTCCACCGGGGCGGGGTTCGCTAAATCGTCGGACTTGGCGCAATCCGTCCACAGTCCATCCGGTCAACGCCCGCGCAAATTCGGTGACGTCGGTTTGAGAATAGCCGCCATCGACGCCAACTGTGTGCAGTTCGAGAATTTCGCGTGCGAGGTTTTCATTGAGACCGCGCGGAGCCTGACCATTTTCTCGCCGGCGCCTCTCGCGTCGTTGTTGAAAGGGGGAGTTTGGCCCGACCGATCGAAATTGATCGAGGTAAAGCAGCATGGCGGGATGCAGCACAGCGGCTTTTAATAGGTCGGAAAACTTGCCCAATACATGGCCGCGAATCGCAGAGAATTCGTGATTGGCGACTTGGTAATGTGTGCCCGGCTTTTGGGCTGACACGCTAAAATGATTGGACCAAAAATGGACCAGCCGTTCCACCATTGGAGTTTCAGAAGCGACCGCGACTTTCGTGCGCAATCCAATGTCTTGGCGCAGTGTTTGGCCTGCATTGCGATAGGATGCGCGCACTTCGTCTGGGATGCCGTTGCCCGCATTCCCGCCTTCGGTCATTTGATTCCTGCGATTCCTTCGATTTCGGGGACTCCCGCGCTCCATTTCCGCACCATCGGACATGGTTTCGCCCGATGCGGCGGCCTGTGCCTGACGTTGACGGCGGGCTCCTCGCAGCATTTCCAAGATTTCGCCCGCTTTGCCCGACGTGTCCTCACGCCCGGCCAACAATGGCGGATTGGGATCGAACGTATCCAATTGTGCCAACAAATATTGTTTGGGATCGGATGGCGGCGCGTCGCCCTTTCGCAATCCATAACCGAACCGATTGAGAGCAATATGCGGTTGGTCCATGGTTTAAACTCCTGAAACAAGGCGTGTTAAACAAGGGGGCAATGGCGCTTGAACTGCGATGGCCAAACCTTGGGAAACGGGTGCGGTGTTGCGAATAAACTGACGCGCTTGCCCAACTAAGTCACGCATTTGTCGGTCGCGTTTTGTCGCGAAATGTCTTCGAACCTGCAAAAATTACGGGGAATCAGGGGTATGCGATGATGATTTGGGGTGAAACTGGCAACGGACGAAGGCGTTTGCCACAATTGCACATGGGATAAGCCTGTGACGCGAATCCGCGTGACGAAGCGTCCAAACCCGGCCGGGTCTGAATCTGCGTCGTCTATCCATCATTTTGCAGAACTATTGAAATGGTCGGGGAGACAAGATTTGAACTTGCGACCCCCTGTACCCAAAACAGGTGCGCTACCAGGCTGCGCCACTCCCCGACTACATTTCAATTGCTTTGTCACCAAAACCACCAACCGGATCTGCCTACAGGCAGGAACCGTGCTCTATAAAGAACATGGTGGGCCCGGCAGGATTCGAACCCGCGACCTAGCCGTTATGAGCGGCCAGCTCTAACCACTGAGCTACAGGCCCACAGCAGTCCGAAAACGCCTCGGTGACGAAAGCAGCCACGCCCCTACAGCGGGTTTATCCAAGAAACAAGCGGGTATTGCACATTTGTAAATTGATATGGATTGAACACCCGATTTGGGACGGGTTTTAGCGTTCAACCGCATCAATCAGTTGGGCGACATTCGCGCTGTTGACGCCGCGTAGCGACAAATAGCCATAGATTTGGCGCAACCACTCATACAACGCCTCTACATCCTCATCGGATTGCGAATAGGGCGTGTATCCGGGGGCGAGACTGGGGCTATGAAGTGAGAGCACAAGTACCGGCAGGCGTTCATCGAGCGCAATATCGATCCCGCGAAGGGCTTCCTCGGCGGTTACGCCCTCTGGTGTGAGCGCGATCCGTTCGAGCAATTTGAATTTTGAGAAGCCCGCAAAAAGGGTGGGGAAAAATCGCTGAATGCGATGAATGCTTTTGCCCATTTGCCTCAAAAGGCCCCAATAAACGGTCGTAACCGGCAATTCGAGCAACGCATGATCATCGCCGACCCAATAGGGGGCGACCGGATGGTCGGAATAATCGGGGCCATCTTGATCGCTGTAATCGAAAAGCGAGCGTACGGATGTGTCGATTGCAATCCCGTTCGCTTTCAAAAGCTCCGATGTGTTCGGGCCAAGTCCATATCGACCCGCTCGATATATGCGTGGGGGCACGCCAAATGCCTGCTCAATTTGGTCGCGCAATGCGACGAATTTGCGCGCTTCCAATCCGCGCGGCAGATTGCCTGAGAATGAATGGTGTGTGGAAACTTCTTCCTCAAACGGGGGATTGACCCAAGGGTGCAATTGCACGCCAATATCGGCAGCCCCACGGCGAACGGCGTCGCCGATGATTTCGATTGCGCGGGGGTCATTGGCGATCGGCCAATCGACCAAATAAACCGGATGGGCCCCGATTCCTTCGCAGAATTGTTGGAACCGGGGCAGGGCTTCGACGTGCTTCAACCCGTGTGCATCGCGCGAAAACGGTCGATTCCAATCGAATTCCTCTTCGGTATCGACGGTAAGCAGGACGCGCGCTGAAGATGGGTCTTTAAACGCGGCGCGCACGCCGGGATCGTTCAGCCGCGGTGGATCGACCATGGACACGGTTTCACGACCAAGCGCGGTCGCGCTTTGGGCAGGTGCAGGCGTCTGAAGCCCGCCTTCAAGAGTCCCATTTGAGGCCATGATGGGAACGCCATACACCAAACTGGTAAGCGATGCCTTACCACCGGCTCGTGCTTTATTGGGCGAAACCCTAAGGTTTGGCGCTTTCGCGGCTTAGGCGTCGGTTGACGCTTCGCAATCAGAGGCGGTGTCATCCGCATCAATATACGGCAATGTCAGGGCAATCGTGTCGCCGTTGCGGACCAATCCGCCGCCGGCGGCACGCGCTTCGGCTCTGGCCAAACGCAACGCGAAACCCGCGCCGAACAAACCGGCGTTAATTGCCGTGCCGATCGGCTTAACCTCGGCGGTGAATATGTCCTCTTCCGCCAACAATTGCGCGGGGAGGTCACAGATCAATTGGGCCATGCCGCCTTCATCATAAAGCGTGGCCTCCAACATTTCGCCGGCCGAACACCCGCCGCCGATTGTCGCCATCAACCGCCAAATCAACGAATCGGCTTCGTCTGTATCAAGCGCGACGATGTACGGAACATCATCCGTTTTTAGAGTGATACCGGCCATGCGCGGTTGCAGAACTTGATCCAATTGACGGTTGGTGCGTGCGATCAACGCGCCCAGATCGGTCGACCCGGTTTCGACATCCACCGATCCGGTTTCCAACCGCGCCAGCCGGTCCAATTCCTCAAAACCCGACAAGATGCGCGCTGCATCCGCTGCAATTGCCGCGGCTAACGCACGATATTCATGCGGGGCGCTGCCAAACAATTGTTGCTGAATAACTTCGGCATAGCCTTGGACGGCGGTGATGGGGGTGCGCAATTCGTGCAGCAATTGACGAATGCGATCGGCTTCGCGTTGCACGGCGCTGGGCATGGATGGGTCTTCGCCCATTGGGCGTCGAAAGCGGCCCACATAGCCGGAAAAATTGCCATCATCGGTGAAACGCGGTTGGGCATCGAGGGACCATTCCCCGGCAATCGCCTGTGCTCCGTACAATGTTATATCGCTACCCGAGATTGGTTGTCTGCGCGCAAAGGCGCGTTCGACCGGTGTCTCGCGATCCGCGTTGCCAAGACGGGGCGGGGCGACCAATCGCGTTCCGATCACCATCGCGGCCACATCGCCATCGGCCCATTCGATCCGTCCGCCGGCATCTGCGGCAAAGCCAAACGCGCCGACCAATTTTTCGCCGCGCGGTTGATCTTCGCCTAGTGGCAGACGCGGCTCGCTGCCATCCAATTCGCCGCCGCTTTCGCGTGTGCGCTTGAACTGTGCGATCCGTTCGACCAACGCGGAAATCTCGCTGCGCCCCTCGTGGGCCGGGTCAAATGCCGCCGGCAGGGGCGAATCATCGGGCGTCGGTTTGGCTTCTACCCCCGCATCCGCATCCGCATCGGCACTGCCATCTGATTCTTCATCTAGGATGGCCGCAATATCATGGGGCGGGGCGGCGTTGTCGTCGATGCCAACGGTTTGATCCGGCAGAACGAGGTAATCCTCGTCCGACCCGATGTCGTCGTTGAGGGAAATAACCGGTTCGTTTGGATCCGTTTCTCCTGCAGTCGGTTCAATCGGTGGCGGTGATCCAACGCTGTAAGGCGCCGTCCCTTCTCGCTCTATTCCCTCTGGAGAGGGCAATCCGCGATCGCTCACGCCCAGCCGGTCCAATGTGGTTTCCGCATCCAGAGGCAGATCGCGCCGCAACCGCAAGAACCCGCGCGCCCTAATGGGGAGTCGAGGAATAAGCGCGGACCAATCCTGTTCCGTCAATTGCGCGCGGTTCAGAGCAGCCGATGCAACATCGGGCTCGAAATCCGCCAGATGCGCGGCCAATTCTGGGTTTTGAAACCGCCAACCGCGCTCTCGGATCATTTTCGCCCGGTCTGCAGCCGGAATTTCTTGGGCCAAGGCGTCCATCCTCAACCACGCAGAGGCGATCAAAGACCGATCGGAGCCGCCCTTTGCATCACCCGCTCCGCCGCCGCCGGGTTGGGCCGCGCCAAGAATGTCGAGCAATTGCCGATATTGCGTGCGCAAGCCGACGTCGCTCGATGCGCGCTGACGCAGCACAGTCGCAAGGCGATCATCGAAAAACATTCACGCTCCTTACTTGAGCACTGCCCCAACATGAGCATCGGCGAACCAGAGGAAATGGCGCATATCCCAATGCGCGCGCCGAACCCATTCTGGCATTGGGTACGGATCAACATCGTGTACCTAGCACCGGAAATGATTTGTCACAGGCGTCAGTCGAGCGCGTTGCAAAGCGGGACAATTGCTGGCACACATAATTAAATTAGGTTTCATTGCTCAATGCGGTGCATAGTCTTGCACACAATTGTTAGCCTATGAGCCAATCTGCCGCGCCCACGCAATTCAAACAGCTTGGGGCAACCAACGCCGCGCAATGCGTGGTCAGCAACACTTTCGGGGGAGCCCAACGAGAAATGGCGAATCTTGACGAGATCGATAAACGCCTACTCAGCGAACTTCAGGCCGAGGGCCGCGTGACGAATGTCGAATTGGCCCAACGTGTTGGATTGACCGCGCCGCCATGTTTGCGGCGTGTTCGCGGCCTTGAAGAAGACGGCGTTATCCGCGGATATCACGCCGATTTGGACCCGTCGAAATTGGGTTTCGCAATCACCGTTTTTGCAATGGTTAGCCTAAAGAGTCAGGCCGAAAGCGAGCTGCGGGAATTCGAAGATCACATGGCGGATCTTCCCGAAGTGCGCGAATGCCATATGCTCAATGGCGAGATTGATTTCATTCTCAAGATTGTCAGCCAAGACCTTCAAAGTTTTCAAGAATTCCTGACCAGTAAGCTGACGCCGGCACCCAATGTTGCCAGCGTGAAGACGTCCCTGACGATCCGTACAGCCAAGCATGAGCCCGGCGTTCCACTATAAGAAACGGGCACAGGCATGACCGACATTTTTGGAGACGATGAAGCGGGCGAAGAACGCCTATCCGATCCAATTCACGGTCGATGCCTATGCGGCGCGGTTTCCATCACTTTGGAAGGGACGCTTCCCAAGGTTGATATTTGTCATTGTGAAATGTGCGTGCGGTGGTCCGGCACGTTTTTGGGCGGATTGAGCGGCACAAGTGCCACGATAACCGGCGAAGAATCGGTTTCGATTTACCAATCCAGCGATTGGGCCCAACGCGCCTTTTGCAAAAATTGCGGCACCAAGCTTTGGTATTGTTTCACGCCCAACGGCCACACCAGCTATCTGGCTGGCCTGTTTGATGTGCCCGATGGATTGGGCATTCTTCAACAGATTTTCGTAGACGAAAAACCCGATTGGTACGATTTGGTGCAAAAAAGCCCGATGAAAACGGGCCCAGAAATCATCGCAGAAGCCGAAGCAGCGGGTTTTACCTTCGATTGATGCCTGTCTGCGGTTGAATGCCGGGTGATGGATCTGGTTGATCCACTCCACAATTCCCGACCAAGCCCCAGCCGCGGACCTTCTTAATCCGGATGCATCGGTATTTGGGCGCGATGCGACGGCTTCTTCATCCAACGCGGTGGTTTCTGAAAACCCTCTTTGCCTCGTGTCCGATGGCTCGCATGGGCTGGTACGTCCGTTTCGGTGCAACTCTAGGCAGTCTTACGGAGGGTTTGGCGATGCCCGCTGGGATAGGGGTTGATGGCTAAGTGATTGCCCGCGCTCCAACCGGTGCAGTTCCCCGACATTTGAAAGGTCGCAGATGAATGCACTGATCGAATATGAGAAATATATGCCGCACGGGATGTGCCTGCTTTGGGAGCCGTGGTTGGTCATTTTGTGGTCCGGTTCCGACTTGCTCATATTCGCCGCCTATATGGCCATTCCGATGGCCATTTGGCTCGTGCTGAAACGGCGGCCGGACCTCGGGCATCGCGGTCTGGTGTCGTTGTTTGCGGCGTTCATCTTGCTGTGTGGCATCACCCACGCGCTTTCAATCGTGACACTTTGGTACGCGATCTATCCCTTCATGGGCGTGGTCAAATTGGCGACGGCTGCCGTTTCGCTGGTGACGGCGGTGGTCCTGTTCCGACTAATCCCGACATTCATCCGCATTCCGACGCCCCAAAAACACGAAGAGGTCATTGCGCAATTGGAAGTGACCTTGGCCGATCTTGCCATGGCCAGAGATCAATTGGAGCGCACGGTAGCCCACCATGCACTGGCGTTGGAGGCGGCCAATACTATGATCGCGCAAAACGCGCGCAACGATGTGCAGCGCAGCCGCAATCTCATCCAATTGTTATCAATGTTGACCCGGCCTGGCGTGTATTTGAGCGACCGTCCAGAAGTGTTCATGCGCGAATTGCGCGGACGCGTGAACGCTCTGTCCATCGCGACATCCAATGTGATGGAGCATGGCGACGGTGCCTCTTGCGATATTGAACACATTATCCGCCGACAGGTCGAACCGCATTTCGCCCATCCCGATGAAAAACTATCCGTCAAAGGGGACGTCGTGCTGGTCGGAATGCAAGGTGCACAGCAGATCAGTCTGGTCGCATGGGAATTGGCGGGACGGTTGGCCCAGATGAACCGATGGGACCGAGCAGATGCAAAGGTTGCGGTCGAATGGAGGGTCGAGCCATCGACGCCGACGGACTCAGGTCAGAATGATCGGGGCCCCACTTGCTCAATCGAATGGCGCGAAACCAAGCAGTCCAATCCTGAGGCATCCCATGGCTTGGAGGACATTCAAAACGACCCAATTCCGGTAACGCCCGCACCGTTGGATGGTTTTAGCGAGGTGTTGTTGACGCAGATCATACCGCGCCTTCTGCATGGTAAAGCGCGCATCGACATCGAACAATCGACGTTCATCTACCGGCTGACCTGTCCGCTTTCATCGCTTCAAAACACGCCAACAGCGGATGCATGTCCAACCAGCACGATGAACGATGATGTCACACCGCTTCCGTCATGACATGGCATTGTGAGTGGGCGCGATTAGGGCGACGTTAGACTTCGCGTTCTTCCAACCAATCTTCGAGCCATTTGATCGAGTAATCGCCGTGCAATACGTCGTTTTGACGCAGCAATTCTTGATGCAATGGGATGTTTGTTTTCACCCCTTCGACGACCATCTCTTCCAACGCCCGACGCAGGCGCATGATGCACCCTTCGCGATTGCGACCATAGACGATCAGCTTGGCGATCATGCTGTCGTAATAAGGCGGAATAGAATAGCCGGCATACAATCCGCTATCGACCCGCACGTGCATACCACCAGCCGGGTGGTAATAGGTGACTTTGCCCGGTGACGGGGCAAAGGTGAATGGGTCTTCGGCGTTGATCCGGCATTCAATGGCGTGGCCGCTAAATTCCAAATCTTCTTGAGCAACCGACAACGGTTTGCCCGCCGCAATGCGGATCTGTTCGCGGACTAGATCGACGCCGGTGATGGCCTCGGTAACAGGGTGTTCAACCTGAAGCCGGGTGTTCATTTCGATGAAGTAGAACTCGCCGTCTTCCCAAAGGAATTCGATCGTGCCGGCACCGCGGTAACCCATGTCGCGCATCGCTTTAGAGCAGACTTCGCCCATGCGCATGCGTTCATCATGGCTGATGACCGGGGAAGGGGCCTCCTCGAGCACTTTTTGGTGGCGGCGTTGCAGTGAACAATCGCGTTCGCCCAAGTGGATCGCATTGCCTTTGCCGTCGCCGAACACCTGAAATTCGATGTGGCGCGGATTGCCGAGATACTTCTCAATATAAACGGTCGCATCGCCAAAGGCGGCTTTCGCCTCTGATCCAGCTTGTTTCATCAGAGTTTCAAGCTGATCTTCGCTTTCGCAAACCTTCATGCCGCGACCGCCGCCGCCGCTGGCGGCTTTGATGATCACGGGATAGCCGACTTCCTTGGCGACTCGCTTACCCTCTTCGGGATCGTCGATTGCGCCATCGGAGCCGGGAACAAGCGGCAGGCCCAACGCGCCAGCCGATCGCTTCGCTTCGACTTTGTCGCCCATGGTGCGGATATGTTCAGGCTTTGGCCCGATCCATGCCAGGTCATGCGCCTCTACGATGTCTGCGAATTTGGCGTTTTCGGAGAGAAATCCGTAGCCTGGGTGCACAGCATCGCATTCTGCGATCTCTGCCGCAGAAATGATGTTGGCCACATTCAAGTAACTGTCAGTGGCTGAAGGCGGGCCGATGCAAACGGCGTGATCGGCCAACCGCACATGCATCGCGTCGGCATCCGCGGTGGAATGCACCGCGACCGTTTCAATGCCCATTTCGTGAGCTGCGCGGTGGATGCGCAGCGCGATTTCACCGCGATTGGCGATCAGGATGCGGGTGATGCTCATGCTGGTTTACGCAATCACGACAAGCGGTTGATCAAATTCAACCGGCTGCGCGTTCTCAACCAAGATGGCTTGGACGGTACCAGCTTTGTCGGCGGCAATTGGGTTCATGACTTTCATCGCTTCGACGATCAACAACGTGTCGCCTTCGCTAACGGTGTCTCCGACTTTGATAAAGTTGGCAGCCCCCGGCTCCGCTGCAAGGTAGACTGTGCCCACCATCGGCGATTTAAAGGCGTTGGCATTGGCCGCTTCGGGTGCCGCTTCGGGTGCAGGGGCCGTTGCAGTAGGCGCCGCAGCAGCAGGTGCAGCGGAAACAGGTGCAGGCGCTGCGAAGGGCACGGATGCAACGCCACCATTGCGCGACACGCGGATTTTGCGGTCGTTATCTTCAACTTCGATTTCGGAAAGACCGGTTTCATCGAGCAGCTCGGCCAGTTCGCGAACGAGCGCTGAGTCGATATTCATGCCGGAATTTGGCTTTTTGTCAGCCATACGTACCCCTTGTTTGGTTGCGCCACATGGATTGCCATGGGCGGCGATTGACGCGGTGACTATTCACCCCAATTGCGGCTGGCAAGTGGCAATTGGTGCAATTTGTCGAAATGTGACCCAGTTTCTAAAGGTCACCTGACGCTACGGCTTCCAATGCGATGCGGTAGCTGTCGGCTCCGTGCCCTTCGACCGTTTTGGCCGCTGCCATCCCAACATAAGAGAGATGTCGAAAATCCTCACGGGTTTTCGGGTCGGACAAATGCACTTCGATAACAGGGGTTTGGATTGCTTTGATCGCATCTAGAATGGCAATGGAAGTGTGCGTGTACGCGGCCGCATTCAACAACACGGCGCGCGCGCCTTGTGCTTGCGCTTCGTGGAGCCAATCGACGAGCATCCCTTCATGATTGGTTTGCCGCATATCGATCGTCAAACCGAGTTCTAGGGCGCGATCCTCCAACATACCCGCGATTTCATCGAGGGTGGTGGATCCGTAGATTTCTGGTTCGCGCAGTCCAAGAAGGTTCAAATTCGGACCGTTGAGAACGTAAATTGTGTCAGACATGCCGCCCAATTAGCGGCAGAGAGCCCGCATAGGAAGGGGGCGGTTCCCCTATGCCGCAATATCGGGCGAAGCCGCAGACAGTTGGGATCGAAGACGTTTGAGCGCGGCGTGTTCGATTGAACCGTTTGAACCGTCTGTATCAATCGCGTCGGTCGGCCCTTGATCCAACATTGCGGACAGTTGGAACAATGTTTGGCCAAACACGTCGAGCCGCTGCAATTGCAACAGATGGCCGTCCAGCACCTGAGGGTTTTCGGAAAGAGCATCCCCCAATTCCCCTGCACTTTGGGCCAATTCCAACAAGATTTCGGAAATGGAGTGCAGGAGAACCGGGGGGAGGGGATGATCTTTCACAGCGGTGCGCCCATCGCGGAGAGGACAGGCGGCATCGCAATGTTTCCACCGGAGGTGACGGTGGAGAGGGTTGGATAAGAGGGCGCGGCGAATCTCGTCATGATTGTCTCTCTCATGACTATCGCCAATTCAACACCGCCGACTTTCCTAGGGGGCACGGGGTTTTGCGGAGAAAGATGCAATCCTCGGTAAGGATCGATTTATTGATCGACCCCTTTGACCTTTCCCCATTGCCGGGCGGCCGTGTAACCAAGATACCCCGTCCCAAACAACGCGTAGAGCGGATCAGGAAGCCCGCCGAGATAGGCGTTCATCCCCTGCGCAATATCCATTGCCGCGGCGGGGTTGAACGCGCTGAGCAGGCCCATCGGCAGCGCGGTCAGGATCAAAATATACATGACATACAGAAAGCTGGGCCGGGCCCGGCTGGTCCATGGATCTTTCGATTGTGCCTCTGCCACGATGGCTTGCAAGCGGGCTTCGATCAAAGCCATCTCCTGCGTCCCTTCGAGTTTGAGCAATTCAAACTGCGCTTTGGCGCGGGCCTCTTTGTCGGGAATGATTTTGTCTAGGATAGATGTGATCGGGCCGATCAGGGATTCGAGTAAGGCCATGGCAACGCTCCTTTGGATGAGTTGCGGCCATTGATAACCAAATTGGTTCGTGTAGGAAAGTTCGCTAACCTAAGGCAGCTATTGCGTTTCGGCCAGCAAACGCTCTGCAAGCGCTAAATGAGGCCGGTCCAACATGTTGCCATTCATTGCCACTGTGCCCGATCCGGGATTGTCCGCAAATGCCTGCACTACAGCCCTTGCATGAGCGATCTCTTCTTCGCTGGGTGTGAAGGCGGCGTTGATTGGGGCGATTTGCGCCGGGTGAATGGCCAACATGCCGCGATAACCCGATGCGCGCACACTGCGCGCGCGGGTTTCCAACGCTTCTAGATCGCGGAATTCGGGTTGAACGGTTTCGATCGGTGCAACGCCCGCTTTGACCGCTCCCAAAAGGCATAGGCTACGCGCCAATTGATAGACATGGGTGTACTCGCCATCTGCGCTGCGTTGCTCGCTCGCGCCCAACTCGCTGGATAGATCTTCCGCGCCCCAGCTCATAGCAACCAACCGCGCTTGCCCTTTGCTCGCCGCGTCATAGGTGCCGGTTGTAAACATGGCAGCGGCCGTTTCCGTGACCAAGGCGGCGACTTTCGTCGTGCCGGGCGTGATCCCTGCCGCCGTTTCGCGCGCGGTTAACATTGCGTCCAAAACTTCGACATCGTGGCCGCCTTCGGCTTTGGGCAGAAACACACCGCCGGGACCCGATGCCAACACGACATCCAAATCCGCTTCGGTCAGGCCGCTGGACAGGGGATTAATCCGCACCCAAATCCGCGCTGTGTTGTCGGAACCTGCGATAGCGGCCGCGACCATATGGCGTGCCTCGGCCTTGCGGTCGGGGACAACGGAATCTTCGAGATCCAACAAAGCGATATCAGCGTCGCTGGCGATGGCCTTGCCCATTTTCTTGTCGCTGTCGCCCGGTGCGAAAAGCCAACTGCGCATGCGGAGGGTGGTGCTTAGGGTCATCGACATATCCTTTGGGTTGGCGCGCTATCGTTCGGCAAGCCGGTCACAAAGGGAGCGATTAGAACGCTCAGAACGATCCTTCAATCGTGAGCGAGAAAATCCTACCAAAGGTTCGATCGCGATCTTCGACGAAATCGACAATTCCCGCCGCCCGGTCCACAAAAACGGTGCGATCAAAACGGTCGGCGCGATTGGTTAGGTTGGCGACGCTGGCCCGCACGGTAAGACCGGCGAAATCTTTGTTTTCAACAAACGCGCCAATGAAACCGAATTGTTCGGTGCGCACCGCAACTTCGTCCAGTCGCACTTGGGGTGCTTGATCTTCCCAACGCGCCGATCCGCCGATTGCCCAAACAGAGTTCACGAAGTCGTGACGCAATTCAAAATCGATCTCGGCCAATGTGTTGCCCGACAATTTGCGCGGTGTGCCCAACAACGGATCGAGCACCGAGGAATCGGTTAGATCCAATTCAAAATCGATCCGCGTGCCTCGCCACCCGATGCCCTCTGACAAAAGCGTCAAGGTGCTGCTCAGCCCGTAAAATTCGGCAGATGGCAGATTGCCCGGTGCCTGACCACCGCCCTCAATCGGGATTTGATCGACGATATCGGTGATATCTTCGTAGAAAAGGCGCAGGTTCAACGATCCCAGCACGCCGAGACCGGCGGTCGCTTCGACCTCATAAACCCAGCTTTGTTGCGGCACGAGGGACGAATTGGTCACGTCTTCGCGTTCTTGGTTGAGATCCACCGTGCTCAGAAAATCAAAGAAGTCGAGTTGACCCACAACACGTTCGGCGCGGCCGGAAATGTTGATCGTTTCGCTGGCGGCCCAATCGAGGGAGACGAACCCTTTTGGGCGATAGAATGTGCGGGTTTGTCCCAACGCGCCCGATTGGCTTAGCTTCGAATATTCGCCGCCGATCGACGATTGGAACTGCAACCCTTCTGCTAAAGGGCGGCTGTAAGTCACGCTAATATCGGCGCGATCTTCATCCACCCGCGCGGTTGCCCCTTCCAGAACAACCGGCTGAAGAATGCCGGCCGCATCGCGTTGTTCAAAGGATGAATCAATATCGAGGATGTTGCGCACACCCTCCACCGCAAACAGCAAATTTCCACCCAGTCCGCCAACATTGTATTCGGCGCGGGCGATGGATTCATATTCGTCCGCCACGCGATCAAAAACCGATCCCTCCAACGGGCTGTTGTCGGAGAACTCAGTAAGGGATTCGGATACGGTCGGACTGTTTTCGAAGCGGTGCAATCCGATCAATTTGAGTTGACCGGGCCCGAATGCGAATTGGTAATCCAAACCGAATTCGAAGCTGAACTCGTCTTCTTGGCGGGTGAATTTCCGGCTGCGATCGGAGAGTGAGATCAGACCACTGCGTTCGGATGTTTCGGTTTCTCTGAAGAAAAATCCTTGCACTTCGCCCGTGGCGTTCAACACATTGCCATTGTCGGCAATGCGCGTGAAGGATCCGGAGATATTGGGCCGATCAATGTTGAAATTGGCTTGTTCGATCCGCGTATCGATCAACGCGCCGGATGCATCAAACACCCGTTCAATGCCTTCATTGCCACGGCGGTTGGATTGGTTTTCCAATGCCAACGTCCATTCGGTTTTCGCCCCGCCACCGGCAAACGAAACGGACCCTTCGAAAATGCGGGCTGGCGTCCCTTTGCTGCGAAAGCGCGGGGCGTATCGGAATTGCCCGGTGATCCCGCCGCTGTTGCTGGTGACAACGTTCAAGACTTGGCCCGATAGGCCCCCAATATCCAAGCTGGCGCCGTCGACCAATTCCAGTCGCACGACCTCTTCGGCTGGGATGCGCTCCAAAGCTTCGACCGGGCCGTTTGATTTTCCCGAAATGCGTCGACCATTGACGATGACGTTGGTGTCCGCTTGCCCCAAACCGCGCGCGCCATCGCCGCTGCGGATGGAAAAACCGGGAATTTGCCGCGCCATGTCCAGCGCGCTGCGCGGGGCGAAGCGAACGAAATCTTCGGGGGTAAAGGTGCGCCGTGTGTTGGTTTCTGTCGACGCCGTGCCGGTTTCATCCATCGCGGCCGTGTCCGTCGCCGTTCCATCGGTCGACCCGGCGGCCAACCCCGCGGGCGACCCAATTGAAGCGACGTTTTGGACGGAGACCCGTTCATCACTGGCCACAGCCATTGCGGGGCAGACCACGCCAAGCGCGGTGCCCATAATCGGGATATAAAGGGGGCGTTGCATCAACATTGAGCGAGTTAAGCGGTTAGGGCGCATGAAAGTTCCTTGCGCGCCGCTGTCACAATTAAACAGAGCCAAGAGACAAACGGGTGTCTCAGTTCGATGAAACTCATGGAATGGCTGATTGCAATTTGGGGATCACGTCGTGTGCGTGCTCCACTGGTCGGGAAGACAGGATTCGAACCTGCGACCCCCACACCCCCAGTGTGATGCGCTACCAGGCTGCGCTACTTCCCGTATCCAGTGGAGGCGGGCGCTATAGGGCGGCGATTGTAATGTGGCAAGCGGATAGGGTGACAAATAATTCGAAGGTTTTGGCGGTGGCCTGAAACGGGTTGCACCGCTGCTTTGGTGGGTACGGGCTCGTATGGTTGGCTCGTCTCATTGGGCTAACGTCTAAGGGACCGCCATGGAGTGATGGCAAGGGGATTTGGTCTGGATAACCGGCATTGCGGTGATGCAGTCATGCATCACCAATTCGCTCGGTGAATTGCGGCATGCTTGCATTGCTGCTACGCGCGCCCACTTATCTGAAAGCACGGGGCGTGGTTCGGCAACAGACGGTTGGTCGATGCCATAGATGTTCCGCCAATTTTATGGGTTTGATGACTTATGTTTGAATTACTCGCCGCCGCTGGTGCAGGCGCCGCAGAACAACCACCGGCATGGTTCACGTGGCTGCCGATTGTCGGGATGGTCGTGATCTTTTGGTTCTTGATCATTCGCCCACAAATGAAGCGGCAAAAAGAACATCAAGAAAAGGTCGGCGGCCTGAAAAAGGGCGATAAGGTCATCACACAGGGCGGCCTTGTGGGTAAGGTCATCAAAGTGGATGACACTTATGCTGAAATCGAATTGGCCAAAGACGTCCGCGTCAAAGCGGTCAAACACACCATCGCTGATTTGATCGAACCCGGTGGCAAACCCGCCAACGATTGATCTTTCTGGCCTAATCCCTGGTTCGATCTATCCCAAGATTGATGACGCCAATTCCATGACACACGACATAAGGTTCAAACTGGGCTGCAATGCTTGAAACTCCCCTTTGGAAGAAGATTTCGCTTTGGGTGTTTACCCTCGCGATAGCGGCTGCGGCGGTCCCATCGTTGATGTCCGCCGCTGGCGTGGATCTTGGCGAAGATGCGCCACAGATTAATCTTGGTTTGGACCTTGCTGGTGGCTCGCACCTCTTGCTTGAGGGCGATGTGGAATATGTTCACAGCCAACGGCTCGAAAACATGGAAGAATCGGTTCGGCGCGCATTGGGCGATGCCAATCCGAGCATCGAGTTTGGCGATGTTTCTCGATCCGACGAGAGATTGTCGTTTATGTTGGACAGCGCGTCCGACATTGATCGCGTGCGCGGCCTGCTCGAACCCCTGATGATGGGCAACGGGTTGCAGCGCGAATGGGATTTTGAGGTCGCCGATGGACAGCGCATTGTCCTTGCCCAGACGGAAAACGGTAAAGCCGCAGCCCTAAGCACTGCGATGGACGGCGCGGTCGAAGTTGTCCGCCGCCGGATCGATTTGTTGGGCACACGCGAACCGACCATCATCCGGCAAGGCGATGAGCGCATTGTTGTTCAAGTGCCCGGTCTGGCCGATCCTCAACAATTGAAAGATCAATTGGGCCAAACGGCGGAATTGCAATTCAAACTGGTCGATCAGGCCGCGTTGCTCACCGAAACCGAAGCGGGCATCGCCAAGCCCGGCAGCCAGATTTTCCCTTACGCTGAAGACAGCGGATCTCTGCAAAGATTTCTCGCAGTCAAACGGCTCGGCGGGATCCGCGGGGATAGCCTGATCGAAGCGGGTGCGGGGGTTAATCCCCAAACCAACGAGAATGTCGTGAACATCAAGTTCGACATTCAAGGCGGTCAACGTTTCGCGGTGCTCAGCACGGAAAATGTGGGCGAACGCTTTGCTATCATCCTTGACGGCGAAGTGATTTCGGCTCCGAATTTCAACGAACCGATTTTGGGCGGATCAGCGCAAATCTCTGGCAACTTCACAGCCGAGAGCGCCCAGCAATTGGCGATTTCTTTGCAATCGGGCGCTTTGCCGGTCCCATTGACCGTCATCGAAGAACGCACAGTCAGCGCGGAATTGGGCGAACAATCCATCCGCAGCGGTATGTTGGCGATGATCATCGGCAGCCTCGCTGTGGTCGCCCTGATGGTGGCCACGTACGGCCGGTTTGGCGTGTACGCGACCATCGCTTTGGGCTTCAACGTCCTAATCCTATTGGGTGCGATGGCGATCGGTAACTTCACGCTGACCTTGCCGGGTATTGCCGGGTTTGTTCTGACGGCGGGTGCCGCGGTCGATGCAAACGTCCTGATCAATGAACGCATTCGCGAAGAGCGAAAGCGAGGGAAGAAGGTCATCACGGCGGTCGAGAATGGCTACAAAGAGGCCAGCCGCGCGATTTACGATGCGAACATCACAAACTTCATCGCCGGTGCGTTGTTGTTTGGGTTTGGCTCAGGACCGATCCGAGGGTTCGCCGTGGTGTTGGTCATCGGCCTTGCCACGTCGGTCTTTACGGCCCTGACGCTGACGAAAATGTGGGTTTCGGGCTATCTCGCCGCGAAACGTCCTAAAGATATCACGATTTAAGAAAGGGAGACGAGAGATGAAACTTTTGAAACTCGTACCCCAGGACACGAACATTAAGTTCCTGAAACTGCGCGTTCCGTTTTTTGCGTTCAGCATATTGTTGATGATCGCCAGTTGGACCTTGGTTGCGGTCAACGGTCTTAATCTTGGCATCGATTTTGTCGGCGGTCAGAAGATTGAGCTGACGTTTGAAGAGCAAGAACAGGCCCCAGTCGCGGAGCTGCGCGATCTGGTCGAAGGGCTTGGCTATGGCACGCCTGTCGTGCAAGAATTTGGCGCGCCAAACGTTGTCTCAATCCGCGTGCCGCTTCCCGAGAATGTCGATGAAACACCGGGCGCCGCAAACGAAATCGGCAATCAGGTGATTGCGACGATTTCTGAACAGTATGACGGTGTTCGTACCGACGGGAACGACACCGTTTCGGGCAAAGTCGCCGAGGAATTCAGCCAAGATGCGGGCCTCGCCCTGCTCGCCGCGATGTTGATGGTGGCGTTGTACATTTGGATCCGGTTTGAATGGCAATTTGGCGTCGGAGCGTTGTTCGCCTTGTTCCACGACGTCTCGCTGACTTTGGGCATGTTCTCCCTGTTCCAAATGGAGTTCAGCCTTCAGATTATCGCTGCCATTTTGGCCATCATTGGGTATTCGTTGAACGACACGATTGTTGTCTATGACCGCATTAGGGAAAACCTGAAAAAGTATCGCAAGATGCCGCTCCCTGAGCTGCTCGACCTGTCCGTGAACGAAACATTGGCGCGGACGGTTATGACCTCGCTGACCTTGCTGGTGGCGCTGCTGCCGCTGTTGCTGTTTGGTCCGGCCAGCCTGTTCGGATTGGTCGCGGCAATCACGGCCGGCTTGTTTATCGGCACCTATTCCAGCGTCTATCTCGCCGCACCGATCCTTATCTGGTTGGGCGTGACATCCGACAGCTTTATCCCGCAAGAAACCGAAGCGGATAAGCAGGAAAAGAAGGTCTTAGGTCAGCTTTGATGATGGCCGCATTGTTGCGGCCCTCATTACTGGCAAATCGGCTCGCTTAACCGGCCACCAACGCATCGTAATGCGCGGCCAGTTCAATCGCGTTCGTGTCCCAACTGAACCGTTCGACCATCGCGGCGACCGCTTGGCGCATGGGTGGGTTGTTGAGGATCGCATTCACCCCGGATGCGACGCTTTCTGGCGTGCGTTCGACCAGCCTTCCGGCGGTGTTGTTGGTGATCAATTCCCGCGCGCCGCCGACATCGCACGTCACGACCGGCGTGCCACAGGCGAGTGCTTCGACCCATGCATTGGCCAACCCTTCGTTCATCGTGGGCAACACCATAACATCGGCGGCGGAGAGAATTATCGGCAGCAAATCGTGATCGAGGGATCCGGCAAAATGGACCCGATCGGCAAGACCAAGATCGCGCGCCAATTGCCTCAAATGCGTTTCATCATCGCCTTTCCCAACAAGGATCAACCGCGCGCCTTCAATATTGGCGAGGGCGGCAATAGCAATATCCTGCCCTTTTCTTTCAATCAGTGCCCCAACACAGGCAAGCAGCGGGGCATTGGTGGGCAGATCAAAGCCCAATTCCGATCCAAGCTGCGCGCGCAATTGTGTGTGTTCCAACGGGCGAAACCGATCGCGATCTAGGCCGGTGTAATGCACCCTGATCTTGTCGCGAGTCATGCCGATATCGGCCATCTGTCCAGCCAAAGCTTCGCTTACGGCTAGGATGCCGTTGGCCTGCTGCGCGGCTTCCAACATTTGGTCGCGAGCAAAATCAATCTCACCCCAATAGGTGATGTCGCTGCCTCGGGCTTTTAACGAAAGCGGCACGCCAATTTGTCGTGCGATCCATGCCGCCGCCGGGCCATCGGGAAAGAAGAATTGTGCATCGATCACGTCTATCGGATCGTCGGCATGCAATTGTTTGATCAGGGGGAGGGCGGCTTTCGCAATAGCGGATGCATTGCGGCGCGCGCCCACCGCCGGGATCAATGTAAAGCGTGGCCGGTGCACCGTTACCCCGGCCTCTACGCCAACATCGTCCAAGGCGGACAACGCCCGGTACCGACCCAATGCGATGGGCGGCAATCCAATGGGGTTCACGACGGTCACTTTCCAATCGTTGCGTTTGGCAAAAGCTTCCAACGAACGGGCGACAAACGTGCCAAACCGCGGATTGACCGAATTGGGGTACAGCGTGCTGAGGACGACGACATGTTTCACGTGCGGGGACCCCGTTCGTGCGTGTGCGCCTGGTTCACTGTGCCTCCTCCAACATTTCGGATCGACGATACAAGCAGAGCGTTAACACGCGTTAATTCAGCGGCCATATTCTGCACGTCGATCGCGCCGATCATAGGGGCCGCACCAACATCGTCGCGACCGCAATCCACGGCGGGTTATCGACGACTTGTTGCTTGTTTCCCGCTTGTGAAGGGAGGATTCCGACCAATGTGCCCCGCCGATCGATCAGCCGCCCAAATGTGAACCGGCCACCCGTGCGCGGGATAAGGCAATCTCTGTTCATGGCCGATGCTGCATCATCGGGTTGAATTTGTTTCAGCCACACCATGTCACCGGGACGATATTCACCGACAGATGCCGTCACTTCCAACACCAGCATCGGGCCATCATCGCTCTGCGCTGCCATCTCTGTGGGTAGGATCGCTTCGCGCGGCGCGCTTAATGCCTCCGGATCGGACAATCCCAATTCTGCGACGACTTGCGCGCGCGGTTGTTCGTCGGAGCGAACCAAAATTTCGGGGTCCACGCCCAACGCTGTGCCAATCCGGTCCATCCAATTGATGGAAAGATTGCGCATACCCGTTTCCAATCGACCGATTGTCTGCGCCGTGGTCGGCGGATCGCACGCTTCGGCAAGGTCGGCGAGGGTGAGCCCTTTGGCTTTGCGAATTTCGCGGATCCTGTTGATCATCTGTGCGGTCCCATGGGTTAAAACTGTAATTGAACGCAGTTTGTCCTTTCCTACAGAATTGCGAATTTGGCAATAGAGAGCCTTGGAAATAACCAAAACGGCAAATCAGGAGAATCGGACATGAAGCGGCAATTGGTGGAACGCGAATTGACTTCGGAAGGTCCAAAACAAACCGGCGGCGTTGGGGCGAAAAGACGCAGCGTAACGGTCAATCTTGGCGAATCGCCGTTGGCTTGGCTGCATTCTCGCGGCCACATTGATGCGCGTTTGTATGAAGCCGGTGAGGCGCTGCGTCGGGATTATGAACGGGCGCAATTGTCTGCAAATGTAACGATGCGCTGGGATGCGGTGCGCATCCGTTCCACCGGGGAAAGGGGCCTTTCCGGCACGGAGAAGCAGATCGCCGCGAAACATCGGTTTGATGGCGCGCTAACGGCGGCAGGAAAAGGGTTGGAGGATATATTGTGGAGGGTTGTTTGCGCAGGCGAAGGGTTGCCCGACGCGGAAAAGACATTGGGTTGGCCCGCCCGCAGCGGTAAATTGGTGCTAAAATTGGCCTTGGATCGGGTTGCGGATTTTTACCGCATTTCGTGAACCAAAATGGTTATTTCGCGATCACCAATCATCCTGTGGGGAAAAGAACCGTTCTTCAATGATTTTGCCGTCTTTCAACGTGTAGAGGCCGATTTCGGACGATTTCGACCTTTCCCCCTGAAACGTCACGTCCATTGCAAAGCGGATGGCAAATTGATCGCCGTATACATACGGCCCCTCCATCGTCACCTCGTGCATTTCGGCGTTGTTGTCCCACCATGCGTGTTTAGCCAACAACGCCTCGCGCCCTTGTGTACGGGCGGTTTCACCCTCCATGGGTTCAAGGCTGACAATGTCATCGGACCAATAGGCCTGATAGCCGGCTTCGTCTTCTTCGATGAGCAGTTTGACGAAATCACGGGCGATCTGAGTGGTGTTCATGGGGGGCTCCATTGCAAAATCGGATGAGCCGCAAGGGTGATCTTATTGCGGCGCGAAGTCCAAATCTTTTGCGCTTAGGACCGTGTAACATGCGGTCCATGTCTCCGGTTTGGTTCTGGCGCTGTGGCGGTTTGCAATCGCACCGTTATGGCAATCGTTTGGCGACCTCTTTGCGCAATCGCGGCAAAACCTCGCTTTCATACCATGGGTGTTTGCTCATCCACATGCGGACGCGCCAAGAGGGATGCGGCAATGGCAGAATGGGCGCGGGATCGGCGTTGTCCAACCACGCGGTCCGAACACGTTCCGTCAATGTAAGCTTGCGCGTATCGGGAAGGTATTGGGATTGCGCATAGGCGCCAACCAACAGCGTCAATCGGGTTTCTGGCAACAAGGCAAGTATGCTGTCATGCCATGCGGGGGCACACTCTTTGCGCGGCGGAGCATCGCCGCTGTTCGCCTTGCCCGGATAGCAAAATCCCATTGGCATCAAGGCCAAGACATCGGGATCGTAGAACGTATCCTTGTCCATGCCCAACCAATCGCGCAATCGATCGCCGCTATCGTCATCCCATGGCACGCCGCTGGTATGGACGCGGGTTCCGGGTGCTTGTCCGATGATCAGAATGCGCGATTGCGGGGAGAATTGCACCACGGGGCGCGGGCCAAGTGGCAGATGTTCGGCACACAAAGTGCAGGCGGCGATGTCACGATGCAGGGCGGTTGCCTGATCGCTCATCCTTCCACCTGTTCGGCCAGCATCAGCCAGCGCTCCTCTGCTGCGTCCTTCTCCGAACGCGCGTTTTCGATGCCTTTAGAAATGGTGGCGAACCGTTTGGGATCGGAGGTGTAGAGTTCAGGATCGGCAAGGATCGCTTCGCCCTTGGTTATCGCCGTTTCCAAATCTTCGATGCGCGCGGGCAATTGCTCGTAATCGCGTTGATCTTTGTAAGAGAGCTTGTCGCTCTTTGGTGCGGCCTTCTTCGCCGGCGCAGCGGTATCGGTGGCAGATGCTGCCTTTGTCTTGCCTACGACCCGTTTGTTCCGCTTTGCCTCCCAATCGGCATAGCCGCCGGCAACAACGTCAACCGAGCCTGATCCATCCAAACCAAGCGTAACCGTCACTGTCTTATCCAGAAAGTCGCGATCGTGGCTGACGATCAAAACGGTGCCGTCGAAATCTGAAATGACCTCTTGCAAGAGGTCGAGTGTTTCGAGGTCAAGGTCGTTTGTGGGTTCATCAAGGACGAGCAGGTTTGCTGTGCGCGCAAATTCACGTGCCAAGAGCAAGCGGGACCGTTCGCCGCCCGATAGAATGCCGACGCGCGTGTCGACCAATTTGGGGTCGAACAGAAAGTCCTTGAGATAGGCCTGAACATGGGTGCGCGCACCGCGCACATCGATCCAATCGCCACCCTCGGCAAGGATATCGCGCACTGTCGCGTCCGGTTCGAGCAATCGGCGTTGCTGATCGATCATCACGCCGGTCAATGTGCTGGCGCGCGTGATGGTGCCGCTGTCGGGTTCCAACTCCCCTGTGAGCATCCGAAGCAATGTGGTTTTGCCCGCGCCGTTTGAGCCGACCATGCCGATCCGATCGCCGCGTTGAATCCTTAGCGAGAACGGTTTGATGACGGCTCGGCCGTCATAGGATTTTGTGATCTCTTCGGCGACAATCACCGATTTCGATTTGAACTCTGAATCGTTCGCCAATTGCAGCTTTGCCGAACCGCTGTCGGATATCATCGACGCGCGTGCCTCTCGCATTTGATAGAGCTTTTCGAGTCTGCCCTGATTGCGTTTGCGTCGCGCCGTAACGCCGCGTTCCAACCAATGCGCTTCAAGCTTGAGTTTCGCATCCAGCTTTTCAGCGGCTCGAGTCTCCTCGGCATAGACTTGCGCTTCCCAAGCCTCATACCCACCAAAGCCGACTTCCTTGCGGCGCAAAGTGCCCCGGTCCAACCACAAGGTCGCGCGGGTCAATCGTTTTAGGAAGGTCCGATCATGGCTGATCGTGATGAAGGCGCCTTTGTAACGCGACAGCCAATCCTCCAGCCAATCGATCGCGGCCAGATCAAGGTGGTTGGTCGGCTCATCCAAAAGCAACAAATCGGGTTCTTGCGCCAATGCCCGCGCAATCGCCGCGCGGCGCCGTTCACCGCCGCTCGCCGTGGCGGATTCGGTCGCCATATCGATCCCAAGTTGTCCCGCAATCGCATCCACTTCATGCGCGGCCGGTGCATCGTCACCGGCCATTGCGAAATCCATCAATGTCGCAAATGCGCTGAAATCTGGGTCTTGTTCAAGAAACACGATCCGCATGTTTGGTTTTACCCGCCGCGTCCCGCGATCGGATTCAATTTGATCGTCGATCAATTTCAGCAGGGTTGTTTTGCCTGCGCCGTTGCGGCCGATCAACGCCAGACGATCGCCCGGCATAATGTGCAAATCAATAGGTTCCGCGCCCACGCCCGGTTGGGGCCCGCCGAAAAGCCAGCGCGCGCCTTGTTGAAGGCCAAGGCCTTCCCAGGAAAGGATTGGAGGTTGTGCCATATTCGGCGCGAGTTAGGCGGTGGCACGGCACTCGGCAAGAGCGGATGCTTCAATCCAGACCCGCTGCATCCACAAATGGATGATTATGGCGTCGCCTCTTGTAGTTCAACCATGCGCGCGACATCTTCGAGCAAAGCGGGGGCATCGTAGACAATGCCGTCTTTGACGGTCCATCGCACGCCGCCAACGGTATCAATTCGATCCGTTTCTCGGTTGAGTCGACGATGGCCCGTGCCATACAATACCTTGAGATTGGCCAGTGGGTTTTCCGGCACGATGACTAGATCTGCCAACATTCCAGGACGGATAACGCCAAAGGGCGGCGCTTCGCCGGAGGCATCGTACAGTTCCGCCGCGCCGCTTTGCGTTGCGGCCTGTATCACTTCGAGAGGGGAGAGCCCCGCCTCGCGCAGCATTTCCAACTCGCTAATGTAAGAAAAGCCCCAAGTTTGATAAATGTAGCCGGGATCGGATCCCGCTGTGACCCGTCCGCCGCGGTCTTTAAAGTCGCGGGTTAGGGCAAACCAACGCTGGTAAAAGCGTCGCCATGCGATTTCATCTTCACTGGTCCAATCGTGATAATAGCTTCCGTGATTGACCAAGCTGGGTTCGAAAAACCGCATCAGCGATGGCAAGGTGTAACGGTCGTGCCAGTCGGCGTTGCGTGCCTTCATGACGTCGCGGCTGGCGGAATAAATGTTGAACGTTGGTGCAAGGGTTACATTTTCCGCCAGCAACAGATCGACATATTCATTCCACGCATCGCTGCCGGGTTCCACCGCTTGATCGGTGATCCGCGCGGCCCAACTAAACCGGGATTGTTCGTCCAAGTAATTGTAGTCGGGCGGGTATTGGGGAACAGTGCCGTCGCGCAATAAACTTTCAAAGTGTCCATAAAAGTGGGTGATGGATTGCAGACCGGATTTTGCCGCCTGCGCCGCGTTCATCCCGGCTACGCCGCGTTGCCCCAAATGGGCGACGGTGCCCATGCCGATCTTTTCCGCTTCATCAAGACCGGCTCTTACCAATTCGGGCGGGGCGAAATTGAAGAATTTCACCCCGACAAAGCCGCGCGCTTTTGCCTCGCGCACCCATGCGCGCGCGCCCGCATCGGTTGGCGTGAAATCGCCCGTTCCGAACACGGCATAGGGGAATAGACGCGGGGCGGTGATTGTGTTGGCCGCGCTGCGGGCGGCATCCGACACGCCGCGCGCATCAGGAAGAAAGTAGAATGGGACACCGCGCACCGATGTGACCCCATGTGCTAGCCACAATTTATAGCCATAAGATGGCTGGGGCGCTTTGCCTGGGTCGCCATTATGGCCGTGTGTATCTACGAAACCCGGCATCACATACATACCATCCGCTTCGACAACGTGATCTGCGGCGATGGTCGATCCGCCGCCGCGCACGATCCCCGCGATGCGGTTGCCACGAATGATAATGTCCACCGGCCCTTCGGGTGGGGCGCCGGTGCCGTCGATCATTGTCGCGCCGCGTATAAGGAGTGTTTCGTATGGCCCTTCGCCTTCGCCCGTTGGGCGATCCGGCACGTGTTCCATCGTTGTTTGCGCAAAAGAGGGCGCGGCGGTCGAAATCGAGCCGACAAGGCAAAGCGCAACGGCGGCTGCAATGGTGCGGATCATGGTGTTCTTTCCCCAAAGTATGAAATGCGGGTCTAGCGAGGGATTGGGGTAAGCGATACATCTTGAAATCGATATATTCAGTCATCCGTCATCCGCGCCCATGCAAAGGCATCGCAACTAAGAGGAACACAATATGATCAAATCCGCCCCATTTGCCCTTTGCGCCGCCTTGCTAGCATCGACCGGCATCGCCGCCTTTCCTGCCCATGCAACGACGGTGGAGATCGCGGCGGAAGGTCCCGTGATTGAATTGTCGGTGTATGAAACCGTCACGGCCGAACCCGATCTGGTGACAATTGGCGCGGGGGTTTCGACACAGGCGCCCACAGCCGTTGAAGCGATGCGGCAGAATTCGGTAGAAATGCGCCGGGTGATTGATCAAATTTTGGCGCTGGGCGTGGCGGACGAGGATATCCAAACCACCGGCATCAGTTTGAACGCGCAATATGATTATGACCGCGCAAACCAACGACAAGTGTTTCGTGGGTATCAGGTTTCAAACCGTGTGAGCGTGAAATTGCGCGATGTTGATGCGACGGGCGCGGCTTTGGATGCATTGGTGTCGGCGGGCGCGACCAATTTGTCGGGACCCAGTTTCAGCATCGAAGACGACGAAGCGGCCAAGGATTTGGCGCGTGCTCGCGCGGTTGAACGCGCCGAACAAAGGGCGCAAAGTTACGCCGAGATGGTCGGCTATGACGGGGTGAGGGTGCTTTCAATTAGCGAGGCAATCCAAGGCCGGAGCGCTGTTCCACAAATGGAGGCGCGCAGCGTGGCTCTGGATGTTTCTGCCTCGGCGCCTGTGCAACCTGGCCAAGTCAGCACAGGTGTTAGCATCACCATCAAATATGAGATGACGAACGCGAATGGCGAACCGACATCGTCATAACTTAACAGCAAACCCGATCATTATTCACAGCTTGTTCAAGGCGCTGTGTGTAGGCATGATAATACGATGTCACGCAAACGCTCTCTTTTGGCCGGAATGGCCGCCTCTGCCGTCCTAATCGGCCTTGGTGCTGTGTCTGCGGGATCGGCATCCGCATTGGCCGCGGATGGCGCCAGCAATCAAGACCAATCGCGCAGCGATCAAGGCGATGCCCGCCGTGAGATGCGGGCCGGCAATCAATTGTCCTTGCGAGAGATCGAACGCCGCATCCTGCCGCAAATGCGCGGGAGCGAGTATCTGGGGCCGTCCTACGACAGCACGGCGCGCGCCTACCGGCTCAAATTCATTCGCGAAGGGCGTGTGACCTATATTGATGTCGACGCGCGCACCGGCCGCATTATCAGCCGCGCGAATTAGGGTATCGTTTGACAATCTTAAACATTCGCCGGGGGACTAAGCGTGCGATGCAACGTGCCACTCGCTTGACGAGAGCACTGCAAACGCGCAGTCAACAGGCCAAGAATTTACAGAAAAATGGTGGATTATGCGCATTCTGATCGTCGAAGACGAACCCACTCTCGGCCAGCAATTGAAATCAACCCTCGAACAGACCGGTTATGCCGTAGATCTGTCGACGGATGGTGAAGATGGCCACTTTTTGGGCAGTACGGAGGATTACGACGCTTGTATCCTCGACCTCGGCCTTCCCGAGATAGATGGTCTGTCGGTCCTAGGCATGTGGCGCAAAGAGGGGCGTGATTTCCCTGTGCTCGTCCTAACCGCGCGGGATAGCTGGTCCGATAAAGTTGCCGGTTTGGATGCAGGCGCGGACGATTATCTCGCCAAACCGTTCCAAACCGAAGAGCTTATTGCGCGGCTGCGCGCTCTGATCCGTCGGGCATCGGGCAACACATCGAGCGAGCTGACCGCAGGCAATGTCCGGCTGGACACGCGTTCTGGCCGCGTGACGTTGGATGGTGAACCGGTCAAATTGACCGCGCAGGAATACAAATTGCTCAGCTATCTGATGCACCACAAAGGGAAAGTGGTGAGCCGGACTGAGTTGATCGAACACATTTATGACCAAGATTTTGACCGTGATTCCAACACGATCGAAGTTTTCGTCACCCGCATTCGTAAGAAACTTGGTGCAGAGGTAATCACTACGATCCGTGGCCTCGGTTACAGCCTCGACGACCCCGCAGACGCGCCAAGAGCCAACTAAAGGCGCGCGCGACCGCGAAGGGTCCAATCACGGAGCGGGCGCGGTAGACGCGCCTGAACCCGGTGTTGTGCCTGATATTGATCAGAACGCCATTGATGACGGCTCCGTTGGCGAAAGTGCGGTGTCGGGCGGAGCTGCATCCGCGCCCACCTCTCGAGCGAGCCTTGCCCGGCGCATGGGCTTTATCGCAGCGGGATGGATTATCGTTTTGCTTTTGGGCGGCGGCATCGCGCTCGAACGCACTTTGACCTCGCAAGTCAAAGAGAACTTTGATGATCAACTCCAATACCAATTGACCGCGATGATCACGTCGGCGGAGGTCGATTCATTCGGGGCGGTCTGGTTTGAACGCAGTTTGGGCGATCAACGCTATCTTGAGCCCAATAGCGGGGTGTATTGGCAAATCAGCGGCACCGGTTTTGATCCTTGGCCATCGCGCAGCCTTTGGGATCGCACCTTGGACCTTAGAGGTGCAAGCGATGAGGTCGGGCATTTCGACAGCGGGGTTCACTTCTACAACTCCGATCAATTCGAAGGCGAAAATCTGCGCCTTGCCGAACGCACGGTTATTCTGCCGGGCAGCGAGACGCAGTGGACTTTCGCCGTTGCGATGGCGACGGATCCTATGGATGAGCAAATCCAGCAAGTCCGGTCGATCCTAATCTGGAGCTTTGTCGTCTTGGGGCTTGGCCTTTTTGTCATGACCCTGATGCAGATCCGACTGGGTCTTTCGCCCCTGCGCAGAGTTCGCGCCGCAATCCAAAAATTGCGCACGACGGGCGAAAACCGGATCACCGATCCTTTGCCTGCAGAAGTCGAACCGTTGGTCGAAGAGGTCAACGCGCTGCTTGAACACACCGAGCGTCAGGCTGAGGAAGCGCGCACCCATGCGGGCAACCTTGCCCATGCGTTGAAGACACCGCTTACGGTTTTGACCAATGCGGCGACGGCGCGGGCGTCCGACCTTAACGAAGCGGTCTTTCGCGAAACCCGCACGATGCAGCGCCACGTGGATCACCACCTCGCAAGGGCGCGTGCCGTCGGACGCAGAGCCGTGGGCCAAGCGCACACTGATGTCCGTCAAAGCGCAGAAGCCGTGCGGCGGGCGGTCGAACGGCTGTATCCGAGCGGTCGATTGGACATTGCAGGAAGCAAAGACGCAATGGTTGCGATTGAGCGTCAGGATCTGGATGAGATACTT
Organism: Erythrobacter sp. Alg231-14; assembly: GCF_900149685.1. Lineage (NCBI taxonomy): Bacteria > Pseudomonadati > Pseudomonadota > Alphaproteobacteria > Sphingomonadales > Erythrobacteraceae > Erythrobacter > Erythrobacter sp. Alg231-14. Next base: position 3,037,038 of record NZ_LT702999.1, on the reverse strand, counting down.
GGCAACTTGATCGAGAACGCGGCCAAATATGGCGGCGGCAGCGTTTTCGTGACGCTTGATGTCGATTCCGTCGAAGGTGAACCCAGCGGTCCTTTGTGCCGTATCTGGGTCGAAGATGATGGCGCAGGTATTCCAGAAGAAGAGCGCACCCGCATCTTTGATCGGGGCGCACGATTGGACACGGGTAAGCCGGGCACAGGCCTTGGCCTAGCGATTGTGCGTGACGTGGCCGAAATTTACGGTGGCTCCGTCACTCTGGGTGAGAGTGAAGATTTGGGTGGCCTATTGGTTGAATTGCGTTTGCCTAGAGCATGATTGACTGAAGCCTAGTGCCCTTGTCACGGCGCGAATATGCGAATTCATCCGGTGTTCAACGCTGTTTTGGGAACAACGCATTTCAAAGGGAGGCACCACAATGATTGTAAGAACAGCGCTTTCATTATCGGTCATGGTTTTGTTGGGGGCTTGCGCAATGGCACCCACCCAACAAAGGTTTGCCGGGGAACGCACCGTCTTTCACAATCCCTACGCATCGCCGGCATTGTCCAACGGCCCAGTCGGTCCGGGGGCTTGCGCAGATCAACCGGCAAGCGATCAATGCTGGATCGAAGGGCTCGTGTATCCCGGTCGCGGCAATTTCGCCTACGATCGAAATGGCAATCGGATTCAATTGTCTCGTTCGGATCGTAGAGAATTGCGCCGCCGGTTTGAACTCATCCGTGATCAGGCGGAAATCAATCGCCGTGTGGCGGAGTTCAACGCGCAGCAGGCGAATTTGCCACCCAATCCCGTTCCCAACGCCCCGCCAATCTTGGATCGCACCGCCGGTGGAACAGGCAATGGGCCGCCCGATCTGGGGCAGCCACCTTTGGAGGGTGGTAATTCAGGCGGCGGGAGCGATGGCCATACACCTACCCCACCGCCGCCGGTTCCTTCGGGTCAAAACCAACCGCGTTGACGCAATTTCGTTAAAACCAATCGACCTAAGCTGAGTGAACGGCAATTGGGCGCGCAGCCGGATCCATCCGATTATTTGCTGCGGGCCTTTTCATGGTGCCGGATCACTTCGTCGATGATGAAGCGAAGGAATTTCTCACTGAATTCCGGGTCCAAATCGGCGGCCTCTGATAGGGCGCGCAGACGCTCAATTTGGCGTTTCTCTCGCTCTGGATCGGCGGGCGGCAACGTCACCTTGGCTTTGTATTCCCCAACAGCTTGGGTGATACGGAATCGTTCGGCGAGCATATGAATGATCGCGGCATCGATGTTGTCGATGCTTTTGCGGAATGTCGCCAGCATTTGATCTTCGCCATCGGATGAGGCGGAGGATGATGACTGGCTTTGCGTTTCATGCGGCATAGGACGACAAATTAGCAGCAATTGAGCGCTTGCCAAGCATCCGAACCTGCCCTTATTGCGCATAACTATGTCCGCAGAAGTCGTTCCCTTGCCTCGTAAACAGCCGACCCTTGATCCTATGCTGGCTTTAACAGCCAATGGGATGAACTCGGTGAACGCTGTTATCCTTGACCGGATGCAGAGCGAAATTCCGTTGATCCCGCGCTTAGCTGGCCATTTGATTTCGGGCGGCGGCAAACGACTTCGCCCGATGCTGACGCTGGCTGGTGCGGAATTGGTCGGGTATCAGGGAACACGCCATCACAAATTGGCGGCGGCGGTTGAATTCATTCACACGGCAACATTGCTGCACGATGATGTCGTGGATGGCAGCGAACTGCGCCGTGGCAAGGCGGCAGCCAACATTATCTTCGGCAATCCAGCGACCGTTCTGGTCGGCGATTTTCTCTTCAGCCGCGCGTTTGAATTGATGACAGAGGACGGCTCCTTAAAGGTCCTCAAAATCCTAAGCCATGCGAGCGCAGTGATCGCCGAAGGCGAAGTGTCGCAATTGACGGCGCAACGCCAAATTGAAACGAGCGAAGAGCGCTATCTGCACATTATCGGAGCAAAGACCGCTGCCCTGTTCGCAGCGGCCAGTCAAATCAGCGCCGTCGTGGCAGAATGCAGCGAAGAGCAAGAGCGCGCCCTAGAAGATTTTGGCCGCAATTTGGGCGTGGCGTTCCAATTGGTCGATGATGCCATCGACTACGATTCCGACGCTGCGGAAATGGGCAAAGACCAAGGCGATGATTTTCGCGAGGGCAAAATGACCTTGCCGGTAATCTTGGCACATGCGCGCGGCGACGAAACAGAGCGAAAGTTTTGGAAAGACGCGATTTTGGGGCATCGCAGTTCAGACGAAGATTTGGCTCACGCCATTTCTTTGATCGAAAAGCACAACGCGTTGGAAGACACGCGTGATCGCGCGCGGCATTTTGTGAACCGTGCAATCGATGCGATTTCAATCTTCCCCGACGGCAAAGCTCGCGCGGCTATGACAGAGGCGGCTCAGTTCGCGGTCGCGCGCGGATATTGACCGCGTTGCTGCATCGGGCGTGAGCCCTGATCTTCCCATTTACGCTGTGCTGCCCGCTCTGCGGGATGCACTTTCACGTGCGGGGGCGGTTGGAGGTTCCGCCGTCCTAATTGCGCCGCCGGGTGCGGGCAAAACCACGGCGGTCGCGCCCGACCTGTTGAATGAGGCATGGTGCACAGGGCAGATTATTCTCACTTCCCCGCGCAGAGTTGCGGCGCGCGCCGCAGCGGAGCGAATGGCGGAGATGTTGGGTGAGCGGCCGGGCGAAACCATCGGCTATATGACCCGCCTCGACAGCAAATCGTCGGCAAAGACCCGCGTGCTGGTCGTGACAGAGGCCATATTGGTCAATCGCTTGATCGATGACCCTGAATTGCCGGGCGTTTCCGCAATCCTTTTTGACGAAGCGCATGAACGGCACCTCGACAGCGATCTGGGTTTGGCTCTTGCATTGGAGTCGCGCGACGTGTTGCGCGAGGACCTGCGCATTCTGGTTATGTCTGCCACGATCGATGGAGGTCGGTTCGCCGATTTACTGGGTGATGACGCGCCGACTATTGAAAGTGAGGGACGCAGTTTTCCCCTGACGATCAAGTGGTTTGGCGCCAATCCTACGCAACGGGTTGAAGAACAAGTTGCCGCCGCCGTGATGGCCGCATGGCGCGATGAAAAGGGCGACATTTTGGCGTTCTTACCCGGTGTTGGAGAGATCGAACGGACGCGAGAAAGGCTGGAAGCGAAATTGCCCGACACGCCGATTATGCCGCTTCACGGTCAAGTCGATCCGGCGGGACAGCGTGCGGCGATTCGCCGCGATGATCGCGGCCGGCGACGGATTGTTTTGGCCAGTGCGATTGCGGAGACGTCACTCACTCTCGATGGTGTTGCGGTTGTTGTCGACAGCGGTTTGGCGCGTTTTGCGGAACATGACCGTGCCGCTGGCACGACGCATCTGGTGACACAGCGGGCCAGCCAAGCGGCGGCGGCGCAGAGGGCGGGGCGTGCGGCGCGACAAGAGCCCGGCATCGCCTATCGGTTATGGGAAGAAGGCGGCCATTTGGGGCGACCCGATTTCGCACCGCCTGAAATTGAGACAGCGGATTTGTCCGCATTGCTGCTCAAATTGGCGAAATGGGGCGAGTCCGATCCTCAAGCGTTGCGATGGCTCGATCCACCGCCAAATGCATCGGTCGAAGCGGCCCGCAGCAATTTGGTGGCGTTGAATGCGCTCAATCCGGATGGACAGATCACCGAATGGGGCGTTGCGATGGCTTCTATGCCCATGGCGCCCACGCACGCCGCGGCTGTTATTCACGGTGCGCGATCTGGATGCGGAGAAGATGCTGCCCGGCTGGTTATGCTGCTTCAAGAGCGCGGATTGGGTGGACGCGGTGAAGATTTGGCGCAGCGCCTATCACGGTGGCACGGCGATCCGTCTAGGCGGGCGAAGAGCGCAGCACGGATCGCAAAGGGCTGGACGCAAAGCGCGGCGAATTTGTCTTTGGCCATTAGCGGCAATGCCATTGGAAACGACTTGGAACCCGCAGAATGTCTTGCGTTGGCGCGGCCCGATTTTGTGGCGAAGCGGCGCGATCCACAAGGCGCGCAATGGATCAGCGCGGGCGGCCGTGGGTTTCAACTGGATCCAGCGTCTCCTTTGGCGCGGGCGGAATGGATTGTGATCGGTGATGCGCAGGGACAGGCAAAGGGCGCCCGCATCACCGCCGCCATCGAATTGTCCGCCCCGCAAGTGGAGCGCTTGTTTGCAGAACAACTTCAAGAGCGATCCACAGCGCGTTGGAATCCCGAAAAAAAGCGAGTTGAAGCGCGACGAGAAAGGCGATTGGGGGCGATAACGTTGAAAAGCGGGCCCGACCCACAACCTGACCCCGATCTGTATGTGGGTATCCTTGTGGAGAATCTTCTGGATAACTTGGGGGAATATATGCCGCCGGGTTTCTTAGAGCGTGTCGCATTTGCCGAGATTGGCGAGCTTTCCGAAGAGAATTTGCGCGCGCAATCGTCAATTTGGTTGGAACCCTTATTGGCAGGACGGCGTGATCTTGAATTGGGGCCAGGGCGATTGTCCGATGCCGCGTTGTCTTTGCTCGATTGGGAAACCCGTCAATGGCTGGATGCTGCCGCACCTATTCAGTTCACCTCCGCCGCCCAGACACAGCACCGGATCGATTATTCCGGCGACGATGCACCCAGTGTGGAGGTGCGCGTCCAAGCGCTTTTTGGTTTGGATGAACATCCAATGGTTGGGCGCGGGCAGGGGGCGACCCCGCTTCTTCTAAAGCTCACCAGCCCAGCGGGGCGCCCAATTCAATCGACCCGCGATTTGCCGGGTTTTTGGCGTGGGTCATGGGCTGACGTGGCCAAAGATATGAAGGGGCGTTACCCCAAGCATCGCTGGCCAGAACAGCCATGGACAGAAAAGCCGAGCCTAAAAACCAAAAACGCCTTCAATCGAACCTGATTTTGGACTAACGCAGCGCTGCGCAGAGGGTTGGACCAAACCACCGCGACGCGGCCTAGGCCCGCTCAATCGAGGAATCAAGAAACATGTCCGCAAGAATTTATCAGCAACCCAAAAGCGCAATGCAATCGGGCAAGGCCAAGGTCGATACGTGGGTTCTGGAATTTGAACAAAGCGAGGCGCGTAGACCCGACCCGCTTATGGGATGGACCGGCAGCGGCGACACGCAGGCACAGGTAAAGTTGACCTTTCCAGACAAAGACGCGGCCAAGGCGTATGCTGAAAAACACGGTATTTCGGCCCGCGTGCATGCCACCCCTGCGAAGACTTTAAAGCTTCAGGCATACGCCGATAACTTCAAGTGAGTTGATTTTCGCGATCGGGCTCTCCATATGGCCCACCGGGAGTCGGGTGGACGTTTGCGTTCGCTCACCGGGTCAGGTCCGGAAGGAAGCAGCCCAGGTGAATTGCTGCGGGTCGCTCGGCTCCTTTTTTGAATGCACCGCGCTTTTTGGGGCGCTGGTCGGGCAGATTGCTCTTCACCTGTGCATTTACCCCAATTCTCCTGCAATCCCGGCGATGACAAAGCGCGCGCAAGCGCCTAGCTTGATTGCGTGACTGATTCCGATCCAAATCTGCCCGAAGACGAAGCGGAGAACACTCCGTCGGCCGCCGAGCTCGAAGCGGCGGGTCAAAATTCTATGTTCGGCGATGCGCCACCTGCCGAACCGGCGGCGCAGCCATCGCCAGAATCGAGGGGTGAACCGATGACTGGTGGGGCTCCAGCACAATCGCCGGAGGTCAATCAGCCTTATCGCGTCCTTGCGCGCAAATATCGCCCGCAAACCTTTTCGGAATTGATCGGCCAAGAACCGATGGTCCGCACGCTAGGCAACGCGATCGAGCGGGACCGGCTGGCGCATGCGTTTTTGATGACCGGCGTCCGCGGTGTCGGCAAGACATCGACCGCGCGGTTGATCGCAAAGGCGCTGAATTGTGTGGGACCAGATGGAACTGGCGGTCCAACGATTGATCCTTGTGGTCAATGCGAGCCATGTCGAGCGATCGCCGAAGGGCGTCACATTGATGTGATCGAAATGGATGCCGCGTCGCACACCGGCGTCGACGATGTGCGTGAGATCATCGAACAGGTCCGCTATGCGGCGGTTTCGGCGCGCTACAAAATCTACATCATCGATGAGGTTCACATGCTTTCCCGCAACGCTTTCAATGCGTTGCTAAAGACTCTTGAAGAGCCGCCTGCGCATGTGAAATTCCTATTCGCCACGACCGAAGTTGAAAAACTGCCGGTCACTGTTTTGAGCCGAACTCAACGGTTTGATCTGCGCCGCATACCGGCCGCTATGTTGGCACAGCATTTCGGCAAAGTGTGCTCCTTAGAAGGGGTTGAGGCGGAAGAAGAGGCGCTGCGCATTATCGCTGCATCGGCTGAGGGATCGGTTCGCGACGGCTTGTCGATTTTGGACCAGGCGATCGCCCACGCCGATATGGATGCAGACGGCAACGTATCGGCAGAACGTGTGCGCGATATGCTGGGCCTGGCCGATAAAAGCGCACAACGGCGTTTGTTGGGTGCGGTGATGGCGGGCGATGCGAAGGCTTTGCTTGATGGGATTGAAGAGCAATACGCTTTGGGTGTTGAACCTCTCGCGTTGATGCGTGCTCTGATGGATCTGGTTCATCGCATTACAATCGCTCAAGTTTCCGGCGGCGAACCCGATGCGCCGAGCGAGGATGAGCGCGCGGCATTGGCTGAATTTGCGTCCAAGTTGAGCACGCCTCAATTGCACCGCTTGTGGCAATTGCTGCTTAAGGGGCATGACGAAGTGCGTCAGGCGCCCGATCCGCTAGTCTCTCTGCAAATGGCGCTTTTGCGCGTGTTGCACGCGTCCGACATGCCGGATCCCGGTAAACTGGCAAAGCGGATTGAAGAATTGGCACAGGCCGGACCAGCGCCCAGCATGGATGGTGCCGGACCAGCGGCCGAAACCCAGACGGGACAAAGCTCTGGTGCTGCTTCATCGGGCGCTGCGGTAGACTGGGTTGAGCTCGTCGACCGGGTCGACAACGCCGGACAATTGCGCGTCGCCCAGATGATGCGCGATCGCGTGCGGGTGATCGAATTGAGTTCAGAACGGCTGATCTTTGAACAGGCCGACGACTACAGTGATGATCCTATCCCTGATATTCGCGACGCTCTTTTTAAATTGACCGGCAAACGGTGGTTGGTGGAACGCGGTTCGGGGGATGCGCAACCATCCCTTCGCGAAGCCAGCGACGCCGAAGCAAAGGCCGCCGAAGAACGGATTCGATCCAACCCGATGGTAAAGGCCGCATTCGAAGCATTCCATGATGCCGAATTGGTCGAACCGCAAAAGAATGTCGCGCGCGCAGCCGCTGGCGGCAAATGGAATTGACCTCAATAGAATTGAATTAAAGGACACCCCCGACATGAAAAGCATGGAAGAAATGATGCAAGCGGCACAGCAAGCCGCTGAGACGATCCAAAACCAAATGAACGATATGCAGGTGAAGCTGGATTCGATCGAAGTCGAAGGAACAGCCGGCGGCGGTCTGGTCAAAGTGCGTGCCACAGCAAAGGGTCGAATCCTTGGTGTCAGCATTGATGACAGCCTGATGAAGCCCGATGAAAAGCATATGGTCGAAGACCTTGTGACCGCGGCGTTCAACGATGCGCGGGACAAATCGGATCGTGTTTCGGAAGAGCAAATGAAAGAGATGCAAGGCGGTATGGGCCTCCCCGCAGGATTCAATCTTCCCGGCATGGGGTGAATTGGGGCGCTATTGGCCCGTCAAAATTTGCGTTGAGATTGAAACATGGGGCTGTTTGGGCCGTCTTTGCCGATTGATAGGGATGAGTTTGAATGGCTCTTGGCGTGCTTTGCGTGGATCGATCAGAAATTAAGCGCGCAGGGCGCGGCGGAAGGCTTTACGCCTCAACTTGTTCTGCCCGGCGACGCCATATTTACCGATGCGGCCACCGCCAGCGATCTTTTCGAAGCCGTGAAACACGCTGCGGGCTTGGGACGCTGGGAATGCCGGTTGGAAAAGGGCGATGCGCGGCCTGAACGGTTGAACACCGGTTTGGATACAGGGCCTTTTTCACACAGCAGCGCGTTGGGTACATTCAGCATCGAAGGCAACACTCCGGTTATCCGATACGATCCAGCTTTGTTAAAGACCCCTGATGCTCTGACCGCGACCTTTGCTCATGAATTGTCGCATTTGCTCATTCATTCGCTGGGAATGCCGCCCGGCGGCGAGCCTTTGGAAGAGCACGCAACGGACTGCATGGCTGTGTACTTGGGCTTCGGCGTGTTTCTGGCCAACAGCGCCCGCAACTTCCGCCAATTCAGCGATGGAGCCATGCAAGGGTGGGAATCGCAAGCCTCTGGATATTTGTCAGAGAATGCGTTGGTCACAACATTGGCGATTTTTGAACGCCGGTTTCAGACGCGGCCCGAAACGCCTCAAGCACTAAAATCCTATCTGCATCCGGTCCATCGCAAGGCTTTGCGGTATTTGGACAAGCGTCATCCGGACGTGAAATCTGATATAGCCAGCATCGAATTGAGCGAATGGGCTTGATTGATCGTGTGCCGAACCGCGCTTTGCACAGTTATTAGATTGCCCCCATTGCGGGCATAAAGACCGCATCCCATATTCATCGAAACGGCGCGCCCAAATGGCGGCCTTGGACAACCATTTATGACACAGCATTTTCCTCTCCTGCCATTGCGCGATATTGTCGTTTTCCCTGGCATGGTCGTGCCGCTTTTTGTGGGTCGCGATAAATCGGTCGCGGCGTTGGAAGCGGCAATGGAATCCAGCAAAGACATTGTTTTGCTGGCGCAACTTGACCCCGGCTGTGATGATCCGGGTGACGATGATTTGTATGATGTTGGCGTTGTGGCTCAAGTGTTGCAATTGTTAAAATTGCCGGATGGCACCGTGCGCGTTCTGGTCGAAGGAAGCGCGCGCGCCAATCTAAAATCGCTCAGCCCGCAAGATGGCTATGTCTTGGCCGAAGTGGCGCTTGACGAGCCAGAAACTGTTGCGGGCAGCGAAGTCACGGCTTTGATGCGTCAAGTGGTCGATCAATTTGGCGAATACGCCAAGCTCAACAAAAAAATGGGCGAAGAAACCAATGTCGATCTTACCGATGTTGATGATGCCGGCGTCCTTGCCGACACAATCGCCGCCGCGCTGAACGCGAAGGTTTCCGACAAGCAATCGCTTCTAACCGAAATCAGCCCGCTGCGGCGCTTGGAATTGGTCATGGCGTTTATGGAAGGGGAATTGTCCGTCCTTCAGGTGGAGCGCAAAATCCGTGGCCGCGTGAAGCGCCAAATGGAAAAAACACAGCGCGAATATTATCTGAATGAGCAGCTTAAAGCGATTCAAAGCGAGCTGGGCGGCAGCGACGGCGAGGATGGTGATGAGATTGCCGAACTCACCGAGAAGATTGAGAAAACCAAGCTTTCGAAAGAAGCGAAGAGCAAAGCGAAGCTGGAGCTGAAGAAACTCAAAGGCATGCAGCCCATGAGCGCCGAGGCGACCGTGGTTCGCAACTATCTCGACGTGCTGTTGGGATTGCCTTGGGGCAAAAAATCCAAGGTCAAGAAAGACATCGTCAAGGCGCAAGGCGTGCTGGACGCGGATCACTATGGCTTGGAGAAAGTCAAAGATCGGATCATCGAATATCTCGCGGTTCAGGCGCGCACGAACAAGTTGAAGGGCCCAATCCTTTGCCTCGTCGGCCCGCCTGGCGTGGGTAAGACGTCGCTCGGAAAAAGCATCGCAAAGGCAACCGGACGGGAATTTGTTCGCCAATCGCTGGGTGGTGTTCGCGATGAGGCGGAGATCCGTGGTCACCGGCGGACTTATATTGGTTCGATGCCAGGCAAAATTGTGACCAACCTAAAGAAGGCTGGGACCAGCAATCCGTTGTTCTTGCTCGATGAGATTGACAAACTTGGCCAAGATTTCCGCGGCGACCCAGCATCTGCGTTGCTTGAAGTGTTGGACCCGGAACAGAACAACAGTTTTCAAGATCACTATCTCGAACTGGATCTGGACCTGTCGGACATCATGTTTGTGACGACGGCAAACAGTCTGGACTTGCCACAGCCTTTGCTGGATCGGATGGAGATCATCCGGCTCGAAGGGTACACCGAAGATGAAAAGGTCGAGATCGCCAAACGGCATTTGATTGAGAAGCAAGTCGAACAGCACGGCCTGAAAAAGGGCGAATTTGAGCTCACCGATGAAGGTTTGCGCGATCTGATCCGGTTTTACACACGCGAAGCGGGTGTGCGCACATTGGAGCGAGAGATTGCTCGGTTGGCGCGCAAAGCCCTGCGCAAGATCCTGGAGAAAGAAACCACGAGTGTCACGGTGACGCCGGACAATCTTGGCGAATTTGCTGGGGTCCGCAAATTCAAGCACGGCATGAGCGAAGATGAACCGCAAGTTGGAGCGGTAACCGGATTGGCGTGGACATCGGTTGGCGGCGAATTGCTGACCATCGAAAGTGTAACGACACCGGGCAAGGGTGAGGTGAAAACGACCGGTAAGCTGGGCGACGTTATGCAAGAAAGCATATCGGCGGCGTTCTCTTTCGTGAAAGCGCGCGCGCCCACTTATGGAATCAAGCCATCATTGTTCCATCGCAAAAACGTGCACATCCACTTGCCAGAGGGCGCCGTGCCCAAAGACGGGCCCAGCGCGGGCATCGGGATGGTCACTTCCATCGTTTCAACATTGACGGGTGCCAATGTGCGCCCGGAAGTTGCGATGACAGGTGAAGTCACATTGCGAGGACGCGTTCTGCCCATTGGCGGATTGAAAGAGAAATTGTTGGCGGCGTTGCGCGGCGGAATAACCACCGTCCTTATTCCGGAAGACAACGTCAAAGATCTCGCTGAGATTCCTGACAACGTAAAAGAAGGTTTGGAAATCGTCCCAGTCAGCCACGTTGATCAAGTGTTGGAGCGGGCATTGACTGATATGCCAACACCAATTGAGTGGACCGAGGCGGACGATTTGGCCTCTCAACCAGGGGCTCAACAGAAAACTGGCCCATCGGGTAGCGGCGGGGCAGGTTCGGACGTGCCAACCGCACATTGATCGGTTAGAGGATCAGGCCTCGGCGCGAATCGCGTCGGGGTCGCATTCAAAATTCGGACAGTGTTGATGGCTGGGCCAGAGCGCATGGTGTGCGGGCGGACTGCGGTCTGTCGCAAAACACCATTTTCTGGCCAAAACCAGCGATTTTCTAGGCAATTTGCCTTTGACAGTTTTGTGAAAAAGGGCTCAACCTACGGCCTTTCGGCAGGGCGAGTCATCTACTACCGAATACGCATATCAAAGAGGGGAACGTAAAGATGAACAAGAATGATCTTATCAGCGCGGTTGCCGATTCCAGTGGCCTTTCCAAGAATGATGCATCCAATGCCGTAGAAGGCGTGTTTGAAGCCATTCAGAAAGCGCTCGCAGGCGGCGACGAAGTGCGTTTGGTTGGGTTCGGCACATTTGCCGTCGCAAAGCGCAAGGCATCGATGGGGCGCAACCCGCGCACTGGCGAACCGATGCCAATCAAAGCGTCGAACCAACCGAAGTTCAAGGCAGGCAAAGGCCTTAAAGACGCCGTAAACTAAGGCGTAAGGCCGCTCAAAGCGTTCGGGCAGCGTTTTGGGTGCACCAATTAGAAAACCCCGCCGGCCATTGTGGCAGGCGGGGTTTTTCTTTTGGCGGCGCAATGCCGACTGAAGTTACCGCGTCATATCGATCAAGGCGGTTGGCGCGGCCTGAGTGCGCGGCGAAATCGTCCAAACCAATTCGTCACCGCGCGCTGTGGGCACGCCGCCTTCATCGGTGTTGTTGGCGCGGATGATGCCACTGGTCACGATCGTGAAAGTGCCTTCCATCACCGCGACTTCGGGCATTTCCGAATTGCCTTGTTCCGCGCCCATAGCCGCGAGACCAGCCATACCGGCCATTCCACCCATCATTCCGCCCATCGGGCTGGCATCGTTTTGAGCGGCAAAGCCCGGCGCATTGATGCGAACCATGTTGGCGTCGCGCAAGTGGATTTGCACGAATGGGTTCATCATGGGGAATCCTTCGATCACGGGAAACATGAAATCATGGCTGAGTTCACCACTGACCGAATAACTGACGTCGAATAGTCCATCGCCTTTGTCTTCAACACGGTCCCACCCTTTTTGGCGCATCAACAGGTCCACCAATTCCGCGGCGGCTTCGGGATCCGTTGGGTCGATGCCGCCCATCATGGCCGACATTTGCTGTGCTTCTTGGGCGGCTTCGGCTGCACGCATTCCTGCGTTGGCATCCCAAGCGGCGCGTTGATCGCTCAATTCGGCCGCGGTGCATTCGCGGTCTTCATACGTATCTTCATCATAACAGTCATCTGCGACGAATTCGTCGGCGGCGGCGCCCATTTCGGCAAGGCTGGATAGGCCGAGGAAAAAGATCTCACCCTCGTAAGTGAAGGTGAAACGATCTTCTTCGGTGAGGATCAATTCGGATGTGAATTTACCGGGAGTGATGAAACAGCCCGAGAGAATCAGGGACAGTCCGGCTAGCAATGCCGCCGCCGCCATTCGTGGTGATCCCATCTTTGGCAAACTTTGCATATTCATATCGTTTAATCCCCCCAATAAGATTTCGTTCAATCCATGCTGCGCGTCGCCGCAGCATACATCGCTATTGCTGCTGCATTCGAAACGTTAAGACTTTCAATAGCAGAAGTGATGGGCAAACGGGCCAATGTGTCGCAATGACCGGCGATATTGTGTCGTAAGCCTTCGCCTTCTGCGCCCAAGACGATCGCCATAGGGCCGGTCGTCATGCTTTCATCCAACGTCGCTTCGGCTTCGCCGGCCATGCCGATGCGCCAATATCCCGCCTCAGCCAAATCATCCAAAGCGCGTGCCAAATTCACCACTCGAACCCATGGCATGGTTTCCAGTGCGCCCGATGCCGATTTGGCGACAACACCGCTTTCAGGTGGTGCGTTGCGGTCCTGGGTCACGATGCACGCCGCGCCAAATGCCGCTGCAGAGCGCAGGATGGCGCCGACATTGTGTGGATCGGTAACTTGATCGAGCACGATGATCGGTTTGTTCGCTTCGCCCGTGGCGAATTCATCGAGGAAAGTGTTTTCCAACGCCTCGCATTCCAACACCAATCCTTGGTGCGGCGCATCTTTGGCCACCAACCGGCCTAGATCGCTGGGATCGGCAAATTCGACCGGGAACCCTTCGGGCAAATCACCATCGAGCGAGGCAATCCCTTCGCGCGTAGCCCACAATTTGCGATGCTGGCGGTCGGGATTTTTGAGAGCAGCCTCAACTGGGTGACGCCCCCAAAGACGCACATGGCCCGGATTCGTCCGGCCCGATCCACGACCGCCCTTCATCCGTCCTGCGCGCCCACGCAATGCGCGTTTGCGTTCAACCTTTGCCATTGAAATTCTCGCTTATCATCTGTGTTTTGCCGTCTGTCGGCGTGCTCTAAATTTGCCCCCTGCCAGTCGCCCCATTGACAGGCAAGCGCCCGTTCGCCATTGGGGCGCCTCTCGGCAGCGCGGTCGAAGTGACCGCGCCCTTTTTTCAAAGCGTGTTATGCGCGTTGTTAAAGCCCATATGTGGACAGGTGGCCGAGTGGTTAAAGGCAGCAGACTGTAAATCTGCCCGCGCAAGCGTACATAGGTTCGAATCCTATCCTGTCCACCATATGGCCCCCTTAGAACAAAGCGGTCACGCAGGGTCGGACAGGCCGGTTAGGGCCAATGGCGCGTAGTCTCCAATCGCCAATTGTTCAAAAGCACCCCAGCCAGTTTCACCCGTTTCGGATTCGACACGGCACATCATTTGAACATGCAGATTATCGGGGCGAATCGGATCAACCTGCATCAGATCAATATCTTCGCGTTCAATTTCCAATTCGCCATGATCAAGGCCATGCCCCCATTTGGGCGAGGTGTATCCAAGCCCGCGCATCTGAAACCGCGAAACTGGGGTGAGCGTGAAATTTTCGTCGCCGACGCGCAGCGTGCTTTCGCTCGGCCATCGAGAACCAGCCTGCAGTTGCGCACTTAGGGTCGCGTCGCTTGTGTGATGATGGTCGCTTTCACCGGCACCATCGGCGACGATCACCGCGCGCGTGTTCCAAGCTGCGCCATCGGGGTGTGCATTCAAGTGGAAGAACACGCTCCGGCTTGGCAGGTTGATAGGTGTCCATTGCCAAAAGAATTGCGGCACCGTTTGCGGCATTTGTGGATCGGCCTGACCAATTGGCCGGATCCCCCAGCTGCGATCGCGTGTCCCATGTGTTTGGGCGGATAGTTCGATGCGCGTGCCGTCTACGCTGACCCACCCATCGTAATGACCGTTTTGAGTCATCCGGGTGTAGTCCATGATCGTGCGCGGACCGCGTTTCCAGGTGAAGCGCGGCTCTTCGATGGGGAACGCGCGACCGGTGAATGTGATGTCGGCTTCGATACCTTCGCCTTTGACCACAAGTCGGAGGCGATTGAGAGGTTCGACAATCTCGATTGCTATACCGCCGCATTGCAGTTCCAATCGTTCCATGCCCATTTTTCGGGAGGCGTGGAGACAGTGTTGTGTTCGAGTTTCACCATCAGACCGGACAACACAGAAATGCGCATCCACGACATCTAGAGCCGGGTAAACGCCGAACGCTAGAGCGAAGAACGTTTCTCCGTCCGGTGAATACCCGTTGAAGAAATAGCGATCGTAGAAATTTCGGTCAGTCCCCGAATAGGCCACCGGTTCCGGCGTCTGGTGGAGCGGGAAATCGTCGCCTTTGCTCAGCATGGGTGGTTCCTTAGAAAATGGATATCTGCGTTCTGGATTACGGTTATGGGTTTGCAAACAGGTCCAGAGCGTTCGTATCCTGAACAAGCTCCAGCGCGCCACGGGCCATTGAAAGGAAGTTGGCATCGCCGCGCGGGGTTCGCACGACGTTGGCGGCGCTAAACACGGCGGTCGATACCCCCTGAATGGCGCCCAATCGGTATCCGTGATCAATGTCCGACCGGCCTAAGGCAACGCCGTGCTTTGCCATCTCCGCGCAATACAAGTTGAGCAATTCGTCTTCTGCGGATCGGCGAAGCTCTGAACCCGTTCCAGCACCAAGGAAATATCCGATATCAACCGCGCCATCTCCGGGCGTTAATGTTTGCCAATCGACAATCGACAACGGGTCCTTCCCGCCCTTTGCATCGAACAACATATTGTCGAGCCGAAAATCACCATGAACGAGGCAATGATGCGGAGCGTCACGTGAAAATATGGGGTCGGCCAACTCACCCATCCGCGCGACGATGCCCATCAATTCAGTAGGGAGATCGTTTGAATATCGTTCCAGAAATGTGGTCGTCGATGTTGGATACAGCGATTTGGCCATTGCGCGAATTTGCGGATCGGGCTGAATTTCGGCTGCAGCGGTGAATTGCGGCTTTCCCCAGCTTGGTCCG
This sequence comes from Erythrobacter sp. Alg231-14, assembly GCF_900149685.1. Classification (NCBI taxonomy): domain Bacteria; kingdom Pseudomonadati; phylum Pseudomonadota; class Alphaproteobacteria; order Sphingomonadales; family Erythrobacteraceae; genus Erythrobacter; species Erythrobacter sp. Alg231-14. The sequence continues at coordinate 3,021,552 of NZ_LT702999.1, read as the reverse complement.
TGAAACGCGGCGGCCTGAATAATGGCGTGGCGCGCATCGTCGATCGAACAGCTCGACAATTGGTCCCCCTGCCGGGCGGGGCCCAAATCTTCCATCAACAAGACGAAATCGCCGTTGTCGGCAGCGATGGCGGCGTGGATGGGTTTGGGGGTGTTGACAGGCAAGTGCTGGGCAAAATCTCGATAAAAGCACACTTCGTGCAAATAGAGATTCATCATCTGGGCGGTTCCACGACTGGTGGGATCGCTGGCGGCAAATTTTCCGGCGATGGTCGATGGGCCGCATCCGTCGCGGTCGTATTCGAGTGTGAAACGGATCGAATCGCCCACTTGGCCAGTGCCAATGGGCCGATATTCTATTCCAATCACACGTTGTTCATCGATCATTTCGGCAAGGAAAAGCCGATCGGTCAGCCATTCCGGCGTGACCAATTCGGGGCGTACCGGCCCGGGGCCGTGCGAAATGTTCTCTCCCATAAGCCGATGCTAGAGCGGCATTGCAGAGGCGACAAGACGCCGCGTTTCGAAACCTTGGGCTTGCGAGGTTTATGGGTGGCCCCTATTCGTGCGAACCATGCAAGACTCACTATCCCTAACCGGCCGCCCGGTCATATCCGCAACCGGCCTGTTCACACCGCAAGAATCGATCACCAACGAAGAGCTGGTTGATAGCTTCAACACCTATGTCGAACGGTTCAACGCCGCGAACGCAGATCAGATCGCCGCTGGTGAGATTGAGGCTCTGGCCCCTTCATCGGTTGGCTTCATCGAAAAGGCGAGTGGGATCAAAGCGCGCCACGTGATGAGCAAGGCGCCTATTCTTGATCCGGATATTATGACGCCGCGTTGGGATGAGCGTGGGAATGACGAACATTCGATGATGGCAGAGATCGGCGTGACGGCCGCGCGCCAAGCGCTGGAACGGGCAGGGCGCGACCCCAAAGATGTGGATGCGGTTTTGTGCGCGGCGTCCAATATGGAACGGCCATATCCGGCGATGGCAATCGAAATCCAACAAGCTTTGGGCATTGAAGGCTTTGGCTTTGATATGAATGTTGCGTGTTCTTCTGCGACATTCGGGATCCAAACGGCGGCGGATTATGTCCGTGCGGGTAATGCCAAGAGTGTCCTAGTGGTTAGCCCGGAAATCACATCCGGCCACCTCAATTGGCGCGACCGGGACAGCCATTTCATTTTTGGCGATGTTGCCACGGCGGTTTTGGTTGAAGATTCCAGCATGGCGCCGGCGGATCATTGGGAAATCTTAAGCACCAAGCTCAAAACCGTTTTCTCCAACAACATTCGCAACAATTTCGGTTTCCTAAACCGGGCCGCGCCAGAGAATTCCCAAAACGCGGACAAATTGTTCGTGCAAGAGGGGCGCAAGGTTTTCAAAGAAGTCGTGCCCATGGTCGCACAAATGATCATTGATGAGGCCGAAAAGCTACAAATGGATCCTGCCACTTTGCGCCGTCTTTGGTTGCACCAAGCGAATGCTGGGATGAACCGCCTGATCGCTCAACGTGTGCTGGGCCACGAAGCGAACGATGATGAAAGCCCGACCGTGTTGGACACGTATGGCAACACATCAAGCGCCGGATCAATCATCGCGTTTCATAAACACAAAGATGACTTGGCACAGGGCGATAACGGTCTGATTTGCAGTTTTGGTGCAGGCTATTCTGCGGGCACCGTGTTTGTGCGCAAAATGGCCTGATCCGGGTTCTTTTCGGTCCACTTGTCCCACGCTGCAATGATGCGATGAGACAATGTCCAAATCGCCGCCACTGCGAGCAATGAAACCAAACCGTCCACCGCGTAGTGATAGGCGAGGTGAACGCTGCTCACCCACGTGACAAAGAAGAACACGCCGAAAAACGCGCCCCATTTGGATGAAACCCGACGAACCGCAATCCAGTAAAGGAAGGCGATGGCGCAGTGCATGCTGGGCATAGCGGTGATGCCGCTGCCCAAGCCATTCTCGGCCTGACCATACCATTCAAGCAGCATTTCTTGGACAGGCAGAACCATGATTGGAATTTGTTCGTTCGCCGCGTTCAAATACGCCATCTGAGCATCGAATGTGGAATTGCCCAACATGGGGCCCACGAAACAAGGGCCGACAGAGGCCAGCGCGGTGGCCATCGCGCCGCCGATCAGGGTCCAGCTAAGCACATAGGTTAGGAAAAATTGCCGACGGATCTGGCTGTCGATCTTCGCAAAGGCAAAGAACATAACCCCCGGATACAGCAGCAAAAACCACAATTGATACAGCAGTGCCAAGAAAGCGGTGACGACGGGATAGCCAATAATCGGCTGTAAAACTTCCCACGCATCATGGCCGAAAAAGATCGCGCGGTCCCATTGGATAAAGGCGCTGTCCCACGTGTAGTCGTTAAACAAAGGTATCGCCGACTTCATTTTCGAAAAATACGGCAGCAACACCACCGCCACGCCCAACATGGGTAAACCGGCGGCTACGGTGCGTTTGAAACTGTCGGTTGAATATCGCGCTTTTAGATGTGCGACGGGGCTATCAGGGCGATCGCGATACAGAGAACGTGCGGCATCCCAGCAGGCAAGCACAACCACAAACATGAAGAAAATCTGTGCGTTGGCGATAATGCCGCCAATACCGGGATTGACCCCGTTTATCGCAAGCAGCGTAAGGCACACAGCCATTAGGACGCCGCCGATCACTAGAATCGGAAGTTCCCCAAACCAGCGGGCGACAATAGCTGGCGCATCCGCATCGCGCCCGATCGATGGCGCAGTGGTTGGTTTTTGAACCGAAGCCGTTGTCATTGCTGTGATCGCTGCCCTTGCATTGTGCTGCGCGTTTAAGTCGCTCTTGTGACTTTGGATTTAGGGTAAACATCTCACTAAAGTGTGAATGCGTTGCCGGCTTGGAGGCTGTCGGTTCGGGCGGTTGCCCACCGTTGAATTGCGGCTTGAGTGTTAAGCTTGCTTGCGGGCGAGGGCGCCAATGCCTAGATGCCGAAACATGGCAGGTGAAATTCTCGATAATCAAGGTCGCGGCGAAGCAAGCTGGGGCTGGCCCGCAATCCATCCAGAGGGGCGCAAATACGGTGTGATCGCCGTTGCGATTGCGCTTGTCCCGATGTTCTTTGGCTGGGGCTTGCTCGGTTGGCCGCTATTGTTCCTATCTCTCGGTGTGTTCGCGTTCTTCCGTGATCCCGAACGCGTGGTTCCCCAAGCGGATGACGCCATTGTCGCGCCTGCGGATGGACTGGTCACATTGATCAAGACCGTAGAGCCGCCCGCTGAGATGCAAATTGACGATGGGTCGGGCCATCCCGGACTTTCGTCGGCGGCGGTTACGCGCATTTCGATATTCATGAGTGTTTTCGATGTGCACATCAATCGTGCGCCGATTGCGGGCACCGTTCGCCGGGTCGTGTATGTTCCGGGCAAGTTTGTGAACGCGGATTTGGACAAAGCCAGCGAAGAGAATGAGCGTCAGCATATTTTGATTGAACGGACCGATGGTTTGCAAATCGGTTTCACTCAGATCGCTGGCCTTGTCGCGCGCCGGATCATGCCTTTTGTAAAGCCGGGCGATACCGTCGCTAAGGGGCAACGCATCGGCCTTATCCGATTTGGTAGCCGGGTTGATGTGTATTTGCCGGCTGGGACAGAGCCTAAGGTTTTGATGGGGCAAAAGATCGTCGCGGGCGAAACTATCCTCGCCGAGCGCGGTGCGGCGGCGTTGCTCGAAGGGATAGCGCAATAGCGCATGGTCCCGCTTTGAACTCGCATGGATGCGGGACCGGCTCGTGACGGAACGGGCCAAGGGCAAAAAGCCCGGATCAATGACCGCGCGTGTCGGACCGAAAGCGGATGAAGGCGAAGATGCGCAAGTTTCACCGGGGGGACGTCTATCGCTGCGGGCGATGATGCCCAACGCCATCACGGCCGCGGCTTTGTGTGCAGGCCTAACAGGTGTGCGTTTCGCGATTGAAGGGCAGTGGGCCTATGCGGTGCTTGCGGTCGCTCTTGCCGGTGTGCTCGACGGCGTCGATGGCCGGATCGCGCGGTTGCTTAATGCGCAATCTCGGTTTGGTGCAGAGTTGGATAGTTTGGCGGATTCGCTGTCTTTCGGGATGGCTCCGGCTCTCATTCTTTATATGTGGTCGCTTCAAGATCTGGACCGGTTCGGCTGGTTCGCGGCGTTGGCCTTTGCGATTTGTTGCGCGCTGCGATTGGCGCGCTTCAACGCTCAAATCGATGTTGAGGATCAACCGCACCAATCGGCGGGTTTCCTAACCGGTGTTCCTGCGCCTGTTGGGGCAGGGTTGGCGTTTACGCCATGCTACCTTTGGATTGAAACAGGGATGCCGATTTTCCGCGATCCCATCGTCTTGGCGATTTGGATGAGCCTTATCGCGGTATTGCTCATTTCCAACATGGCCACGCTCAGTTGGGCGGCCATCCGTCCTCGCCGTGATATCCGGCTTCCGCTGTTGGCGTTTGCTGCAATTGGGTTTGCCGCGATGTTGTTGGAACCATGGTGGTCCTTGACCGCGATCAGCGTCGGGTACCTCGCACTGATCCCCTACGCGTTGATCAAATATGGAAAGATCAAACGGCGCCGCGCGGCAGATGCAGCTGCCTAAAAAACCTTAACTGGCGAGTTGTGTAACGGGTGATGTCGCAGGGAGGTGCAGGCGGCGATTCTGGCCGCGCTTTGCCGCTGCCAATGTCCGACGAGCAGGCCTACGAAGGCGAACTTCCTTCGCGCCCACTTGAGGCAAAAAACCCGCGTTCAAAAGCGCCTGCTCTCGTTTCAGCACGGTGTATGCATTCGAACCGCGCAGCCAGCTGTCGAGCAAGCTCAATGCCGTGGCAACGCCGGTGATGACAAACAAACAGGTCAGCGTCAGAGCGATAAGGTCGGGCATGTCGTGTCTCTCAAATCGGAGTGTTCAATCTTTGTTCTCACCCTTTGTTCTATAAGTGTTCTCACCAGTCAAGCGTTTTTGTTCCACTTGTGTTCCGACTCATGCGGTTTGCACTAGATTTTGTGTTTCAAGGGCGCTAATGGCGCGGCCTCGCAAGGAACATTGGATGCGAATCATCCCGATGTTTTTGGCGAAATTCACATGGAAGGCGCTTCATACCGGTGCCGTTTGCGGGAACTCCGCTGAACGGTTCCATGCCTTCCAGAGGAACAACCGGAAAGGAAATACCCATGGCGGCTACCACCGTTACCATGCAGCAATTGATCGAGGCCGGCGCACATTTCGGCCACCAAACTCACCGTTGGAATCCGCGGATGAAGCCGTATATTTTCGGCAACCGCAACGGTGTTCACATCATTGACCTGTCGCAAACTGTTCCGCTTTTTGCGCGCGCTCTCGATTTTGTTGAATCGACCGTTCGTGCTGGCGGTAAAGTTTTGTTCGTTGGCACCAAGCGTCAGGCGCAAGAGCCGATCGCCGAAGCAGCTCGCGCATGCGGTCAGCACTTCGTAAACCACCGCTGGCTCGGTGGGATGCTCACAAACTGGAAAACCATCAGCGGTTCGATCAAGCGTCTCAAGACCCTTGAAGAGCAGCTTTCGGGCGACACCAGCGGTTTCACCAAGAAAGAAGTTCTTCAGCTGACGCGTGAGCGTGACAAGCTGGAACTGTCGCTTGGCGGTATCCGCGATATGGGCGGCATTCCTGATGTGATGTTCGTAATCGACGCCAACAAAGAAGACCTGGCTATCAAAGAAGCGGCCGTTCTCGGCATCCCAGTGATCGCGGTTCTCGACACCAATGTTGATCCATCGAACATTGCATTCCCGGTACCGGGCAATGACGATGCGGCGCGCGCTGTGCGTTTGTACTGCGGTGCGATCGGCGATGCGGCGACTGCAGGTAAAGGCGGCGCTGTTCAAGATTCGGGCGAAGATTTCGGCGCGATGGACACGCCACCTGCCGAACCAACTGCCTAAGCATTCGACAAAGGGCGCACGTCACCATTGTGTGTCAGGCGGGCGTCACAAACCCTAACTAGAGCGTCGGGCATTCCCAAGCGGGGCCCGGCGCCCACACATTTTTACAAAGGAAATCACCATGGCCGATTTCACTATCGCCGATGTGAAAACGCTGCGCGAGAAAACTGGCGCTGGCATGATGGACGCGAAAAAAGCACTGGTTGAAGCCGGTGGCGACATCGAAGCCGCGATTGACGGTTTGCGCGCCAAAGGTCTTGCGACCGCACAAAAGAAATCCAGCCGCACCGCGGCCGAAGGTCTTGTTGGCGTGGCCGTCGAAGGCACTAAGGGCGTTGCTGTTGAAGTGAACTCTGAAACGGATTTTGTTGCGAAGAACGACAAATTCCAAGATTTCGTTCGTCACGCGACGGCGGCCGCTCTTGTATTGGGTTCGGACGATGTCGATGCTCTTAAAGCTGCCGATTATCCAACGGGTGGATCGATCGCTGATAAATTGACCGACAACGTCGCTACGATTGGTGAGAACCAACAGATCCGCCGGATCAAGAGCGTTTCGGTTGGAAGCGGCGCGGTCGTTTCTTACGTTCACAACGCGGCAGCCGAAGGCCTCGGCAAGATTGGCGTTTTGGTTGCTTTGGAAAGCGACCTTGGCGACGACGTTCTGGTGCCTTTCGGTAAACAGCTTGCGATGCACATCGCCTCGATGTTCCCACAAGCGTTGGACGCAGACAGCCTTGACGCTGACGTGATCGAGCGTGAGCGCGCCATCGCACAAGAAAAGGCGGCCGAAAGCGGCAAGCCAGAAAATGTGCAAGAAAAGATGGTCGAAGGCGCGATCAAAAAGTTTGCAAAAGAGAACGCTCTTCTCAGCCAAATGTTCGTTATGGACAACAAATCCAGCGTTGCTGATGTTGTTGCCAAAACGGGTAAAGACGCTGGCGGTTCGATCGTCTTGACTGATTACGTTCGCTTCCAATTGGGCGAAGGCATCGAAGTCGAAGAAGAAGATTTCGCAGCGGAAGTCGCGGCGACGTTGAAAGGCTAAGCCTTAGCGTCTCTACGCAGCCAAGAAATTACGGCCGCCGCAGTGATCCACTGCGGCGGCCGTTTTTTATTTGGGCTGCTCAATCTAGCGGGCCAATTTGAACGCAAGACCCCGCGCAATCGCAATCAAAGCAGGTTCGCGCGCGTCTCATCCCGGTGTTTCTTAAGGTACCGCATAAATGGCGTCCCGCCGGTGCCGACTTCTGTGTCGTTTCCGTCCGTTCTTTTGCCCTGCTTGTTGATGTAGCTGGCCGCATATTCGAGATGGCGGGTGCGGAAATCGGCCATCGCTTGAATGTTCGCGTTATAGGCTGCGTTCAAACCGCCAGATTTCGCATTCTTGATAAAGTCACGAACCGTGCTGTGTTCGCGCACGTCTTCGACGAACTTACGATGGGCCAATGGCCGGTATGCGTGCAACTGATCCAGAAAGGTGCGCAATGGATCGGCTGCGTGTCCTACGCCTAGCAATGCGTCCATGCTGGGAATGATAGAAGATTGAGAGCCAGTTTGGCCGCGGAACGCCTGCGCCGCCGAACCGTACCGTTCGACGCCATGGTAGATGACGCCATCGGGTAATGCCGGGTTGTCTTTCCAACCGTGAATATAGGGGCGCACCCGTTCAAAGTAGATGTATGGATCGCAGCTTTCGGGCATTCGATCGAACAGAGCATTGATCTGTGCCCATGTTTGAGACGTTTGCACCAAAAGCGATTCCAGCAAATCTGGGTCGTCATTGGCCACCGCGCTCAGGATACCGGAAAAACGATCGAGAACTTGGCCTGCGCACGCCTCGATCGCGACATGCACAAGGACGAACCACGCTTCGTCACGGCCGCCCAAGAAATTCTGGATCATCTGGATGTTGTCGAGAGCCAATGGCTTTTTTGGGTCAATGAGAGACCAATTGTCGAGCACATACGAGCTGTAGGTTAGCAATGGTTGTTGATCGAGACAGTCGGCCAGACCGACCATCGGAACGGCCAGGCAAGAAGGGAGGCTGTCTGAAGGAGTCTGCCCGCCCCAAACGTAAGACTGCACCATAAAACTGTAATGGACTGTCGCCATTCGCGCCTGTTGATCCGTCAGCGTCGCGGCGTCTGGCAAGTCGGCGGGATCTGGCAAATGCCTTTTGAGGAAGCTTCGAGCGCTGCCCGACGGCAAGATATTCGGCAATCGCAACGCGACTTTCGCCGCATCGTTCCATGCTCCGGGAAGCTCCACTAGACTGGCATCATAATCGCAAAGAAATCCGCGTTCGGCAGACATGCCATATTCCGCCAGAGGTTTAACCCCGGTCTCGACGCCATTTTGATTTGTCATTGCTGCTCACCCTCTTCTCAAAATATCTCTCGAAGCAATTTTAAGGCGAGATGCGGCGAATATCTTTGTGAAGTTCCTTGTTGGGTGATCATTTTTCGAATATTCTACTGCAATGGACGATAAAGATCGAAGAATTTTGCGTGAGCTTGAGCTCGATGGCCGAATCAGCAACGCTAGCTTGGCGGATCGGGTCGGTCTGTCTGCGTCCGCATGTTTGCGAAGAGTGCAGGAGCTTGAGCAATCGGGCTACATCAAAGGGTATCGGGCGATTTTGGATCGCAGCCGTCTCGGCGGGGAAATCACGATATTCGTAACCGTGAGCCTATCGATGCATCTAGCGAAAGACGCGCGACAATTCGAACAAGCGATTGGCGCAGCCGAAGAAGTGCGTGAGTGCCACAATATCACGGGTTCGGTGGAATACCTCTTGCGGGTCGAGGTCGACAGCCTTGCTCGTTATAAGAAATTCCATGCCGATGTGTTGGGTGTCTTGCCGCAAGTTGCCAGCATCACTTCGCACATATGCCTCGGCTCATCCAAAGATATGCGAGCCTGATGCGTTCAAATTTGGGCGCAGGCCGCGTTGAAACCGTGCGGGTTCTTGGCCGTCACTGTCCCGCCGGGCGCACTTCGATCAACCAAACCTCAGGCTGAGTGAACAATCGCACGGGCAGCAAACTTGTGCCCAGTCCAGCGCCCGTGATCAGTGTCTTGCCGTGTAATTCGCTCACTCCGCACGCAAATTTGTCGCCAAAATCGGACATGGTCATCGGCGATCCACCCCAAGGATAGGCGATCTGGCCGCAATGGGTGTGGCCGGCCAAGACAAGGTCGGCGTTCACCGGGACAGACGGGAATATATCCGGGCTGTGTGATAGCCATAGGCGCACGCCCGACAAATTCTGCATTGCGGCGGTGGTCGCGGCGATATCGGCGCGACCGGTGAAATCGTCATCGACGCCGCCCACGGCAAATGGTCCCATTTGGAGGGCGGAATTTTCGATCACAGAGATGTTGGGATGCTTCGCCAACTCCGCCGATAAAGCAGGCCAATCAAACCAATGATCATGATTGCCCGGCACAATCGCAACCCCGTATGAGGCGCGCAATTCCGCCAAGGGTGCAACGATCTCTTCGGGTGAATAGATCGTGGTTGCTGTCATCTTTTCGCTCACCAAATCGCCGGTGATGGCAACAAGATCCGGCTCCATCGCGTTCACTTGAGCGACGATCCGTTTCAATCGCGATGGCGGCATGTCCGGCCCGGCGACATGGATATCCGTGAGAAAGGCAATCCTGACCGCATCAGTGTTATCGGGCAGGCCGCTGCTTTCGATTGTTATCCGTTGGACCACTGGGTCGCGCATCGTGTCGTGCCACGCTTTCGCCAACACCGCGATTCCAACAATCACCACGATTGCCAAAAGGGTTCGTAACCGACGGTTTTTTAAGAAAGCTCTCATAGGAAAACCGTTTCGACCATCTGGGTTCGATCGTGCAAGCGTCAAAATCCGTAAAATGACAGAACGGTTGTGCCAAACTTTCCTTCTCCAATTGCTTTGCGGCCCCCTTGGCAGGCGCGCACCCTAACGATAGAGGCTGCACAGTCCGCAATTCTGCACCGGAGAATCTCACCAAATGGCACTTCCTGAAATTAAGCGCGTCCTGCTCAAACTTTCGGGCGAGGTTTTGATGGGCGAACAGGAATACGGGATCGACCCGGTCTATGTTGCGCGGCTGGCCGAAGAGGTGAAAGCAGCCAAGGATAGCGGGATCGAGGTTTGCCTTGTGATCGGCGGCGGCAATATTTTCCGCGGAATTTCGGCAGCGGCCAAAGGGCTCGACCGGACAACCGGCGATTACATGGGCATGTTGGCCACGGTGATGAACGCATTGGCGATGCAAAACGCCTTGGAGCAATTGGGTGTGCAGACGCGGGTTCAATCGGCGATCCCAATGTCTTCAGTGTGTGAGCCGTATATTCGCCGTCGCGCTGAACGCCATCTGGCGAAGGGGCGGATTGTGATTTTTGCCGCGGGCACGGGTAACCCGTTTTTCACCACCGACACTGGCGCGGCGTTGCGCGCGGCGGAAATGAACTGCGACGCATTGCTTAAAGGCACCAGCGTCGACGGCGTTTACGACAGCGACCCCAAGCACAACCCCGATGCCACGCGATTTGATCGGATCTCTTATGATCAAGTGCTGTCGGACAATTTGAAAGTTATGGACGCCACGGCTGTTGCGCTTTGCCGCGAGAACGACATTCCGTTAGTGGTCTTTTCAATTCGAGAAAAAGGCAATGTTGCCACCGTCCTTTCGGGCGAAGGCACACAGACAATAGTACAGAAGGACAGTTGATCCATGCCGCAATATGAAAAGGCAGATATCGAACGCCGGATGAACGGCGCGGTGGAATCGCTCAAGGGTGATCTGGGTGGCTTGCGCACAGGCCGCGCAAACGTCGCACTGCTCGATCCCGTGATGTGCGAAGTGTATGGGGCAATGATGCCGCTTTCCCAAGTGGCCACAGTATCCGCACCAGAGCCCCGTATGTTGAGCGTTCAGGTGTGGGACAAGTCCAACATCACCGCTGTCGAAAAAGGAATTGCGCACGCAAACCTTGGTTTGAATCCGATGACGGATGGCCAGACACTGCGTCTGCCTATGCCGGATTTGACGGAGGAACGGCGTAAGGAATTGGCCAAGCTTGCTGGGCAGTATGCAGAGAAAGCTAAGATCGCCATTCGCAACGTCCGTCGTGACGCGATGGAAAGCCTAAAGGCCGACGAGAAGAAGAAAGAAATCTCTGAGGATGAACGCAAGCGGATGGAAGACGAGGTCCAAAAGTTGACCGACAAATTCGTCGCCGATGCTGACGTGGCGGCCGATAAGAAAGAACAGGAAATCCTTACCCAGTAAGGCTAAGAATCGTCGCTTCGACGGAAGTGACGGATAGGAGGGGTAGAGCAGATGGGCGGCGACAGCTCCTCAGGCACTAATACCGATGCGCCAAAGCGCGCGTCTAGCCGTGCCCGCCATGTGGCCATTATCATGGACGGCAATGGACGATGGGCGAAAAAGCGAGCCCTGCCGCGCGCCATCGGCCATCAACGCGGCGTCGAAGCGGTACGACGCTTGGTCCGCGGTCTGGAGCCGATGGAGCTTGATTGCCTCACTCTTTACGCCTTCAGCTCTGAAAATTGGAAACGATCCGAAACCGAAGTCGATGATCTGATGAATTTGATGCGAAAGTTCATCAAATCTGACTTGCCCGATTTTGTCGCCAATGATGTGCAATTGAACATCATCGGAGATTGGCGTTCCTTGGCCCCCGACATTGTCGAAATGCTCGAAGACGCTTTGGAGCAGACCGCCAATGGCACGCGGAAATTGGCCGTGGCGTTGAATTATGGTGGGCAAAACGAAATCGCCCGTGCCGCTATGAAAGCGGCAGAGCAGGGATCGATCACGACCCAAAGCATTGCCGATAATTTGGACACAGCGGGGCTTCCCCCGCTCGACCTGTTGATCCGCACCAGCGGCGAAATCCGGCTTTCCAACTTTCTTCTATGGCAAGCGGCCTATGCGGAGATGTTGTTTGTAGACACGCTTTGGCCAGATTTTAAACCCGAGCATTTAGAACGCGCGCTCGATGATTTTGCACAAAGGGAGCGCCGGTATGGGGGACGTTAAGAGCGAAACAGAGGCGGTACCGTCGGGCGCAATGAATGATTTGCTCGTCCGGTTTATCTCGGCTGTTGCGATGTTGGGTGTATCGATCATCGCGCTGTATTTCGGTGGATGGTTGTGGATCGGATTCGTCGTTTTGCTCGCTGGCTTGGTCTTGTGGGAATGGAATTTGATCGTCGGCAAATTCGGCGGTTCGGCCGTTTCCGAAGTCGCATGGCAATTTATGGGCGCTCTGTATGTCGGTGCGGCTGCCCTTGCGATGGTTCAGGTGCGGTTGAATTACGACATGATTGCCGTTCTCGTGGTGTTTTTGATTCCGGTCATTGCGGTCGATGTGGGTGCCTATTTCTCCGGCCGTTTGATCGGCGGGCCGCGCATTGCCCCTTCGGTTAGTCCGTCCAAGACTTGGGCGGGGCTTGCGGGTGGCGCGGTTGCAGCGGGCATCGTGTGCGTTGCCGGAGAGATGATGGACATTGGCCCTGGCGCATTTGTGCCTGGATACGGTTTAAGCAGTATCGGCGGTGCTTTGATAACGGGCATTGTCATCGCCATCATTGCCCAAGCTGGTGACTTTTTTGAAAGCTGGATGAAACGGCGTGCCAATGTGAAGGATTCTAGCAATCTGATCCCAGGTCATGGCGGCGTGTTCGATCGGTTGGATGGATTTTTGGCGGTCTTCTTCGTGCTCTTCATGATTGCGGTTGTGCCCGCGTTTGTTGGCCTCGCCTAATATGACGCGATCCTTGTCATTGTTGGGTGCGACAGGATCAATTGGTGCCTCGACTCTGGACCTTATCCGTCACAATCGCGACGATTGGCAGGTTGAGGCGCTGACCGCGAATTGTTCTGCGGCGGAACTGGCCCAATTGGCGGTGGAGTTTGACGCTAAGATTGCGGTCGTCGGCGATGAAACCTGTTTACCAGAATTGCGTGAAGCCTTGGCCGGCAGCGGTGTCGAGGCAGCAGGCGGGGCGCAGGCTTTGTGCGATGCGGCGGCGCAATCGGTGGATATGACAGTTGCGGCGATTGTGGGTTGCGCTGGCCTTGCGCCGACGATGGCGGCGGTGGAGCGCGGTGGCACTATTGCATTGGCGAATAAAGAGGCGCTGGTCTCTGCTGGCGACATTCTAAAGAAGGCGGTCGATCGGGCGGGGGCCATATTGCTGCCTACCGATTCCGAACACAATGCGATTTTCCAATGCCTTGCCGGCAACGATATTGGTCGCGTGCGCCGGATCATTCTCACTGCGAGCGGTGGGCCGTTTCGGACTTTAACCGGTGAGCAGCTGCAATCGGTCACCCGCGAACAGGCATTGAAACATCCCAATTGGGAAATGGGCGCGAAAATCACCATCGATTCCGCAACCATGATGAACAAAGGCCTCGAATTTATCGAGGCGCATCACTTGTTCCCGGTGGGCCTCGATAACATTGAGATTATCGTTCACCCGCAAAGCATCGTTCATTCCATGGTCGAATATCGCGACCGATCGGTTTTGGCTCAACTTGGCCCGTCGGACATGCGTGTGCCGATCGCGTCCTGTTTGGCCTACCCTGATCGGATGAAGACACCGCTTACGCCGCTCGATCTGGCGGCGATTGGTTCGTTGACATTTGAAGCGCCGAACGAAGAACTGTTTCCGGCGACCCGCATTTGCCGAGAAGCAATTGAGGCGGGCGGGGCGGCGCCTGCTGTTTTGAACGCGGCAAATGAAATCGCGGTCGAAGCGTTTCTCGCCGGTCAGATTGGGTTCACCCGCATTACCGCAGTGGTAGAAGAGACATTGGCGCGCTATAGCGCCGCTGCGCCGGGCACTTCGGAAGAGGTGCTGGCGATTGATGGCGAGGCGCGCCAACGCGCCCGCGACGCTCTGGAGAGTAGCACCCTTGTTTGAATCGCCCCCTTTCTGGATGTATTTTGCCGGGTTCCTATTGGTGCTTGGCCCCTTGGTCACTGTGCACGAATTGGGGCACTATCTCGTGGGCCGGTGGCTTGGAGTGAAGGCAGAGACGTTCTCGGTCGGATTCGGCAATGAGCTAATTGGGCGCACTGATAAGCACGGCACCCGTTGGAAATTGTCGTGGTTGCCTTTGGGCGGATATGTTCAATTTAAGGGCGATATGAACCCTGCGAGCATTCCAAATGCTAATGCGCCAATTGAACCTGCGCGCCATGATGGCAGTTTTCAAAGCGCTACTCTTTGGCGGCGTGCTCTTATCGTAGCGGCCGGACCGGTCACGAACTTGATTGTGGCGATCGGAATTTTCGCCGCCTTTTATGCGATTATCGGCAATCCGGTTGTGGCAGGCGATGAAGATTCGCGCATGGTTGGGGAATTTGGCGAATATGACGGTGTGTCTCCTGCTCGCGATGCTGGGATGCAGTTGGGCGACACAATTGTTGCTATCGACGGTGATGAAATCGATGTTTTTGATGATGTCCGCAACGTCGTCTTGATCAATCCGGGCACACAGATGGTTTTTACCGTTCTGCGCGATGGGGCCGAAATTGATATTCCGCTCACCACGGCCCGTGTTGATGAAATTGACGGTTTCGGCAATCAAAGCGCGGTAGGGAAAATCGGCGTGGGGCCGGGGCGTGCATATGTCTTTGAAGATGTCGGCGTGCTCGAATCGATCCCATTGGCGACAGCCAAATGCTGGGAGATTACCGGCATGATGGTGACGGGGATAAAACAGATCCTAACCGGCGACCGTTCAATCAAAGAATTGGGCGGCCCGATTAAGATCGCGAAATACTCCGGTGAACAGCTCAGCTTAGGCCTTGTTTCCTTTGTGAGTTTCGCCGCGCTGATCTCGCTTAATTTGGCATTCATCAATTTCTTGCCAATCCCTGCACTCGATGGCGGGCATCTTGCCTTTTACGCCGCCGAAGCGATCCGCCGTAAACCGGTGGGGCCGATGGCGACGGAATGGGCATATCGCACCGGCGTTGCCTTTGTGCTGATCTTCATGGTGGTGGTCACCTGGAATGATGTGACGTCCCTTCTGCCGTTTGGTTGACGCCAACACCGCAGTAAATCGGGGAAAGTGGCCGGACAATCGGGATTGTCGGGCGATAGAAGGGTATGTTTGCTTGATTGCGCACCGCGCATCGGGCATTGGCGGGAAGTGAATTAGGAATGGCGGGGCTAAATTGCCGTGCTGAACGCGCCGAGGGGCGAGGCGCTTTGAATACGGGTTGGACGGGAACATTATCTCCATGATGCGAAGCAACGATACAGGCTCTCAGTCTGTGAGTTCCAAAAGTGCTATCAGCCGTCTGGCGATCGCGTTGAGCTGCGGCACGGTTTTGGCCGGCCTACCTCAGGTCGCGTTGGCGCAGGACGATGGCGTACAAAATGATGGCACGGCGCCAGCGCCGACTGCCGCACCCGCGGCGCAACCTGCGCCCGCGCCGGTTAGCAACACCATCCGCACGATCAGCATCATCGGTGCCGAACGTTTGGAACCGACGACTATCCTTTCCTACATCCGTCTCCGTGTCGGACAGGAATACACGTCAGCCGCCGCCGATGAGGCCTTGAAGGACCTTGGCGCGACGGAATTGTTCTCAAACTTCTCGATCCGCAATGAAGCCGGCAATGTCGTCATCAACGTGACGGAAAACCCGGTGATCAACCGCATCGTGCTCGAAGGCAATGACCGCCTCGATGCCGATAAGATTTTGCCAGAGATCCGCTTGTCACCGCGTCAGATTTTCACGCGGTCTAAAGTGCGCGCCGATGTTGCACGGATTATCGAACTTTATAAGCGTCAAGGCCGCTTTGCTGCGACGGTTGAGCCGAAAATGGTTCAACTTCCACAGAACCGCGTCGATATCGTGTTCGAAATCGTCGAGGGTCCAAAATCCAAAGTCCGTCAGATTAACATTATCGGTAACGAGATTTTCTCCGATAACGATCTGCGCGGAGAGATGGTTACGAAGCAGTCGCGGTTCTTCCGCTTCTTTAGTTCCAACACCAGCTACGATCCCGATCGGCTTGCGTTTGACCAACAGAAACTGCGCCAATTTTACCTGACAGAAGGGTATGCGGATTTCCGGGTTGTGTCCGCCGTTGCGGAATTGACGCCGGATCAACGTGATTTCATCATCACCTACGTTGTCGAAGAAGGTGAACGATACGCCTTTGGTGACGTTGAGGTGGAAAGCCAATTGCGCGACTTTGACAGCGACAGTCTTGCGGCTGGCTTGGTCATGCAAAGCGGTGATTTTTACAACGCCGCAACGGTCGAGGACACGGTTGAGCAGCTGACCGAGCTTGCTGGCCGGTTCGGTTATGCATTTGCCGACGTTCAACCGCGCTTTAGTCGTAACCCTGACGATCTGACGATGGACATCACGTTCATCCTTAGACAGGCGCCGCGCGTTTATGTTGAACAGGTCAACATCAACGGCAACACGCTCACTCAGGATAAAGTGGTTCGCCGCGAATTCCGCCTTTCCGAAGGTGACGCTTTCAACTCTTTGGGTGTTCAGCGGACGACCGCGCGGATCAATTCGCTTGGCTATTTCCAAGAGAATTTCGAAGTCAGTCAGGTCGAAGGCAGCGCACCCGATCGGATTGTCCTCAACGCAAACATCGAAGAACAGCCAACCGGTGAATTGCAATTCTCCGCCGGTTTCTCTTCGATCGAACAATTCATCCTTGCCGGTTCGATCCGCCAACGCAACTTCCGCGGACGCGGTCAAACTATCGGTTTGAGCCTGAACTATTCGCAGTTCCAACAATCGGCTCAAGTCAGCTTTACCGAGCCGTATCTGTTTGATCGGAACATTTCGGCCGGTGCCGATATCTATCGGCGCGATTTCAACAGCTTCAACTTCACCAACAACGATCGCAACACGACGTTTGAACAATCAACGACAGGCGGCACCTTCCGCGTTGGTGTTCCGTTGACTGAATTCATGTCGCTCGTGGGCAGCTACACGCTGAACTATGACGAAGTGAGCCTTGCAGAGAACTTGTTCTTCTCTGATTTGGACGGCGACGGCGTGACCGAATGCGATCCGCTATTGGCTGGTCGTTTCTTGTGTGATGCGGTGGGCAATCGCTTGAGCTCAATTGTGGGGCTCAGCCTGAATTACAATTCGTTGAATTCTCGCGTTCGTCCAACGCGCGGTCGCACAATATCGCTCAGCACGGAATTTGCCGGATTGGGCGGCGATGTGCGCTATTTGCGTTTCCGTGGTCGGGCCCAGCAATTCTGGAACATTGCGAACACCGGCTTCATCTTCTCGCTCTCGCTGGAAGGGGGATCGATTATCCCTCTCCAAAACCGCGGCGGAGCGGCAACCGATGACATTCTGTTGACCGATCGGTTCTTCTTGGGCGAACCGCAGTTCCGTGGCTTTGGCATTCGCGGCGTTGGCCCGCGCATCCTGACGCAGCGGTACATTCTCGACGGAACGAACAACAACATTCTTGATGAGGATGGCAATCCGACATTGGTTACGGATCGCGATTCGATCCGCGACGATTCCATCGGTGGCCGCAATTACTATTTGGGCCGTGCCGAAATTGAAATTCCTCTGGGAACAGGCGCACGTGAGCTTGGCTTGCGGCCTTCGATCTTCTTGGATGTCGGCTCCCTTTGGGGCGTGGATCAACCGCTTCTCCAAGACAACCCAACCGGTATCTCTCAGATTGATGGCGATGGTAATCCACTGTTCATCAGCGTCGATACAGGGGAGCTTACACTTAACCCATTGGCGGATGACGGCGTTACGTCGAACACCCGCTTGATCCGTCAGGGTAGCGCCATTCGCGAGGTTTTCCTCGGCGATTCGCCTAGCCCGCGTATCACCGCCGGTATCGGCGTTAACTGGAACTCGCCATTTGGCCCGTTCCGCATCGATTTCGCGCAAACGATCCGCAAGATCGAAGGCGACGACGACAAAACATTCACGTTTAACGTAGGAACACAATTCTAATGAAACTGACCAAAATGCTCGCCCCGGCTGGCCTTGCGCTTTGCGCTTTGGCTGCTGCTGCTCCTGCCGCCGCTCAGGTTGATGGCCGTTTCGCGACCGCTGATATCAGCCGTGCAATCATCGGTTCGAGCGCGCTGCAAACCGCTTACAATCAAATTGGCACTACATATGCCGCACAGATTGAACAGCGTCAGACAAAACAACAGGAACTGACCACGTTGCTTCAACCGTTCGACGTGAATGGCAACGGTCAACTTGACGAAGGCGAACTGCCTGCTGTGCAAGCGGCACCGAACTTTGCGCAAATTCAAACGCTTGAGCAAGAAGTCGCGGCTCTCACCAACCAAGTGAATGCGGCGCGCGTTTACGCGGTTGAGCAGATTCTGGCGCAATATCCTGCGGCTTTGACCGAAGTCACAACGGCGCAACAGATCGTGATCGTTTTCCAACCCGATACGTTGCAATTTGCGGCCGAAGGTGCGGACATCACCAGCCAGATTTCGACGTCATTGAACACGAAAGTTCCATCGGTTGGGATCGTGCCACCGGCGGATTGGCGTCCATCGCGCAACGCGGCGCAAATCTTCCAAGACATTCAACAAACCTTGGTTCAAGCGCAGCTTCTCCAACAACAGCAAGCAGCACAAGCCGGTCAACCGGCAGCGCAAGCGCCAACCGGTCGTTAATTTTGACCGTAAGCGATTAGGGGCAAGGCAGGGGCACATGGCATGAGCGACACCGATACATCTTCGGAAGAAACGAAAGCGCCAATAGTGGATTACGACATCCACAAAGTGCTCAAGGCCTTGCCGCATCGCTATCCGCTTTTGCTGGTCGATCGGGTCAAAGAGATCCATCTTGGCGAACGCATTCACGCGGTGAAAGCCGTCAGCATGAATGAGGAGTTTTTTCAGGGGCATTTCCCTGGCGCTCCTATCATGCCCGGCGTTCTCCAGATCGAAGCGTTGGCGCAAGCAGCGGCGATCTTGGGTATTGAGACGCTTGAGCTTGCAGGATCGGGTAAACTCGTGATTTTCATGGGCATCGAAGCTGCAAAGTTCCGCGCCCCTGTTACGCCGGGTTGTTTGCTCGATCTGGAAGTCGAATTTCTGCAAAAGCGCAGCCGCGTCTACAAATTCAAAGGCAAAGCGAGCGTTGAGGGCAAGGCGTCATGTGAGGCCGAATTCACAGCGATGATTGCCGACCCACCAAAGTGATGTTGGAATTTCTGACGCTTCGTCAGAGCCCAAAGATCATGTCTATCAATTAGCTGCGCACGCAACGGTCAAAACGCTTGCCATTTTGACCAATTCAGCTTAGGCGCGCCGCTTCTCATTACATAGCACCGCCGGTCGGAACCGGTGAACGCTGATAAGGAATTGACGATGAAAGCCGAAGGCCACCCAGAATATCACACCATCACGGTCAAAATGACCGATGGTACCGAATTTCAAACGCGCTCAACTTGGGGCAAAGAAGGCGACACGCTCGCTCTCGATATTGACCCTACAAGCCACCCGGCTTGGACTGGCGGTCGTCAACAGCTTCAAGAAGGCGGCCGTGTTGCTGCGTTCAACAAGCGTTTCGGCGGGCTCAGCCTCAAGAAATAAGCGCTCAGAGCTTTGCAACAGGCCTTCAATGGCCGTTTGCACCAAGAGGGCGGTCCGTTTGGGCCGCCCTTTTTGTTGGAGCTGTATCGTCTGCACGCGACGCGACGAATGCAAACTTTCAAAAGCGATCAATCACCAGCCCCACGGTTTCTCCCGATACCATTTGGTGATGATGTACTTCGCCCCTTTGCGCACCTTCATCCCATGATGCAGGGTGTTCGGATTGGGTGAGCCATCCGCGCGTGCATTGTTCCAGCACAACATTTTGCCGGTTTCTGGCTGGAACGTCTTTCCGATCGTTTTGAAACGGGTGGCCCCTCCCGCTTCAACCGGGTTCAGATACACCATGAACGTCCAGGTGCGCTGGCCAGAAACGCTGCAGAATTTTTCATAGTCGGCGCCGCCCGGCGTGAAGTAATCGGTGTGCGCTTTGAATTCTTGCCCGACATCGTATCGCTGGCCCTGACAAGGTTCACCGAACGTTGGATCGATGCCGTTCGCCTGTGCCAGAATGCCATTCAATTCGATGACGGCCGCATCTTCGGAATTCAGATCGCACGTTTCGCTTGTACGGAAATAATTGTCGCCGTTCGGATCGGCGATGGTTGATGGACGGCGGTCCTTGTCGATTAATTCGATCAAAGCGTTGCACAGATCAGGTGCGATGAAATCGCGTGCCTGAAAAAGCTCAATCTTGGGGTGGGGGACGCGCTGTACGCCTTGAAGCCCGCCCAGCCTTTCCACCACAGAATCACGTTCACCAGTCATGCGATTAAACTTACGCTCCGCCAACCAACAGGCAAGAGGGTGCAAGGAGGCGAAACAATCTTGCGCGGCAAATGGCGATGCAGTGTTTTTTGCTTTCCTTAGCCGATACTTTGTGCAACAGGCTCGCCCCCGTCCACAGCGGCCTTGACCAATGATGGGAGCTGCGTAAACCGCCGCTCTTGCGTGGGCTTGGCACTGATCGTTCACTTAGTGATGCGGTTGTGCTGGGACGGAAAATATGGCGACCGTAGTTCAATTGGTTAGAATGCCGGCTTGTGATGCCGGAGGTTGCGGGTTCAAGTCCCGTCGGCCGCCCCATTTCCCTCCAAATCCGCCAAACGGGTGTTTTGCCCGGGTCCTGCGCGATTATGTGAGGTAAGCCGATGACCGCGTTTTGGACCGAACCAGATTTTGACGATCATGAGATGGTGCATGTTGTCAGGGACCGAAAATCGGGCCTGATGGCGATTATTGCCGTCCATTCAACGCATCTAGGTCCCGGCGCAGGTGGAACACGGTTCTGGCATTATCCCGATCCTAAAGACGGCCTGCGCGACGCGCTGCGTCTATCGCGTGGGATGAGCTACAAGAACGCGATGGCCGGTCTGCCGATGGGTGGCGGGAAAGCTGTCATTCTAGCGGATGAATCGCGCACAAAAACTCCCGAATTGTTGTCCGCTTTTGGCGACGCCGTCGAAGGGTTGAACGGCCGCTATGTCACGGCCGAGGATGTCGGCATCAGCGAAGCGGACATGGTCGCCGTGTCACAACGCACATCGCATGTGTCCGGTCTACCTGTATCGGGCGGAAATGCGGCTGGCGGTGATCCGGGGCCTTTCACATCCTATGGCATCTATTTGGGTATAAAGGCGGCGGTTCAGCACAAATTGCGCACCGACAGCATGGCCGGGGTTCATGTCGCTGTTCAGGGCACCGGCAGTGTCGGCGGCGGCGTGGCGCGGTTGTTGGCTGAAGACGGTGCGCGATTGACGCTCGCCGATATTCACGCGGATGGTGTGGCGGCATTGGCCGACGAATTGGGCGCAGCAATTGTCGCGCCCGACGACATTCTGACAACCCATTGCGACGTGCTTAGCCCCAATGCCTTGGGTGCCATTCTGGATGATGAAAGCATCGCGGCGTTGAACACGCAAATCGTTGCGGGCGGGGCGAATAATCAACTTGCGCGGACCCATCATGGTCAGGTCTTGTTTGACCGCGGAATTTTGTATGCGCCCGATTATGTCATCAACGCAGGCGGCATTATCTCGGTTGCGACCGAGTATCTGGCGCGGCGCGATGGGAATGTCGCGACGATCGACGATGTTAACGGACTGATCGAACAGATCCCCGATAGGCTCGCGACGATTTGGCAAACCAGCGAGGCCGGTGGTGCATCGCCTGATGTTGTTGCCGACACCATGGCCCAAGAATTGATCGGTCGCGGTTGATTCGCCGATGCCGGTTGGCTCGCTTTATTGGCGAGCGAAACGCGGAAAATCTTGTGCGTCTGCGACTGTGATGGATTGATAAGCGCCTCCAAACTCGCGGAGCGGCGCATTTGTCATTCTGCAAAGCGCGATGTTGCATAGGATCAAAGCGTGCCTTGCGACTTTTGCGCCCTTGCTCACCTCGCACGAAACAGTATGACGGGGCAGGGGATTCAAACGTGCATATTTACGCCAATCCGAAACGATTTTTGTCGCTGGCCCGATGGTTGATGCCGCTTCTGTTTTGGAGCGGTTTGATCCTATCGCTGGGCGCGTTGGCGTGGGGCATGTGGATGGTGCCGCCTGATCGTTTGATGGGCGAAACGGTCCGCATCCTGTTTATCCATGTACCCGCTGCGTGGTTGGGTATGGGCGGTTGGACCGGTATCGCGATTTCAAGCGGGGCATTGCTAATCTGGAAACACCCGCTGGCCGGCATTGCGGCGCGCGCGATTGCTGTGCCCGGCATGGTCTTCTGCGCGATTTGCCTTGCGACCGGCTCTATCTGGGGGCGTCCGACATGGGGCACATGGTGGGAATGGGACGGACGATTGACCAGCATGCTCGTGCTTTTGTTCCTTTATGGTGGTTATATTGCTCTGTCTGAGGCGACCGCGCGCGAAGGCGGGTCTTACAAAATTGCCGCGATTTTCGGCCTCGTTGGGGCCATCAATGTCCCCATCATCAATCGCAGCGTCGTGTGGTGGAATTCGCTTCACCAACCCCCCAGTTTGACCGCAGGAAAAAGCTCGATTGATGCGGTGTTCTTGTGGCCGCTTTTGGCGTCTGTGTTGGGCTTTTCATTGCTGTTTGGGGCGATTGTCTTGATGCGGATGCGCGCATTGATTGCGGAGACACAGGTCGAAGCTCGATTGCGCCGGCGCGCTTTGGATGATGATGCCCCGGCCACCCGTAGCGATACCGCGATGGAGACTGCGTGATGCGCGAGGCGTTGGATCCTTGGCCGTTTGTGATCGGTTGTTATGCCGTTGGTCTGTTTGCGCTCGCTCTGCTGATCTTGTGGAGCTATCGATCCATGCGTCGCGCGGAAAAGCGGCGTGACGAAACAAAGCGCCGTGCGAAATGACAATTAAGGTTATGCGTCGATGAAAGCCAAACACCAAAGAATGACGCTTGTGATCCTTGCGCTGGTTGCGATTGTCGCGGCGGGATTGATTGCGGCGTGGGCACTGCGTTCTCAAGCGAATTACTTTTACCTTCCCGAAGAAATGGCTGCAGAACCGCCTGCGGTCGGTCAGGCTGTGCGTCTTGGTGGAATGGTCCAACCCGGCTCCATCGCAACGCAGCCCGATGGCATCACCGTTAGCTTCATCGTGACGGGCAACGAAGACAGCACAGTGCCGGTCCGTTACAGCGGTATTCTGCCTGATTTGTTTGTCGAGGGTTCCGGCGTCGTTGCCGAAGGCAGCCTAGGCGCCGATGGCGTGTTTCAAGCGACCAATCTGTTGGCCAAACACGATGAGAACTACGTCCCTCGCGAACTTGAGGGATTAGAGGGGCACGAGGGTTCGGATGAATATGCCGAAACCGTCGCAGGTCTGGATTAAGGCGAACCACCACCATGATTGCTGAACTCGGATTAGCGGCCCTTTGGCTTTCAACCGCGCTTGCGGTTTTGCAGATGATATCGGGGGCGATGGGCCTGCGCGATACCGGCGGCAGCGCGCAATTTGCGATGTATGCGCGACCCGCCGCCGTGGTTCAGGCGTTTTTGGCGGTGCTCGCCTTTTTCTTGTTGTTGTACGCGTTTGCGATCACGGACCTTTCGATCAAATTGGTCGCGACCAATTCGCATTCGGCCAAGCCGCTTATCTACAAATTGACCGGAACTTGGGGCAATCACGAAGGCTCCATGCTCCTTTGGGTAGGCGTGTTGGCGCTTTCTGGAGGCCTGTTGGCCGGGTTAGAACGGCGTTTGCCCGAAAAAACGATGAGCGCGACCCTTGCGGTTCAAGGCTTTGTGGCTCTCGGGTTCTATGCCTTTTTGTTGTTAAGCTCGAACCCGTTTGAACGCCTTCCTGTGCCCGCGATCGAAGGGGGAGGGTTGAACCCCTTGCTTCAGGATATCGGCCTCGCGATCCACCCGCCGACGCTTTATATCGGTTACGTTGGCCTATCGGTTGCGTTTAGTTTGGCGATGGGCGCGTTGATGACGCGGCAAGTGACGCCCAATTTCGCCAAGGTTCTGCGACCATGGGTTTTGGGCGCATGGGTGTTTTTGACCTTTGGCATCACGGCTGGTTCTTATTGGGCTTATTATGAGCTTGGCTGGGGCGGCTGGTGGTTTTGGGACCCGGTTGAAAACGCGTCCCTTATGCCATGGTTGGCCGCGACGGCGTTGCTCCATTCGGTTAGCGTATTGGCCGCGCGCGATGCGTTGCGCACGTGGACGATTATGCTGGGCGTGCTCGCCTTTTCGATGAGCATGCTGGGAACTTTCCTTGTTCGGTCGGGCGTCCTGACCAGTGTGCATGCATTTGCGGTGGATCCAGAGCGGGGCAGCTTTATCCTTGCCCTATTGGGTCTTTATATCGGCGGTGCTTTGGTAATTTTTGCGATGCGCGCAGGTAGTATTTCCGAAGGAAAGCGTTTCACCGCAACCAGCCGAGAAGGCGCATTGGTGTTCAACAACGTGATGCTGTCGGCTATCCTTGCCATCGTGCTTCTGGGCACGCTCTATCCGCTCTTGACCGAAGCGTTCGATGTCCGCGTCAGCGTGGGCCCGCCATACTTTAATCCAGCCGGAGCGATCTTTGCGATTCCGATGTTGGTTGTGATGGCGATCGGTCCGTTGCTGCGTTGGAAAAATGACAAACCGGCGCGTATTCAATTCGAATTGGCGTTGGTCGCGGCGGTGGTCATTGCGATCGTCGGGCTGGTAGCGGTTTTGGGCGACTACAGCGTTCTTTCGGTTTTGGGACTTGCGCTATCCGTAGGCTTGGCGATCGCAGCGATCTTGCCATTGCGTGGCAGAAAGCTTCGATTGGTGCCGGTCGCGACATGGGGCATGGTTTGCGCCCACTTTGGCGTCGCCGTCGCTTTGTTCGGGATGGCCAGCGAGAGTGCGTTTACTTCGGAAAAATTGGCGGCAGTTGCGCCGGGCGATGTCGAAGAGGTCGCGGGATGGACGATTGAATTGGACAGCGTCGATCCGGTCGCAGGGCCGAATTGGACCGCCATCGAAGCCCGCGTTTTGGCCGCGCGAGGCGATGAAGAACCCACCGTTTTGGCGCCGCAATCGCGCAATTTCTGGTCTCCGCCGCAACCCACCAGCGAAAGCGCGCTGATCACCCGTTGGGATGGTCAACTGTATGTGGTTGTCGGCGATCAGGCCGGCGTCGATGCCAATGGCAACACCCGATGGCAATTGCGCGTTTGGTGGAAACCGTTTGTGACCTTCATTTGGTATGGAGGATTGTTGGTGGCGTTTGGCGGAATTTTGTCCATTGCCGGCCGTGTGGGCGTCGACTTGAAGCGCCGCAAAGCGGTGGAAATGGGCAATCAACGCCGCGAAGATTTTGATGCGCTGGTGGAGGGAGATGCAATCGACGGGACGATTGACGATCCAAAGGCTGGCCCCATGCCGGAGCCTGCAGAATAATGCGCCTAATCTATGTCATTCCGCTCGCCCTGTTTTTGTTTTTCGCTGGTCTTGCCGGTTATCAACTGACGCAGGACAAAATGCAGACGATCCCGTCGCAGATGATCGAACAACCATTGCCGGAATTTACTTTGGCTCCGGCCTTGGATGGAATGCCCGGTGCGTCGCGATCGGACTTTGTCGGCGGAAAACCGCGCTTGCTCAATATCTGGGCAAGCTGGTGCCTGCCTTGCATCGCAGAGGCCCCGCATCTGGAACGGTTGAAGGCAGAAGGCGTCGAAATTATCGGCATTGCTGTGCGCGACAGGCCAGAGGCGGTTGCCGATTTCTTGAACCGTTATGGCAATCCCTACACCCGGATCGGAGCAGATGATATCTCCGAGCTTATGTTGGAAATCGGAGCGTCCGGCGTGCCGGAAACCTACGTCATCGATGCAGAGGGTAACATTCGATATCAGCATATTGGCGATATCCGGGCGAACAACGTGCCGGAATTGCTTGAGATATTGGAGGACGTGCGATGATGCGGCTTCTTATCGCGATCATGGCATTGTTTGCGGCGCCTATCCTTTCGCAATCGGCCTCCGCTCAACAAGCGATGCCACCAGCGCCTTACGCCTATGTTCAGCTAGACGACCCCGTTTTGGAAGCGCAAGCGACCGAGTTGATGGAAACGCTGCGTTGCCTCAAATGCCAATCGCAAAGTATCAACGACAGCGATGCGCCCATGGCAGGGGATATGCGTCATCAGGTCCGCTCGCGCATTTTGGCAGGTGAAAGCCCTGATCAAATTCGCGCGTGGTTGGTTCAACGCTATGGCGACTACGTCAGTTACGAACCTGAGGTCAGTTCAACGACATGGCCGCTGTTTGCTATTCCGCTTGTATTGCTTGCTTTGGTTGGCCTGATCTTGTTGCGGCGTTTGGGCAAACGGGGCTCTGATACTGAGGAGACAGCCTGATGAGCGGTTGGTTGGCAGTCTTGTCGCTTACCTTGGTGAGCTTTGCGTTGGCGGCATTTATGCTGCGTCTACCGAAAGAGGGGTTTGCCGTTTTTGGGGCGGTGCTGTTGTTCGGACTTGTCGGCTATGCCTGGCAGGGGTCACCGGGCCAAGCCAGCAGCCCGAAAGAACCAGACCTTTCAACCGACCAGCAATCGGGCGAAGAAATGGTAGTGGCGCGCCGTCAATTGTTTGAAGAGATCGCGCCAAGGCCCGATTACCTGATGGTGTCGGATGGCTTTGCCCGACGCGGGCGCTTTGACGACGCAGCAGGGGCGCTGCGCAAGGGCTTGAACGACAATCCGGACCATCTCGAAGGGTGGTTGGCGTTGGGTATGGCACTGACTGGGCATGCCGATGGCAATGTCACGCCGGCGGCGTATTACGCGTATGGGAAAGCCCGCAGCATCAATCCGACCAATCCGGGCGCTGATCTGTTCCTTGGTTTTTCATTCCTGCAGTCGGGTCAGGTGCGGGCCGCGCGGGAGACATGGGCAGGCTTGCTCGAACGATCACCCGAAGATGCGCCGTGGCGCGAAGAAATCGAAGCGCGGGTCGCTCGTTTGGACGAGATGATCGCAAACGCACCAATGTTGCAATAGGCCATCAAGGAAACGGGACCCACGGCATTGTTGCAGGGGCAAAGCCCCGGTGCTAGGTGCCGCGACCTTGGACGGGTGCTAGACCCAGCCACTCGGGATAATCGCACACTATGAGCGAAACATCAGCGCCAATTCCGGCCCCAGCCCATCAACCACCAACAAGTGGCAAGGGGCACAGTGCGTCTAAGAGCGCGTTGGCGGTGGGTGCGATTGGCATCGTGTTTGGCGATATCGGGACAAGCCCGCTTTACGCATTCCGCGAAACGTTTGTAGGCCGTTCCACCGTTCAATTGGATACCGCCCATGTTCTGGGTGTGATCAGTTTGATTTTCTGGTCCATGACTTTGGTTGTTGCGATCCAGTATGTCACGATCCTGATGCGCGCCGATAATAAGGGGCAGGGCGGTTCGCTTGCCTTGGTCGCGTTGATTTCTCGCAGTCTGTCAAAATCCAAATACGGCTGGATCGCGGTGTTGCTGGGCGTGTTTGCGACGTCGCTGTTTTACGGCGACAGCATGATTACGCCCGCCATATCGGTCCTATCGGCGGTCGAGGGGCTCACCGTGGTCGATCCCGGCCTTCAACGATACGTGATCCCGATTGCATTGGCGTTGTTGGTGTTCCTGTTCGTGCTGCAAAAACGCGGCACCGCAAAAGTTGGCGCATTGTTTGCCCCGGTGATGATCGTCTATTTCACGGTCATCGCAGCGTTGGGCCTTTGGCAGATTATCGGCACGCCGGAGATTTTGTGGGCTTTGAACCCCTATCATGCGGTCAATTTCTTTATCCTTGATGGATGGTTCGCCTTTCTCGCCCTAGGCAGTGTGGTCTTGGCGGTCACCGGTTCAGAAGCGCTGTATTCAGATATGGGCCATTTTGGCCGGGGCCCGATGCGATTGAGCTGGTTTGGTTTTGTCATGCCATGCCTGTTGTTGAACTATTTTGGCCAAGGGGCGATGGTCATTGGATTGCCCGCCGATCAAGCGGCCGTAGCCATCCAAAACCCGTTCTTTTTCCTGGCAAGCGAAGAATGGCGGTTGCCGCTCGTATTCCTTGCAACGTTGGCCACATTCATTGCCAGCCAAGCTGTGATCTCAGGCGCGTTCTCGATCACCAGTCAGGCGATCCAAATGGGCTATATTCCTCGCCTGAAAATCCGCCACACGTCCGAAACCGAAGGGGGGCAGATTTACATCCCTGCGGTCAATTGGGCGTTGATGGTGGCTGTCATTATCTTGGTCCTGACGTTCCAAAACTCTTCTAACCTCGCCAATGCATACGGCATCGCTGTGACCGGTGCGGTTACGATTGATACGCTGTTGATGGCGGTGTTGCTTGTCGGCGTTTGGAAATGGAAATGGTGGTACGCCGCACCTGTCGTCATCCTCTTCCTCATTGTTGATGGCGCCTATTTCGCGGCGAACCTTACCAAAGTGCCCGAAGGCGGCTGGTTCCCATTGGCGGTTGGCTTTGTGGCTTTCCTACTGCTCACCACATGGGCGCGCGGGCGCAAGCTGATGCGCGAACGAATGAGCGAGCATGCTTTACCGATGGAGATTTTTGCAAAGTCGGCCAAGAATTCTGCCCTGCGCGTGCCGGGGACCGCGATCTTTATGGCCAGTGCGTCTTCCGGCGTTCCATCGGCCCTTTTGCACAACATCAAACACAATAAAGTGCTGCACGAACGTGTTGTGATCCTAACCGTGGACATCGCCGACGTGCCCTATGTGGACCCGTCCAAACGATGTGAGTTCAAAGACATGGGCGATGGTTTCTACCGGGCGGTTTTGCATTACGGCTTTATGGAAGAAACCGACGTACCGATCGGCCTGAAAGATATGGAACGGTGCGGTGGCGAATTCGATATGATGCACACCAGCTTCTTCCTTTCGCGCCAAACGCTGCTGCCATCCAAGAACCCTGCGATGCCGATTTGGCGAGAGAAGATTTTCGCATGGATGCTGATGAATTCAGCCAGCGCGATGGACTTCTTTAAGCTGCCTACGAACAGGGTTGTTGAACTGGGCAGTCAGGTCGAGATTTAGCGCTGGGTTTTGTGGTGAATGGGATGGCGGCTATCGACCCAAAATCGGTCGTTGCAAGAATGCCCGACATCAAAGGTATTTCTCAGTGTCAATTTCCAATAGCGGCATCTACCCGACA
The DNA here is from genome assembly GCF_900149685.1 of Erythrobacter sp. Alg231-14. NCBI lineage: Bacteria > Pseudomonadati > Pseudomonadota > Alphaproteobacteria > Sphingomonadales > Erythrobacteraceae > Erythrobacter > Erythrobacter sp. Alg231-14. Next base: position 2,992,317 of record NZ_LT702999.1, on the reverse strand, counting down.
ATATCAGGCCCTCGTCCCCAACAGGGCTTTCAGCGCATCAACGATGGTTGGCATGTCCCGAGGATCGGAATGATAGAATGACACCGTGTTAATCGCCCCGACGGTGATAGCCATTAGTAGGTCGCCGGCAATGCTAATGTCGACATCATCTGACAAGTCGCCGCAATCAACAGCCTCTTTGACCAAGCCCCGAAAAACCTTGGACGATTCCTCGCGTAACTCACGCAGTTCAGCGAACTTTTCTGGCTTATCTCGCAACCTGTTCATCACAGCGCCGCTTATTGACTGAAACCCAGATTGCGACCCCTGAAATGGCCGGACTTCGATCAAAAGGTTGTTGTATTTGTCTTTCCAGTCGCCCTCAACATTCACACCGATAGTGATGGCGCGGTTGTAATTGACGATCCTGCCTTTGATCGTTTCGAGGAACAAATCATCTTTTGAAGCAAAGTGATTGTAGATTGCCGGGCCTGACAAACCCGCGGACTTGCCGATGCTCTCCATGCTGACTTCTGCGTAGGAATGGGTGTCGAATTGTTCTTCCGCCGCAGCAATCAGCAAGGCTCGCGTATCTGCAGCGGTCCTTCCCGCAGGCCTCCCTCTTTTGCGGCGCTGCGGTCGATTAATCGTTTTGGCTTTTGCGGTGCCGCTACTCAATCGTTCGTCCTCAAGAAGTTTTTGGGCCTGCGCATCGCCTGCCTCTCACAAGACCGGTTTACGGATTATACCAGATCGGCGAGCTATAGGCGCGCTCTTGTGTGGTTAGCGGGATTTCCGGTTGTGGCTGAACCCCGTAACGGACCGCATCGTAGAGTGTCCAGCGCGGAGTGGGAATCTCCAACGCCCTGACGTAATAGAACGCCGCTTGCTCTGCGTCGAAATCTGGATCGGTCCAACGCACGGCGAGCTGAGCCTCCCCTATGTCATTGGTGTATGTAGCATCAGCAAAATTCACGGTTGATCCGATGGCCGGCAATGTGCCGGTGGCCGGGTCAACGGATCGATCTCCGGCGAACGCGACGTTGTAGATTTCCTCGTTAAGTTCGCCATCTTCACCGCGCCAACCCTTGATCACTTGGACCCGGTCTAGATGTGCGCCATTGGGATCTTTCAGTGCTGCGATAAGAAAACTCGGTGCCTTTCCGCTGCCTTCTAGGATCGCGCCCATGGGCACACCTTTGGCGTAGCCTGCCGATGCCAATTGATCGGCTTCGATATCGCTTTCATCAAAATCCCATCCGGCAAAAAACCGAACGCTGATCCGCGGCCCAGTTGTGGCGTAAACTTCGCGGCGTTTGAAGGCTGCAAAAATTTCCTCGCGGGTGTTCGCCTTTGCCCAAACACCGACATATCCGGATGAAGTGAGGCGCCAATTGTCCCAAAGCCTTCCCCCCATTTTTGAGCCGATGCGCTCTGGGCTGGGTTCGGATTCTACGAACTTGCCCCAAAAATTGTCATCATCGGATGTGGCAAGCCCGGTGTGGGTATCGGTGCTGCCAATCATGCCAAATCGATAGGGATTGATCCCAAAGCGAGCTTGCAGCTCCAACCCTTGTTTTAGAGCTTCGCGCGCATATTCATTGGCGAATACGGCGCGGCGTTCATCCTCGTCTTCGGGCCGTTCCACCATCGAGATATTGGTTTGATCCCAGGTTTCGAAATCGGCAAATTCATCAGTGGGTGAAAGAAGCGGATGAGCTTCGCTGTCGCCCTTAACCTGAGTCATTTCATAGAGCGGCTCCCAGCGCGCTCTTTGTGTTACATATTCAAGATCGAATGGTTCGCCATCAACTTGGAGATTGCCAAACATATTGCCGTTGGAAACATTGCCATTATGGGCAATCGCGATCGCTTCGCCTCCCGTCATCTGCTCATAATTGGCAAGGTAATTCCACAGTTCGAGCGGGTTGTTTCCATCGGCGGCCGAAAATGGAATGGTCTGAAGAGTTTTGTCCTTGCCATCCTTAAACACCACAACCCTGTGTTGATTTCCGCCACCCGGCATCGACGTCCATTCATAGCCTGCAAAGGTTGTGAATACACCGGGCTCATAGTTGCGCTCTGCGGCTTCTACGAGTTCGGACCAGACAGTTCTGCGGAAGGTTTCGGGAGGTTGACGCTCTGCACGCCCGTCTCGCAAAGAAGCGACCACTTCGTCCATTGGGCCGACGGTATCTCCCGCTTCTTCCATCGCGGCCCATGCTCTGCCCAGAGCAGTGTCGACAATGTCCGGATTGTCTTGCTCGATCCCCAGAAAAACGCCGGTATACTCAGCGTGATCGGCAATCATCAGAAAATCTAGCGGCGCGCTCAGTTGAGCGGTTTCCCCCGTATGCGCTTCAATCGGTTCGCCGCGCGCAAATCGGTAAGCATCATCCGGGCCGAGGCTTTTGTTGCCGAAATTGTAGCTGTCGAAGGAATAGAGCGTGTGGACATGAAGATCCCCCCAAAACACCCGCTCTGGATTCTCAGCGACAGGCACATTGGCGGCAGAAACCAATTCGTGATCATCGCTGTTCACTTCCCCGCAGCTGATGAGGGCGAGTGAAGCGGCGCCTATTAGTGCCGCTGTTCGAAAACCAGCACAGCGGGATCGATGCCCCTCGAAATTGTGCCCGCCGTGATTGGTCTTGCTCATCGCTTTCTCCCTCAACTCCCAGAATGCTGCCGCCAAAGTATAGGTCAATCGACATTTGCGCCCTGATACTTTTGTCAATGGCGTCTGTCCGCTCTTAAATTAATTAATACTAATTAAATTGCAATCTCGGTTTGAACGAGGTGCTTTTTCGGGAGGAAAATATGATGAAATCAAAGAGCCTGTTGGCGAATGTTTCGATACTGGCCTGCGGGGCTGCATCCTGTGCATTTGCCGCTCCAGCGTTTGCTCAGGATGCGGACGAAAATGGGGCGCAGCAAGAGCGCTCTGTTGGCGTTCCGGAGATTTTGGTGACTGCTCGCAAGCGTGTTGAACCCCTTCAAGAAGCGCCAGTTGCCGTTACCGCACTGAGCGGCGAAAGCCTCGACCGAATTCAGGCCACTGACCTTTCCGACCTGAGCGGGCGCGCACCCAATGTGACCATCAACCAGATCGGCAATTTTGGCAGCTCGGTTTCGGTGTTCATTCGCGGCATCGGTAATGGCGATCCGGGCTCAACTGTCGATCCATCCGTCGGCCTGTATGTCGATGGCATCTATCTCCCTCGCACAGTGAACTCATCGCTTGACCTGTTTGACGTGGAACAGGTTGAGATTTTGCGCGGTCCGCAAGGCACCCTGTTTGGCAGGAACACCACCGCTGGCGCGATCAACTACCGGACGCGCAGGCCAACGGGTGAAACAGCGGCACGCGGTGCAATCACTCTCGGCAGCTTTGGCCAACGCGACATCCGCGTTTCAGCCGAAACGGCGCTGGTTGAGGATGTTTTGGCGTTCAAATTGTCCGCATTCTCGCAAGAGCATGACGGCTTCTTTACCAACACATTCGTGGGCGGGCCGGGCAACCGCGTGTCGCGCGATGCCGGGCGCAGCCGCACATTCTCTTTGCGGCCAACCGTGCGTTTTACGCCCACTGACACTTTTGAACTGACGATCATCGGCGAATATTACAACGAAAACAGCGACAACCTGCCGACCATCAACATTTCTCAGCCGGGTCAACTTTTGCAGGTTTTTCACAATCCACCGGTCTTCGAAGCCGGAGCGGAAGTGCGCGAATTCCCGTTCAACGTGGAGGGCTTCAGCGACATCGAAGTTTTCGGCGTTACGGTAGAAGCCAACTGGGAAGTTGGTCCAGGGACCCTGACATCTGTGTCCAATTATCGGGATACAACTGATTTCAACAACAACGACACAGACGGCACGCCCGCCAGTTTCTTTGAAACATTGCGTGAAACGCCGCACGAACAGTTCTCGTCTGAATTGCGCTATGATTGGGACGTGAATGAGAACATCGATGTCATCGCAGGTGTCTTCTATTTCCGGCAGGAATTCTTCCTCCAGCGTGACACGTTTCTGGATATTACCAACACCGGCACCGCCACTGAGCTGCGGTCGCAGGGCGGCCAAACACATCGAAACTATGCAGCCTTCGCGCAAATTGATTATGAATTGACGGACCGATTGAGTTTGAGCTTAGGTGGTCGCTACACCTATGAAGAGAAAGAGTTTTTCTCCTCGCTCTTCCAGCCAGTTGCCCTTGGTATCGCGCCGAGAATCAATCTGAATGATGATTGGTCGAACTTCGGACCAAAAGTTGGGCTAGACTACCGCCTAACCGATGACGCGCTTATCTACGGCACATTTTCCAGAGGCTTCAAAAGCGGCGGCTTTAGTGTGCGCGGATCGACTGCAACCGCGCTGGGGCCGTTTGATGAAGAATCAGTCGATGCATTTGAGATCGGTTTGAAAGCCGATTGGTTCGACAACCGGCTGCGCACCAATATCGCGTTTTTCCAGAGCAATTATGACGATCTCCAACGGACCGTTATCCGGTCGTCGACCGATCCGAACAACCCGCAAGAGACAATCACGGACAACGCAGCCAATGCCACGGTCAGAGGTATAGAGATGGAGCTGACTGCAGTTCCAATCGATGGCCTGCAAATTGACTTCTCAATGGGCTACATTGATGCTCAATATGATGAATTCTTAGCTGATCTGAACAATGACGGCATTGTGACCGATAATTCCGCATTGCCGCTCTCACGGGCGCCAGAATGGACCTTGGGTGCTGGCGTTTCTTACAATGCCGATCTGGGCGATGCTGGTCAGCTAACGTTCCGCGGCGATTGGATCTATGTTGATGAGCAAAACTTGCTCGCCAATGGTGCCGCTATCGGCGAAATTCCGTCTTACAATGTGCTCGATGCGAGCATCAGATGGGATTTGCCCGATGACCGGTTCCACGTGACGGCATTTGTTAAGAACCTGAACGACGAGATTTTTGTGACGTCGCTGACAAACGTGGCTGCTCTGTTTAACTTCAATCAGATCAGTCCGCCGCGCCGCTACGGCATCACTTTCGGCTTTGAGCTTTAACGGCCCAGCCATTGCCATTTTTGGTGATATGAACTCTCCACGCCAATGCCTACGAAGTAGGTTGGCTAATTTATCGGAAATTGGTGCTCTCTTTCCGATATCACTCTGACTTGGGCGGGCCGCCATGTGCGTTCCGCCCATTTCTTTGTGCGCGATGTATGTCCGCTTTCACCCCCAATACTGGACCTTAAAACCGATCAATCCGCTGCCTTGTCTGCTGCTTCATCCCCGTCATCCAGACCAATATCCAGCCCATGTTTGAGCAGCATGGGGATGTTGGCGAAGGTGAACAAGAACGTCAGCGGTAAGAACACCCAGAGCTTTGCCCAGAGCCAACCTTCAAAATCCATTTGTGCCACCAGCACTTCGTTCAGGCCTGCGAGGATCAGGAAAAAGATCCCCCAATTGCGCGAAAGCTTAAGCCAACCTGCGTCATCGAGTCCTTCAAATGCCGCTTCCAAAAGGATTTTGAGCAATGCTCGGCCCATGAAGAAACCGATGAGCAACGCCACACCAAAGCCGGAATAGATGATGGTCGGTTTGAGTTGCACAAAACGCGGCTCTCCAAAGAAGATTGTCAGCGCGCCAAAGCCTACGATCAACGCGGTTGAGAACCACAACATCGGCGACACTTTGCCGAGCCGCCATTTTGAAATGATGAGCGCGGCAATTGCTGCGACCATGAACGCGCCGGTGCCGCGGATTATTGCTGCGATCTCTCCGGCGGGGTTAGGGTCTTCGGGGGCGTAATAACGATAGACGCCTAGAAACACCAAAAGAGGTCCATAGTCGACCGCCACACTAAGCCAACCTGATCCGGCTTTCTTGGCGTTGCTGGGGGCTGCCTCGTTTTTTACGTCTTGGGACATTACGCCACTCCTGCAATCACGCGTGCGACCAAATCCGGATCGAACGGACGCAAATCTTCCATTTTCTCACCCACGCCAATGGCATGGATCGGCAAACCATATTGTTCGGCCGCAGCGACCAAAACGCCGCCACGCGCGGTCCCATCAAGTTTCGTCATGATAAGGCCGGTCACGCCTGCGACCTCCTTGAACACATCGATTTGGGAAAGGGCGTTTTGACCGTTGGTCGCGTCCAAGACGAGAACAACGTCATGCGGGGCTTCTTCGTTGAGTTTGCCAAGGACGCGGCGGATCTTCGCCAGCTCTTCCATCAATTCTTTCTTATTTTGCAGCCGGCCAGCGGTGTCGACAACCAGAGCATCGATCCCCGTGTCAGTCGCCTGTTTAACAGCATCAAACACGATCGAGGCCGGATCGCCGCCCTCGGCGCCGCGCACAATGTCGACACCGGCACGTTCGGCCCATGTTGCCAATTGACCAATGGCTGCGGCACGGAATGTGTCACCCGCCGCGAGTAGGACGCCGTAATCGTCTTCGGTGAACAGATGCGCGAGCTTGGCGATTGTCGTTGTCTTGCCCGACCCATTTACACCAATCACTAGGATCACCTGAGGGCGAGGGAATGCCGTCACTTCCAAAGGTTTTGCAACCGGACGCAGGATCTCTGCGATTTCGGCGGCAACGGCTTCTTTCAGCTCGGTCGGCGTAATCTCCAAGCCAAAGCTTTTTTCCGAGAGTTTCGCACGAATACGTCCCGCAGCCGCCGGGCCAAGATCGGAGACAATCAAGGCATCTTCGAGATCGTCGAGCGTTGCATCATCAAGCCGCGTAGAAACGCCGGTAAGGTTGCTACCAATCCGTTCCGACGTCTTGCGAAATCCACCGAGGACCCGGTCGCTCCAGCTTCCTGTGGTGCCAGAACTCATCGCAACAACCCTCCTTCGATTGACCGAATTTCGATATCGACCATCGCACCGGCCGGTGTGTCTTTGGGCAAATCAACCCGCGCATAATTGGGCGCATAGCCGGTGCCATCGCGTTCGGAGAGGACAGGTAGAATTTCTCCCACAAGGCCGTCTAGCCATTGCGTGCGCCGCTGCGCGACCGCTTGTCTCAATTCGGCCGCACGCGCCTTGATGATCCCGCGCTCAACTTGCGGCATCCGCGCGGCAGGAGTGCCAGGACGAGGGGAGTAAGGGAAAATGTGACCGTGGACGATGTCCAGTTCCTCGATGATGGATAGATTTGCGGCATGATGGTCATCCGTTTCCGTCGGAAAGCCGGCGATCAAGTCGGCACCGATCGCGAGATCGGGACGACGCGCCTTCAGATCATGAACCAATGCCACGGCATCATTTCGGCTGTGTCGCCGTTTCATCCGCTTCAAGATCAAATCATGCCCATGCTGTAGCGAAAGGTGCAAATGGGGCATCAACCGCGTCTCGCTCGCGAAAAGTTCAAACAAATTGGGATCGATCTCGATCCCATCGAGTGATGACATCCGCAAACGGTCCAACTCGGGAAACGTCTTAAGGACAGCGCCCACAAGATCACCCAATGGCGGCGTGTTGGGCAAATCATGGCCCCAACTGGTCACATCGACGCCCGTCAAAACGACTTCGCGCGCGCCCAATGCCAAATGGTGCTCTACTTCGCGCAAGACGCCTTCGATTGTCATCGATCGGCTTGTCCCGCGCCCTTGGGGGATGACGCAAAAGGTGCAGGCGTGGTCACACCCATTTTGAACAGCAATAAAGGCGCGCGTCCGGGTGGGCGGCGGCGGGGCCACGGGCAGCGGCACGTTCCAACTGCGAGGGTCCAATTTTGATGCGTTGGCGATCAGGCCATCGACTTCGGGCATATTGGCGATTTGATCGCGTTCAATATCTGCCGCACATCCGGTTACGATCAAACGAGCATTGGGGCGCGAACGGCGCGCTTTGCGGATTGCTTGCCGTGTTTGGCGCACGGCCTCAGAAGTAACGGCGCAGGAATTGACGACGACAACATCTCCAGCATCCGCCAACATCGCTTTCATCCGTTCGCTTTCGGCGATGTTCAACCGACAACCCAGCGAGATAACCTCCGGCGTGACCGTGTCCGAATTGCTCAAGCGAAGTCATCCCATTCGAACGATCCACGATACGCTTCGGTGGCCGGGCCTGTCATGAGGATGGAATTGTCATCACGCCATTCGATCACCAAATCCCCGCCGGGTAGGCTAACCGTTGCAGAGCGACCGACCAAGCCGCGCTTCATGGCTGCGATCGCGGTTGCGCATGCACCCGTCCCGCATGCCCGCGTCAGTCCGGCACCGCGCTCCCACACATTAAGGCGCAGATGATTGTCTCCGACGACGCTGGCCACGTTGACGTTGATGCCTTCGGTGAACAACGGATCGTTCTCAATCTCTGGCCCAATCTGGCCGAGTTTTACGGTGTTGGTATCCTTCGTGAAAAACACGACGTGGGGATTGCCGACATTGACTGCCATCGGTGCATCAAGATCGCCGCTTTCATCGGACCAGCTCACTGGCATGTTCAACGTGTCCATTGCGAATGCCAGAGGGATCTTGTCCCATGCAAATTCTGGTGCGCCCATATCCACGCTTGCGCCGCCTTCTGCGGGTTCAAGGGTAATGGCGCCGCCGGCCGTTTCGATCTGGGCGCGTTCGCCGTGCAATAGGGCCACAGCCCGTGACGCATTTCCACACGCTTCGACTTCGCCACCATCAGAATTGAAGATGCGCATTTTGAATGCGTGACTGTCGCTTTCTTCGAGCAGGATGAGTTGGTCGCACCCAATGCCTTCGCGCCGATCGGCCAGTGCACGCGCAAGGCCGTTCGTCATCGGAGGCAATGCAGTTTCTCGCGCATCAAGCACGATGAAATCATTGCCCAGACCGTGCATCTTGATGAAGGGAACGCGCATGTTCGAGCATGTATGCATGCAGGCGGGTTCCGTCTAGTGCTCTGGTGACTGAAAAGTCCGCCAATCAGTACCCAGATGCGGCCTATTCGTTCACCGTTTTCGGGAGGGGCGCGTCTGTGTCGATCGATGGCGTGGTACGTGAGGGCGCGAGAACCAATTTTCCAGCGAGAGCCAAGCGTTCTCTGACCTGTTCACTGCTCTCAGGCTTGCCGTAGAGGTACCCTTGTCCTTTGAGCTTGCCCATGGACTTCAAAGCTTGAAGGATCGCTTCGTCTTCGATCCCTTCTGCTGTGATTGGCAAGTTCAAGCCCCGTCCAAGCGAAACGATCGCATCGACAATTTTCGAACTGCCGCTCGGCTCTTTGAGTTCGCTCACAAAACTACGGTCAATTTTTAGCCGGTCAAACGGCAATGTCCGCAATTGTTCGAGCGATGAATAGCCCGTGCCAAAATCATCCAAGCTTATGCGGACGCCTTGGTTGCGAAGACTGGTAATGATTGAGCGGACCGTGCCGATGTTTTCGTGCAGGCAGCTTTCGGTGATCTCAACTTCTAATCGCTGCGCGGGGAAGTTGTGGGTGACCAAGAGCTTGAGCAGCTTTTGTGCAAACCAAGGGTCGCGCAATTGGATCGGCGAAATGTTGATCGACAATGTGAGCGAGTCTTCCCAACTGCCCGCGTCGTTCAAGGCCTGATCCAGCAGTTGATCGGACAATTGCGTGATAAGGCCTATTTCCTCCGCGATCGGAATGAATATCTCTGGGCTTACCAAGCCCATCTGCCGCGTCCGCCACCGTGCGAGCATTTCAAAGCCGACCAACTCGCCAGAGTCGAGATCCACCTGTTGTTCGTAGAATGGAACAAATTCGCCATCGGCAACACCGCGACGGATCCCCGCTTCGAGTTCGTTACGGAAACGCAGTTCGTTTTCCATTGTGGGCTCGAACCAAAAATATCGGTTCTTTCCCTGTTTCTTCGCGGTGTACATCGCGATGTCGGCGCGCTGCATCAACGCATCGTGTTCGCCCAATTCAGGGGCAAAGCCCGTGTCGTCGTGATCGGTGGAAACCCCGATTGAAATAGTGGCTTCGATCGTCACATCATCGTGTTGAAATGGCCTTGCCATTTGTTCGAAAACGCGGACGATCAGGTCGTCGATGCGATCACGATTGACCGGTTCATATGACGCAACAAAGGCAAATTCATCTCCGCCCAAACGCGCAAGATTGGCATCTTTGGGCAATTGATCTTTGATCCTCTTGGTCAATTCAACCAACACAGAATCTCCGACAGAATGCCCGTGCATATCATTGATTTGCTTAAAGTTATCGAGATCGATCATGCAATAGGCAATGGCGTAACCACGCGCATTTGCATCCGCTCTTAATGTGTCGGTCGCCGTAGCCATGCTGCGACGGTTCAGGCAATTTGTCAGTGGGTCAATTTCGGCCAGCTCGCGCGCCAGCCCTTCTGCACGCCGACGTTCGCTGATTTCGGCCTGAAGCTCGCGATAGCGGCGCCATCCGAATATGATCAAAACGACGTTGAGCAACAACGCATTGATGAGCAGATGATCAGGAGCAGTGCCATCTGAAAAGACGGCATCGATGGCCTTGGGTAAGACAGAGCTGCCTGTGGCAACGAAGAGGATGATCGCAGCGGTTGCGATACCCAATGCGACCAAGTCGCGATCTGCATTTCCGAGTTGTCTTGCCACTTATTCGTCCGCCACCGATTGCTTTCCCCGTCTCATGCTCCACGTTCGCGCGCGTGTGCTGATTGATTTTGCATATGGGTTAGTCCGCTAAAGATAGCGTTAATTGCTTGGGAAATTATAGACCTAGGGGCTGGAAGCCCGCGCCGCGGGGCGATAGACATTGACCTAACAATTGCGGCAAAAATTCCGACTAGAAAACCGCATGACCTGACCCGATCAAGGAGAGCGCCTGTGACCAACAACCGCCCCAATTACTGGTTGGTGAAATCCGAACCGTTTAAATACAGTTGGGATGATCTTGTCGAAGAGGTTGAAGGCACATGGGACGGTGTACGCAACCATTCCGCAAAGCTGAATTTGCGTTCGATGACCGTCGGCGATGAGTGCTTTTTCTATCATTCACGCGAAGGGTTGGAGATCGTCGGCATTTGCGAGGTGTCGGTCGATGGGATTATGGATCCAACCGATGAGACGGGCAAATGGGACGCGGTTAAGGTCAAACCAAAGCGTAAATTTGATAACCCTGTTTCGCTTAAGCAGATCAAGGCAGAGCCCCGGCTTGCGGAATGTGAATTGGTCCGGTTGTCACGGCTTTCGGTCGCGAAAATCAGGCCTGATGAATGGGACCTCATTTGCGAAATGGCGCAGGGGTAACCCGCGAAAGGCGACCTAAGCTTTTGCTCTTAGACCGCTAATCGTCGCGCCGCTGGCAGCCAGTTGCTCAACGTCAATCTTCATATGGATCAATCGAAGACCTGCGCGGTCCTTCGCTTCCGATAAAGCGTCTATGAATTCTTGAGTTGTGTTTGCGGTTGCGCTCCACCCGCCAAAAGCGGCGCCCAATGCAGCGAAATCGGGGTTTGCCAAATGCGTGCCAGAAACACGCCCTGGATATTCGCGCTCTTGATGCATGCGAATTGTTCCGTAGGCGCCGTTGTCCACGACAAGGACCAAGAGGTTAGCGCCGTGTTGCACGGCGGTGGCTAACTCCTGACCGTTCATTAGGAAATCGCCATCCCCCGCGACCGCGACAACTGTGCGATCGGAATGGCGCAATGCTGCGGCAACGCTGGCCGGTACACCGTACCCCATTGCCCCTGCGGTTGGCGCTAACTGGCTGGGATAACCCGCGTATCGCCAGTACCGATGCCACCATCCGGCAAAGTTCCCTGCGCCGTTGCAGATGATCGTGTCACTTGGCAGCGCACTCCGCATGAATGCCACGCACGCCGCCATGTCGAGCGCGGGCGGGGCCGAAGAAGGTGCGTGCGTTGCCCATTCTTCCCAGTCTTGATGCGCTTCTTTTCCCGCATCAAACGGGATGATGCTCAAATCTTCCCACAGGGCGGCGGCTTCTGCGAATTCATCCACGCCTGCAGCAATGGCGAGATCCGCGCGATAGACGCGATTCAATTCATCAGGATCAGGGTGCACGTGGATCACGCTTTGATCAGGATGATCTAGGGTGGGGAACGCATAACCATCGGTGGTCGCTTCTCCCAATCGCGCGCCAACCGCGAGAATGAGATCGGCGTCTTTCACGCGCTGAACCAATGTGGGGTTGGGGCCATAGCCAAGGTTTCCGGCATAAACTGGCGATCCGGGATCGATAGCGTCTTGGCGACGGAAGGCTGTGGCGACGGGAAGCCCGATGGATTCGGCAAATTGTTGAAAGTGATCGCGCGCTTTGGCGTTCCAACCCGCGCCGCCAATTATGGCGATGGGGCTGGCGGCGTCTGCGATCATGGCGAACATGGTTTGCACGGCATCTGGGCACACCGATTGCGCGGGGCGTGTTACCAATGGACGCGGCGCGAGTGTGCTATCCACAAGGTCGCACAACATATCTTCGGGTAGGGCAATCACAACGGGGCCGGGACGGCCGCTGATGGCGACAGAATAGGCGCGGGCAACATATTCGGGAATACGGGCAGGGTCATCGATCCGAGCCGCCCATTTGCAGATCGGGCCAAAGAACGCTTCAAAATTGATTTCCTGAAACCCTTCGCGATCGCGCATCGGGCGCGCGACGTCGCCGACAAAAAGAATCATCGGCTGCGAATCTTGATGCGCCACATGCACACCGATGCTGGCATTGGTTGCGCCGGGACCGCGCGTGACGAATGCGACGCCCGGGCGACCGTCATCTGCCGCACCCATCGCACCATCCGCGCACGCCATAAAGGCCGCGCCGCCTTCCTGGCGACAGGTGACCGTTTCAATGTCGGTCCGTTCGTGGAGAGCATCGAGAACGGCAAGAAAACTCTCGCCCGGTACCGTAAACACCCTCTGCGTGCCTTGTTCAGACATGCAATCGACCAACAATTCGGCGGCGGTTTGAGTGGATTGAGTCACGCTGTTGATTCTCCCGTTAAGCGGGCGCTTAGGTCCAATAGAGATTAACCACAACCCGGGCTTACTGTCCCTTTTTTGGGCAGGGGATAGGAAGCGCTGGGCAAGAGTTAAGAAATCGTTAACTCATCATCGCATGACCTATGCGACACTTACCAGCGAACATGTGGTGCGGCCAACATATCAGGCAGCCAGCAACCCGGGTGCCAAACGTCGGCGGAGCCTCGTTCTTACCGATGAACGCGCGCGTCATCCATTTCGTGCCAATTTACCGCCGCATGTGCGCAATGATCTTCACAATATTCCGGCGGAAAGCCTTTGGCGGCTAACGACCGACGATGTTCGCGGTTTTGCCAGCACCTATGTTGCTGCAACCGCTGCCATCCTCGTTTTTATTATGTGAAACGATGGAAATGGCTGCGTTAGACTTAGTTGCTCGACGCCGCTCTTTCCGCCTGTAGCAAGCGCCAGCCCAGCCACGCGGCCACGACCGACATGGCAGCGGCGAACAGCAATTGATCGACAACCAGTATACCGAACGATGTTAGGCCTATCGCAATCCCCGACCCCACAACCATCGCAAGAGAATTGACGATGTTGTTGGATGCGATTGTGCGCGATGCGGCGTCGTGCGCGCATCGAGTCGTCAGAAAAGCGTAGAGCGGCACCACGAAAAATCCGCCCGCCGTGGAAATGCCAAGAAGCATAAGAGACAGCGGGACGGCCAAGGGTTCCAATATCCATGTCTGAACCGGCAGCAATTCGCCAGCTTCATTTGGGATCCAAGCTTTCGCCACGAGGTAAAAGCCGACGAGGAAAAACCCCATCATAATCACTGAAAGCGGGGAGTAGCGGGCGGAAACTTCGCCTTTTAAAAGAGCGTTGACCCCAACCGATCCAATCGCGATCCCGACGGAAAAAATGACAAGGAACAGGCTTGCGACCTCTTTGCTGGCCAGCAATTGGTTTTTGGCAAGCGGCGGGAATTGAATGAACAAGACCGCGCCAATGGTCCAAAAAAAGCTGATCGCGACGATCGACAACCAGATTTCGCGATTGTGCATGGTTTCACGAACCAATTTCCAACTCATCACAATCTGATCCGCAACCGCAACAGCCGGGTAACCGATCCAGCGCAGGACCCGATTGTCGACCGTGCGCGCATAAGGTTCAAGCAGTGGGTAGTGCATCTCGTAATCGCTTTGCGGCGGGGCGTCGGGCACCGAAAGACTTACGAAATATCCCGCGATCGCGGTCAAAACGATCAAGATGATCGCCACCTCAATTGCGATAAAACCGGCAAGGATCGTTCCGGCCAAGATGGCGATATATGTTCCGGCTTCGACCAATCCTGTTCCGGGAAGAACCTCTTCCTTTTTAAGATGTTGCGGAAGAATAGCATATTTGATGGGACCCAAAAATGCTGATTGTGCCGCGGCCAAAAATACCACGAACAACAAAAGTGGGATGGCGATTGTGTGAACCGCAATCCCTTGCCAAGCCATAAACAGGCCAATCGCCCCTAGCGACGCCCAGCCAATTTCGCACAATTTGACGATGCGAATGATTCGGGCCTTGTCATGCGTATCGGCCAATTGCCCGGCCAATGCCGACATGACGACAAACGGAACGATAAAGATCACCGACGCAAGGCCGCTAAAAAGCGCCTCTTGTTGTTCGTCATTGTAGACCGAATAGACCACGAACAGGACCAGAGCGGTCTTGTAGAGGTTGTCGTTAAACGCGTTGAAAAACTGCGTTACCATCAAAGGCAAAAAGCGTTTTTGGCGCATAAGATGCGTCGAAGTGGTCATACGAATAAGCGGCGCCCGGCAGTTTCCCCTAGGTCACTGACATAGCGATGACTGAGGCGTTCACAAGCTTTCTCGACACCATCATAATAATAGTGTGATCGATAATGTTTTGATTGCGGCCCGGACGCGCTAAGGCGGTTCGTAGCTATGTTGACGCTGCCAAACATTTTGACGCTTTCGCGAATTTTCGCGGTTCCTCTGCTCGGGTTCTTCCTTTGGTGGCCCGATTGGCAATTGGGGTATGCGATAGGGTTCGTCCTATACACCCTGATTGCGGTCACCGATTATTTCGATGGCTATTTGGCCCGGGCACAAGGGACCGTGTCGAAATTGGGCATATTCCTCGATCCGATCGCGGATAAGATCATGGTCGCATCGGTCATCTTGATCTTGACGGCGCAGGGATACTTGCGGGGGCCATATGTCGGGGACATGCATGTCATTGCAGGGACGGTGATCCTTATTCGAGAAATCGCCGTGTCGGGCTTGCGCGAATTCTTGGGCGGCATTCAGGTGTCAGTTCCAGTTTCAAAACTGGCCAAATGGAAGACTACGTTCCAATTGATCGCACTTGGCGCTTTGATTTTGGGCGGTGCGGTGCACGGCCAACCGTGCCAAGCCCCTAGCGCCGATTGCCAGACTATCGCCGAAAGCTGGATCCATGTCGTCGGATTGGGCAGCCTTTGGGCGGCGGCCGTTTTGACCTGTGTGACAGGCTGGGATTACCTGCGGGTCGGATTGAAACACATGGAGTGACCGGTGATCCTGGACGGGATTTCTCTCCAATCGCTTATGGTTCTGCCTTCGACTGAAGCGATTAGAATTGTAGGGTTTTAAACCTCATTGCCCAATGCGACCTTTAAGTCGTCCAACCAAGGTTCAAACGGCTTCCAAGCATCTTGCCCCTTGCGATTGATCGGTTCGCGCACTTGTTCGCTGGACGCGGTCCGCACAGCTCGATCTGTTTTGTGGAATGCGAGGCATTGTTCTTCGAATGGGACCTCCAAGAAATCCAACATTCGCCGCGTTTCCCCTTCCAAGTCGTCGAGCACATCCTCGTGTTGAACGCGAAGCACTTTGCCGGGCAAAACAGCGTCCCAATGCGTCATCAGTTCGACGTAGTCGGAATAATATCGCCCAATTTCGGTTAATCCATAGGTGAACTCCTGCCCTTCGGCGAAGAGTTGTTTGAAGCCGGAAAAGCAGCAATCCATCGGTGCTCTGCGGGCGTCGATGATCTTTGCATTGGGCAATATCAAATGGATCAGGGCGATATGCCGGAAATTGTTCGGCATTTTATCGATAAAGAAGGGTGCGTCGGCGCGATGGATGCGGGTGTTTTCAATAAAGTCTTGACCGAATTTGGACAATTGATCTGCATCCAAGTCATGCAGGATTTCTGGGTAGCGTGAATGGCCCGCTTTGCGTCCGCGCAGTCGATGCGCCAGCGCAAGAATATTGGGCAATTCCAAGGTTCCATCGATTTGTGAATGGCTTGCCAAAATCTGTTCAAGCAATGTCGAACCCGCGCGTGGCAGGCCCAAGATGAAAATCGGATCAGGTGCGTCAAAGCCGGCATCTTTGTGCTTTGCAAACAATTCGGCGTCGCACACGTCGCGTTGCTTTTGCAGTTCATTCGTCATTGCATCGGCGCTGTAGCGGGTTTGCGCCCGCTTCAATGCGTTGCCTTCGTTGTAGCATGCAAAACTTGCTTCGAAATCGCCGGCGTCCTCATACGCTTTAGCCAGCGCAAAGTTGAGATGCACTCGATCCATAAACGCCAGGTCACCGCGAGTGATCTGTTCGCGCATGGCATCCAATTCTGATGCATCAAAGCGGTAGGTTTTTAGATTAGCGAGGGCGTAATATGCATCTCCATGGCCGGGCTTTGATGCGATGGCCGCGCGATAGCTTGCTTCGGCCTCGGCTCTGTCGCCCTTGGTTTTCAAGGCGTGACCGCGGCTGGTTAGACTTGCGGGATCACCCGGAATTTTGTCCAGCACACTGTCGAACAATTCTAGGCCGCGATCATAGTCACCCGTTTGAATGCACTCGATCGCCAATCGAGATTGAAATAGGGCATTGTTGGGGTCGCGGACGTACAGTTTCTCGGCTTGTTCGCGGGCCTCGGCGGATTTTTGACGGCGGCGCAGCGCGTCGATGTAGTCAAATCGCAATTGAATGTCATCGGGCGCAAACGTCACGGCGCTTTCAAGCAGAAATTCCGCATCATCGAGGATCCCAAGTTCGATCCCGATTTTTGCAAGCAGTCGCATCCCTTCGATGTTTTTCGGGTTCTGACGCAGGAAATGTCGACAAATCTCTTCGGCGCGGATCAAACGCCCTTCGGCCAAGTGGTTGGTGACCGCGATTAATTCTCTAGGGAGACTGGAAAGCCGTTGGAGTTGGGCGTTGGCGGTGGCGGCTTCTGATGTCAGACCGGCAGCTTGGTGCAATCGGGCTTGTTCGCGCCAACTGGCCTCCAATCCGGGATTGAAGCGCGTTGCGCGGATGAAAGCATGAAGCGCGCCGGCGGTGTCACCCTGCGCCAGCGACAGGTGCCCTTGTTCCTGCCATGCCCGACCATATTCGGGCATCGCGTTGTGGAGCGATTTTAGATAATCGGCCGCGTCGCCCATTCGTTTGAGATACCGCGCCGCAACGGCCGCCATATACAACGCTTCGCCATCGGATGGATTTTCCACCAACAATGCGCGTGCATGGGTAAGGCCGGCTTCGAATTGCCCGGATTGCAGCGCGGATTGCGCTTGTTTTAATTGTTCTTCGCGGCTTGCCATTGATCTGCCTTAGACAGCAAAACGGCGGGAGTGAACACACGCCACTCCCGCCGCTTTGAATGTTTGCGTTCGGCTTAGTAGCTGAACGAGACCCGTGCGCCGATTGTGCGCGGACGGTTGGTGATGATGCGTTCGCGGTCATTACCAAAGATGCCGGAGACTTCTGCGCGTTCGTCGGAGAGGTTCTCACCGAAGATTTCAAAGCGCCATTGCTCCGCAACCACGCCCACCGACAGATCGAACAAGGTGTAGCTGTCGAGCTTGATCTTGTTGATTTCAATGATGTCGGTGAATTTCGAACCCGAATAGGTCATTTGTGGTTGGATATACGCCTCAAGACTGTCCGACAGATCCCATTCGTAACGTGCACGAATGTTACCTTGGAAGCCCGGAGCATAGGCAAGTTCTTCGCCTTCGATCACGTCAGTCGTTGGAATCAAGACTTCGGTGATCTCAGTGTCGAGGATTGAGAACGCACCCGAAATCGAAAGACCCGGGGTGGAATACGGGGCAATCGTGAAGTCGGCTTCAATACCATAAATCTCTGCATCCGCCGCGTTGGAAGAGAAGAAAAGGTTGGTGATCGATGGGTCAAAGATCTGCGTTTGCAGGTTTGAAATGTCCACGAAGAAGGCCGATCCGTTGAAACGGAATTGACCATCAATCAGGTCCATTTTCCAACCCAATTCGTAGTTCTTCACTTCATCGGTTTCGACTTCGAATGGTACAACAAAGCCGGTGCCTGGTGCCACGGCGCCGCCAGGACGGTTGAGAAGACCCGGACGGAAACCTTCCGAATAGGTTGCGTAGAACAACAGATCCGGGGTTGGCGTCAAAGTGACGGTGCCTTTGTAGATCAGACCATCGGTTGATGCGGTGTCTGGCGCTCGCACAGCGTTGAACACTTGTTGTGCTTGCGTTGCAGAAAGACCTGCAGCCTGGATGTCAGCGAGGCTGTCATCGAGGTCAAAGGTTTGACGCAAAGCCGGGTTGCACGAGCCGATAAAGGTGAATTGACCATCGCCGTTGTAAAGGTCGCTGATGTCGGTTCCGAATGCGTTTTGATCGGTTCCGCCAGAGTTACAGAACGAACCGTTGGCACTGCCTTCGAAATCGACTTCGACGTCGTAATAACGCGCGCCGAGTGTGACGGTGAGCAAGTCTGGCACAAGGTCGAAGGTTGCTTCGCCAAAGATACCGTATTGTTCATCCGTCCGGCGAATATCGTTGCGGAAGATCGTCGATGCAGGGAATGGTCCCGGATCGGAAACAAAGCCCGTTGTTTGCGGGAAGTTTGCCGGGAACGGACCGAATGGTTGTGCGATTGTGTTGCCAGGATAGGCGAAATCGACGCGCTCTTCGAGGCTTAGGTCGGAATAGAAACCGCCGCCTTGGAACCGGATGCGCCAGTCATCAGGAGTGCTGAAGCGTAGTTCCTGTGTGAACACTTCGGTTTTCGAGAAAGAGTTCACGAACAGGTTTGGTGCCTGACATGTACCGGTTGGGTTGTTGCCCGCACCGGGATAGCTGACCGATCCATCACAGATATAATACGGCAGATATTGGCCGGCAAACAGATAGTCGGTGTAGTCGGCGCGCTGATCGCTTTCGCGATTGGTGTATGCACCGGTGTAGACGACATCAAGCATCGCGATCCGTCCTTCGACGGTCCAGCTTGTGTTGGAGAAATCGTCTTCAAGGCTGTCTGTTTCGAAACGTTCGATCTCAAGATCATCAAGCCCACCCAGTTCAGGATCGGCAAAAAAGACGCCGTCCGATTCAAGGCTCTGGCGTTGATGCGATACGTTGACGGTCCAATCGGGTGTGATTTCCCAAAGGGCACTGACCCGGAAACCGGCATATTGCGTGTCATTGAAATCGTCTTCAGCGATCCCGGAATTGTCGGCATCAAGGAAGGTAACGCCGGAAAGGTCGGCCGTGGATTGGAAGCCGGCACGGTTCGCGTTGACCGGAACACCGTTTTCACGAACAAATCCTTCAGGACGGAACCGCGCGCTCTCTGTAAGATTGCGAGTGCCCTGAACGTTGTCGATGTAGCCGCCTTGATCGTCGAGATAGGCAACCGCGCGCAATGCGAACGTTTCCGTGACGGGGACGTTGATCATCACTTCGCCTTGATAACTCGCTTCGCCACCGCGGGTGAACGACACGCCAGCCGATGCCGCAGCATCATAACCGGAAAGATCAGGTTTGTTGGTGATCAAGCGTACAACGCCCGCTTGCGAGCTGGCGCCGAACAATGTGCCTTGCGGTCCCGACAACACTTCGATCCGCTCAAGGTCAGCGGCGTAAACGTCGAGGTTACGGCCTGGCTGCGAAAGCGGTTGGTCGTTGAGGTAAAGTGCAACGTTTGGCGCAAGACCCGCAACACCAGCGACGGTGATGTTTGGTGTGGTTGAGGCAAGACCGCGAATATAGATCGTGCTTTGACCCGGACCGTTGCCGCCAGCGGTAACGGTTGGGATTTGGTCGAGGTAGTCCTCAAATGTATCGATGTTCAATTCGTCGAGTTGTTCTGCGCCGATGGCAGAAACAGAGACAGGAACGTCTTGAAGGTCTTCGCTGCGACGTTGCGCGGTGACGACGATTGTACCGACGCCACCCTCGCGGACTTCGGGGGCCGCTTCAGATTGAACGGAGGTGTCTGCTGTTTGAGCCATAGCAGGTGATGCAATTGCGACCGCGAGTGCGCCAATCGACGCCCCGCTTATGTACTTTGACATTTAATGCCCCTTTGAGCTTTCTTCAGGGTCGCGATGCGGAACTGCATCAGCGTTTACCCAAGAAATGCGCGCGCGAAGATAAAACCTTGCGGTGCACGGGCGGGCATTACCAAGCGGTCAGCTTGGTGGCCACAGTCAAACTGTTAGTTTTCAAGATGGTCTGTTGCCTTGTTGCAGAATAACAACACGGAAGTTTTTCTGAATTAAATCTGTAGTAATAGGAATTCTTACTTATTTAATCCTGAAATATACTTTTATTTATACTGCGAACCTGAAGGTTTTGTCCAATGATACTCAAATCTATATAAGTGCAACCTTCTTTGTACTTGTATAGGTCGGTGTTGCATAAAGTCATCAAGTCGTGGCTTGATCCTCTGCCCACTCCAAACACGCCTCTTCCGTTGTGGGAACGCCATGGCGTTTGCGGATCAGATCGAACACGACAGCCTTCAAGATGGATACGCACATCAACGTCACCACGACCGAGAATGGCAAAGCGCCGATAATCATGGTGATCCTGATCGCCTCGATACCGCCAAGGATAAGCATCGATCCCACCACAAATGAAAGCGCAACACCCCAAAACAAGATGTGATAGCGGCGGGCACCTTCGTCTTCGCCTGCGCCATTGATCGTGTTGACGATCAAAATCGCGCTGTCGACAGATGTAATGAGGTACGTCATCAAAAGGATGACGACGAGCACGGAGACGATGAATGCGGCCGTTGGGTTCAACAATACAGCAATGGTCGCATACAACTGATCAGAGATGCCTGTTTCAAGGATGCGCCCTTCGGCAACACCGCTCAATTCCAAATCGATGGCTGTTCCGCCGGCCAAACCCATCCATAAAAAGCACATAAGCGCCGGGACGAGCGCAACGCCAAAGACATATTCGCGGATCGTCCGTCCGCGCGAAATGCGCGCTATGAACATGCCAACAAACGGGGCAAATGCGATCCACCACGCCCAATAAAACACCGACCAATCTAGCTGCCATTGCACCAAAGCGTCTGCGCTCTCGCTTCCGTCGCTGGTGAACAATGTGAGTGAATTGACCGGCAGGGTGACGACGTAGTCCCAAATGCCAACGCCCAGCAATTTCAGGCCATACAGTCCCGATCCAGCCACTGCGAACAATGCAAGCAGGCCAAATGACAAACCCATATTGATGTTGGACAGCCATTTGATCCCGCGGCCGACCCCGGATAGCGCGCTAACGGTGGACGCTCCCACCAAAACGAGCAGTGCAACAACAATCGCTGTGGCGGATGCCGTCATGGTGCCATCGGAACCTTGAACCATCAACCAATCGCCGAAACCAATACGATGTAATCCGGCGACAAATTGTTGAACGCCAAGGCCCATCGTCACTGCGACGCCCAAAATTGTTGCTACTACAGCCACAATGTCGACAAGATGGCCCGACATTCCCGACATAGATTTGCCGAACAATGGGACAAGGCTGGATCGGATCGTCAAAGGCAATCCACGGCGATGCGCAACATAACCGATCGCCAATCCGACTAAGGAATAGGTGCACCATGCGCCAAAACCCCAATGCAGGAATGTCCACATATAGGCTGATCGAACGGCTTCGGGGGACGCGGATTCGATGGTGCCGCGAATGATGTCTGGATTGTTGGCAAAATGCGCCAGAGGTTCGCCAGTTGAATAAGTCAGCATCCCGATGCCAATTCCCGCGCCAAAAAGCATCGAGAACCAAGAAAAACGTGAAAATTCTGGCTTTTCGTCCGGGGCACCAATCCGCAACGAGCCCGCTTTGGGATACAGCGCAAGTGCACCGCACACCAGAATCAGCACCGCCACCAAATAGATGTACCATCCGCTGAACGATGAGATGATCGTGGAATTCGCGATTTTGAGCGTTTCCATCGCGCGTACAGGGAAGAATATCGCCCACATGATGATCAGCGAAACGATGATCTTGCCGGGAATTGTTACTTCGCGGCTGAACCCGTTGTAAAACCCGCGATCATGCGTGGGTATCGGCAAATCGACGACTGGCGGATCGATTGGCAGGTCGGCCTCATTGGGCATGGTAGAATGTGAGATTGGTTTTCCCGAAATTTTCTAGTTTTGGATGCGTGTCTTACCGAATGGTAGTGCGCTCAACCGCCACCATAGGGTGTTGCATCGAGGATGCAAATGCGGGCTATCCAGCCTTCAGCTCATCTGCAAGCAGACGGAAATCCGCTTCTCTTGGTGAATTTTTGCGCCACACCAAGACGATTTTGCGTTTTGCAGTCTCGCTTTGAACTGGGCGGGCGACGACTTTCGTGTTCGCCAAAATTCCCGCTTCAATCGCCATTTCGGGTAACATGGTCAGGCCCAAATCATTGTCCACCATCTGAACCAATGTGTGCAGACTCGTTCCGATCATGCTGGCGCTGGCACGCAATTCGCTGCGGTTGCAAGCGGCTAGAGCGTGATCGCGCAGGCAATGACCATCCTCCAACAACAACAACCGCCCTTGGTCGATCATTTCTGGCGGGATCTGTTCGGGCGGGTCGCGCGGATCATCCTTGGGAAAGGCCACGAACAGGGCATCATCGCTGATGTGTTCGTATTCAACATCCCCGGTGTCAAAGGGCAGGGCAAGCAGCACACAATCGACGCGCCCGTGTTGAAGCGATTCGATCGCATCCTGGCTGGTCTCTTCCCTCAACATCAGCTGCAAATCGGGCCGTTCTCTGCGCAGGCGCGGCAATATTCGCGGGAGCATGAAAGGCGCGATGGTCGGGATCACGCTCATACGCAATTGACCCGAAAGTGGTTTGCCAGCGGCTTGGACCAGATCGGACAATTCTTCGGCTTCGCGCAGCAAGCGATTGGCCTTTGCGACAACGGCGTCGCCCAAAGCGGTAAAGCGGACAACTCTGCGAGAGCGTTCGACCAACGTCACACCCAAAAGCGATTCAAGTTCGCGGATGCCCGCCGACAAAGTTGATTGCGACACAAAGCTTGCATCGGCGGCCCGCCCAAAATGACCCTGTTCGTGCAAAGCTACCAAGTATTGAAGCTGTTTGATGGTGGGCAGATAGGTGCTCATCGCATGAAGGGCCTATTCGGACGCCTCTTCTGAAACTTCCTCGGGAACATCCGCTGGCGTCTCTTCGGGAATCTGCGATTCCTGCATGCTGGCCTGCATATCATCGATATGGGTCATCGAAAGCTTACCGCCTTTGACTGCAAAGCCTGTGCGACCTTCGACCAATTCAAGCGCGTCTTTGCCGAAGACATCATAGCGCCAACCGTCCAAAACTTTTAGGTCGCGAACACCTGCGGCCAAAGCCTCCAGCTCATCCGCGCGGGTTAGCAATCGTGCCGCAACGTCAATTTCTCTGGCGCGAATTTTCAGCAACAATTTGAGAAGATCAGCGACCAATGCGCCCTCTTTGCCAAGCGGTGCGCCGCGCTTCATTTTTTCGGGCATTTCCGATTTGGGCAACGGCTCTGCATCCTCAATCACTTTGAGCAGGCGTTTGCCGATATCGTTGTCTTTCCAAGCATTTGAAAGGCCGCGCACTTTCGCCAGATCGCCTTGTTTCTTAGGCGGATGAGAGGCGATGTCGGCCAAAGTTTCATCGCGCATGATGCGACCGCGTGGGATATTTTTGTGCTGGGCTTCGCCTTCGCGCCATGCCGCAAGCGCTTTCAATCGGCCCAAAGCTTGTGGATTGCGGCCCGGCTGGCGGATGCGTTTCCATGAGGTTTCCGGATCGACTATGTAGTTGGATGCGTCGGCGAGCTTTTCCATTTCGGCATCAAGCCACGCGCCGCGTCCGGTTTTGATCAATTTCTTGAGCATTTTCGGGAATATCACCGAAAGATGCGTGACGTCGCCAATCGCATATTCGATCTGACGATCGGTGAGAGGGCGGCGGCTCCAATCGGTAAAGCGTGCCCCTTTGTCGACTTGGATGCCCAACCAGTGATCGACCAGATTCGCATAACCGATTTGCTCCGACTGGCTGATCGCCATCATTGCGATCTGTGTGTCGAAAATAGGGAAGGGGGTCTTGCCGGTCAGATTGACGATGATCTCGACATCTTGACCGCCGGCGTGGAAAACTTTGAGGACGTCATCATTCTCACACAACAGATCGAGCAGCGGCGTTAAGTCGATGCCGTCCGCCAAGGGATCGATCGCGGCGGCCTCTTCTGTGTTGGCGATTTGTACCAAGCACAATTCTGGCCAGTATGTGTTTTCACGCATGAATTCGGTGTCGACTGCCACGAATTCGGATTTTTCCAGACGCTCGCAAAGATCGGCAAGCGCGTCGCTGGTTGTAATCAGGTCATGTATTTTCATTTTTCTTCTTATCGTTGTTGAGCGGAGTGCCGCTCGCGGGGCGATTGTAAAATCTGCCCCAAGAATGGAGAGGTTAGCACGGCTGTATTACCGTGCTCAGGCCGCCTTTAGCGCGATCAATGCCGTTAAGGAAAGCCATTCGTTGCGTCGCCACGCTTGCCCAGCCTGCGCAAACCGCTATGAGCGCGCGCATGCATCAATATCGCTCTCATACATGCGCCGCTCTCAACGCTGAGAATGTCGGCGACTCCGTGCGCCTCTCAGGCTGGATCCACCGCAAGCGCGACCACGGCGGCGTGCTCTTTATCGACCTGCGTGACCATTATGGCATCACACAGGTTGTAGCCGATGAAGATTCGCTCGCTTTGCCGGTCTTGGAAAAATTGCGTTCCGAATCGGTCGTGACGATCGATGGTGAGGTTAAGTCGCGCACGCCAGAGACGGTGAATGGCGATTTGCCGACTGGCGCGATCGAAGTGTTCGCACGCTCCATCACTGTTCAAAGCGCGGCCGAAGAATTGCCGATGCCAGTCGCTGGTGAACAGGAATATCCTGAAGACATCCGATTGAAGTACCGCTTTCTCGATTTGCGGCGCGAAACGATGCATCGGAACATCGTGCTGCGGTCCAAGGTCATCACATCTTTGCGCCAGCGGATGGTCGATCAAGGTTTCACAGAATTCCAGACACCGATCCTTACGGCGTCTTCGCCAGAGGGCGCGCGCGATTTCCTCGTGCCCAGCCGGATGCACCCCAACAAATTCTACGCGCTTCCCCAAGCGCCGCAGATGTTCAAGCAAATGTTGATGGTCAGCGGTTTCGATCGTTATTTCCAAATCGCGCCATGTTTCCGCGACGAAGATCTGCGGGCCGATCGCAGTCTGGAATTTTACCAACTCGACCTCGAGATGAGCTTTGTGACGCAAGAAGACGTGTTCCAAGCTTTGGAGCCGGTTCTTGCCGGGACGTTTGAGGAATTTTCGGGCGGCTTTAGCGTTACGCCATCGGGCAGCTTCCCGCGCATCCCGTATGCCGAAGCGATGTTGAAATACGGCAGCGATAAACCGGATTTGCGCAATCCGTTGATTATCAGCGACGTAACCAGTCATTTCGAAAAATCGGGCTTTGGCCTGTTTGAAAAAATCGTTGGCGGTGGCGGCGTCGTTCGCGTTGTTCCTGCACCGAAGACCAATGAAAAGAGTCGCAAGTTTTTTGACGACATGAACAACTGGGCGCGCGGCGAAGGGTTCGCCGGGCTTGGCTATGTCACTCGCAAGGGCGGTGAATTTGGCGGTCCGATTGCTAAGAACCACGGCCCAGACCTCATGGCTGAGCTGTATGACGAATTGGGCCTTGGCCCTGATGACGGTCTGTTTTTCGCGGCTGGTAAAGAAAAAGATGCAGCAAAACTCGCGGGGGCCGCACGCACGCAAGTGGGCGAACAGCTTGGACTGATCGAACAAGGTTGCTTCAAATTTTGCTGGATCGTCGATTTCCCAATGTATGAATGGGACGAAGACGCGAAGAAGGTCGATTTCTCGCACAACCCATTCTCCATGCCACAAGGCGAGATGGAGGCGTTGGAAACGATGGATCCTCTCACCATCAAAGCGTGGCAATATGACATCGTCTGCAACGGTTACGAATTGTCTTCGGGCGCCATTCGGAACCACCGTCCCGACATCATGTACAAAGCATTTGAACTTGCCGGATACACGAACGACGATGTTGACCGCGAATTTGGCGGCATGATCGAAGCGTTCAAGTTGGGCGCGCCGCCGCATGGCGGATCGGCACCGGGCATTGATCGGATCGTCATGCTCCTCGCGGGCGAAGAAGCCATTCGCGAAGTGATCGCTTTCCCAATGAACCAAAAGGGCGAAGACTTGATGATGAGCGCGCCTTCGAAAGCGGAGCCTGCTCAATTGCGAGAATTGCATTTGCGTTTGGTTGAGCCTCCTAAGAAAGAGGGCCAGCCGGGCGGCTGATCCTTGGTTTTCTTGCCAGACCCTTGGCAAGACATTCACAGGCGATACATTGCCGCCCAAGCATTCTTGTGTTCAACAGACACAGAAGTTCGGGGGCGGTAATGAGTTCTTTGAAGAGGAGCGCGGCGCGCGCCTGCCTTGGCGGTACGGCGTTGTTTGCGACATTGCCGATGGCGGTGGGCGTCAATGCGGAAACGATCCAAACGCGCGGCGTTTACGCTGCCGATGCATCTATTCCAGCGGACGTCCAATTGATCCTAGTTGATCGTTTTCGCGGCGACTTGGGTCAGGATGTCGAACTTGCTCTAACCAACCTTTTGGATGGTGTGGTCATTCGGGGTGAACATTACTTCGACCTCATCACACCTGGTGCTTTGCGCACGGCGCAGGTTGAAGTCGAAGGGCAGGACGGAACATTCACGACGCGCCCATTGGTTGCGGATGCCGAATTGCGGGGCGCCGTGCGCAGCGAAGAGTTCGACCGCCGCATAGAACCCAGAATTAGGCGGGAATGCGTCGCCCGAGATGACGATGGCGATTGCACCGAACGCCGCGAAGTGCGCATTCCATGCCGTGAGCTGACCGTTAGGGTCGATCCCAGAATCGTATTGACCGGAATGGATGGGCGACAATTCTATTCGTATTCATCGGCGCAATCTCAATCGGAACGCTACTGCGCGGAAGACGGATCTCTCCCTTCCAGTTTGGAAATGGCGAACGGTATGGTTGATCGGATCGTCGACGAAATTCGGCGGGATTTGGCGCCAGTCGAAAGCGTTCGAGATATTCGAGTTATGGAAAGCCGGCGAGATTTACGTAGAGAAGACCGAGGCGCCTTCCGCGATGCAGTGCGCGCCACGGAAAGCGACGTAAAAGCGGCTTGCACCGGGTTCTTGGCGTTGGAGGAGACGAATCCAGACAATGTCTCTGTTCTGTTCAACATTGGGCTGTGTTTTGAACGTAATGCGGAATTGAACGACGCGGCAGACTATTACAGCAGAGCTCTCAGCATTGATCCTGGACGCGATTACCCCACACGAGGAATGAATCGTGTGAACAGCAGAAGCCGGGCTGAGGCGGATTTGGCGCTGCGCGAAAATCTTTGATGGTGGGCGATGAAACCCCTTTGTGGTTTTGAACGAACACTCCTTCGTGGCTCACAATATCATCTTCTCAAGGCGGTCTTTCTTGGTTGCGTCACTTGTTACAGGCGGGACGAGTGTGCCCTTGATCGGATGCGATGCAGCGGAAACGTCGAAGACGAACCTTACCCAAGTGTATGTTTTGGGCACAATCCATTCGAATCATGTGGATAGCGAGACCTATTCGTTGAACGTTCTGGAATCGGCCATTCGTGCAGCGTCGCCCGATATTGTGCTGACCGAAATCCCGCCAGATCGCATAAATCAGGCGATTACTTCGTTTCGCGAGACCGGCGTTGTGGATGAACCACGGACGCAGGTTTTCCCCGAATACACCGATGTGATGTTTCCACTGAGCTGTGAAATGGGTTTTCGGATGGTTGGAACGGCGGGGTGGACGCGCAAAATTGCGGATGATCGAAGGGTGGCATTGGAGCGTATCCGAACCGATCCATCGCGTTCGAGAGAGTGGGCGGACTATCGCAATTCGCAACGCGAATTCATAACAAAGCTTGCCGGGCGAGGTGATGATCCGCGCTTCATTCACACGCAAGAATTCGATGATCTTATTGAAAATTCGCGATATTATTATCAGGAATACTTCGACGATGATTTGGGTGCGGGCGGCTGGACGCAAATTAATCGCGCGCACACCGAATTGATCAATGCAGCGCTCGATTCGATCAAGGGTCAGGGCCTAACGGCGCTCATCACATTTGGAACCGCGCACAAATATTTGATCCATCGGGCCCTTGCCAACAGGGCGGATGTCGAGGTGAAAGACGCCGCTGCGCTCTTCAACTGAATTCGATAGTGCATCTTGACTTGCGCTCTTTCGAACCGACCTTTAGGGCCTCAATGGTATTTTTAACCCCAATGTAAGAGGGACAAACATGAGCGATACTGCCGACCGCGTGCAGAAAATTGTCGTCGAGCATCTCGGCGTCGAAGGTGACAAGGTCACCCAAGAAGCAAGCTTTATTGATGATCTGGGCGCTGACAGCCTCGACATCGTCGAACTGGTTATGGCTTTCGAAGAAGAATTCGGCGTGGAAATTCCCGACGATGCTGCTGAGAAAATCACAACCGTTGGCGATGCGACCAAGTTCATCGAAGAGAACAAAGGTTAAATTGAAGGGCCTTTTTCGGCCCACAGCCGCCTCTTGCGCTGTTGCGCTTGACGGCTAACCCACAGGCCCGAGCCCTGCTTTTTAGCAGGGTGCGGGCCTGTAGCGTTTGTGGACCTCGTTTTCTGACGTTCAATCCCATTGGCTTTGGCTGATGAAACGGTCCATCCTGCGCACACAATTCGAAAGGGATATTTGAATGCGCCGCGTAGTTGTCACCGGACTTGGTCTTGTCACTCCACTTGGGGGCGACGTTGAGACCTCTTGGAAAAACCTGATTGCGGGCGAAAACGGAGCTGGGCAAATCACCAGCTTCGATCCTGAGGGGCAGAAATGCACCATCGCATGCGAGGTTAAAGACAAGGATCACCCATGGGGTTTTGACGCCGACAAGCGCGTCGATCACAAGGTTCAACGCCAAGTCGATCCCTTTATCGTTTTCGGCATTGATGCCGCTGGTCAGGCTCTCGAAGATGCCGGCCTAACCGATATGACGGACGCCGAAAAAGAGCGGACCGGTTGCTCAATTGGCGCGGGCATCGGCGGATTGCCCGGAATTGAACGCGAAAGCATCGTTTTGAAAGATCGCGGACCGGGCCGGGTGTCTCCGCACTTTGTTCATGGCCGCTTGATCAATTTGGTCACCGGACAGGTTCAGATCAAATATGGATTTATGGGCCCTAATCATGCGGTCGTTACCGCATGTTCAACCGGCGCGCATTCCATTGGTGATGCCGCGCGCATGATCATGATGGACGATGCCGACGTGATGTTGGCGGGCGGCGCGGAAAGCACCGTCAATCCGTTGGGTATCGCTGGCTTCGCTCAAGCGAGGGCGCTCAACACAAGTTTCAACGACCGACCAACAGAGGCCAGCCGCCCCTATGACAAGGACCGCGAAGGTTTCGTGATGGGCGAAGGTGCGGGCGTTGTCGTTCTAGAGGAATATGAGCGCGCCAAGGCTCGTGGTGCGAAAATCTATGCCGAAGTAACCGGTTACGGCCTTTCGGGCGATGCGTACCACGTCACAGCGCCGCATCCCGAAGGGAAGGGCGCAGAGCTCGCCATGCGTATGGCATTGAAGAAATCCGGTTTAGGACCGGGTGATATTGACTACGTCAACGCCCATGGGACCAGCACGATGGCCGACACAATCGAATTGGCAGCAGTGAAACGCGTTTTGGGCGATGATCTAAGCGGTGCTTCGATGAGCTCAACCAAGAGCGCGATTGGGCACCTTTTGGGAGGAGCAGGGGCGGTTGAAGCTGTCTTTTGTATCCTTGCTATGCGCGACGGGGTGGTTCCACCCACGCTCAATTTGCACAATCCTGATGATGGCACCGAAGGCATTGACCTCGTGCCCTTGACCGCCAAAAAACGCGAAGTGCACGCGGTATTGAACAACAGCTTCGGGTTTGGCGGAACCAACGCCTCGATTGTCATGCAAAAGGTCGATTGATCACATGAGAAGGCCCTTGCGGCTGTTTGGCTGTCTTGCCGGATTTGTACTGGCGCTTGTTGCGGCGGCGGCTTTGCTGCTGGGTGGGGGAGTGTTGGGTGAAGCAACGATTAAGCAAGAGACCCCATTCCTGATTCCAGCTGGGTCAACGCTCACATCGGTTGCGGGAAATTTGGAAACCGCCGGTCATATTTCGTCGGCAGACGGGTTTTTGTTGCGCGCGCGTTTGTTTGGATCCTCCGATCCCATTCAGGCGGGCGAATTTTCGCTATCACCCGACATGTCGCAAGGGGATATCCTAGCCGCTTTCCAATCCGGTGATGTGATCCGCCGCTTTGTAACCATCCCCGAAGGCATGCCGTCGGTGTTGGTTTGGGAACGGTTGATGGCGGAGGAATTGCTGACCGGCGAAATTCCAGTTCCGCCGGAGGGGTCGATACTGCCGGATACTTACGCGTTTGAAAGAGGGCAAGATCGCGCCGAATTGGTCGAACAGATGCAGGGCACCATGGATCTCTATTTGGCCGAAGCATGGGCAGAACGATCCGACTCAATCGCGGTGGACACGATCCGCGAAGCACTAATTCTGGCGGCCATTGTCGAGAAAGAGACTGGGACACCCGAAGAACGCAGAACGGTGGCTGGATTGTATTCGAACAGACTGCGCACAGGCATGATGCTTCAGGCCGACCCCACGATCATCTACCCCATCACGCAAGGCAAGCCGTTGGGCCGCCGCATTCGCCAATCAGAGATTGCAGCGGTGAATGGGTACAACACTTACACCATGTTGGGCCTTCCAAGCGGCCCTATCACCAATCCGGGGCGGGAAAGCATCGCCGCCGTTCTTAATCCAGAGCCACACGATTATGTGTTCATGGTTGCGGATGGCACAGGCGGTCATGAATTCAACGCGACATTAGAAGGGCATAACGAAGCCGTGGGTCGTTGGTTCGAATTGCGTCGGCAGCGCGGCGAGATGGAATAGGGCCACATTGCGTGCCGACCCCATTTATCCTCACGGCATCACTGCCACCGAAAATTCAAAATTGGGCGGAGCACCTTCGTCAGGAACACTATCCGGCCCACCGCAACCACCTGCATGCACATGTGACGCTGTTCCATTCATTTGCCCCGTCATTGGTGGATGAATTGGTTGATTGGCTGCCGTTGATTGCGCGCGAATTTGTTGCCCCCCAGGGCGCTGTTTCGGGTCTGTTAGATCTGGGAACGGGTACGGCGATCGCGCTGCGCAGCGAACAACTGCTCACGCTGAGGGAAATGATCGCCGAACATTTCCATGGCAGTTTGACGGCTCAAGATCTGTATGAGCCGCGACCACATATTACCATTCAAAATAAAGTGACAAAACGCGAAGCACACGCGCTTCAAGCCGATCTGCGATCAACAATCGAAGAAAAGATAGCATGGGGAAGCTTTGTCTTTCCGCGACTTGAGTTGCACTTATACAAGGGCGGACCTTGGGAGTTGGTCAAACACATTCCTTTCAGGGGCAAGGAGCGCTTGTAGACTGCGCCTATTTGCGTAGATAGGGCAGCATTGATCGACCGAATTGGGGTAGGGGACATTCGGCATGAGCGTATGGATTGCGATTTTCGGACTTTTGTCCGGCTTGGTGTTGATGGCGTCGATGATACCCCATCAAGTTCGCCATATCCGTTTGTTGAGCCTCGTGGCTGGCGTGCTTGGCATTGTCTATTTTGCTTTGTCTGAAGGATTGGGCGCTGGGCTCGCTTTCACCACCGCCTATGTCCTTGTGAATATCGGCAGGCTGTTTGAACTGCGTCGCCGGGCACGTGATGGGATGATGACGCGCGAAGAACGCGAATTGTTCGATCATGTGATGCAAATCGAAGAGCCTGCGCAGCAAAGTCGGCTTCGAGATTTGATGATCTGGCAAGATGTGGGCGTCGGTTCGCAATTGATCACACAGGGAGAGGCGGATCCGCCCCTAATTTATATTGCGAGCGGGCGTGCAGAGATTGAGCGTGATCTTGCCATCGTAAGCGAGTGTGGCGCAGGCGAATTTTTGGGTGAGATGAGCCACGTTTCGGGTGACCGGGCTAGCGCCACGGTAACCGTAACGCAGGACATGCGTATGGCGCGTCTGGATCGCGACGCTTTGGGGCAATTGGCGCGCGGATTGCCAGAGGTTGGCAAAGCTTTGGACCGCGCGTTCAATCGCAGCCTTGCGGTTAAGGTTCTTCGGATGAACGAAAGCTCACGATAGGTTCTGACGACTTGCCCAAAAACTTGGCTTGACCCAAGCTAAGCAGGGTCCTAAACGCGCCGCTCATCACAGCCCATTTGGCCGTTGATGATTGCGTCACATCGACCGGACAACACCCGTCGATTGCCTTTCGGGGCGGAGTAGCTCAGCTGGTTAGAGCAGCGGAATCATAATCCGCGTGTCGGGGGTTCAAGTCCCTCCTCCGCTACCAAATTTCGATTGTGTTACCTGAAAACGGACCGCTGGCTTTCGGCCCAGTTGCGGATGTTAGATTTTAGCCTGCAAATAACCGTTCAATCCGGCCAAACAAACACCGTTCGCAGATCGCAATTCGAAAGTTCCTCGCCTTCTTGGAAAAGGCGCACTCGCTCAATTGCTGCGCGTTGCTCAATCGTGAAGCTATGGGGGGATTCAAAATATGCGGCTCCTTGCCGCCCGTTCCATATCTCTATGGTATACTTCCCGTCTCGCTTTTGTTCAGCAAAACGACCGGGACTCCCGTCAGATGCCTCGACGACAAGTCGACCTCTCGGACGACTAGCCCAACCAATCCCAGGGACAACCAGGGAACCGGAAGCGCCATCCCATCGGAAACTACCGCCATGTATGCCACCCGTCAGCGTCGTAATTGTCTCGTCTGGCTGCAAATCAATGATGGGGGAAAAGCCGCAAAATCTGGCCGGTCCTTCAAGCTCTGACGCTGCGGCTGGTCCAGCCACCATGCAGAACAGAAGTAACGTGAATGGGACAGCCTTTTGCATGGCATTGAGACTACCCGTTACGATGTCCACTTCCCACCCCAATTGCGGATATTCGCAGATGCATTCCTGCGACCAAGGTTGATCGCGCTGCGTAAAGTTGAGCGATTGCCCTAACTAGCGCCAATTGCCCATGATAACGAACGGAGCCCAGAAATAGGGCTCTGCGTAATCTTGCGAGGTAATCATCTGCATCTGGGCTTCTCTGATGGCGCCAGCTTTCGACAGGTCGTCGCGCAACAATCCTTGGTAGAAATTGCGCATCATATCGGGCGTCGCATCGTCTGAAACCTGCCACAAAGTCGCAATGACGCTGCTCGCACCCTTGTTTTGAGCAAGTGCGCCAAACCCTTCGAGTTCCATTCCGGTTCCACCCGCGCCCAGCGCCGTTTCACACGCTGAGAGGGTCAGCAATTCTACCCCGTTAAAGTCGTATCGGAAGGAACGATTTATCGCTGCGATTGAGATGCGGTTGCCATCCCCAAGGACAAGATATGATGACGCCTCGTCACCGGGCATCAGTTTGAAATGCGTTGCGATGTGAAGCACCGATGGAGGGGAGAGCATCACATCTTCAAAACTGGCTCTGGAGAACCCGTCATCAAGGAAATACTGCCCAGGCAAAATGCCGGGCTCATTCTCGGAGCCGATTACATACTCAAGCTCCTTGGGAACGCTGGGCAAGGGGCTGAACCCCTCGATCGCGAGGCTTAACCCGAACCCTTGCGCATTCGATATCGGGCCGGGCTCATCATAGCGGGTGTTGGCCGCAGGGGTGTAGAGCGCAAGTTCATAGCGCTCAGTGAGATAGGTTTGGCCATCCCACAATGCGGCAAAAGGCAGATACCGGATCTGACCCTGAAGGTTAAGCATGAGCGTTTTCGTATTGGCCGCGCGAAGCTCATCCTCGATCGGCGCGACAAGCCAATCGTGGAGCTGCCCCAGCGGCTCACGCAGTTCCTGATTGCGCTCTTCGACATCTAGGAATTCGTATATCCGCGCCTGATCGATGACCTCTCTTGCATCAAAGATGGTGTTGAACAGATCCCTGCGCGAAACGGGGACTTCCTGATGTACGAAAGTCTCTCCCGTTATGAGAAAAAGGTGCAGGCTTTCCTCGAAAGCTACTGCCTGAAGGAGTGCGACATCTGGGCCGATATTTTGGAGTAGCCGGCTTGCCATGCGTGATTCTTCGAGCGCGAGCGCGCGCGTTTCGTTTGCCACCTCTTCGCTGTCAAAGGCTTGCACTTCCGCTGTCCAAGCAGCGATCAAACCAAAGAACGCCTCGTAAGCATCGCCATGTGCAGCGTTGAGATCGGCCAATTGCTGCTCTTCGAGGGCAGAAAGAGGGCCCTCACGGCGTTTTTCAACAAGGGTAGATCGTTCCATTGCAAGTCGGTTTGGCGTCTCCACCCATTCTGAAAGCTGTGCCTGCCACGCGCGTTCTTGTTCGCTCAGTGCCAGCTCTTCTCCGGGTTCGGCCGCGCCTGCCCCGCGAACGAAGGCGGTGTATTCGACATCCTTCAACAGCCGCCCGACCAGTTCCGCTTCTCCAAAGCGTCCCAGATCGACCAGAATTTCCTGCAAGGTGAGGTAACTCGCTTGATGTTTGTCGAGGAAGGAACGCTGCGTCTCGCGATCGAGATCGGACATGTTCTGACGCACGCCTTGAAGCGAGTTGACTGCTTTCTTGAAGAAAAATACCGCTTTGGACGGGAAGTTCTCTCGTTCCAAAATTGCATGCCCAATTGCACTGTAGCTGTCGGTAAGGGCGGGGTGGTGCTCGGTCAGGACCACCATGCGTGCGCTTAACACGCGCCAATGCAGAGCTTCCGCTTCGGATAGCCGGCCCTGAAGTTCGTAGAGCCTTGCAAGATCGTGTGTGATATTCAGAGTTTGTGGGTGCATCTTGCCGAACACCGCCTCGCTTGTGGCGACGCCTCTTGCAAATAGCGCCTCTGCCTCGACCAGCTTGCCCGACGCGCGCAGAACCTCGGCAAAGTCGGCAAGAGTTACGAGCGTGTTGGGATGATCTTTGCCGAACACGTTTTCCTGCAAGGAGAGCGTATCACTGTAAAGTGATGCAGCGTTTTCGAGCTGGTCCATCTCGCGATAGACCCCTGCAAGATTGGCCATCGCAATCAGCGTGGTTGGATGTTCATCACCTGATAAACGCCTCTGGCTGGCTAACATCCGGTCAAACAAAGCCTCACTTTCTTCAAAGCGGCCCTGTTCCTTGTAGAGGACGGCTAGGTTGTTAAGCACTTCGAGCGTTTGCGGGTGCTCGGCTCCCAAACTCTCCTCGCGGGCTGATAAAACGCGCAGATACAGCGGCTCTGCTTCGCCGAAGCGCGCTTGCCTGCGATACAGCAGCCCGAGGTCGTTGAGCACCATCAATGTTCGCCGATCGTCGCTGCCGACACTACGTTCATACCCGTCACGCGCACGCAGCAGGAACGGTTCGGCTTTGCGATATTGGCCTTGCAGCATGTAAAGCCGGCCAACAGCGTTCAGCGATGAAATCGTGTTGCGATGGTCAGGCCCGCGAAGACGTTCATCCGCTTCGAGCAGACCCAGGACCATCGGCTCTGCTTCGGAATACCTTCCCTGAAGTTGGTAAAGACCAGCAAGGTTGAAGCGGACCGCCAGTGTATGGCGATGATCGCTGCCAAGAAGCCGCTCTCTTGCTTCCAAAGCGCGCAGATAGAGCGTTTCGGCCTGTTCGTATCTGGCGTTATCCCGATAGAGGCCTGCCAGCCGATTGATCAGCGAAATTGTATCGAGATGCTCGGGGCTAAATTCGCGTTCACGGATGGCCAAGACTCTGAGGAAAAGGGTTTCTGCCGGGGCAAAGCGTTCAAGCGAACGATACAGTCGCGCAAGCTTTTCCATTGCCTCCAGCGTGTCGGGGTGCCCTTTGCCAAGAAGTCGTTCGCGCAGGCTTATCGCGGCATCCAAGCTGGAAATGGCGCCGTCGAATTCCCTTTGTTCGATAAGGGTTTGCGCGTTTTCAATCAGGCACGAAGCGACGCCTAGATCTTCATGCGATGAATCGACCTTGCAAGCAGATGCCGCGACCTCAGTATCGCTCGACATCGCGCTGGTTGAAATCAGAATAAGCGCAAGCGCGCCTGTGATCCCTGCTTTCATTACGCTCGCCCCCCCCAAGCAGTGCCAATGTCGGCAATCGAATGCCCAATTTTTAGCTCTCGTTGTGCGACTGCCGCTCTCGAATTTTGCAATCCAATCTCAAAAACCTTGCGAACGTACCTTACGCACACGCGAAGGCGCAGGCAAACCTCTTGAATTTGCTGGTCTCAAGCAATGTGCATTTTTTATTGGAAAAAAACTGTCCTCTTTCTGGACGGTGCGCCCGGTTACATATTTCGGTGCAGGCGGGTCTGGTAAGCGCGATCAATCACGCCTCAGTGTTTTTGACGCTGCGCCGGCATTCAAGGACCGATACTATGCTCAAGCTCTTACTCATTGCATCCTGTGGTGCCTTTGCGATAGCCGCGCCTGTGTCAGCGCAGTCAATCGACTATGATTTCAGCAAATTTCAATCTGTCGAGGGCGCGGATGAAAGCGGCGAGGCGCTTTTGCCGGATGAAGCGATCGCTGCTTCGATCCCGGCACTTGATGTGCTGGAAACACGGCCCCAAGCCAATTCACCGATAATCTCTAACAACGCCAAGGGCAGCGGATCAGAAATCCTAAATAACACCGATGGTGGCGGCGGTGACGGCGGCGACGGTGGTGATGGTAGCGGCGATGACGATGATGATGATGATATGCGAGAGCCGATCACAGTCGCGGACAACAGCGGTGCTTTGTTTGACTTCGGCCCCAACGGCGAAGGCGCAGTCCAGATCGAATTGAGCGGAGCAAACGGAGATGCTGCGATTGGCATCGGCCGGCTTAACAGTGCCACCGGTGATGCATCCTTGGCGATCGGTTTCCGCAACACAACACAAGATATCGGCAGCGTTGCAATGGGCGCGAGAAATACAGCGGCCGGTGATGGTGCTCTCGCCATCGGTGCAGACAATTCCGCCAACGGCGTCGGCAGCGTTTCGCTGGGCGCAGACAACATTGCCAACGGAGAGGGTGCCGTCGCCATTGCAAGCGGTGCCCAAGCAAATGGCGAAGGCGCGGTTGCGCTTGGCAATGACGCTGTTGCAAGCGCGGATGGCGCTGTCGCGATCGGTCCGGGCGCTATCGCCGATGAAACCAATCTTATTGCGCTTGGAAGCTCTATCGGGCGAGTGCGCGTTGCGAGCATTCCATCTGAACTGAGCCGCGCTGCCCAACAAGGCGCGCTTAGCCTTGTGACGACCGATGCGTTCGGCAACCTTGCTTCGCTGAGCATTGACCCGAATGGGCTTGTTGGCCTGCAGGACCGGTTGGGAGGTATTGAAGGTCGGTTGGATGGCGCCGAAGGCCGGTTGGACGGCTTGGACAGCCGCCTCGACGGCGTTGATGGACGATTGGGCGCACTTGAGCTTTCGAGCGCACGCAACCGTCGTTACGCAAGCGGCGGCATCGCGGCTGCAATCGCATTGTCGGGCACGACGATCATTCCGGACAAGGATGTGTCGATGTCGTTCAACCTTGCGAATTTTGACGGAGAGCAGGGCTTCTCGACCTCAATCGTGACCAGAATTACCGATGAGGTCTATATCTCTGGCGGTGTGACCGGCTCGACTGTCCGCGGGACCACGGCTGGCAGGGTCGGATTGTCCTTCGGTTTCTAGATCTGGCGGGGCAGGGGGCAGCGATCTGCCAAGCCGATGATATGCGCGCCATTCTTTGAGCTGTCGTAGAATATTGTTGCTGCATCTATGTAGGGACATCCACCAGCCATTCCCGCCTCAATCATAATCCGCGTGTCGGGGGTTCAAGTCCCTCCTCCGCTACCAAACTTAGCGTGACCCGCTCTTTGCGCTACTCGCACCTGCCCCTGCTTGATTGACATGCAACTCTAGGAAGTCGATGCTCCAACAAAGGGGTATTGCGAAGTGGCTATTGGAGAAGAAGATAGTCCCTCTTGCGTATTCATTAGCCACCACAGCAGCAAGGCTGATGAAGCTAGGCAGCTGAAAGCCGCCCTTCACGACGCAGGCATCTCGGGTTGGATGGCACCCGACGATATCGGACCGGGCATGGCTTTTGACGAAGCCATCGTGGACCAGATTAAGCGATCAGATGCGGTCATCTTAATGCTGTGTGAGCGCGCGGATCAATCCCGCCATGTCAAACGTGAGCTAATGATAGGGGAGGACAACAAATGTCCGGTTTTTCCTCTCAGGCTTGAAGATATTATCGCAAAAGGCCTCACATACTGGCTTCAAGATTATCAGTGGCTCGATTGGATCGACCGCTCCAACGAAAACACAAATCGCCTTGCAAATGACATCCGGCAACAAATTGACCGGAAATCAGGCCAAGGAGAGGACTCTCTGTACCCGCGCAGCATAAATCGAGTGGCCAAATCTGATGACCCCGTCAGGAATCCAACTGAAAAGCGCGAGCGGCACGCTGTCGGCTGGAGTTCCACTTGGGTCAAAGCGGCAGGTTTTCTGGCATTGGTAGGCGCCGGATTGACAATATGGTTTCAGGTTCAACCGGGCGAAGATGTAACGCCGCTAGAACCTGGCAGTTGGGAGTTGGGAGTGAGATATGACTCCATTGAGGCTCCCAGCGCGCCAGCCATCCTCCGACCAGGAATTCTCGCGGCGTTGAACAATTACAACATGAATCACACCGTTTGCTTCTCTTCCGAACTGTCGGCCGAACCCAGCCTGGTCATGTTAAGAACGCTCAATCGCGGAGAATTGGGGTATGATTGCCGCGTGACCGAATCCATCTTTCAAGATGGTGCTATCAAGATGCGAGCATTGTGTGAGAGCCCAGAATTCGAGATCGAAGAACCCATACAGGTATCAATGGAGGGCACGTTTTCACGCACTACGGTGGACGCGGAGATATCCACTAGATCACAAAGCGCGACTTTAGGGACGTTAGAAGCTTTTGGCACCGTGCGCTTTCGCCGTGTCGGGCATTGCCGTTAGCGTCGATGTTCTCGTTTGAGTCATAATCCGCGTTTCGGGGGTTCAAGTCTCTCATGTTCGGCCAGCCGTATTTGCATTCCCAGCAACTCTGTGTGCAGGCGGTCAATACCGTTGCGGGCGGATGAGCTCACTCTTCGACAGACATTAGCCGATTTAGAAAAAATTGTAGTTATTGGGCTAACTCTTGCAGCCATGAAGATTGTTAGCCGTCCATTCTTGAGCGTTTCGCTTGTCGCCGCTTTGAGTGCTTGCGCGCCTGCGCCTGAAACTCTTTTTGCAGATGGGAAGGCTGCGTTTGAGGCTCATGAATACCGGACCGCCTGGATCCTTTTAGAGCAGGCCCTAGATCAGCGCCCCAACAACACTGAGATGCAGTTTCTCCTTGTGGAGAGCTTGCTCAAGCTTGGTGATGGTGAGCGGGCCAATTTGAACCTTCGAGAAATATCGCCGGAAATGCGCGATCAGGAACGCTTCAGGCTCTTTCAAGCCGAAGCGGATGTCTTGCGCGGGCGGTTTGATGAAGCACTGGCCGGCATTGAGAATATGGAGAGGGCCTCCGCACATCGCCTCAGAGCGCTCGCGCATATTGGTAAGCGTGACATGGAAAGTGCGGTGGAAAGCTTCGAGTCTGGAATGAAGCTGGAGCCGGCTTCTCCGCTCTTGCTTGCAACATATGCCCGATTTGAATTTGAACGCGGCAATTGGAACATTGTGGATGAGCTTTCCAGTGAAGCGCTCGAACTTGAGCCGCAGCTCATCGATGCCTTGTTGATCCGAGCGGAGCTTCTTCAGCGCCGTAATGAGCTGCCGCAAAGCCTCGCTGCGTTCGAAAGAGTTATTGCCATTCACGGATCCAATTTTGAGGCCCGGCTCGGTAAGGCGCGCGTCTTGGCTGAGATGGGGATGGGGCAGGAAGCGCTTGAAATTGCGAAACGCCTTCAGGCTGAGCTGCCCGATTCCCCTGAGGTCGCGGCAATTCGAGCTGGCGTTGCGGCGCAAAGTGCCGATTGGGAAACCGTGCGCACCACCTTGCAGCCTTTTGAAAGAAATCTGCCGCAGATGCCGGACGCGGCGATCCTCTATGCGGAAGCGTTGATCGAACTTGGACTGCCGGGCCAAGCGGTGATCTATTTAGCCACGCAATTTGAACAGCAACCAAGCTGGCGTAAGCTGCGAGTGCTTTATGCCACTGCGTTGAGCGAAAGCGGCAACCCCAATGATGCTGATGCGGTGCTAAGCCCACTGGCCGCGAGACCCGATGCGGCGCCGGATGAGTTGCGGCTTGCGGCTGAGATTGCTGATCGTGTGGGCGCTTCGGATGCGGCGCGTTTGGATCGGCGAAGCGAGGCTCCGACGCCAGAATGGGTAGGGGGTCAGATTGCGCAGGCAGACCGGGCTTTGCGCAATCGCCAATGGGTGCAGGCGGAAACAGCCTATCTTGGCATCATAGAGCGCCTTGGACCCAGCAACGCGATGGTTCTCAACAATCTCGCCTTTGCACAAGGCGAATTGGGCAAGACAGAACAAGCCTTGGAAAGCGCGCTGGCTGCTGCACAATTGGCTCCAACCAACGCATCCATCTTGGATACAGCCGGAACATTGCTGATCGCGAATGGGCAGTCTGCACGGGGAATTGAGATGCTTCGCGAAGCCGAGAAGCTCGCGCCGGATAATCCTGCGATCAAGCGACATCTCGCCGAAGCCGAAGCCACTTGATCCGCGCCACAACGAAAAAGGGACCCGGACATTGTCCGAACCCCTCTTAGGATTGCAACAATTTTAGGTTGCGCGACTAAGCGCGAGAGGTTGTAAGTACCTCATTTCGAATCGGAAAAGCGACCTTACGCTGCTGCGAAAAAAGCTGGCGTGGGAAAAAGAGCGCCGCCAAAGCCACCGCCAAGATCAAGAGCATGCCTGGTGCGGGCACGTCTGTACCGCCACTCGACGTTGAGCTGGCCACTTCACGTCCACTGGCTGATGTTACGCCATCAATCCCGTCGATCGATTGGTAGCGCACAAAGAAATCATCAAGCGTCAAAGCTGCAATGGCACCGCCGAAATCCAGCGAAAGTGTGCCCGCTCCGGTGTTGCCATCGAGCACTCCACCTGAGCCGCCGCCGGCGCAGCTGTTCGTATCGGAGCCCAAAAAGCACACATCAACGCGGCCAATTCCATTGGGGAAATTTCTGTCTAGATTGCTGAAGCTGAACGCCCCGGTGCTATCTGCTCCGACGATTTCAGGGTCCGTATTGAAAGCAAAGCTAGAAATGCGCGAGGATACCGCATCGCCCGTCGCACCAGTGTTGGTTAGCGAATAATCAAAGTTGTAGACCCCGTTCACGATGCTGTTCAAGGTCAGCTCAAGTTGGCCTGAGAGGCCATCGAGCGCTGGGCCGCCATCGACGAAACCATCGAAGCTAATGACAAAATCTTCGCCAATAGTGTTTCCATCTAGCAGGATGGGTTCTGCTGCCGCAGGTGCAGATAGGCCAATGCCCATGGCCGCCGCGAGTGTCGCAACCGACTTGCTTAGAAATTCCATCATCCTATCTCCGTGCAGATTTGCTTAATGCGAGATGCCTGATGATTGCTTTCCTGAATAGGATCACAGCCGGCCTGTCTCAGATTGGCACGGGAAGGGGAGCGACGTGCTTGGATTGGTCATCCACCGGAGGCCATCCACGATTTAGTCCATCGGTTTGCTGCAAAACGCACTTAGACGTGCGGTCATCACTGGAAGCGGGTCGCGTTTCGAGCTTGCAGGTGTGCTCAGATGCGAGCCAAAAGCCGCAGTGTTTCAACCTGCATCTGAAGCGGTTCCGGCACTCCAGCCCGGCGCAGAGCACGAACCCCATGCGACCGAGCGAGGACATTCGACTTCGCTGGAATAACGCTTAACAGGTTGAGCGAATGCGCATGTCAGAGCTACGAGGACTTACATGGGACGCAATCGACTTCGAGCGCTGCATAATTACCGTCAGGAGGCGTGCTGATCGCTATTGTGAGATGGGCAACACAAAAAGCAAGTCAGGCCGACGTGAAATCCCGATGGGGCCGGGGCTGGCCAAGGTGTTGAAGAATTGGAAGGTCGCTTGTCCGAAGGGTGAGCTTGACCTTGTCTTTCCCAATGGTGTGGGGAACGTCGAGACGCACTCGAACATCTACAACCGCATATTCACGCCGCTGATGGTGAAGTGCGGCATCGCGGATGGGGAGGGCAAGCTGCGCTTTTCGCTCCATGCTCTCCGCCACGCTGCTGCATCGCTGTTCATTGAGCAAGGATGGCCACCGAAGCGCATTCAAGTGATGCTGGGCCACTCGTCGATCACCATGACCTATGACGTCTATGGGCACCTGTTTCATGATCCCGCGAAGGACGTGCACCTAATGGGCGAGATGGAGCTAGGGCTGCTGGCTGCTTAGCAGCCCAACAGCCTAAAAGCTGACATTCCGCTCACGACCCAGTAGCTGCCGTGCCCATGACCGAGCATCTCCTGCATAGCACTGTTTAAGCGAATGACAGGCCGGCGCCCAATCCAGACTTGCGTCATTCAATTATTTCGCATACGAATTAATTATAGTTCATACACGAAATAACTTATGACCCATAAATCACCTCGCATCTTCCACCTGCTTCAGCAGGCGCACAGCGCTCTTTTCCGCGCTGCTGACCGGTTCTGGCGCAAGGAAGAGGGCTTATCAGCATCGCAGCAAGCTGTGCTGTTCGTTCTGTCCAAGGAAGACGGATTGCCCATCACACTGATCGCGGATCAATTGAAGATGGG
Organism: Erythrobacter sp. Alg231-14; assembly: GCF_900149685.1. Lineage (NCBI taxonomy): Bacteria > Pseudomonadati > Pseudomonadota > Alphaproteobacteria > Sphingomonadales > Erythrobacteraceae > Erythrobacter > Erythrobacter sp. Alg231-14. Next base: position 2,949,138 of record NZ_LT702999.1, on the reverse strand, counting down.
AAAATCAAGCCTTACCGGATTGGTAGATCGCATGTCCGAGCGCGCGCTTGTTCGCCGCGAAGTGAGCGCGAAAGACGGACGAGTGCAGCTCGTCTACATAGAGCCAAAGGGCAAGGCGCAGGTCGAACAATCCCTGTTTCGCGTCAAGCGATACAATGAACGCTTATTGGATTCCTTTTCACCTGACGAACAGAAAGTGATCGAGCGCTTTCTCACCCATGTCGCGCACAATGCTGAGGATATAATCAGCGACGCCTCCGAACGGAGCGATGCTAAAAGAAAGGAAGAACTGTGACTGACCTCGTAGAATGCTCCCAATCAGGCCGAGTGCTGACAATCACGTTTGATCGTGAACCACAGCTCAATGCTCTCACGCATGACATGTATGCGGCAGTCGCCGACGGATTGGACCTGGCTCAGACTGATGAAACCATACGGGCAGTTGTCATCACCGGCAAAGGCGAAGCTTTTACAGCGGGAAACGATCTGGGTGAATTTGCCAAACCTATGCCCGCAGGCAAGCCGCCTGTTGTCCGGTTCCTCGAAACTTTGCGAGATATTGAGATTCCCGTCCTCGCGGCAGTAAACGGGCCTGCCGTGGGTGTTGGCCTGACGATGTTGCTTCATTGTGATTTGGCGTTTGCCAGCGAGACAGCGACTTTTAGCGCGCCGTTCACTCGGGTTGGTCTGGTACCCGAAGCGGGCTCATCGTTATTGCTACCGCAAGCAGTCGGGATGGCGATGGCGAACGACATTCTACTAGCAGGGCGCACGCTTGATGCGGATCAAGCGTTGTCTGCGGGACTAATATCGCGCGTCTTCAAAACTGAAGAATTGCTCGCCAGTGCCGCCTCGACAGCACAAGATATGGCTGATCTTGCGCCCAACGCCATGAAGAAGTCGAAGCTGCTGGTTCGATCTTCAAGAGATCTTGTTATCAAGCAAATGGCTGACGAATCCCGCCATTTTGCTGACCAACTGAAATCGCCCGAATTCACAGAGTCTGTCGCCGCCTTCTTAGAAAAGCGCTCACCTCAATTCAGCTAAGCCGGAGAACCTTCATGTTTCAACGCGTTGTTTTGGTGCTCGGCATCATCGTCGCCACCTATATCTCCGTGAGAGCGCTGACCGCCCCACAAGACGTGCTGTCGAACTTTGGTCTGGTTGTTGAAGGTGCAGATGGCCGCAATGAAATTCGGGGTCAGTATGGCGGGTTCTTTGGCGCGGTTAGCCTCGCGCTGATCGCTTGCCTTTTCGATCGTCTGCCAAGGCGATTTGGTCTGGGACTGTTGCTGGTCACAGTTGGCGGTGTGCTGTTTGGACGCATTGCCAGTTTGCTGATCGAAGGGCCGACAATCTGGGCGAGTTACTCGACAGGGATCAAAACCTTTATTGTCCTCGATATTGTCATTGTCGCTCTAACGCTTGCAGCGCTGCGACAGCCTTCAGCACCAACAGAAGACGCCGGATAGGGGCATAAGAATGTTGAAATGGACGCTTCGCCTGGCCATCATTCTGATTGTTCTTCTGATCATCTTTCTGGTGGCGTTCCGGCTGCGGTTCGGTGGCGGCGAATATTATCCAGATATCAGCAGCTCTCCCACAATTGCGGCCGAGCGAATATCGGCGCCGATCCAGCTGCCGTTTCCACCGGGAATGGTCACGAGCTCTCCCGACGGACGAATTTTCTATACCTATCACATGCTTCACCAGCCAGAACGCTTTGCCGATGCGACGGTCTTTGAGTGGGTCGATGGCGCAGGAGTGCCTTTCCCCAATCAAGCTCTGCAAGCCGAGTTTGAAGGCGCTATGGGTATCACCGTCGATCAGCAAAAGCGGCTATGGATCATCAAGCCAGGTGCTTTGGAAGGAAAGCGAACCCGGTTGCTCGCATTCGACATGGAAAGCGGGCAGCTCGCGCTCGACCACACGTTTGCCGAAGGCGAAGCAGGTTTCGCACAGGATATGCGGGTCTCTCCCGATGGGAAAACCGTCTTTCTGGCGGATACTGGCCTGTTTGAATTCACCGAGCCCGGACTCATCGTCTTCGATATTGAGAGTAAAACCGCGCGCACGGTCCTAGCAGGGCATCCAACGGTCAGCCCGCAAGGGTGGCTGATGCGCAAAACCGATGGCGATCCCTACAAGCTGGCGTTTGGTCTGCTTAGCTTTGTCGTTGGCGTTGATGGTATTGCGATCACCCCGGACGGCGAAACTCTTTACTACGCGACCATGTCTCATGACAGTGTCTACAAGATCCCAACGGCCGCCTTGCTTGATGAAAGCCTGAGTGAGAATGACCTGGCCAATACCATCGAGTTTGTGGGCAAAAAGCCGCTGAGCGACGGCATCGAACTAACTACTGATGGTGACATCATCATCACGGATGTCGAAAACGGAGGTCTCGCAAGATTGTCGCCAGACGGCACGTTTTCCACATTGACTAAGGACAGCGCCGTTGACTGGGCGGACAGTGTTACCGTCGCGCCTGACGGCGCCATTTGGTTTACTGACAGCCGCCTGACTGATTTGATCGACCAATTTGCTGTTCCCTCGGATGAAGCCGAAATGAAGGATAAGGGCCCTTATGCGATCTATCGGATTGCGCCACTTCAGGAAGCCAATGCAGGCGAAGACTAAGCCGAGCAAAAAAGAAACCGCTCTGAAATTGCTTCCGCCTTCACTCCCACAATCTGTCGCAGCGCGGCCATGTAGCGTGTTCTGCTAGCCGACTGGCAGCTAGATTAGTTTTCACGCTGAGAGCGGTCTTTCTGGCAACGACCCATTCGCTGCCGCTATCGGTATTCAGAATGGGTTTGTTCAAGCGTCTTTCTTGAACTCTCTTGTCAGACGCTTGTTGAAACTAAAGAAATAGTTGTAGGAGAATGCTTCAGAAGAGGCTGGCTAAGGGCCTGGGGTGGAACAAACAAACCTGAATGAGATCGGCATAGTCCTTGCCGAGACGGAAGATTTCCGAGCTGGACGAGCTCTAATGTCACCAGCGAGATGTGAAATCCGTGACGGTGAACAGGTATTCCGTCTGCAACCCCGCGTTATGCAGGTCCTAGTGCTGCTCCATTCGCGTAAAGGGCAGGTCACCACGAAAGAGGATTTGATCCTTCATTGCTGGTATGGTGCAGCGGTTACAGACGATTCCATCACCCGCGTGATCTCGCAATTGAGAAAGCTGTCCAAGGATTTGGGTGGAGACGTGTTTGCGATCCGCACCATTCCCAAGGTCGGCTACGCGTTTGAGCTTGGGGATATCGTCATTGAGGACGGTGAGGATCAAGGCGTTGCATCCGATCAGCCAGTGCAAGATGCGCCGCGTAGCAATTGGCGTCCTGCGCTTCTCGCCATTCCGCTTGTGATTGTAGCGTTGGTGATTGGCTGGTGGCAATTTGGCGCACGTGACGCTTGGAGCTTTGGCACCTTGCAGCCGCTCAACCTTGAAGGTGACATTCAATCGCACCCCGCGGTTTCCGCTGACGGGTTGTTTATCGTCTATTCCGCGACCCGGGGCAGCGACAATCGCGATCTGTGGATGGCGCGCTCAACTGGCGGTGTTGCAACCCGGCTGACCACGCATCCCGATATCGACCATCAGGCCGCTTTTTCGCCTAGCGGTGATAGGCTTGTGTTTGTGCGAAGCACTTTTGATGATGCGGCGAGGCCGTGCCGGATCATCGTCTTGGACTTGTCTGATCTTCGCGAGACAATTGTTTCGCGTTGCAAGAGTGCCAGTTTCAGAATTTCAACCCCGGCATGGAGCCCTGATGAAAAGTCGCTTTACCTCAGCGAAGCCGTAACCGCATCGCCGGATTCGGTGATCCGGCTGGTCGAACTTGATCTGGAAACGGGCGAACGCACGCCCTTAACCGAACCGCGCGAAGCGATCCGGGGGGATTATGATCCAAAAATCTCACCCGACGGCACAAAACTGATTTTCAGGCGCGCGACGGATTTTCGTTCTGGCAAGCATTTCATGCTGGATCTGACGGACAATTCACTGGTCAAATTGACCGGGGAAGGTCGTTTCAGAGTTTACGAATGGACGCCTGATGGTGAGCAAATCCTATTGCTGGCGCCTGATGAGGGCGCGGGCCTGACTGCCTATACTGCCGAGGGTGAGCTAATCGAGCAAAGGTCCTCGGGCCTGCTGCACCCACTGTTGCGCATGTCACGCGGCGACAATCTCTTGGCGGCAGAGGTGTCGATCCAAAGTTCAGTAATCATCGACCAACGCGGCGGCAGTACCACCGAGCTTGCCTCTGCTAGAAACAACCAGCGGTTGTTGACGATCTCTTCGCAAGATGTGCTCGCATTCATGACCGCGGATGAAGAGAGTTCGACAGTCTGGTTAGTGGAAGATGGCTCACCGCCGCGCCGATTTGTCGATCTGCCCTCGATCAATGTACTGACATGGTCGCCCGATGGTACGGAACTCGCTTATGCAACGGTTGAGGGCGATAAGCTGGGTGTCATCAATATAAATGATGAAAAGCCGCGTGAGATGGCATGGGATGGCCGTATAATTGGCTCAATGGCGTGGAACCCGGATGGGCAATCGCTGATCTTTGCCGTCCAGACAGACGCTCAATGGCACTTGTGGACTGTTCCTGCGAGTCTTGAATCACAAGCTAACCAATGGAGCGCCCCCGGATGGTGGGCTGTGCGGTCAAACAGCAATGCGATCTTTGCAACGCGCGCTGATGAGCCAGGCATTTGGCGCATGTCGCAAAGCGGCGAACCCATCGATCAGTTCGAGACAACCTTTGCCAGTGGCCAGTCGATCGGCCGCACGATTGATACGCGCAATGGTTTTGTGGTGACTGAGACGCAAGTTTTCTTCCATCGCAACGGCGCCGATGTGGGAGCAAACGGTTCGATTATGGCAATGCCCATCGGGGCTGGTGACTCGGCTGTCAGACAAGTCGAACTGGAAGATGCTTTCTCCGACTTCAGCGCCGGACAAGACGGCAGGATTGTCCACGCCAAGAGGCTGCGTGACCACTTCATCGTTACTCTCCAGCTGGAAGAGCGATAGACAAGGGCACAATTGCCGCATCTCAGCTTGGCGCTTGGGTTGACCGTAAGTATCTGCTTACAAGTAGCTTCTTGATTTCTCAGGGCCTGATCGGGAATTAATCAGAAAAAGATCAGCCTGTGATCGGGACAGTCTGCTGATCCAAGAATAGCCATGGCCTCCTCTACCAACCAAGGGGGCAATACAATGAAACTTACATCAACTTCACTTCGACATGCGATGCTGCTGAGCGCAGGAATCGCATGCATGGCCATCGCTGCACCGGCTGCGGCTCAGTCGACCAGCTCTGTTACGCAAGGCGGCGCTACTAACGCGGCAACTGTGACTCAGATTGGCTCAAATACATCGGACATCACGCAGTCCGGCACCAATGGCGTCATCTTTGCCGACCAAGACGGTGCAGACCAAACCTCGGTCATCGACCAGTCCAGCGTCGCTACTGATCCAGCGGTGATTGCCGGGATTGACGTTATTCAATCTGGCGCGGGCAACTCTTCGACCATTACCATGTCTGGCACCTATGATGACACGTCGACGGACTCTACTTTCAATGGCGCTCGTCTCATTAACTCGTCGCCAGGAGCGCTCGTCAACCAATTCGGAAACGACAACACCTTGTCGATCAACCAATCTGGCATTGATGCTTTTCCAAGCGTTTTTCAGACCGGTGACCGGAACGATGCCAGCATCGTTGAAGGCGGAGACACGGGTACGCCGTTCATCCAGCAAGTGGGTAACGACAATATCGCTTCCATTTCGAGCTTTGCCATCCATGAGGCGATCAATGTAGGCGCCGTCTTCCAAATCGGAAATCGCAACACGGCGAGTTTCTCCCGCAATGGCACGACAACGGGCGGTGCACCGTTTGACTTCAACCTGACCATCCAACAGATCGGCGAGGATAACATCGCCGATGCCACGCAATCGGGCAACAATGATCTGGCTGTTATCGATCAAATCGGAAACGGCAACGTCGCCAGCATGGTCCAGAGCGCAGGGGGGGATGGCAACTCCCTGACTTCGAACCAGACCGGACTGAACGGATCATCACTGGTGACACAGGCAGGCCTGTCCAATGTGGCGACGCTGATGCAATCCGGCGAAAGCAACGCCTCCACCATCCTTCAGGACGGCGCATCGAACTCAGCTTTGGTTACACAAGGCGGCATTGGCGACACGTCGTTTGTATCGCAAACGGGTCTCTCCAACACAGTGACTGTGAACCAAAACTCAGCCCCCTAATCGCATCGATATTTGGGTGCGTTGGGGAACCGGGGAGGCGTCTTGGCGCGTCCCCGGTTTTGCAAACCAAAAGAGATGTCGGATTTCGCTCCCAAAAAGCGGCGCTAAATTTGTAGTAAACATTATCCCGAAAGCGGTCTGGCAGCTTTGCCACCTAATCTAAGAAAAGCGGCTGGTCGGCAAACAGCCCAACTCTAGGCATTTGGGCGTGAGTTCAGCCTCTCCTGACTCTCCCAATTTGAGGCAAAGGAAGTCAGTCAGACAGCACCGTTTACGAAGGCGCTTCATATTGAAGTGTCTCGTCCACATTGCCACGTGTATAGGCGTGATAACCACTCCGCGTTTCAGCATAGATGCGCTGAGCGATCGGTTTGCCCCAATCTGTTTCGTTGAGTGCTGTGAACAATGGGCTGACAAACTTATTTCGACCCACCCTGGCTAAAAAGCGCTCGGCTTGCGGGACAGCGGGATCGTATTCGTTGCTCAGAGCCGCCTCCAGCCAAAGGAACAGCACTTCATTGTTGGCAGTTTGCGAAAGCCCCAAGGTGGTATCGAGGGCCAAGAGTTGCTCGCCTGACAATTCTTGCGGGATTTCGTCTAGGAAGCGTCGCTGTTCCGCAGCGGTCCAGCCGCGCCAAGCATCGGCATCGGGAAGCGTTCCCGCGCCCGCATAGGCAGAGATCGCGCCGTCCACTTCGGCAAAGGCTTCGCTGTCAGGCTTCCAAGCGTTTTCCGGAAGGCCCGTGCCATAAACCCATTCGTCGAGCATCAATCGGTTTTCCAGTTCATCATCATCGCCGATCAGTTTTGCGCGCAGATCGGCTAGGAACATCTCGGACGTCACTGGCTCGAATGCGTGAGAGTCAAACCATTGGGTAAGCCAGGCATCGAACTTTTCGCGGCCGATGATATTCTCCACGGTGCGCAGGAAGACAGTTCCTTTGTCATAAATCGCGAAACCACTCGTATCGAAAGGACTTATTGTATCGGGGGTACGCATAGCTGTGGCGGGATTATCCGCACCTGAATCGTCGATGCCGCCGACCAAGCCGGCATAGCTGAGAGCATATTCCTGCTCGGCGCGCTCTTTCCCATAGACTTCCTCGACGATGCGGTTCTCGAAATAGGAAGTGACACCTTCGTTGAGCCAGCCATCGCGCCAGCTCGAATAGGTGGTCAGATTGCCGGACCAGCTGTGTGCGAGTTCATGGGCAACCAGCCCATTGTTAGAGCGATCGCCTGCAATGAATGTCGGCGTGAGAAAGGTCATCACCGGGTTTTCCATCCCGCCATAAGGGAAGGCTGGCGGGAGGACGATCATGTCATATCGGCCCCAGCGATAGTCGCCAAACAGCGCAATTCCGGCGTCGATCATCGCTTCTGTATCGCCAACTTCTTGCGCAGCAGCTTCGATGACTTCGGGTTCGGCCCAGACACCTGAACGCGGGCCAAGCTCGCGAAATTCAATATTCCCCGCTGCAATGGCAATCAAATACGGAGGAACTGCGTTGTTCATCACGAAGCGAAAGTCGCGGCGGTTTCCGTCCTCTGCTTCGGGATCACCCTGCAGCACACCGCTCATGACGACATTGAGGGGTTCAGGCGCCGAGATGGTCGCCTCCCATGTCTGGCGAATGCCGGGGCTGTCCTGAGTGGGAATCCAGGTGCGATTGTTGATCGCCTGCCCCTGGCTGAAAAGGAATGGATGTTCGCCGCCAGCTGTCTGCTCAGGGCCTAGCCACTGCAAGGCCTCGGCCTCCGGGGCTGACATATATTCGACCACAATGCGGTGCGTTGGAGCGAGTTCTCCCTCTGTAAGTTCGGAATTTCTTTCAAGTTTCTGAGCCGGAAGCTGGATGGTCAAGGGTTCACCCTTACCCTCAGCTGTCTCGCCAAGATTAAATTTCAAAGCATTGCCAGCCTCATCAGTGACCGCAGAGACACGAAGGCCGTTGGAATCGAGGATAATCTCGCTTGCCTCTGCCGCCGCCAGGATATCCAGGGTGGCCGTCCCGCCGATCGTGTTCGCATCGAAGTCCATCGCCAGATTAAGGTCAATATGCGTAACGCGCGCCTCTTGCGGCTTCGCAAAGGTCTGATCATCAGATGCTTCTTCACTTGTCAATATCGGTGCAATTTCGCCCCGTTTGTCCGTGTCCTGCGAGACCAGGTCGCCGCAACCGGCCAGGAGGAACAAAAACGGTAACACAAGAAATGAGACATAAGCGCGCATCGGGATTTCCTGACCAGTGAGTATTTGGGTAGAACTACATGATAAGAAGCGGGTTGCCAGCCTCTGATCTGATACACTGTCCCGGTTAGCATTCGAAAGACTGGAGAATTAGAGATGCATTTGCAGGTCTGCTGTTGCAGCCCGCACAGCCATAATTAGACATCCCGCTCCCGGCCCAATTGCAGACACTACGAATTCTATCATTGCGAGGCATTTTTCCCTTAGTTTAGGTCGGCATTTGAAATGGCAGACTATCGCAATTGCCTGCAATGTCCTCACCAGCAAATGCTGTTCGAACGAAGGGTATAGAATCCTTGGGCGAGTAGGGTACCACTTCTCGGTGGTTGAGCTCAGGGTAAAGAACTGAGGTTACGCTGGTTCCCGCATCGCATAAGTCGCGTGCCAAACTGGCTTGCATCCGTGGCGGCGTATCTCTGTCACGACCACCGGTGCCAAGGAATACAGGCGCGTCGACTTTGAGTGTCGGATAACCCATTCGCGCGAATCCCTGCCGCAAGGCAATGCTGGGGGTCTGCGAGAAGCTTTTGCGTCTGGTCAGCTGAGCATCGCTAACCAGAGACTTTATCTCTGCGTAACACGCATCGCTCACCCTGCTAGCAATCGGCCATGCTTCATCCGTGATGTAATCGCGCATCACAAACGAGGCATCAACCTGCTGCACCAGTGTCATAGCCAAGAAGGTATAGCCAAGCAGCGGATCGATACGGTCAGGTTGCTGCAGCCTTTCAAGGAATTGCACAACCTGCGGCGTGAGATACGGCGCGCCAGTGGCAACAACGGCAACAATGTTGATCTCAGGCGCATAGGTTGCCGCATAATCAGCCGTTGCAATTGCAGCGCTTGCTCCTTGCGACTGCCCGAAAAGCGCGACTTTATCCGAGATGGGAAAGTCACCAGAAGTGACTGCGCGGATGATATCAAGATTACTGTAAGCAGCGGGGCGCGTGGCGAGATAGGGGTGCGTTCCTTTGGTGCCAAGCCCCTGATAATCGCTAGCGACCACCGCATATCCTTCGGCTAGAAACCGGTTGAGGTAATCCTCATCCTGCGCCTGACGACCGTTCCATGACGGTGCGCAAATGTCGGCTACACCAACGGTGCCGTGAGTCCATGCCATCAGCGGCCAACCGCCCTCTGGTGCCTCCCCTTTAGGCAGATAGAGGGCGCCGGAAACAGGCAAAATGGCCTCTTCATCACCTTTGCGCATCAAACCATCAGTCGCGGTGTAAAGCAGCCGAAGGTTCGTACCAGCGTTGTCTAGCGACTGTTTCGCTTCCAAGGCTTCCTGACGCAGCAACTTTCCAGGACCTTCGGAAATTGGCCCAGCAACTTGATAGAAATCTGACAGCTTGCTGTCACCAACGGTTGCGGGGTCATATGCGCTGACATCAGAGATTGGTGAAGCGGCGTCTTGTGGCGGCATGGTAGAACACCCTGCGAGCGCAGCCGCCATTCCCAACAGGGCAAATTGAGTGAGTTTCATGTCGGACTTTCTCCCAAATTACAGGCCGGTTTGTTCAAGCCGTCTTTACATATCTCACACGACGCGCCATAAAACCCGAACATGCGTTCGCTTTTGTGGGTCGAAAGCAGAACAAGTCAAGTTGATCTTGAAAAGGCCGGTCGTCGAAGGGGAGAGCGAGACTGACAATGGAAGTGCATCCTTTTCCCAAAACAACAGGTGGGCGGCGGAAACCGACCCAGGCTCGAGCTATTGCGAGCCGTGCGGCTATTGTGGACGGTGCAAAACACCTTTTGAGTGATCAAGGTGTTGCCGAATTCAGCATGCGGAAGCTGGCTCAGACATCAGGCGTTGGTCTGGGGACGATCTATGACTATTTCCCAAGCTGGACTGATATCGTGCGCGTCCTACTTGAAGAACGGTTTGCGTTGCGCCGAGAGATTTTGGCCCTCACACTAAAAGACATTTCGAGCGAGGATGGTCTGGCTGTGTTCGTCCCTGCCTACCTGAAACGCCTTTCTCGAAAAGGTTTTTGGCAAAGATATGACTCGCAGTTGCGCGCTGCCGCGTATGCTGAACCCGCTTTGGCGCAATTGTTTGAGTCACAAGAAGATCAGATCGCGCAAAGCTATGTCAAAGAGATGCGGCACGCAGGGTCAAAATGGGCCGATGCTGCGCTGTTGCAAATGGCTCAAGCCAATATGAGCGTTTCGCAAATGCTAGCAGAAAATACAGATCGAAAACCGGAGGAGCAAGACCTCCAGTTGATAATGGTCGCCAATATGATCTTGGCGAATTTGAAGATGGCGTTGAGACCGCTAAAGACCAATTAATAGGCGCAAAGCCTAGTGTTTAAAAGGGAGAGAAAATAATGAGAAAAATCGCAGGACTTTTGACCGGGTTGGCATGCTCAACCGTGATGATGCCAGTGGCGGCATTCGCCCAGGATAACGATCAGCCAGAAGTTGAGACCGATGACAGCGTCATCATCGTGACGGCAACCCGTCGGGCGCAAGACGTGCAGGATATTCCTGTGGCTGTGACCGCCGTCAGCCCCGTTCAGCTGGAACGGCAGGGCGTCACAAATGTCACCCAAATCTCGCAAGTCTCACCCAGCTTTTCTACGTCCAACGCGCAAAACACCGCGGGCACTAATGTGCTGCGCATTCGTGGTGTCGGCACGACGTCCAATAACATCGGTTTTGAGTCTGCAGTCGGCATCTTCATCGACGGCGCATACCAATCGCGCCCCGGTGTCGCGCTCTCCGAATTCGTTGACATTGAGCGCGTTGAAGTTCTGCGCGGCCCGCAAGGGACATTGTTCGGTCGCAATACATCTGCTGGTGCGTTGAATATCACGACAAAGCGTCCTGACCTTGATGAGTTTGGTGGCTTTGTGAATGCAAGCTACGGCAATTTTGACCTTTACAGCATGCAAGGAGCTGTGAACGTTCCGATTGTAGAAGGGACATTAGCCGCGCGCGTAACGGGCGCCTATCGCAAACGCGATGGCTTCGTCACTGTCGTCAATGAGACAGGCGTAATCGGCGACTCAAACGAACTCGACCAATTCCTGATCCGCGGTCAATTGGGCTTTGAAAACGACGCTGGCCTAAGGGTTCGCTTGATCGGCGACTATTCCGAGATCAACGGAAATTGCTGCGCCCCGGTTGAACTACTGCAATCGGGATTAGAAACTGGCGGCGTGTTCGGGCTTGCAGGATTGGGCGCGACCGGCGGTAATTTCCAACCGATCGTCAATGCAAATGCGTTCGACAATGGCGCAGCTGAAGACATTTTGGATGCGCGCGTTGCATCGCAAAGCTTCGTGCCGACAAATGCGCTCGATCAATGGGGCGTAACGGCAGAGATTGAATTCCCGATCAGTGACAGCGCAGATATTATCTACATCGGTTCGTACCGGCAATTTAACGCTGCTAGCACCTCGGATTCCGATTTCACAGCGCTTGATCTATTCAATGTCGGCACGCAGGCAGGTTCACAGCCCAACGGCACCAACATCGACACGCTGACGCAAGAATTGCGGATTCAGGGTGAGGCGTTTGGCGGATCATTGGAATGGATGGTCGGCGGCTATTTCTCCGACGAATCCATTGACCAAATTGCGACCTCAACCTTGGGGTCACAGTGGGATCAATTCATTGGCGCGTTGCTCTTGCCATCGACGGGCGGCGCATTTGGCGCTGCTCCGCTGACTTTGTTCTCTGGCGGGATCAATCCTGCTGGGACAAGCTCCAGCAACCGCTTTACGCAAGACAGCACCAGCTGGTCGCTGTTCACGCATAACACTTTGGAAGTGGCGGACGGTTTGAAATTGACCATCGGGCTTCGGTATTCCGACGAATCCAAAGATGGCGGTTTCGATCAAATTGATTCCACTCCGGGCGCTTGTCCGGCGATTGTGAACAATATTCTGGGCGCTCCTGCTGCGGGTGCTCCGGGAATACCGGGTGCATTGGTGCCGACGATCTTGATCACAGCGTGCTTCCCATTTGCTGCACCGGCCGACTTGCCTGGGGCTGCGTTCTTGCCGCTGCCGCGCACATTCGACACCAACTTTAGCGATGAGGAATTGATCTACACCGGTAAGGTCTCCTACGAATTCGCAGCCCCGATCAACGTCTATGCCAGCTTCACACATGGATATAAGTCAGGCGGCATCAACTTGGATGCAACTGCTGCGATTGGAGGAGGCGACCCGCGGTTCGCATCAGAAGAAGTCGATGCCTATGAGCTCGGTTTCAAAGGGCGCTTCCTCGACAATGCAGTAACGCTCAATGTTGCGGCCTTCCATGAAGAGTTTTCGAATTTCCAAGTGCTCGAATTCACCGGCGCTCAATTTGAAACATTCAACGTCCCGGTTGCTGAGTCCACTGGTCTGGAGATTGAATCTGTCATTCGGCCAGATAGCAATCTGACCATTACCGGCGGCTTGACCTATGTTGAGGCACGCTATCCGAGTGATTGCGCGACGGCATCAGATGCTTTGCGGGTGCAGAACCTGTGCGGTAATCCGCTGACGAACGCGCCAGAGCTGGTTGGTATTTTGGGGGCAAACTACACCAATGATATTGGCGATAACCTGTCCTTTTTCCTCAATGGTCAGGTCCGCATGGAAAGCGATCGCCGTACGTCGACGCAGCCTTCTACGCCGCCTACGACTGCCGCTGATTTGGGCAATACGCCGCTGCTGCCGTTCGATATCCAAGATGGCAGCGTCAATGTAAACCTGCGCGCAGGTATCGGCGACATTGATGATGCTTGGGGCATTGAGCTGTGGGCGACCAATCTCACAAACAACACCACACGCGGCGTTACCTTCAGCACGACTTTGCGGTCCGGCTCTCGTTCGGCCTTCCCGCAAGAACCGCGCATGTATGGCGTAACGCTTCGTGGTCAATTCTAAACGGGATCGGTTCTAACCCCATCTCTTCACGGGGTTATGAAACTTGGCGGGTGGCCTTCGGGCTGCCCGCCATTTTTGCTTTTGACGCAGCGCAATATGGGTGAGCTGCACTGTACAAAATGAAACGAGGCCACATTGCCATGGCCGCTCCCACTCCCAAGAGTGGAAGCAGTACTGTGCCGTCCATCATGCCAAGAGCAAACCGCGACGCGAATTCACGTCTACATAGACGCGTCTACCGACCAATCCCGTTGGAATCATAATCCGCGTGTCGGGGGTTCAAGTCCCTCCTCCGCTACCAAACTTTCGGACAGTCTGGCAGATCCCGTTAGCTTGATGGGTTCGACTAATTGGTGGCGATGTCCAGTTCGTGCGTTAGCGCTGAATGGAACCGCGCAATTGCGCTTTCATACAAGCCGAACTCCAGGAAATCATTGGCTTCGCTTTTCAGCCCGCGCTGCGCCGATAGGACGATATTGCGGTCTTCGATCGCGCCAATTGCGGCGAATTCCTGCCCCTTGTGAACTTCATCCAGGGCATCGCTCCCCTCCTCAGCCGCAGACAGAAGGAACATATGCTGGCGGGTAAGATCAAGCCCAATTGGCTCAATCACAACGACCTGCATGCAATCAGGGAAAGTGGAGATTATGACATTAGGATAGAGGTGATAAACTAGGGTGGCGCGCCCATTGATTGACCATTGTGATCTGGGTTTGTCACGTAGGCCTTCGATCGCTTGATAAGGAAAGGTGATGCGGCTGTTTTTACCGAAAGCCTCGACCACAGTCAGATTGTCATATTGAAGCGGAAAGAACGTCGTCTGGTGGGTGGACCGGATGTGGTAACCTTCAAGCGCGCTTTCTAAATGGAGCTTCCAATTCGCCTCGATCTCCAAGGCTTCTGATTTGATAACACGGTAGTCGTCTGGGATAATGTTTGGGGTATCGCAGGGCTCATGTTCGTCAGCTTTTCCTTCATCCTGCCTGACAAAAACCAGTCCGTTTCGCTCCAAGCATTCCAATGGAACCAGACCGCGCGTGTTCTTTTCAAGACCAGGAAATCCTGCGCGATGCGGGACACTGCGGAGCGATCCGTCAGTGCCATACGACCATCCATGATAAGGGCAGACAAACACGCTGGTACAGCCCTGACCCTCTGCGACTTGAACGCCTCTGTGGCGGCAAGCATTGCGGAAGGCGCGAACCGTGCCGTCCGCGCCTTTGACCGTGATCACAGGGACACCAGCGGTATCTCTTGCGATGTAGTCCCCTGACTTTTGCAATGCGGCTGATGGACAGAAAACAATCCAACGCTGCTTTAAGAGGTTCAATTCTGCGTCGAGGCGACGGGCCGAACGATAATTTGCTGTCGGCTCCTTCCAGGTCGCGGTTCCATAATCGGTGGACTGATTGTCGATGTGTTCGAAAATACGATCAATGATAGCTTCATCGGGCATCAAGGCATTGTGGGTTGTCTTCTGACCCGATTTAGAAGTTTCACCTGATGTCATCTATTTTCCTTTGATCTAGCCGCGCAGCATAAGAGGGTCAGCTCATACTCGGATCAAGCAAATTCGTGGGCCAACGATGCCATTTGCCCCTTCTTGGGGCTTCTCTTGGTCTCTAACATGTCGATCCTAATTTGGATGACATATCTCTAGAACACGCGTTTACGCGCTGGTTCCGTTGGAATCATAATCCGCGTGTCGGGGGTTCAAGTCCCTCCTCCGCTACCAAATCTCTGGTTTTAAAGGGCAAATTGCGAATTCAAGGAATTTTCCGTTTTTGCTGAGTCCTTCGACGCGCTGAGGACACTTGTGACAGAGCTATTTCCCGCCATCCACTTAGACGTTGTGAAAGCGACCTCTACATTAGTTCGATCTGATTTTTCGGCGCTCAATGGCTGCTATGCGCCCCAGTTTGCGACGTTCGATTTACTCGAAGCAATGTCCAAAAGCAGCCGTCAGTCCTTTGTCGCGCAACGTCTGGAGTTGGGGGCGGAAGCGGACCAAGAGAACATTCGATCCACCCCAGGGCACCTCCTGCCGGGTCGGTCTCGAGGTTCAGACCATTGAAACCCTATCAGCTCAAAACAAAACCTGGGAAGTTGTTCTCGACCTCGTGAGCCAGCATCGCATGATAATTCGGATTGCCGCCGAAATATGCCAGGAACTGTTTCGGCCGGTGTGCTGCGTGAAGCGGAACCAATGTTTCAGGGCATCCGCCAGCAACAAGACTAGGTCTCCGGGTATGGCGCATTAATGCACCAGCTAGGTGCGCAATGGCCTCGTGACATCGCATTAATGCACCTCCACCAATGCTCATGAATTCTGGCCAAAGCGAATAGGGGCCAAGGGAAAAGAGGCAGCATGGTTTATCCATACACCGCGGCGCTGGTCGGTGCATTCCTATATATCCTTCAGCAAGGGCTGATGATGAACACTGGCGCATATCGCGGCAAGGCTGGGATTGGTGTCGGGTTTGGCGATGACCGTCACCTTGAGCGTAAGATCCGGCGGCACGGCAATTTGGCTGAGAGTGCAGCCGTCTTTATTGTTGTTTTGGCATTGACTGAAATGTTGGTTGGCACTGGCTCGGTCGTGATTGCCTTTGGCGCTGTGTTTGCGATGGCACGGGTTTCCCACGCATTCGCGTTCAACTCGCTCGGCGGCTCGCACGAGAAGAGCGAAAGCACGCGAAAGTACCTATAGGCTCGGATGCTAGGCGCGGTTTTCAGCGGGCTAACCGGTATCGCGCTCAGCCTGTTCCTCATTTGCTCGATCATCACTGGAGCACTAAGATGAATTCTACGCGTTACATTCTGACAAGAGCCGGTATCGCGTTCGCGACATTGCTCGCTTCCGCACCTGCGCTCGCTCAATCTGATCCGCAAAACGAAGCCTCAGCGGTCTATGTCAATTCCACCCCGGAGGCTTATGCGGCGATGCAGCAACTCCCGGCTGATGAGCCAATCTTGATGCTCAACCTCATACGTTTTAATGACCAAGCCGAATATGAAGAGGGCAATGAATTTGCCGAAAAGGGATGGACAGGTGAACAAGCCTATGCCGAATATTCTCGTTTTTCCGGCCCCATTGCACAGCGTGTCGGTGGCACTGTTGCGTTTGCTGGCCTTCCGCAATTGACGCTGATTGGCCCTGATGACGAAGAATGGGATGTTGCCTTCGTCGTCGCCTACCCTGATCTTGGCAGTTTTCTGTCATTGGTAAGCGACCCGGTGTACCAAGAACATGCCTTTCACAGACGCGCCGCTGTCGCAGATTCGCGGCTGGTTCGCATAGCATCTCTCCCTATGCCGCAATAGCAGACCGCGCGATCCCAATTGGGCAAGGTAGACCAGTCAAGAATTAGAAAGATGAAGC
Organism: Erythrobacter sp. Alg231-14; assembly: GCF_900149685.1. Lineage (NCBI taxonomy): Bacteria > Pseudomonadati > Pseudomonadota > Alphaproteobacteria > Sphingomonadales > Erythrobacteraceae > Erythrobacter > Erythrobacter sp. Alg231-14. Next base: position 2,932,324 of record NZ_LT702999.1, on the reverse strand, counting down.
AGAAATGTTCAAACGTATATTAATCGGTCTAGCTCCGCTCTTGGTCATCGCGGCCGGGGCGGTTTTCCTGGCGCAGCCTTCAACCGAATGGACCCCCGGCGAGGTCGTTCGAACCCCTGACAGCCAGTTTGAGAACCTGCCCGACTACAATTTTGAGCCCAACTACACAGAGGTAGCAGGCTATAGAATTCACTATGTCGATGAAGGGCCAAGGGATGGTGAGGTCATTCTGCTCATGCATGGCCAGCCATCATGGAGCTACCTTTACCGCCACATGATCCCCCTGCTTAGCGAGGCAGGCTACCGCGTCATTGCTCCGGATAATGTAGGGTTTGGCAAATCCGATAAGCCGGTCGATTGGTCATCTCACACCTATCAAATGCATGTCGATGTGATGACAGGTTTTGTGGATGCGATCGAAATTGAGAACGCCACCTTGTTTGCGCAGGATTGGGGCGGCTTGATTGGGCTTCGCGTCGTTGAACAACGACCTGACCGTTTCGCTCGAATAATGATGTCCAACACGACCTTGCCCGCGGCAGGCGGTGTCCAGGGTTGGCTTGGCTATCCGTTATTCCGTTTGTCAGTCTGGGGTGAAGGCGATGTGCAGGAGCTCAATTTTGATGACGAGGATTTTTCCTTCGCAACATGGGTCGCCTATGCACGGACGAGCGATGAATTCGACTTCGCGGTGCTATTCCAGAACGGCACTTCGCGCGGGATGTCAGAGGCGGAACTTGCCGGATATGCCGCGCCATTTCCAACCGAAGAGACGATGGCTGGCGTTAGAATGTTCCCAAGTTTGGTCGCGAGCCAGCTTAGACAAAACCAAACGATCATTGATGAGTTTTACGCCAATTGGGACAAACCTCTCATCACCGCCTTTGGAACTGATGACGCGATGATGGCTGGGCGCGATAAACAATGGCAGGAGCAAGTGCCGGGCGCAGCGGGACAGGCACATAGCCTGATTGAGGGCGGCGAGCACTTCATTCAAGAGGACAAGCCAGAAGAGCTAGCCGAGCTGCTGGATCAGTTCATTAGATCGAACTAGCTTAGAGAAATGCGTATCGCATAAGTCATTGTCAGTGCGGCAAAAGCATATTGGAGAGCCCGTCCTGCAGGTTGGCTGTTCAGGAGAAAATGCCAAGAAGGTGGCCCTATCTCTGCTCCCACCCCCAGAAGTGGACGCTGCGTTGGGCTATCCGCCATTCCAAAAGCAGACAGATGACGACATTTTCGCGTCTACGTAGACGCGTCTACCAGCCGTTTCCGTTGGAATCATAATCCGCGTGTCGGGGGTTCAAGTCCCTCCTCCGCTACCAACCCTCTGATTTTACAGGGGTGTTTTGGAGCTCAAGCCAATTTCAGTATTTGTAGCTTCATCCGAGGCGCTGCGGACACTTGCGACAGAGCATTCTCCCGCCATCCACTTAGATATTCGAAGAGCGACTGCTCAATAGCCGTTCGTAGCCCTAAAGGGCCTCAACCGCCCCAACGAGACGCGCGCTTTCGTACTTGTCCATCACAAAGCCGAGCGCATTGCGCAGATCGCCCTCTTCAATGTCGCGTAGGATGAACACGATTCGCGATCGCCGGTCATCGGACGGCCATTCGGCAAGCATCGCCGGTGGGTGCCAGATGTGCTGGACGCCGTGGATCACCAGCGGTTTGTCGATGCCGATCAGGTTGATAAGCCCTTTTACTCGCAACATGTTTACGCCGTTTAGCATAGTGAGTAGGCCGAACCATTCATCGAACACCTCCGCTGGCAACGCCTCGTCTAGCGTGAGGCACACCGAGCTGATCCGATCATCGTGGCGGTTTACGTCATGGGCGTGCCCATGACCATGATATCCATGGTGACTATGATGATGCGCGTGATCTACGAAGGCCTCTTCCTTGAGCCACGCGATCACCTGCTTACCCTTCAATTCTGGGTTGAAGCTGGCGCCGCCAAGCAGCTCCTCTAAATCATCCTGCTGATCGGCCACAGACATGATCCGCGCCGCAGGGTTGATGGTGCGGAGACGCGTTCGCAGAGCGATCATCGCCTCAGGGGACGCCAATTCAGTCTTGCTGATCAACAATGTGTCCGCGACCGCCGCCTGCTTTAACGCCTCTGGCTGAGCATCAAGCGTCGCATTGCCGTTCACTGCATCCACCAGTGCGATGACCTCAGCCAAACGATAGGTTTCGATGAGCGTCTTATCTGCCATCACCGTGTGAACAATCGGAGCAGGATCAGCTAGGCCCGTCGTCTCAATTATGACCCGGTCAAACCAACGCTTCCCATCGCGAGCATAGCGCCACGGCGCGTCTTTCAGCGTCTTTTGCAGATCGCCTTTGATAGTGCAGCACAAGCACCCGCTCGCCATCTCGATGATAGTGTCGTCTTCATTGCTGTGCGCGACGAGATCGTGATCGAGACCGATTGAGCCAAACTCATTGATGATCACCAACGCATTCGACAGCGCGGGATCGCGAATAAGGCGGTTGAGCAGCGTCGTCTTACCAGCGCCGAGAAACCCCGTCAGCAAGGTAACCGGCACGAGGCCCTGAGAATTGTTCGCCCGCTCAGGCATTTGGCTCAAGCAGTCTGCAAGACTTGCTCAGCCTCGCCCCATGCCGGGAATGGATCGTCGAGACCGCTCCACGCGTCTGGCGTGAATTCTTCAGCAGCGATTAGACAGCCATCAAGCGCCTTGATGATCGCAGTTTCGTCCATTCCTATGCCTATAAACACCAATTCCTGACGCCTGTCGCCCCAAACCGGGTCCCAGTGTTTCAGGACAAACTCTTCAAAGCTGCCATCTTCGGGCCAGCGGTTCTTTGGCACCGCCGCCCACCACCGTCCCATACGGCTCACACTTTTCTGCCGCCCGGCCAGCGCCATTTCGCCGAGAAAATCAGTACGGGTGGCTAGCCAGAAATGTCCTTTGGCGCGGATGACATTGTCCAGTGCCTCGCTGGTTAGAAACCTATAGAAAGACGCCGGATCGAACGGTTTACGAGCGCGATAAACAAAGCTCTCCACGCCGTATTCTTCGGTCTCGGGGCGGTGGCTGGCGTAGTCATAGAGCTCTTTTATCCAGAGCGGGTGCTCCTCGGCCTGCTCTTCGTCGAACAAGCCGGTATTTAGGATCGTGTCGAGCTCAACCTTGCCGTAATCTGCCTCAATTATCCGCGCATCACCGTTTAAGGATGCGGCAACTTTCTTGACCATGGCCAATTGCTCTGCACTCACCGCGCTCGCCTTGTTCACGATGATGACGTCTGCGAATTCGAGCTGTTCAACCAGCAAGTTGACGAGGCTTCGATCATCCCCTTCACCAGCAGTTTCTCCGCGCGTAGAAAGCAAGTCGTCGCTGGAATAGTCGGCGAGCAAATTCACTGCATCGACAACTGTTACCATCGTATCGAGCCGCGAGACATCACCGAGGCAATCGTCATTTTCATCGCGGAACGAAAAGGTTGCGGCGACCGGCAAGGGTTCGGATATTCCCGTGCTTTCAATCACCAGATAATCAAACCGTCCATCTTCGGCGAGGGTGCGGACCTCTTGCAGCAAATCATCACGCAAGGTGCAGCAGATGCAGCCATTGGTCATTTCTACCAATGTTTCTTCGGAACGGGAGAGTGCGGCTTCCCCGCCGCGTACAAGGTCTGCATCGATATTCACTTCGGACATATCGTTGACGATGACCGCAACGCGCTTTCCCTCTCGATTGGCCAGGATGTGGTTGAGCAAAGTTGTTTTGCCCGCTCCTAGAAAGCCGGAAAGAACAGTAACAGGCAGACGTTTGTCGGATTGAGGCACAGGCGTTCCAATCATGTTTCGCCGAACGGGTCAGAGACCACGAGCAAGGGAGTGCAAAGCGCATTGCAAAGGCGCGGCATTGGGGGTAGTCACGCATTCACGAAATGATACAACATCACATAACCTCTAGCCATGGATAGACAATGCTGCAAGCCCGGCGATCAAATGACCGGCGAAAACGGCGCAGGTCCAGTGAAACGGACGCGCTCGTCCTCGCTCATATTTCAGCGCCAGAGTTTCCAATGACCGCTTACGAGATCGTGAGGGCGTCCGGTGAAACGGGCGAACGCCTTCTGCCCATACAAGTCTATCGAAGTTTAGAGCGGCTTATGCGCAATCGGCAGGTTGAACGGATCGCGACAATCGGTGCTTTTGTTCCAGAAGCTGGGGCAAAATCGCTTCATTTCCTTTGCATTGAATGCGGCACACATGACCCAGAAGACGCAATCGAAGCGCACCGTCTGCTTGATGCAATCTGCAAATCGAACCGCTTTGCACCCCGAGAAATCCATTTAGAGATTAGCGGGCAATGCAGCCGGTGTGCTGGATGACTGAATCAGGCTCATGACAGGCAAGCCAATGCAGCTTTGTGTTCGCGGTGTCGGATTGTCCTATGGCGACCGGCCGGTGCTCCGCGATGCCAGTTTCACACTTGAACCGCGCGGGCGCTCGCTTTTGCTTGGACCCTCGGGATCGGGCAAATCGAGTTTGCTCAACATCATTTGCGGATTGCAAACGCCGAACACCGGAGAGGTCGCGTTGGGCGAGCATCTGATCGCCTCTACAACCAACAAAGTGCGCCCAGATGCGGTGCGCAAACGCCATATGGGCATCATTTTCCAAACCCTTCGGCTTGTTTCGGCGCTGTCGATCCGGGCAAATCTACTTCTGGCACAGCGGCTTCAAACTGGGGCGGTTGACCCGGCTCTGGTCGATGCGACGCTTGAACGACTAAGCATCTCTGGTCGCGCCAAAGCACGCCCTTTCGAATTGAGCCAAGGTGAGGCTCAAAGAGCCGCAATTGCCCGGGCGGTGATTGTCAAACCATCCATCTTGATCGCAGACGAACCGACTTCCGCACTGGACCACGAGAACACGCGCATCGTTGCACGGCTTCTTATCGAAGCGGCTGGAGAAGCAGGAGCGAGCCTCTTGATCGCAACGCATGATGACAGGCTCTTGCCCTACTTCGAAAACACACTGAAATTGGCGGATGGCAGATTGATTCACGACGGTGTGGCCGCATGATCTCGCTCGCTCTCGCTTATCTCCGGGACCGTCCTCTGACAACCGTACTCAATGTGTTGTTGCTCGCGATCTCTGTCGCATTGCTCGTGCTGTTGCTGCAGTTCGGCAATCAAGCCAGCGAACGGTTTGAGCGTGATGCAAGCGGGGTCGATCTTGTGGTCGGTTCGAAAGGATCACCGATGCAGCTAATCCTTTCCAGCATATTCCACATTGATCAGCCGACCGGCAACATCCCCTTAAGCAGCCTCAATCTGCTGCGCCGCAATCCAGCGGTCGCGCGGGTGGTCCCCTTGGCTTTGGGTGACAATTTTGAGGGGTACCGAATTGTCGGAACTGATGGCAGTTTCAACAATCTCTATGCCCTTGAGCTTTCGCAAGGCGTGACATTCGATGCGCCGATGCAGGCTGTGCTTGGTTCAACGGTCGCTGAAAATACCGGCGCGGGACTTGGACAAAAGTTCATCGGCAATCATGGGTTCGGCACCGCCGAACAGGGCATGCAGGGCCACGATCATGCGCCGTTCGTAACAGTAGGCATTCTCGCGCCAACCGGCACCGTTGTCGATCGGTTGATACTGACACCTTATCAAAGTGTGTGGGATGTCCACGGGATCGAACACGAGCATGATAGCAACGATTCTGCGACTGATGATCACCCGCACAACCATGAGCCTGCGGCAACAACTGCTCTTACCGCTGTGTCATCGCCTCACGCTACTGTTCAGTCGAATAGGTCCGACTTAGAGCCAGAACTCACCGCGTTGCTCGTCACTTACCGCAATGCATCCGGTGCCATCCGCATCCCTGCGTTGATTAACCGCCAGACCGAAATGCAAGCCGCCGTTCCCGCCACTGAAACTGCGCGCCTGTTTGAACTACTCGGTGCCAGTATTGAAGGGATACGGGTGTTTGCTTGGCTTCTTGCCATGACGGGCGGGCTCGCCATCTTTGTCGCACTGCTCAATATGGTGCGCAGTCGTGAGAGCGACCTTGCCTTGTTGAGGGTAATGGGCGCGAGCCGACTACAGGTTTTCGTCACGGTCATTATCGAAGGTGTCGCCACTGCGGCTCTAGGCGCTATCACGGGCTGGTTGGGTGCGCATGTGCTCATTTCCGCCGCACGCGCAAACTTCGCACAACTTGCAGACCTCGGCCTCAGGACATGGACACCCATAGCGGGTGAAATGCTGCTCATCGCGGCGGTTCTTGCAATCGGCGCGTTGGCTGCGCTCATTCCTGCTCTGCGAGTGTACCGGATAGACCCAGCCCGCATTCTGGCGAGGAGCTAACACATGAAACGAAGGGAGTTTATGGAAGTGACGTTATGGAGGGTGTGCCTGCTGGTTCTTGTGTCGCTAATTGGGGTTCACATCTATGCAGAATTCACGCCCCAACGTGCGACTGCACTGCCTTTGGCTTTCTCCACGCAGGCCAAAGCCCAGTCCCCCGACCCGAAGACCGGACGAGAGATTGAGGACATTTGGCAGCCCGCTGCAACCCCGCGCGGGGGTATTTCATGGTCAGTGCTCGAAGCGACAGGTGAAACGACGCGAACCGACGCAGAAGGCTACATAGTTTCGCGCCCACGTTTTACCTCGCAAGTCCGCGAACTTGAAGGGAGGCGGATCAAAGTCGCTGGTTGGATGATGCCATTGGATAGTGCGACAACGCAGCGGCGCTTTGTCCTTTTGGCCTATCCGCCCGGATGCCCATTCCACTTCCACGCGGCCCCCAATCAATTCATCGAAGTGATTGCAGCAACGCCGTTTCCAACCAATGAAACAAATGTATTCACAGTCAGCGGAGTGCTGGAGTTGACCGGACAGGATGAGAGCGGAATATTCTACAAGCTGACCGCCGCGCGGCCGGGCTGACATGAGCGCCGTAGCCAGACCATTTTGGCAACTGCTGTGAAGTTGTTCCGACGAAGTCCGCGAAATGCATGGCCAGCGACGACTCAAATTGCTTGAAGCTAATGTCTGCTTTCACCTCCAAGAGCCGCCCATTATAGCGTTGCAATCGCCGCTTATCAGCGGTCTGTCCGCTTAGTCCGGTCGTTACCGAAAAGCCGACCGACTGGTCACGACCCATAATCGGACGGGAGGCAAAGACTTAGGATATTTCTCTGCGACTCCACGAAATTCGGTCTATGATGATAGACATGAGCTTTTCACCTACACGATTTCTAGTCTTCTCGATTGTCGGCCTGCCGATTGGGTTTATTTTGACGGCCCTTGGTTTTGCGGTTTCAGAACGAGCTATTGTCGCGGGACAGATATTTCCTTGGGCGCTCGGTCTAGCCGTTGTCGTTGGCCTTCTTGGAGCGTTTTGGAAACAGCCTGACTAGCGTCCGTTCCCGACCCAATGAATGGACCATGAGTTTCGGCTTTTTAAGCGAACACAAGTGACGCGTCAGCCCTCTGAAACCAAGTGCCTTTTGTACAAAGGTATTTCGCCAGCTCGCACAAGCACCTAAGATAGCTCCTTCAAGGGGATCAAGCATGCGATTTGGAAGGGTGCTAGCGGCTCTAGCGTTTATTGCTTCGGGATTGTCCGCCAGCACAGTAAGCTCTGAGATTGACGCGTTCATCGAGACAGAGCTTCCAAACAGCGCGGCACCGGGTCTCGCCTATGCGCGGGTAGAGAACGGACAAATTACTGCAAAGGGGTCTGGCGAACACACAAAGGGTTCGAGCGAGACAGTTACATCCGATACTCTCTTCCCTATCGGTTCGGTCACAAAAAGTTTCACTGCGCTTGCCATCATGCAGCTGGAAGAGGCCGAAAAGCTCAAGCTGGACGACCCGGTCTCGCAACATTTGCCAACCTTTGCCGGAGGCCCCGCGAGTGCAGTGACGCTGCGCCAGCTTCTCAATCATACCAGCGGCTTTTCAACCGTTCAGGGAAACAGTCAACATGGCAACGCTGACACCTCAACGCTCGGTTTAGTGGAGTACGCAGGACAACTTGCCCAAGCCGCACCCGTACATCCAGCAGGTGCGGTTTGGGAGTATTCCAACGCGAACTATCAGATTCTGGGCGCGGTGATTGAGCAGGTGAGCGGGGAGAAGTACGCCGACTATATCGAACGTCACATATTTGAACCTATTGGCATGACAAGCAGCTTGGTGGTTATTGGCCCTGATCCTTCTGATCGAGTGACCGGACATCGCCCCTGGTTTGGCGGTGTCCGCGCCTCTTCAAGCGGAGATGGGGTTCCGATCAACGCACCAGCTGGTGGAATCGTTGCTAGCGCTCAGGACATGGGACGCTATCTCGCTATGTGGCTCAGCGGCGAGGACGATATTGTCACGGCCAACACAAAGGCGATGATGATTACATCTTCTGGTCCCGCCTCGCCCTCGTACGGCTTGGGTTGGTCAATCGATACGCAGCGTGGAACCGCCTATCACACGGGCCTTGTGCCCGGAGGCGAAACGCTCGCCTCGTTCAGCCCTGATGAGGGGAAAGGCGTGGTGGTAATGGTCAACGCTAATGGCGGGTTGGGTTTTGCTGATACCTGGTATCTTATCGGCGGCGTCGGTGCGCGGGCCATGGGTCAGGCCCATGAGGATGATGGATCGCGATGGGGGCCGCGAGTGGCCTATCTCTCGATCGTGATCCTTCCGCCCCTCTTTGTACTCCTTGCGACCTTCTCCTGGAGGGGGCGGTCGGCTTTGCGCGCTAAACGAGAAAGCGTGCCGGGCAAGATGAGTCTCTGGTTTCCGGTCGTGGCCATGCTTGGTCTTGCTTGGTTCGTTATCGCTCTGCTGCCGAGTGTTTTTGGGGGTTCTATTGCAACCCTTCAGCTCTACCAACCCGACTTCGCGTGGTGCCTGATCGCGACAGCAACACTGGCACCAGCATGGGCGGTGTTTCGGTTAGTGCTTGCATACTCAGGCGGCAATGGCCCGGTTGCGACCGGATAAGGACGCATTGGTTGTATGTCGGCTCTCACCCCCAGAAGTGGACGTTGCGTTGGGCTATCCGCCATTCCAAAAGCAGACAGATGACAACATTTCCGCGTCTACGTAGACGCGTCTACCAGCCAATCCCGTTGGAATCATAATCCGCATGTCGGGGGTTTAAGTCCCTCCTCCGATACCAATTCAACCAATCCACGGAAAATAGAGTGCGTTGAAAGCGTAACTGCTCTATGCCCGTCTGCTAGGGCTCGTAATTGTAATTGGGGGGATTAGAATATGCGTAGAATTGTTTTACTTGCCGCGCCTTTGGCGCTCGCCGCTTGCGCTCAAGAGGCAGAAGTTGAAGAAGCCGTCGTCACCGAAGAGGCCGAAGTGGAGGCAGTTACAACGGCAAATGGCACAGCCACGCCAATGACCAGCGAAGTCTCAAGCGCAGATGGTCCGCAAGGTCTGTCTACCCTTAACGCAGACGGCACCTATCAGGATCTCGATTCTGAAGGCGAATTGGTTGCTGAGGGAACTTGGGCAGTTGTCGATGGAAAGACTTGCTTCACACCGACGACCGAAGGGGCTGAAGGGGAGTGCTGGACGGAAAGCGCGCCTGCCGAAGACGGTTCGTTTACAGCAACCTCTGATGGCGGCGCTGAAGTAACCGTGACGCCGGTGGCAGCAGAGTAAGAGGCTTTTTAGTCTCTTTAACTCGTATTGATTTTAAAAGGGCGGTCGATTTGGCCGCCCTTTCTTTTGCATCGGTTCGATTGGAATCATAATCCGCGCGTCGGGGGGTCAAGTCCCTCCTCCGCTACCAAACACCTCAATGATTGTTAGACGAAAGCCGCGCGATATGGAGCGCAAACGGGACACACTATTTGTCAGTGTGAATGGTGGCTTTAACCTGCATCCCGAACCTGCATTCTATGATCTGCCATGCGAGCCTGCACCGTGCCTCCTAAGAAGTCGAACCCAAGCCGATCGGCAGCGCACAACGATCGCTGGGAATATCAATGAGGCGCTCGACCTATGGCGAAACGACATTGCATTTGCCCCGGTTAAGGAAGGCGACGCGATCGCATTCATCAATGCCGGTGGCTATGGCTCTTTCATGAGTTCCAATCACTGCATGCGAGGCGATTTCAGCGAGATCGCAATTTAGTCGATCGCCACGCTGATGGTTGCAAGAATTTGAAGCGGTGCGTCACAAACAATCGATGAAGTGTTCAACTGTGGGCTCGCGGCTTGCATCATGAAGCACCGCGGCGCCGATGGAAAAGCGGAATCCTCCCGGATGCGGTGCGCCGTCTATCGCGCCGCTTTCAATCAATCTTCGGGCTTGCGATTGAGGAAGTGTGGTTAGAATTTCCGATTGTTTGGCAAGCTCAAGGCACGCCGCCTGACTGAGCAAACGGTAATGCGGTACACCATGGTCTTGTAACAGTTTTCGCATATCCGACGGCAAGGATTGCTCAAAAAGTCGGTCGTAGCCTGCCAGTGCCCAATCGTACCGTACCACTTCCTCAAGCGAATGGGCGCGCGAGGCGATGGCATGCCCACAGCGATGCACCATCCAATAGGGCTCATCCACCACATTGGTGATCCGCAAACGATCCTTATTCGGTAAGCCCGCAAGGCTCGCGTTGTGATAAAGCAATAGGTGAATGCGTCTTTGGATCAATTCCTCCGCCGCAAGGTGCGGGGGCATGGTGGATACATTGATCCGTGTTCGCGGAAATCGTTTGGCAAATTGCATGATTGCGGGGTGAATCATGCCTTCAATCACACCGGGTCCGCTGACGATGTTTAGTTCATGCTCACCAGACGAAACCGATTGGCGCACGGTGTCTGCAAAGGCCAGAAGTTCGACAGCCTTAGGGTAGAGCTTTTTTCCGGCCTCGGTCGCCACCACTGTACGGGTCGTACGGTGAAACAGCTGTGTGTCCCAACCTGTTTCCAGTGTCTTGATGCTCTTGGTCAGCGCAGAATGGGTCAGGTTCAATTCTTGCGCTGCTGCCGTAAAGCTGAGCAAGCGATAGACGGCTTCAAAATGCCGCATGAGACGTAGATCATCCATTTGTTCCTATTGGTAACAATAAAGCCAATATTATTCAATTCTGCTCAGACCAACTCTGCGCTATTCGCCCAATCACAGTTCAAAAGATTGGGGCGCTTGGCCATGACTCTCGAAACACTTATCAATTCGAACATCGCGCTGATCGTGATCCCTCTCTATTTCATCAGCATCTTTGCGGAATCGATCTTCAATCATTTCCATCATCGTGATGGGGTCGGCGACCTAAAAGACAATTTCGCATCAATGGGTATGGGCTTGGTCAGCGCGGTGACGAATGGCGTGACGGCCTTTATCACAGTGGGTGCCCTGTTCTGGGCTGCACAATATCAGTTGTTCGACATACCCCTGACTGTTGCCTCGTTAATCGCGTGCTTCATCCTCGATGATTTGCGGTTCTATTGGCACCATCGCGTCGCGCATCGTGTGCGTTGGGTTTGGGCGATGCATGTCACGCACCATTCAAGCACACAGTTCAATTTCTCCGTCGCTCTGAGGCAAAGTTGGACCAAGCATTTCACGGGAACGATGATGTTCAAGGTTCCACTGGTTCTCATCGGTTTTGACCCGATCGCCGTGCTGTTCTGCGGTGTGATCAATGCGACATATCAGTTCTTTCTCCACACCGAATTGGTGAACCGGATGCCGCGCTGGTATGAGTTCATCTTCAACACACCCTCGCATCATCGCGTACATCATGGGCGCAACCCAGAATATCTCGACGCCAATTATGCGGGCACCTTGATCGTATGGGATAGGATGTTCGGGACATTTGTCGAAGAGAAAGCGCAGGTTGATTACGGGCTGGTGAAGAACCTCGAAACGCTCAACCCGCTCATCATCGTGTTCCACGAATATTGGGCTATCGCCAAAGATCAAATGCAGCGCCTGACCATATGGCAACGGCTTTGTTATGTATTGGCCCCCCCGGGCTGGAGCCATGATGGATCGCGTCTTTCGTCAGAGCAGATTAAAGCCGATCACAGCGCAACACAGACGGAAGAGGTTGGGGAAATGCCTATGGGGTTGAGGCAAAACTGATGGTGCCTGGGCAACATTACGCAATATCAGAAGTATTTATCGTGGTCACCGCGATCTGGGTTGCGATCCAGTTCTTAAAGGGGCGCGCCATTTCTGGTGCATTGGGTGTTTCAATCTTTGGCGTTGCGGCTGCCATTGGCGCGCTTCGCTTTGGCGCTGAACTCGTGGATGAACTTGCCGCAATTCACCGCAATTTTTCACAAATCGGTGGGGCTGTCGCCATGGCTCTTGTCGCGGTCGAAATTCTGGCGACGCCCAAACGCGATTGGCCTTACGCAGCGCGTGCAATCGCATGGGGCGCTTGCCTTCTAACGATTGGCTTATCGGCGACCATTCAAACTCTCGCCCCGATATTGTTCACTGTGTGGCTGACCATTGCCGTCATGGCAGTGACCATGTGGCCTGCACACAGTTTTTGGCAAAGGGCGTTGCGCGGCGGACTGGTCGCAATTTTCCTCGTGAACGCAACTTTGGTTCGTCAATCACCATTGCTGGACGCAGGGGTCAGCTGGCACCTTTTCCATACACTGATTGCCATTTGGCTCATCGCTGTTTGGTGGATTTGGGACAAAGTCGACCGTGGGATGATGGTCAAAGTGGACCCCCGCTGAATCTTCACTCAACGAACCGGTGCAACGGCCAAGGCGGTGGCAACGGCAATCGCGACGCGACCGGAATTTCTCCCGGTCGCGTGCAGATTAGCCCATCAATTGTCGATCAATGTGACCGTGATATTGTTGAAAATATTGCCAAGATTTTGCGCTTCCATCCGGACGGTTTCGCACGACCCTCGGGCAGCTTGAGTGTTGAGCACAACGAACATGTCATCGTGCAAATCTGAGTCGCTGTGAACGAGAACACCTTGCCCGTCGAAGACGTTGTAATCGACATCTGTGTCGCCATCGCCGTTCACGTCAATCGTCACCGTGCCGGTACAAAGATACAGATCGATCACCATCGTAGAATTTGCTTGCACAGAATAGGTCTTCACGTCGTTTTCACGACTGGCGACCGTATCGCGCATCATGGATGTGGATTGTGTGAAATTGAGTAGGCGTTGAGCATTTTGGCGTTGCTGCAATGCTTGATTTGTTGGTGGTGCGGTACGCGAAGGGATATTGGGAGCGACAGCGCGTCGGATCAGGTTGGGGCGGTCAATTTCAATCCGGCCTGCGCGGTACAGCGCGCGGCAATCATTTGCATCGCGATTCCTGTCGGAATCGTTGACAGAGCTGGCCATTCCGGAACCTCTAAATCGCGGGTCGTCGCATTCCCCATCATTGGCCCAAGGGCTGGAATTGTTGCCAAACTCAATGAAATCAGCGCGGAGCCTGATCTGACCTCGCTGATACAGCCCTAGGCAGTCGGTTGCGTCCTTCGCGGTGTCTGCCGCGTTGGTGGAGTTTGCCATTCCGCGCCCTTCGAAACGCGGGTCATCGCATTCACCGTCATTGGCCCAATTGCTCGAATCGTCACCGAATTGTATATTGCGATTTTGCGCGTTCACCGGCGCAGCTGCCATTGCTGCGAGCCCCACGGTCGCCGCGATAAGATATCTATTTAGCATAAAGTTCCCCCCTAGTTGTCGATCCGCTTCGGCTGATCGCCGTCTCTAAGTCGCAGAATTAGCGCAGGGTGTAAATCACTCCCCCTAACGACCGGCTGGCGAAGCGATCACGATCACACGGGCTACGGACCACTCAACAGCGTCTTGATGGATACATGGGCTGTGACTTGGGACAGAGAATGGAGACCCCATCCGCAATCAATTGTCGAACGGTTCACGCTGCAGAATTTCGGCCACTTGATCGCTAATCCGCGGGTCATCGGCCAATTGCATCAACATTGTTCGCGCGATGGCGCGATTGCCCAACGCGATTTCGGTCTCCGCCTCTAACAGAGTGGCGGCAGGGAATGAACGCTTCCAATCCAAAGGGAGGCCTTGCAGCATATCACGCGTCTTGGTCCAATTGCGCACGGATGGCGCGTTCTCATCGGCACTGATGAAGCCCATGAAAGTGCGGCCCAGTTTAGATGCTAGACTTTCTTTTGCCTTAGCTATTTGTGTTTGATCAGGCGGTGGATGTGAGCCGCGGCGATTAAGAGTCCGCCGATTACGGTAGGCGGCGTTTCATCGATCCCGAAGGAGTCGGCAAACACTGCAAAAGAAATGAGAGTGATCCCGAACAAGACCGGCACCAGAAATACGGGCGATCGTCCTCCGTGTGCCCTCACGATCACCGTCCCAGAAGCCGCGATCGCCAATGCGGTTAGGGTCCAATGAATCCACTCGGCTTGTGCTAACGACCCGAAGAACGGCAATGATACCGCAATGATGGGCAGGGCGACACAATGCGCGACGCAAGAAAGGCTGAGCACTGTGGCGGCGCGGTCGAATGAAGAATAGGATTGCATGAGAGACCTTATTGGATGCCAGTACATATTCGGGCGGTGAGATTTTCCGTTCGCTAAACGCGGTCATCGGATTGTTTGGATTATCGTTCCTCCGGCGGATTAAGAACAAGCAACAAACGGGTTTCTCCCGACCCGCCGATGGGCGGTGAACGGTGGATTGCGGGCGTGTTTGTCGCGAGTTTCCCTTTGAAAATACCGACATCGCCGGCTTTCATGGAATGGACGTGGATGGGATCCAATCCCTGTTTCACTCGGATGGCGTCAGAGCCATCCAACCATTGCGTCCCTTGGCCGACATAGGTCGAAATCAGCCGCGCCCTAACATAGTCGGAATGCCATTTGCGACACGAGTTGGTTGTGACCAGTTCCAACCGGACTTCTAGTTCGTTGAGCGACAGGAGCGTGCAATAACGCGTTGCAAGCCCAATTATGTCAGCTTCAAACGCTGTGCGTGTCGCCGATCGCACAAAGCCATGGGCATCCATTTTCGACGGAAGAAGATCGGGTAAATGTGACTTGGGTGCGGTGAAGCGAAAGTCGGTTGGGGCGTTGTCTAGAACGGCGTCAAAGCCGGAGTTGTTGTCGCGCTTCCAAACGGCCAAATTGCGATCGGGTTTGAGAACGTCATCCAGAATCTCTGGCTCTGAGGAAATCGAGAATGAGCGAAAGGCGAGAGAGGTCATGGAGAATATGCGCTTATTGAATCGAATGTTACAACATAACATATAGAACGATTGCCGCATGACGCAAGGTAGGGAAGGCAGAGGGCACCGCGTAAGATCGTGCGAACGGTCTTTCAACGCGCATTCGATGCAATTTTCGGGATCGTCCCTGCGGCGTAGTGATCCTGCTCTGCGTCTCGATCTTTGACTAACCACGGTGCAAAATGCGTCGATGAGGGGTGTCGTGAGCCACGCGGCGTCGATGTGAGCGACGCTCGCCAACGCATGCGAATTGTCCATTGAGATTATTTGGTTGACGGTCGCTAAGTAGTCTTGCGTAGATCACAGTATCTGATTAAGACTTTCTCTAAATAACGCCCCGTCGGGCGTGGGTTGGGGGAAATTTCAATATGAAGAAATCCGCATTGCTTGGTGTGAGCATTCTTGCGTTGTCCACGGCAGCGCCTGCCTTGGCGCAAAGTCAGAGCACGGTTACGCAAACCGGCACGGGCAGCGCCGTCACAGTGACGCAAACCGGCCCTGATGGCGGCAACGATTCAACCGTCGATCAAAGCGCAAACGTCAGCAATGTGACCGTCATTCAAGAAGGCTTTGATGTTGGCGTGGTTGACGGCGTTACCAACACCAGCACCATTATCCAAGCGGGCGATGCGCAGGATGTTCAATCGACCCAAGTGGGCGATGATAACGTATCTTCCGTCACGCAAGGCGGCGTTGATATGGAAGTTGTGCTCACACAAGGCGGCGTCAACAACTCTTCAACCGTCAATCAGTCGAACACTGATAACATTGCCGATGTTTTCCAGGATGGCGATGACAACATCTCGAACATCACTCAGTCTTTTGAAGATGGCACGATCGATTCCGATCAAACAGGTGATCGCAACACCAGTACCATCCTTCAGGAAGTGCGCATCGACAATGATACGATCCTGATCCAATCGGGCAGCGACAACGTGTCGAGCGTGACCCAGCGCGCCTCTGATGGCACAGCGTTGGTCAACCAATCCGGTGACTTCAACAGCGCGACCTTGCTTCAAGGCGATGTCTCTGACGACCAAGACGCCACCATCACCCAAAGCGGCAACAACAACACCGCCGATGTTCAGCAAGGCACAGACAGCGTCGGCCCGCTCGACAATGACAATGTGGCCACCGTCACTCAATCTGGCGATGACAACACCGCAACGGTCCGTCAGATCAGCGAGCTGAACGTTGCGACGGTAACCCAATCGGGTAATGGCAATGAAGTGAGCCTCGTGGCGCAAGGCGATGGCCTTTCCAGCACGAGCAACCAAAACAACGCAGCGACCTTTGACCAAAGCGGCGATGACAACTTTGCGAGCGCCGATCAGCCGGGCCAAGACGCGATCCTTAATGTAACTCAGAGTGGGTTCGACAGTTCCTCTGTCAGCTTCCAAGACGGTGCAACCAACACTGCAACCGTCATGCAATTGGGTGAGTTTGACAGCTCGACCATCGAGCAAACAGGCACCACCGAGACGGCAACAGTCACCCAACAAGGCTTCGACCTTGATGGCAGCCTTGCAGCCAACTCCAGCACCGTGCTCCAGTCGGGTGACACCAACGGCGCGACCGTTGAGCAAGTGGGCGACAACAACAGCTCATTCGTGGCGCAAAGCGGGGCGAACAGCACGGCGTCTCTCGTCAGCGGCGGCGTTGGAAACTCATCGGGCATCACGCAAAGCGGCGGCGATGTGACCGCAACTGTCTCACAAGACGGCGATGACAACTCATCAACTGTTACTCAGTCCGGCGGCCTCAGCGATGTAACCGTCACTCAAAACGGCGATGGGGACACCTCCATCGTTGCGCAAACCGGTGCCGATCAACAAGCGACAGTTCTTCAAGCCGGCCTTAACGGCCGCAGCGAAGTCACGCAAAGCAACGACAGCAACGTAGCAGACGTGAACCAAAGCGGCGCTGAGAACACCTCGTTCATCACGCAAAGCGGCACGGACGGAAATGTAGACCTCGACCAGACCGGTGAAGACAGCTTCTCAAACGCGATTCAAGCTGGGCTTGAAGGCGATATCATCGTCAACCAAGCCGGTGATGACAACAGCTCGATCGTCAATCAGCAAGGCGATGCCACAGGGCTTAACTTCGCAACCGTCGACCAATCGGGCGATGGCAATACATCTGAGGTTGTTCAATTCCAGAATAACAATTTTGTAGGCGTTGATCAGAGCGGCGATGACAACACCTCGTTTGTGACGCAAACTGGCGCGAACGTTGGTGCCGGTGTTGTTCAAACCGGTGAAGGCGCCAGCTCGACGGTCAACCAAGGTGGTTCGAGCAACAGTGCATTTGTCGAACAAGAGGGCTTTGATTTGGATGGATCGGGCGCGACCGACACCAGCCTCATTGCGCAAACTGGAACCGGGCAAGATGCGGACGTCACGCAAGTCGGCGATGGCAATAGCTCAAGCGTTGTTCAGAACAATGCCGACAACGCAGCAATTGTTCTAACCGGCGGCGTTGGCAACGCATCGACCATCACGCAAAACGGCACTGTTGGATCGACTAATGTTGAACAGGACGGTGACGGCAACACCTCGCTTATCACGCAAACTGCGGCGAATGGCATTGCGGATGTTGATCAGCTTTCAGACGACAGCTTCTCAGAAGTCGCTCAGTTTGGTGCGGCCAATGGAGCGACGATTAGTCAAGAGGCAGAGGGCAACCGCTCGCAAGTGACGCAGTTCGGCGCAAGCTCAACTTCGGCTGTGACGCAATTGGGTCCAGTGGGCTTTAACAGCTCAACCATTACCCAAAACGCGACCGCGAGCGACGCAACAGTGACGCAGGAAGGGTTTGATCTGCTCTCACCCAACTTCTTCACCAACGAAAGCACGATCACGCAGGATGGCGATAACCAATTGGTGACCTCGACTCAGGTTGGTGATGAAAACGCGTCTACGGTTGCGCAAAGCGGCGTCAATCAGGAGTTTACTCTTACGCAAGGCGGCTTCGGAAACACGTCTACCACCACACAAGGCGGTGACGGCAACCAAGCCACACTGCTCCAGGATGGTGACGATCACACCTCGACCATCACACAATTGGGAACCACTGGCGTGGCGTTCGTTGATCAAATCGGCGCTGGCAATACTTCCACCGTGACTCAGTCTGCGGGTAGTTTGACAAATACTGTGGACGTCAATCAAGAAGGCGATGATGGCACTTCAACGGTTACCCAATCGGGTTCCTTGCACATGATTGAGTTGTTCCAGACCGGCGACATGAACGCGAGCACGATCTTGCAAGCTGGCACAAACAACATGGCATCGGTTACGCAAGCATCCGATGGCAACGCCTCTTCGGTCAATCAAAACGGTTCCGGCAACACCGCAACCGTTACCCAATAAGCTTCGGCTTCAACTGATTAGAAAAGGGGCGGGAAAGCAATTGCTTTCCCGCCCCTTTTGTTTTGGGTGCTATCCGGCGGCGGACCGTAGGTGTTCCTTCGCTTGAAAAGTCTAGCCAAAGAATTCGGGCTGGATCTCTTCTGAAGGGCGGTAAAAGCCATCTCTCTGCTGCATCGCCAACACATTGTCGAAATCACTCACATCGGCGTCGTATGCGAGGCTGAAGGAGTGTAACGCGACAAGGGTGGCGGGGTCTGCGCCCTGCTTTTCAATCTCGTCGTCGGCAACGAATGTCACAGTGTCTTCGGCACTTTCGGCGTTGTTGCCGAACCAATCGCCAAACGTTGTTTCGTCATAGCCATTGGCGGTGAGGTATTCGATCACCTGCTCTTCTGATTGATAATTGGCGTATTGAATGTTGCCATCGGCATGCATCAAGGCGCGCAAATACGCTGTTCCGTCGGTGAGTGCGAAATAGATTTCGGCAAAGCCATCGCCGTCATAATCTTCGGAGCCGAGGACCGTCCCAATGTTTCCAATGAACAGATCATTCTGAAACCGGCGCTGACTGTCAAAATCGCCGCCTTGTTCAACTTCACCGGCTTCGACCAGCGGATCGATGTAGATGCCAACCACGCGGGTGTCGCCACCTTGTCCGTGATTGTCGAACTGGACCAGGCCATTGGCGTCCACGCCGACTTCGGCAAAACGGCCGTTCTCACGGTTGACGAAGATGAAATCAACGCTGCCATCGAGATTGGCATCCGCCTCGCCAATTCTCACCCAGCTATCGGCCGCACCCAAATCGTTGCCATCAAAGTCGCGAATATTGACCATGAAGGAGGTGGGATCATCGGTACCAGGATCAATGGAAATGCCTTGTCCAAGATCTAACAGCACATCAACATCGTTGAAACGCAGCCGTTCGATCCCGGCCACATTGTCGATGCCTTCGCCAGTGATGGTGAATTCGCCGATCGCGCTCTCGCGCACATCGAAATCAGCAAAATTGCCCGCAAAGATTGCAGTGTCGAAGCCGTCGCCGCCATCGATCAAACCGGTGACGCTGCCGCCGTTGGTTTCGTATACATCGTCACCGCCGAACAAAGAGACATTGCCCGCAATCAGACCCGAATTTAGGATCGTATCATCGAGGTTTGAACCTTCGACATGGCCAAAAGCCTGACCGGAATTCTCAAACGCCAAAGCGAGGTCTTGTATAAGAAATTCATCGATCAGCAAAAAGCTGTGCACTCGAACGGCGACGTCGGCGCGGATTGTGCCGGTGTTAATGACCGTTTGCGGGCCCTCATCACCGGTGAATTGAAAACCCCCCCGATAGACGGTGATGCCAACAGACTCGCCTGTGCCGAGTTTATCGATGGCGGCTTCGATAGTGCCGTGATTTACAATCCGGCCTGATCCCACAATGCCCGCGGCGATGCCAAAGCCTTCGACCGAAATGATTCCGCCCAATTCGTTGACGAAATTGGTGCTGCCCGATGAGCCAAAAGCCTGAAGCTCGCCCGATCGCACGTTTACGGTGCCAAAGTTCTGGACCGAATTCACAGCGGAAAACAGGTCGAAAGAGCCGTTCGGATTCACAATAATGGCGCCCAATCCCTGGGAGATGCCGTAATCTCCGATCGCTTCAATAACTCCCCGATTGACGACTTCATTCGCCTGACGAATAGCGATCGCACCTTCGATCGTGCCGATCTGAAATTGCGTAAGCCTTTCGCCGGTTGTGTAAGCGCCGAGGAGGCCTTCAATGTTCACATTGCTAAGATTGATAAACTCTACCGCTGTCGCTCTGGCCGATATATCGTTGAGCGCGAGCAACTGTCCCTCAACAGTGAGGTGCGCGCCATCTACATCGCTGACCACTGCTGGAATGGTTGCATGGGTAGAGAACCAGATTTGATCCGCCTCAATGGTGGTTGGCTCCCGCACTTCCAGGCCTTGGATAAACAACTCAGAAGGCGTGAGTAACAACCCAGTGCTTTCGCCGGGCTCCGGCGCGGCTTCACCGTCTGGAATGGCGTCTAAGCCCCCTGCGGATATGCTTGGTGTGTCGGCCACACTGACTTGAGCATCGCCCGCGATCAGGACGGTGACCCCTGATAGCGTGAAGGAACGGAAATTGGTGCCGTCTTGGTCCACGGCATCGCCTTCTGTCCACGCGCCGATCAGTTCAATTTGATCGGTTTGCGTGGTGAGAATAGAAAGGGGTGCATCTGTGCCGCCTGTCAGAGCGCTGATGTCGCTCTCTCGGATGACGAGCCCGTGCGAACCGCTCAATTCGATTTGATCGAAACGCCCCAATCGTCCGCTTGCCAAAGCAGCAGATACATCGAGCGCGCGCGGACCATCGGCCAGCGCTAAAGTGTCGAAGCCGGTGCCGCCGCCAGCAAAGGCGAAAGTATAATCGCCAAGACGGATGGTGTCATCGCCCGCTCCGCCATCGGCATGATCGCCGCCTTGGGTGAGGATGGTGTCATCACCAAACTCGCCGTAAAGCCCGTCATTGCCGGTTCCACCACGCAAAATATCTGCGCCTGTTCCGCCCAACAGCAAGTCGTTGCCATCGTTGCCGTCGATTGTATCGGAGCCCGAATCGCCGGCGACCAAATCTTGGCCTGATGACCCAATGAAAGTGTCCGCACCAAGGCCCAAATCGACGATGCCGTTGATCGTGCCGATGGAATTGTCGATCAAATCGTCGCCATTACCGCCGAACACCTGACCATTGATAATTCCGGAGTTGGTTAAAGTGTCGCCGCTCTCGCTTAGGGACACGAAGCCATTGATTTCCCCCGTCGATCCATTGTCGAAAACTATGAAACCATTCGCGCTAACTGCACCATTCAAGGTGCCAAGATTGGTCGCGTTTCCAGAACCTACAAATGCGAACTCTGCTGTAACAACGCCGCTCTCTTGGTTGATGAATGTTGCCGCGATCGAGAGCACGCCAATGGCCGCTTGATCGCTTATGGAGACGGCATGGATTAAGCCGAAATTTTGCAAGCTTTCATCGAGTGTAAATTCGTTTCGTACGCCAAGCGCACCGGCGCCTTCGACCAATATTTGCCCATTGACCGTGTTGGTAATGTTTGCGCCATTTCTGGCGATTATGCCAAGCGCTTGCCCATCGACGGCGCTAACCACGAATAGCCCGTTGTTGATGAACTCCTCATCAAAAACTGAACTGGTCGCGAAGCCCGACGCTTCGTTGATACCGGCGCCATTCTCGACGGTATCGTTGTCTGAACGGTTGATCACATAGATCTCACCGTTGTTTTCAAATCTACGAAGCTGGTCGACCCCGTTGAAAAGCCGCAATTGTGCGTCGAATTCGATTGTTCCGGTGGTTTCGAGAACAACCAAGCCATTGTTGACGAAACTGTCGACGTTCATCGACAAGATATTGGTGCCAAAGCGTCCTGAGCCCGGGTCGATGCTTGACCAGATCACGCCGTCATTGGTGATATTCCAGAAAACGGTCAACAAAAGCTCAGGGTCCTGAACCGCCTCAAAAATTCGGTCCAAGTTCAGCGCAAAAAGCGTTTCGCCATCTGCGATCACATAGTCATAAATTTCTGAGCTTGGCGGTGAAGTCGGCTCAAAGATCGGCGAGGGGATAGGATCGGATATCGGTCGCGCGCCGGGGTCAGGAATAATTGACCCTTCCGAGTGTTCCCTATCTTCTTTGTCTGCAAGGCGTTCTGATTGAGGATCTTTCAATTTCGGCCTCGCGATTTCTGGTGCTTTATTTTTAGACGGCGGCGGGATTGCCCGCAAGTCAAATGTAGTATCGCTTTTTACCTTGGACCTAACTGTGTTTGAATTTGTGTTCGTGCAAACGGGCGGACAATGTTCGCCAATCGTCGTTGCGAAATCGATGATGTGTGATTGAATCAAAGCTGCGGGCGGTATGGCCACTCGGTGTTGATTGACGGCGGTGGTCTAAGGTATTCGAGAATTGGCATATTGTTCAATCGCTGAAACGCGGGCCCCTTGGGTGCATCCAATCGCGACGGTTTGCGGCCGCAAGTTCAACGGCCTTTGCAGATCTTACCTTCGTTGGAACGGTATTGTTGTGCCAACAGTTTTCCGGATCGGGATGGGGGGATGAAGCCAAAGAGCGATTGGGGTGCCGTTCGATAACACCATCCCCCCGCGACCCCGGAGGAGGGCAATGAAGAAGTCACTCAAAGGCGCCTTCTTCTTGGATACATATAGGGGGCGATATTCAACGCCTTGTAGTTCGAGCGACATCGCGGCGATCATAGAGCCATCTGCATGGTGGATTGAAGATCGCCGTTGCTCTGCGAGCTAAGGTCGCTATCTCCCTGTTTGCCCAAGCTCTTGCACCGATTGGCATGTGCTCGGATGCGGATGCGGAGTGAATGAAAATTGCCTGATCAAACCTATTGGCAGCGCCACGAAGAAGCGTGCGATCGTGGTGATTTCACCTATGAAGATCCCGAAACTGGCTACGTTGTTTTTACAAAGCTTGGCTTACTTGATCGTGACCGCTGTTGCGGCGCGGGATGTCGTCATTGCCCGTTCGATCATGACAACGTGAAATTCGAAGCCCGTGCGCGAAAAATCCAACAGGCCGCGTGGCTGACTGAGGTTAGACCTGACCCCGATCACGATGTGACTGTAATTTTTTGGAGCGGGGGCAAAGACAGCTATCTCGCCTATCGCGCTTTGTTGAAGGCAGGGCAGACCAATCTTGTGTTGCTAACGACGTTCGACGCGCGCAGCCGGATCATCGCGCATCAAGAATTCATGATCGACGATGTGGTGGAACAGGCAAAGTGTTTGAATGTGCCGCTTATCGGCGTGCCTCTTCATTCTGGTGTCGATCACACCGATCAAATTGTCCAAGCGCTCGATTTGGTGCCTCAATGCAGGCAGCTTTCCTTTGGCGATTTGCATCTTCAACATATTCGCAATTGGAGAGAGGAAACATTTGGAGCACACCCCGGAACATCGCGGCTTCAATTGTCGTTCCCTCTTTGGAATGCCGATTACAGTGCTTTGTTGGCCGATCTCTTGTCATCGGGCAGGGAAAGCATTGTCAGCGCGGTAAGTGCGGATGTGCAGGACGTTAAGGTTGGGGATCGGTTTGATGCAGCGTTCATAGCGCGATTGCCCGATCATATTGATGCATTCGGCGAGAACGGAGAATTCCACACCCGCATCGTCTTCGAATGATTGTAAGAGCGGGATACTTATCCGCCTTATGCATCTATGCGACGAGCATGGGGCAAAGAGTCTAGTCGGAACTTTCTAGACCTAGGCGTTCGATCAGTACCTTCGGATTGTAGAGGGATTGTGCCTCGATGGCCTCAAAATCGGGTTGGGTTTGAACCGTTTCGAGCCAAAGCGAAAAGGCGCGATCAACGTTACCAGCATGGCCGTTGGACGACACCCGTGCCTCTCTCATTTGTGATTGAATGTCACCGATCTTTCTGGATCGATCAATCAACCAAAGCTGTTCTTCGTGATGGTGTTCAGGGATCAATCGTTCGTGGATCATGGCCAGTTTATTGCGTGCCCCCGACAAGAGCAAATCGGCAAGTGCAAATTCCCTGTTCGCAGAGCGCAATTTAGCAACTTCAACTGTGGCAATTGCATCGCCAATATCGCGTGTGATTGATTGCGATTGGGTCTGCCTGTCCCAATCCGTTGGCGCCAAACGGAGTGCTCGGACGAAAGTGGCTAAGGCAGGGATGGCACCTTGCACGGGCCGCGATCCGGCAAACTCTTCCACCACGATCGTGGCTAAGAACCGCTCAAGGTCGCGGGATATCAGGTCATGCGAAACGTTACCCTGCTTGGTGAGATCGGGTATGGGAACCGGGTCAAACACACCATTGCCCAATGTCTCACTAAAGAAATTGTGCGTGGTGTCAGCGGTGCCTGGTTCGCCCGATATCGCTGGGAATTGAAAGCGGGGGTTGGCTCGACCGTTCACGTGGCAGGAATGGCAAGACAAACCCGCCTTTGCTGCCTGTCCGCCGAGTAAGAGCGGCGTTTCAAACAAGAACTCGCCCAGCAATAGATCAGCGGCCAAATCATCGACATTGTCGTAACTTTCACCGATTGAGCTGTCGGCTGCGACCATAAGCAAGGTTTGCCGATTGAATGCGGGCTTTGTTATTAAAGCCTCAACCTGACCATCATCGGACAGCCAGCCCAATTCCCTAATCGTTAGGGGTTCCTGAGCAAATGCGGAGGTTACGAATAGGCCCCACGCCGCACCAATCAGAATTAGAGATTGGCGTTGTCGATCCAAGCGCGAAGCTCCTCCGCTTCATAACATCCGAACGCACAGAGGTTTTCCAATCGGGCCAGATGTTCACGGGCGCCTTCAAGGTCACCGCGTTCAACCTTTAGCTCTCCATAATATTCGATCGCGCCAAGATGGTTGGGTGCAACGGCGAGGGCGCGATTGTAGTAGGCCTCTGCCCGTTCGAACTTTGCCAGTTTGCGATTGGCGAACCCCTGATACGTCATGATGTCGGGATGAGGGCCAAACGCCAAAGCCGCTTCGTCAAGGCTAAGCAGAGCCGCTTCGTACTCGCCGTCATTGATCAGCCCGACTGCTTGATAGTAAATGCGATCCGCGTTCGTCGCATCTGCCAGTAGGGTGGTGTTCGGTCCATACGATGCCTGAACCTCTCCGGCCATTGCAGAGTTTATGGCGGCAATCGCTTCGTCCAAACCGACCTTTTCGGCGCACGCCTCTCCACATTCCGCACGGCGCGCGGTCAGAGTGTCTAAAATTTCTTGCGCGTCATCCTCGCGCTCCAGTTCGATATAGGTGATTGCCAGATCGCGATGCGCGATGATCATCTCTGGTGCATAACGAACGGCAGATTCTAAGGGGCGTCTTGCTCGGCGGGCTTCACCGGCGCGAAGATACGAAACACCCAACAGATATTGGGCGTCTGCATTGCGACGGGCAACGCGGGTCACACGTTTGAAGTGATCGACGGCCGCATCGTAATCACCCGCATCCAATGCAGTGAGGCCGTCGCGATATTCCTGGGCTGGATCGTATCGCGGGGTGCTTGAGCTGGGCGCGCCGCCGCCACCACCGCCGCCGCCAGCAGCAGAAGCGAAGGAAATCGGCGTTGCGATTAGCAAACCGATCAACATGGCCGAAGCCAAATTGCGACGCGGCTTTGATCCGTTAGCTTTCGAAATGCTCATCACAAAATTCCTTTGCCGATAATCAATGTTGATCGAGTGAAGTCTTCACCTCAAAAGGCCCGGCGAAGCCAATGCTCCACACCGAAACGCGGGTCTCAAGCCAAACCGGGTCTTCCCCATCACTTCGTATGGCACGGCGAAAAGGTTACACGGTGCACAAACTACCGCAAGCGCCGTTTAATCCGACTAAGGGCTTGCGGTGTTATGCCGATATAGGCCGCCAAATCGGCTTGGCTCACCCGGTCTGCGATGTCGGGCATGGTTTCAATCATCACTGCATAGCGATCCTCTGCCGATAGGCTGAGCAATTGATATTCGCGCTGTTCCTTGCGTTTGCCGTATGTGGATAGGAAGCCCACCAATGCATTTGCCAACGTAATGTCGCTTTGCGCTGCATCGGATAATATCTTGTAGGGAAGCGCTATGGCTACAGTCGGCTCGCTCGCGACCAAGCTGAACGTGCACGGGTCCCCATCTGCCAAGGCCACCATGCTGCCGATGATGGCGCCTTCCGGTAGAAACGATTTGATGTGCTCTTTACCGTCCGCACGGATGTAATAGGCTTTCAATAGCCCCGATTTGACGAAATAGACGTTCGAATCGCTGTCGCCTTGCATAAAGGCATGATCGCCGGCTTTCAGCGTAACTTCACGTCCGTTCTTGACGACAAGTTCTTGAAATTGCGACAAATGAACCTCGGTTAATTACGGCGCGTTCGCGGATCGCAATACATTAGCGCCATGAAACTCGAA
Source organism: Erythrobacter sp. Alg231-14 (assembly GCF_900149685.1). Lineage (NCBI taxonomy): Bacteria > Pseudomonadati > Pseudomonadota > Alphaproteobacteria > Sphingomonadales > Erythrobacteraceae > Erythrobacter > Erythrobacter sp. Alg231-14. The sequence continues at coordinate 2,905,752 of NZ_LT702999.1, read as the reverse complement.
AACAAAACCATCGTCTTGACCGGGGGCAGCTCTGGAGTTGGCCTCGATCTGTTGCGCGCGCTGGGTGCGTCCAACACCGTCATAAATCTATCGCGCCGTGCGCCATCACAAGTTGCGGCGCAGAGTGCGCCCGACTTCGTCCACATTGCCACCGACCTGGCCGATCAGGAAAGCGTGACAGCGGCGATAGAAGCTATTGCCAAACGGTTTCCGGACGGGATCGACGGATTGATCAATTGTGCCGCGATCCAATTCCTGCCCCAATTCACCGATCCCGATTTCGATTCATCAAGCATCGCGACGGAGATCGCGATCAACCTGACAAGTCCTGTCCGACTGATCCACGGCCTGCTCCATAGCCTTCGTCAAAGGCCGGGAAGTTTCATCCTAAATGTAAATTCTGGCCTTGGGCTCGTGCCCAAATCGGAATCGGCTGTGTATTGCGCCACGAAGGCCGGGCTGGACAATTTTTCGTGTGGGCTGCGCGCGCAATTGGCGGGCACAGGCACGATGGTCGGTCAAGCGTTTTTGCCATTGGTTGATACGCCAATGACCACAGGGCGAGGAAGCGGGAAACTGCCCTCGCACGATGTTGCACAACGCATCATTCGCGGCATCGAACGCGGTGACCGTGACAATGATATTGGCAAAGTAAAATTGCTGCGCATGATCAACCGCCTTTCCCCGTCACTTGCCAACCGCATCATGCAAAAGGGGGAGTCATGAAAACCTTGATCAAGGTCATGTTGGCCATGGCAGTGATTTTCGCTTCGACCTTCATTCTTGGTCGATTGCTTGGCGTTTTGAGCGAGGACAACGTCCGCGCGTGGATCGAATATGCCGGAACTATGTCCGCGCTTAGTGTGCTGGCTCTGGTGGTGGGGTTGTTGGCGATTGATTTGTTTGTGGCGGTGCCGACGCTCACCATCGTAATTTTGGGCAGCTACTTCCTTGGGTTTGAATGGGGCTTTGCCGCGGCCATGGGAGGATCGGCGATCGCCGCCTTTGGCGGATACGCCATTTGCTGGCGTTGGGGGGAGGGTGCCCTTGCAAAAGTGATACGCGATGCGGCGCAGCGGGACGATATGCGTCAGGCGTTCAGTGCACATGGGCCGGGCATGATCATGTTGGCCCGTGCAGCGCCGATCCTACCCGAAGTAACCGCCTGCATGGCCGGTATGACCCGCATGCCGTTCTGGCGCTTTGCCGCTTTCTGGGCCGTGGGAACGCTACCCTATATGGGGATCGCGTCCTATGCCGGATCGATCAGCACGTTGGATGATCCGCGCCCTGCGATATTTGCGGCGTTGGGGTTGTATGCGGTGATGTGGGCGGGGTGGTTTGTCTATCGAAGGTATCGGATGCAGAGCGAAACCACTCAGAACGCCTGAACTCTAAATCCGGCCTCCATCGTTGCAGTTTTCTTGCCAAGAGGGCGTCGATTTGGGAACGTGGGCTCCGTTTCGATTTCGGGCTGTCATTCAAAGTGGCGTGCCGGCCCGCTACCACCGGCGTATCCGCAGTACCCCAAGCATAAAGAACCATCGCATGAACCTTGATCAATCTCCTGAGCTAAACGATTTCCGTGCGAACATTAGGTCCTATTTTGAAGAAGAATATCCGAAGGACATCCTTGCGAAAGTGGCTTGCGGCGCCAGTTTGACCACCGCCGAGGTGCGAAAGGCCGAAATGGCGTTGGGTTCAAAAGGGTGGTTGGCCAGTGCGTGGCCGAAAGAACATAGCGGCCCGGGATGGTCGATCGAAGAGCAGTACATCTTCGATGAAGAATTAGAGCGGGCCGGGGCACCCACAGTCACCCCAATGGGCGTCGTTTACGTTGGACCTGTTGTCTACACATTTGGGAGCGATGAACAAAAAGCCACGTGGCTTCCGGGTATCGCCGACGGTTCGGTCGGTTGGGCACAAGGGTACAGCGAACCGGGATCGGGTTCGGATCTTGCCTCACTACAATTTTCAGCGGTCCGCGATGGTGATGAATACATCCTCAACGGCACCAAAATTTGGACATCTGCGGCCAACCACGCGGATTGGATTTTCCTACTGACGCGCACCTCGAAAGAAGCCAAAAAACAGCTCGGCATTACGTTTATCTGCGCACAGCTTGATCAGTCCGGCGTGACGGTCAAACCGATCATCTCAATCGACGGCAAATATCACCTAAGCCAAGTTGAATTTGTTGATGTGCGCGTACCTGTGTTCAACCGCATCGGTGAAGAGGGGAAAGGGTGGACGTATTCGCAATATCTGCTTGGCAATGAACGGACATCCTATGCGCGGATAGGTGGCAAGCGGACGCAATTGGCGCATATCCGCGCCATCGCATCGCAGATACCGGCGGGAGGTAATCAACGTTTGATTGATGAACACGCTTTTGCCGCCAGATTGAGCGCGGCCGAAATGCGGGTCGATGCGTTGGAAATTACGGTTTTGCGCGTTTTGTGTTCGGTCGCGGATGGCGGTTCGCCGGGCAAAGAGGCATCGATCCTCAAAATCATGGCAACCGAAACCGCTCAGGAAATCACAAGTCTATTCTGTGTTGCGGCCGCCGAACATGGCATCCGCAAATTTGATGACAGTGTGAGCCCAGAATGGACCGGCATTTCGTCTTTCGCCGCGCCCGGAGTTGCCACCTATTTCGGCACGAGAGCGCAAAGTATTTACGGTGGAACCAACGAGATTCAGCGGAACATCATCGCCAAACACGTCCTAGGACTGTGAAGCCAACGCCTTAGCAATTCGAATGCAAATCCACTTACGCGTCGAAGCATGCGTCATTTGTTGGTAAAGCATCGGAATGTGCGGACATCCGCGCCTGACCCAGGGTTGGGGTGAAAGCCCACGGGATCGGTAGGTCTCTGTAAACTTACTTATCCGACAGTCTTTGTCATTCCGTGAAGGATTGTGATCATATAAGGCTTATCAAGAATTCACCGTTTATGTGACGTTGAAGTTGTTGGAACCGCAGGATTTGGCTTTGGATTCAATTTACGATCTAAAACAAAGAATGGCCTTGTTGGAACGCGCACATGCGTCTGCTGGCATGGGCCATTTCGTTTTGGATCCAAAACGCCAGACGATAGAGTTTTCATCGTGGGTGCGGGACAATATCGGTCTGAACGACATGCCAATTCCTCTCGACCGGCTTCCGGAAATCGTGGTCGAAGAAGAGCGGGAAGAGTTCATTCGCATTGTTGCTGAGGTAATCGAACGGAAAGAAGATTTTTCGTTTGAAACGGTTGTGACCACGGCCAACGGCAAGGCGCGAACCCAACGGATCAGCGGGATCACCGCGTTTGAGAATGAACACACGCGCGAAGGGGTAATTGGACTCTTCGGAATTCTTAAAGAAATCACGCATGAGAAACGCTCCAAGGAAGAATTGCTAGCTGCGCGCGATGCGGCGCAGGCCGAATTGGATGCACGCGCAAATCTGTTGGCCGTTGTTAGCCATGAAATTCGCACCCCGCTGGGTGGTATCCTTGGTATTATCGATCAGTTGAAACGCGAGCGATCGGCGCAAGAGAGGGAACGCGCGCTAACGTTGATTGAAGATTCAAGCGAGGTCTTGCTCGACACTCTGGATGCAATTTTGCAGCAGGCCCGGATCGGAGAAAACACCGAGAATTTGGAGACAAAGCGTTTTCGTCCACTGTCCGTTGCGCATCGGGTCGCGGAATTGTTCCGACCTCTTGCCCGGCGCAAAGGGCTAAGGATTGATGTCAGCGGTCCCAATAATGTGCACGCGATCGGCGACCCGGCGCGTTTGCAACAGGTCATTTCTAACTTCGTTTCCAATGGGGTGAAGTTCACACAATCGGGATCGATATCGATCGATGTCACTGCACCGATCAATGATAAAACCACCTGGGTCTTTGCGATCAAGGATACCGGATCGGGTATGGATGAAAGCCGCGTGGCCGGTATTTTTACGCCGTTCGGAACAAGCAGTTCCGATTCATTAGGGCGCACGGTTGGGGCGGGGCTTGGTCTTTCCATCATCCGTGAATTGGTCAAATCCATGGGCGGCACAATCGATGTGGAAAGCGAATTGGGTCGGGGATCAACTTTCACCCTCAGTGTCCCGTTTGAACACGCGCCGTTGGAAGGCAATGCAAAAGACGCCTCAACGCATCATGGCACCGCTGCCATTCTTGTGGAACGGGCATCCGACCGCGTTCAAGCGGAAGCGACCGCCAGCGCATACGGTTTTAAGTTGGCCGAGTTTGACGAGACTTTGCCGAAAGAGAATCCGGCCGATACGCGATCCATCTTGATTGCCGACGCAGGCTCGCTGGATAATCTTCGCGAAGATGTGCTTTCCCAGTTTGATCGCGTGATTGCGCTTATATCCGATGGCGGATCAGCGAGCACCGACCCGGCGCTGACAAAAATTTCAGAGACAGAAGTTGTTTGCCTACCTAACACTCAGATTGCACGATCGCTGGGTAAGGTTTTAGCGAAGGATAACGATGACGCAGCTTGAAGATCTGCCCATCGAAGAGCAGGCGCGCATTCTTGCCATTCGGTTGGATCGGGCTGAACGTGCTTTGGCCGATGCAGAGACAGCTCTCGAAGCGCGTATGCATGAGCTAGATAGCGCGAACAAAGATCTAAGCCGCCGCGAAAGCGAGCTTGTCGAAAGGTTGGATATCGAAAGCCGCCAACTTCTCGCGGCCCAATCTACGGCAAACATGGCCACAATCTATGGCGAAAAAGGTAAGGCGTTTAGCGTGTCGAGCGGCGCCGGGAATCTGTTGGGGTTGCCAAAAGACGCAATTCCAACAGCAGAAAGCCTGATTGCGGCGCTTCACCCTTTGGATCGCGATCGGATAATGCGCTCTGCGGTAGAGTTCTTTACTGAGATGAAGCCGGCCATTGATTATCGGTACGAGCATCGCATCAAACGATATGACAACGGTGCCACCCATTGGCTCAGCTGGGTGATCCGCCGCGATCCGGCGAACGCCACGCGTCCGTCATCTGTGTATGGAACCGTGCAGGACATCACGTTAAGCCGCGCGAATGAGCGGACAGTTCGATCGCTTCAATTGCGGGCCGAACGACGCATCAGAGAGCTTGATAGATTGAGCGCGCAGCTCACTCTAGAACAGCAGAAAACCGCCGACGCTTTGGCCGCAAAAACGCAGTTTCTGAGCGAGATAGCGCACAAAATTCGCACGCCTTTGAATTCGTTGAACGGTGGGATTGAGCTGCTGTCCGATGGCGATGGCGATGGCGCGAACAGCAAGGATTTCGAGGTCGTCCGCCTTGCGAGCGATCAATTGGTCGACATTGCGTCGCAGATGATCGAGCAAGCCGGGGTTGAGGCAGACCAAGAGGTTCTCGCAATCCAGCCGTCAGAAAAAACGGCCGCAACGCCAATACAAGGGAATGCAATCGGCGAAGCGCCGCGCGTGCTTTTGGCGGAGGATACCGAAAGCAATCGCTATGTGATTGAAAGGATGCTTTCCAGCATTGGATGCGAGACTGTTGCGGTCACCAATGGCGTGGAGGCGTTGGAAGCGCTGCGCGCCCAACCGTTCGACGTTGTTTTGATGGATGTGATGATGCCCATTATGGATGGAGAACAGGCGACGCAGGAAATCAGAGCGCTATCCGGGCCGACGTCGCGCACTCCGATTATCGGGGTTACGGCTCACTCGCTTCAAGCAGAACGGGAACGCCTGTTGTCGGCGGGTATGACAGCGTGTTTGGCAAAGCCGGTGCGACGCGATGCATTGGAAACGGCGATCAGGACAGCGATGATTGGCCGCGAAGCGGTTCAACCGCTCAATGCGCGATTTGATCATGAGTTGTTTCAGCGAGCGTTTTTTGACCTGCCCGCAGCGTATCGAGAAAGAATGCGCGAAGCCGCAAAAAAGGACATCAGTGATTACGGCGAAGAAGTATTGAGAGCCGCCAAAGACAAAGATGATGAAGGTTTGTCGCGCGCCGCGCACAGCCTCAAAGGTGTTTGTTTGAATGTTGGCGCAATCGGCATTGTTGAAGAACTAAGCCGATATCGTGAGACGTTGGCAAACGATCCAACATTCTCAAGCGCCGGTTTGCGTAGAGAGATCGCCTCAAGCCTTTTGGCTTTCGACGATCTCTTCAACGCCCTGGTTAGTGATCCTCAATAGGCGCCTTTCCCGCTCAATACGGCTGCTGGAGTGGACAGCAGCAACTTCAGATCGATCCAGATATTGGTGCGCTTTAAGTATGCGCGATCCATGATTGCTTGACGTTCAAAAGGGATCTCCGCGCGGCCACGAACTTGCCAAGTGCAAGTGATGCCAGGCTTCCCGCCCAATCGTTCCCATTGGCTTCCGCGATATTCACACACTTCGCTCGACAATGCGGGGCGTGGACCAACCAAAGACATGGAGCCGCCAAGCACGTTGAATAGCTGGGGCAGTTCATCAATGGAGAACCGGCGAATAAACCGCCCGGTGCGTGTGATCCGTGGGTCGTCTCGCATTTTGAAGCAGGTTCCCGTGCGGTCGGATTTCGCCAGCAGAGCCGCCCGGCGGGCTTCCGCATCGGTGAACATAGAACGGAATTTGATCATCGAGAACGGAGTGCCGTCGGCTCCCACGCGGATCTGACGGAAAAACACCGGGCCTTTGTCTTCCGATCGTATCGACAATGCGGTTGCGATGAAAATCGGCATCAAAGCCAAAATCGCCAAGCTGGCTCCGATGATATCCATGGAACGCTTCGCAAATGCGTTCATGCGTGACCCCAATTCTGCTATAGTGATTGCTTGCATGCAGGCGTGGGCCATGAATGTTGCATTGCCCCAAATGTATCGTTTCGCCATCCGGCGCGGTTCCATCGCGAGACGCCAGACCCATTCGCTTTTGCAAGTGCGTACAATTTTTGGCGCGCGGGGGATGCGGCCCGAGTAATAATCGAACAAGCCGCCAACGCCCATCACCACAGGCGCATCAATGCGGTGCCGATTGCGTGCAATCCACTTTTCTTGGAGCGGAACGCCCAATCCCACCAACACGATGCCCGCGCGTGATCGATTGATGCGTTCGATCAAGGCTTCTTCGTTCTCTGGCGCGTAATATCCAGAATGAACGCCCGCGATCCGCAATTCGGCAAAGTGAGTGGCCGCCCAATCAGCGGCGCCATTCGCGACACCGGGCATTCCGCCAAAGAAGAAGATGCCGGTTCCTTGATCCTGTGCGGCGCGGCAAATCTCTGGAAAGAGATCGGTGCCGTTAAGATTGTCACCTAGATCTTGGCCTACCAGTTTCGCCGCGATCTCCATGCCGATGCCATCGGGCAGGAGAAGGTCTGAATTGTCCAACGCATCTCGGTACTCTGGATCGTTGCGTTGGATGTTGACGCAATGGGCGTTTAAAAAATTGACCGTACTTTTCTTATTGGCACCCACTCGCGCCAAAATATGATTGGCGATTTCGCGCTGGTTCGATTTGATCAATGGCAGGCCGAACAAGTCCGTCGATGTTTGAGTTCTGTCCGCTTCAATACGGTATTCCAATTCGGCATCAGCGATTAGGCGGAATTCATTGAATGGTGTGTGTTTCACGGGATGGCCTCCATTGAGTGGTAGTGCCCCACATGTCGCAACCCGCGTGCCAAACTCATAAAATTCTGATAAATAACGATTAAAAATCCCTGACCGATCGGGAAGGGGATTTGCATTCCTGTTTTCGCAAATTGCGACGCCCGTTTTTCGCATTTCACAATAGGATTGATCGCAAAATCGAAAAACCCACCGGGCCTCAACTGTGAAACCCCAGAATTCAGCCGTTTTTTAAATTGGCACGGATGTTGAAACTGCATTTCCAAACGCAAACTCGAGGAAATGATGTTCAACACAGCACGTACATGGATGAAACCGGACCAATGGCCCGCTTTTGCCCGTGGTTTGCTGGCCTACGGCTCGGCTGAGGCTGCGACGCGGGTCGTGCGGCTCGGTGCGATCCTAGTGGTTGCACGTCAGATATCGCCCGAACTTTTGGGAACGGCTGCTCTCGCTTTGAGCCTGTTTGAAATCGTTCGCGTGTTGACCAGTGTCGGCGTGGGGCAACGGATCATCATTGCGACGGACGTTGAACTGGCGTCGATCTGCAACGCGGCGCACCGGCTGTTCTGGACCATCTGCTTGGCGGTCATGGCAATTCAATTGGCGGTGGCAGCGATTGCTTGGACTGTTTTCCAACTTGGCGATGTGGCCGCGATGTTGGCGGTTCTTTCGGCGGTGTATCTCTTTATGCCTGCCGGCCTGGTCCATATTTTCTTGGCGATGCGCGCCCAAAAAATGGCGGCGACAGCGCGTGTGGCAGCTTTGCAAAATATTGCCGATGCGGCGCTCACCGTTGCTCTTGTCCTCATCTGGCCTAGCGCATGGGCGATTGTCCTGCCGAAACTTCTTACGGCTCCGATCTGGTTGATCGCGGCGCGCGGCACCTATCAATGGAGCCCAGCAAAGGATGTGGCTGCGGCACCTACGCAAGAGTTTGCCAGTTTCGGACCTGCAATCTTGGGATCAGAAATGTTGAATGCCGCGCGCATTCACGGCGACAAACTCGTTGTTGGCGCCTTACTCGGCACCGAAGCGCTTGGTTTGTATTATTTCGCCTTCAACGCCGGACTGGGGATCACCCAATCCTTTGTGGCGGCATGCAACCTTGTGTTGTTCCCTCACTTGGCAAAGGCCGGCAAAGATCAAGTGGGTCAGGAGTTTCGTCGTTCATTCGGATTTGGCCTCACGCTTCTTTTGCCGGTGGTCATTGCCCAGGCCGTGCTTGCGCCGCTCTATGTCCCCATCGTCTTCGGTGAAAACTGGATCGAGGCAGTTCCTTATGTCGCCTTGCTCGCAGGGGCAGCGTTGCCCCTTTATGCTGGGGCCATTTTGGGCGCGCACTACCGGGCTCTTAACACCCCTCTTTCCGAAACAGTTTTGATGGCGGCCGCCACGCTTGCCGCTTTGATCGGACTGACTGTTGGCGCGTCATTTGGTTTGGCGGCGGCCTGCCTTGGATTTGGCGTCGGTCTTTCCATCATCCTTATTCCCGCAGCAGCGATCCAGCTGCTCACAGTATCCAAGCCCATCGCGGCAAACGTCTGAGGAGACTTTCAATGTTGAAACCAACCTTTTCTGTGATCATCCCCGCATACAACGCCGAAGCAACGCTTCGCACGACTGTGGCGAGTGTTCTCAATCAGTCGTTCTCCGATTTTGAGACCATCATTGTCGATGACGGTTCAACAGACGGCACGTTGCTGGCGATGTTGGATGCAGGTTGCATGGACTTTCGCGTTCGTGCCGTTTCCCAATCGAACGCCGGTGTTTCGGCCGCTCGGAATTTTGGTGCCTCGCTGGCTCGGGGTAAGTTCCTGGCGTTTCTTGACGCCGATGACCAATGGACTTGCGACAAACTTCAAAAGCATTTCGAATTTCACGAGGCGGATGCTTCGATCGATGGAAGCTTTGCTCAGATCGCATTTTGTGCCGATGGCAGCGGAGTTCTGCCGATTGGGCGCACTGTTTCGAAAGTCGATGCAGGCTATTCTATCGGCGCAAACAGCATCAACGATGTGGTCGTTCAAAACCCCGTTTGCACCACATCAAACTTCGTCATCAGCCGTTCGGCCTTCAACGCCATTGGCGGCTTCAACGAAGACCTTCGTTACGCCGAAGACCAAGAATTATTGACCCGTTTGGTCAGCCAAGGCGTAACGATAGGCGGTATCGACCAGACATTGGTGAAGTACCGGATGAGTGAAGACGGCTTGTCATGCGATTTCGAAGCAATGCTGGATGGCTGGCGCACATTCGCTGGTGATTGGCTGCAAGGTGACGATTTCGCCCACGCCGAAGCCACCTATTGCCGATACCTCGCCCGCCGGGCCCTACGCGCAGGTGCAAGCATGCCGACAGTGCGGTCCTATGTCCGCCGCGGCCTTGCTGCCCACCGATCAACTTTCATGGCGGCACGCTCTCGCAGCATCCTCACAATTTGCGGCGCCTTTGCCGGTGGCATGTTGCCAGTGTCGATGCGCCGCGCAGTTTTTGCATAAAATTCCCCAAGGAGACCACCGATGACCAACCCAAGAATGTCCGTCGTCATGCCGATCTACAACGTCGAGGCGTTTGTCGGCGAAGCCATCCAATCCGTGCTGAATCAGAGTTTCAAGGATTTTGAATTGATCTGTGTTGATGATGGCGGGACCGATGGATCAATGGATATTGTTCGGACCTTTTCGGACTCGCGTATCCGCATCATCTGTCAGGAAAATCGCGGTCTAGCCGGCGCGCGCAACACCGGGATTGCCCATGCTCGCGGTGAATTTGTTGGCCTGTTGGACAGCGATGACGTTTGGCATTGTGACAAACTTGCGCTGCACTACGTCCATCTTACGGCGAACCCAGATATCGGGGTCAGCTATGCCGGATCGCGGATGATTGATCGTGATGGTCAGGTGCTTTCCGTGGCGATGCGCCCAAAATTGGGCCGGGTGACACCGCGTGACATCATTTGTCGCAATCCGATTGGCAATGGCAGCGCGCCTGTCCTTCGCCGGTCCGCACTAAACCTCGCGCGTTTTGCCCATCCAACAGATGTAGGCCGGGTGTGTTGGTTTGACGAAGACTTTCGTCAATCCGAAGATATTGAAATGTGGATCCGTATGGCGGTGAAACACAATGTAACGTTCGCCGGTATTGCTGGCCTTTTGACCGATTACCGGATCATTCCCGGTGCGCTTTCCGCCAACGTTGTGAAGCAATATCTCAGCTGGACCAAAATGCTGCGCCAATTGCGTCGCTATGCGCCGGAATTTGTGGATCAACACGGTGACACAGCCCGGTCGTATCAATTGCGCTATCTTGCTCGTCGCTCCGTTCAACTTGGCAATTTCAAATTGGCTCGTGAGCTTCTTCAAAAGGCTTTGGGATTGAATCCATGGATCCTCTTTGAAGAGCCAATCAAAACCTCTGTGACCGGCGGAGCGGTGTTGGGCGGATCGTTGCTCGGCAAAGATCGCTTCACCGCGTTAATGCGCCCCTATCTGAAGAACGCAGCATGATTAAAGTCGCGCATCTCTTGGATGATTTTGCGATGGGCGGCGTGACCCGCGCACTCAACCTGTTCGAACAACCATCGCTCGCAGCGAAAGGGGAATCGCGGGTTATGCCGGTGGATCCCGGCGCGAGTCTTGCCCCGTCGATTGATGCCGATTTGATCGTCGATCACATGGCTTTGTCGTGGCGCAGGATTTCATTCCTATTGAGCCTGCGCTTGCGCAATCCAAGCGCGCGGATCGTGCATGTCGAACACAGCTACACCCGCAATTTCGAAGTCGATCAAGTGGCATCGCAGGGTCGGTTTCGGGCGATGTTGAAGATCGCCTCAATGTTGGTTGATAAGTTCATTTGCGTCTCCGATGCTCAACGTGATTGGCTTTTGACTGACGTCAAATTGCCGCCCTACAAATTGACGCGGATCTATCCATGGAGCGGGCGATTTGAATTGAACGCGATCGGCGCGGGGGCACCTAGAAAAGGGCGCCCACTGCGCTTGTTGGCCTATGGTCGATTTGCAGAGATCAAGAATTTTGCTGAGCTGGTTTTGGCGATGAGAAATTTCGCCACCGATGAAGTGGAATTGACTCTTTTTGGAGACGGTCCGGATCGCGAACGCCTTGCCAAGCTTGCGGAACCGCTGACGCATGTAAAAATTCTTCCACCGACCCAAGAGATCACTGGTCATCTTGCTGCTTGCGATGCGGTGATAGTCCCATCGCGGCGTGAGGCATTCGGTCTAGTCGCAACCGAAGCGCGCATGGCGGGGCGTGCGGTGTTGGCCGCGGATTCCGATGGCTTGCCCGAACAGGTGGGCAATGCGGGATTGGTCGCGCCGATGAAAACCGAACAGGACATCGCGGCAGCCATTCGATTGGCTCTCAAAGTGCCGACGGCTCAGATGGGCGAAATGGGACGACAAGAGGTCGCATCTCAGCATGATCGCATCCTTGATGAATGGCTTTACGTTTTCAAAGTTGCCGCCCGGAAAGCTGGCAAAATCTAACACACAAGATTGGTATCCATAGGCACGCGATAAACGTGCCCAATCGGTGCCAATATGGCCGTCGATCCTCTAAACGCGACCCGGAGGATCGGCGGTCATTTTGTTTGACTGGGTACGCCCCTCGTTCTTATTCGAACCACGCGTTGCGATCTGCTGACCTGTTGGTGAGTAAGCGTTATCGTTGCTCGCACTTGAGAGGTGGCGATGAATGAAGCGCGTCTAATGCGCATGGATGACGTTCGCCGTCGCCCGCGGGCAAGCCGCATAGGGCGAGCCCTTACCGACGCCAAAGGTCAATATTTCCTTGAGAATTGTTCAGTTTTAGGCGTTGTCGTTGGACGGCTTGGTTGATGCCAAGGCCACGCCGATAATGACCAATGCAGGCCAATAAAGGTAGGCTAGGATTTCTAGGTTCTCGCCAAAGGAATAGAGCGTCAAAACCAACACCATTGCGAGGCCCGTTTGAGCATTTTTGTTGCGCATCGAACGGGCGAGCAGCACGCCGAAGCTGGCGATCAATGGCACAGCCAATGCGATGGCGCCCAACACCCCTTTGACGAAGAGCAATCCAAACCAACTGTGATGGCTGCCAATGGGCATGTATTCGACGAGGTGCGGTCCATTTTCAACCACACCATGGCCAAACCAAAAGGCTTCGGTTTGCCAGCGATCAACTGCGATCCGCCCAAGGGCGGCGCGGACGCGGCTGGAATCGGCGCGGGCGGATGAAAATTCGTTCATGGCCGTATCGGCGATGTCGATGAGGGCTGGCCCAAAGATGCCAAGGGCCAAAACAACCGGCGCGGCGATCAACCACATCCACCACCGATCCATCCGTGCCACCGCCCAAACAAACGGCGCGATCACGATCAATGCGACAAGGGCTAGGCGCGATTGCGAAAGCACTGCCAAAGCCAATCCGCCCGCAATCCCGACAGATTTCCAACCCACATGCGGATCACGCGCCGCAAGCAAAACGCAGATTACGCCGATCATCCCCGCTGCGGGTGACCAGGGCGCAAAGAACTGCCACCGCGGAGTGCCTGCGCCAGGTTCGATCGTGTACAATTGCGCGGCGAAATAGTCTGGACCGGCACCGCCGAGGACCTTGAGAGGCGACACCCACAAAAGCTCGGGCAATCCGATATACGGCGCAGCGACAAACACCGGCACCAAAATGACCGTGTAGAGCCCCAATTTGCAGACCGAACGAAATATCACTTCGGGCCGAACCTTTAGGACAGCCCCGGCCAAAGGGAACAAGGCGATCAATGCCCAGCCTTTTGCCCAACCAACCGATGATTTGATTGTTTTTCCGGTGCCTAGATCGAAATTCGCGTGACCGACCCATAGAACGGTTAGCATAGCGACCATCCCGCCCAGCCATATCTTTATCGTAAGTGGAACCGGCGCCGGTTTTCCACCGTCACCAGGCAAACCGTCGAGGTACAAGGCAAGCGCAACCATCCCGGCAAGCGACCAGCCAAGGACGGGCCCTACAATGTAGAGCCCGCCGACCAGCCAAAGCGGCCAGGTCCACTCAATGCAGAGCGCGATTAGGCGTTCGGCAGGAGTTTGCGGATGATGGGCTGGCGCAGCCATAGGAGGAAAAATCCAATGATTATGAGGATCGTCGCGGCAAGCGCTCCGGCAATCACCAACAAAGGCGACGGCGCGGAGGTGCTGCGTGGCAAAGACGGTGCTTCGAGAGTTTGCACCAAGGGGTAGGATGCGAATGGATCGGACTTGTTAGTGTCGAGCTGCGCCAAAGCGGAGCTGAACACAGCCTCCGCAACGCGCAGGTCGCGCATCAAATCAGCCAGACGCGCCGCTTGTTCAACCTGACGTTCGGTGTCGGCGGATTGCTCAGCGATTTGTTGGCGCAATTCTGACAAGGCGGCTCCGTTTCCGGAATAGTCGCTGTCGCGCTCTGAGAGGCTGGCGAACAAACGCTCACGCGTGTCTGAGGCTGCTAAGTCGGCAAAGGCAAGAACCCGGTCGCCGGACAATCCGGTCAATTCCGTTCCTCGCGCGGCCAGGTCTGTTTCCAATGCGGCGCGTTGGGCCGCGAGCTCTTCCATCGCGCCATGGGCATCGCCTAACGTACCGCTTCGTTCGCTTCTTTCGCCGGTTGCGGCGGCATAGCGGCGCAGCAATTCCTGGAATTCCGGGTCAGCTTTCAGCTGCATCGCGCGACGTGCTTGGGGGAGGGTGATCGCTAGTGTTCGGGACAAACGCGATGTGGCAGCGCCGGTTTCCGCAAGGCGCACTCGGCGTTCGCGCTCGTTTTGCTTCAACTGATCAAGGGCGGTGATGCGGCCGGCAAACTGATCAAGCGACACCAATCCCGTCTCCCCTTGAAAATCCAACAGTTCGGCCTGGGCCTTGTCCACTTTGTTTTGCAATTCGGAGATCCGCCCAACGTCTGCGTCCTCGCGTGTTTGCGCTTCATCGGTGCGCAGATTGGCAACGGCGGTGTCGAATGCCGTCTTTAATGCGGCCATCCGTTTCTGTGCTATCTCGGCGGTCGCGCCGCTCATCCGCACTTCGATTAGGTTCGTTTGATCGATCAGTTTGATCGACGGCGCGGGAAAGTTGCCTTCGTCTTCTTCTGCAATGCGCGCTGCATCGCGCAAGACCAGATCGGACATCAATAGACGCTTATAGTTTTCAGTCGGGCTCAATGATGGGGATGAGAAAGCCGAAGACGAATTGCTCGATGCCTGACCAATGGATTCAAGGTTCATGCTGGCGCCGATGCCTGTTCCAGGAAGGATCAATGTCATCCGGCTGTCGTAGCTATCAGGGGCAAACGCGACGAAACCAATCGCCACAATCCAGATCAACGCCAAGGGCGCGGCCATTGCAGCGAAATAGCGCTTGTAACGGCCAACCGATGGCAAACCGTCGCGCACCATAACCCACATTTGGATCAGTAGACGCGGTGGCTTTTCGCCATGCGTTTCTGCGGAGATCGCAAAGGGTTTCATAGCGCGTTGTCCAACAAGATTGCTGGGGTCGCGGTGCTTACGCCTTGTGAAATCAATCCAACCGCTTCGCGGAAATTGCTCCAGCGGCTGTCGTAACAAGCGATTGCGTCATCTGGCATCAAATACGGGTTCAAGGAATCTCGGTTGGCATTGCGGACCAAGCGTTCGATATCGCGCTCCACAACGATGCTTTCGCCGTTGATGGGATTGCGCGAAATCAAGACCGCACGCCGATCGGATTGCATGTAGCTGCCGCCGACACAATTGGCCGCAACCAACCCTTGAAGCAGTCGTGTTCCGTAAGGGAGCGAACCGGTCTTTTCACCGATTGCTGCGCCGGCATTGTTGTTTGCACTTTGGGTGAGGTTGGACATGTAAACCCGGATACCCGGCGCTGTAAGGGGGGTAGGTCGCACGAGATCAGCGTCAAAGCACGTACGGCTGGGTACGATCACACGGTCTCCGGTCGCAATCGCCACATCCCGGCTGGTCCAGCCATGAATGAAGCCCGACAAATCGAATTCTGCGTATGTACGACCGCGGACAAGGTAGATGCGTTGCACATCTGCGTCGGGGCGAACGCCGCCTGCTGCGCGAATGGCACCTGCAATGGTCCGGGTCGTGTTGTCATCACCGCTAACGGCGCCTTCGCGCAGTCCAATTCGGCTTTCAGGGGTGCGGTCTCCTGCCCGGACTGCGCCGGGTTGAAAGACCGCACCACTGACCGCGACCGACGCCCCGCTTGCTTCGATCAGAGCGACCCGAACGGCATTACGGAGTGGGCGTACGATCCCGGAAGACACGAGCTGAGAACGCAATATGTTCGTCAGCTCATCGATGGATGAATTCGCAGCTTGGATTGAGGAGAGACCGCGCAATGCAAGCGAACCGTCGCTGTCGATTACGTAGGTTCCAGAGATGCGATCATCATCACCAAGGATGGAGATTTCTAAGCGATCACCAGCACCCAATGGGGCGGTGCGATCGAGAAAGCTTGATGGTGCGACCCGGCGCAGAGTGTCCAATTCGCGCGGGACGGCCCAATCGCAGGTTGGCGCGCCGCGACCGACGGGCGCTTCTTGGATCCAATCGCCTTGTGGTTGATGGCTACCATTGTACGCCACTTGTTGAGGGGCGTAGACAGACGACATGCGATTGGACGGGGCCGGGCCAGACACACAACCGGCAACAAGCGTCGCAGACATTGTCAGCGCCAGCATTGAGGCTTTGGTAAAGGTGGTCATGAATTTGCTCCGTTCATTGGGTTTGCCCCTTTCGATCCAAGGACCGTGCCAAATTTGCGAAACCGCAGAATTCCGGGCTTCACGCAAAGTGCGAAAATCCGAATTCGCAAAAAGCATCACCAATATTTGCAATTTGCGAACATTTTTGCATTATGGGTCAGAAGTGTATCGATCTGAGGGCGTCATCCCGCGAAATTTTCGGCACGGCTTTTGCATATTGCGATGCAGTACGAATTTCGGGGATTAGAAAAATGAAGGGTATTATCTACGCTGAGCTGGTCGGCTTTCTGGACCACAAGGGCGGACCAAGCTTCACAGAGGAAGTCTTGGCAGGCGCAGAGCTGCCTCATGGTGGTGCGTTTTCGCGCGTTTCCCAGTATCCATGGGAACAAGCGGTGCAGGTCGTGACATCCGCATCGCGCATAAGCGGTGCAGACGCCAATGATCTGTGTCAGGAATTTGGGCGGTTCCTTTTTGGTCGGTTTACGGTCTTGTACACAGAGATCGTCAATCGGTATCCGACCGCCGAAACGATGCTCGAACATGTCGAGGATCACATCCACCAAGAAGTCAAAGTCTTGTATCCCGATGCCGCCCCACCGACGGTAACGACACGCAAGGATGGCGATGACTTGGTGGTCGAGTACCAATCCCATCGGCCATTCGCTTTCATTGCCGCAGGCCTAGTTCAAGGGTGCATGAGCCATTTTGGTGATTCTAGAACAATGGAATGGGTCAATCCCGATCCAACCGGAAAAACCGCACATTTCAGGATAAATTGATGTCAAACGCACGGGTTCTAATTGTTGAAGACAGCGCGTCTCTTGCACTGGGCTATGCTGCCCAGCTTGAGGACGCTGGACACGAAGTGAGCCTGTGCGAAACCCTGGCGGAGGCGCGCCGCAGTTTGTTGAGTGAGACATTCGATGTCGTCCTGCTCGACCTGCAATTGCCCGACGGCGATGGATTGACCATATTCGATGCTTTGGGCGAAGCGGCGGGCAATCCGGGCGTCATTGTGGTCACGGCCGATGGTTCGCTTAACCGAGCGATCGCGGCGATGCGTTTGGGAGCGTATGATTTCCTGGTGAAGCCGGTGTCAGGCGCGCGTCTGATCACCACGGTCGCTGCCGCTGCGTTGCAAGGGGGCAACGCCAAAGAAGCGGATACAGAACCCGAACAGAGCGCTCACAACAGCGGCGCGTTTCATGGTTTCATTGGCAACTCGCCACAGATGAAGGCGGTGTTCCGCACGATTGAAAGCGTCGCCGATTCAAAGGCAACGGTGTTCGTCACAGGGGAAAGCGGCACAGGTAAAGAGGTCACAGCCGAAGCCATTCACGCCGAAAGCAAGCGGCGCAGCGGACCGTTTGTGGCGATCAATTGCGGCGCCATTCCTGAAAACCTGCTGGAATCCGAATTGTTTGGCCATGTCAAAGGTGCCTTCACCGGCGCCGTTGAGAACCGGATTGGTTCGGCAAAAGCAGCCGATGGCGGGACGCTGTTCCTTGATGAAGTGTGTGAGATGGATCTCAAGCTGCAGGTAAAGCTGCTGAGATTTCTTCAAACGGGCATGATCCAACGGGTCGGTTCATCGGCGGCAGAGCCGGTGAATGTTCGCATCGTATGCGCAACCAACCGGGATCCCGAACGAGAGGTTGCCGAAGGGCGGTTTCGTGAAGATTTGTATTATCGATTGAACGTCATTCCGATTTGGCTGCCCGCTTTGCGAGAGCGCGGCGAAGATATCGGATTGATCGCGGATAGCCTGTTAGAACGGATTGCAGCCGAAGAAGGGCGCAAGATCTCTGGCTTTTCAAAGGCGAGCCAAGACTATCTGCGTGAGCATCAATGGCCGGGCAATGTGCGCGAATTGCAAAATGCGCTGAGGCGGGCTGTGATCACTGGCACTGGCAAACAGGTTGATTTGGCCGGCTCCCCCAGAGGCGCGCCCAAGCCATCTATGGCCCCAATGCCTATGTCGCAAATGGCCGCACCGCAGGCCGCGCCCTCAACCATGCCGCCCGATCAATTTCGATATGCCGCCGAAACCGCTTCTGGTCAGAATGCGCCCTTCGATTTCTCCGGTATGACCTTGGATGAGGTCGAACGAACCGCGATTGAACAAGCGATTTCGCGAACCAGCGGGAATGTTGTCCAAGCGGCCAAATCCTTGGGGGTGAGCCCGTCGACTATTTACCGAAAGTTGGAACGCTGGTCCGATTGAGGCGAACCTTTCGGGGGCGAAAATTTGGTTACGCGATCGGGTGATGACCGTGTTCGGTATCCTATCAACGGTGGACCACTTTACCCGGTGAACGGCACATAGTCGTGTTCAAACCCAAAGTATCGCGGTCCCACAACCGTCAGAGCCTCTGGTGTTTGAAAGACTGCCGGTGCCCCGATCGCAAAGACCGCAACCCGTTGGCCATACCGCAATCGTTCCGCATTGATTGGGATTGAAGTTTCTGCATCGACGATCACAATCAGATCGGGAACGCTGGCGACAATGTTATCGCCCACAGACGCCAATAGATATTCGTTCTTGATCGTGATGGTCATCGGGGCGACGCCGGCATCGGCGCCCTCAACCACAGCCTCTCCGACATCATAGCCGCCCACCACGCGTGATGATTTTGCGCTGACCTTTCCGGAATACACCATCTTGCACGCGCCATAGATCGTGCCTTCGAAGAGGTCGGCCAATGGCTGTGCAATGGCGTGCGCCGGACCGCGATTGCGCTCCAACAAGCGTCCAAGTTTGAGCGCAAATGACAGCGTTCCTGGAATGATCGCTTCTTTGCATTGTGTACCCGACATGGGATGTTCAACGGCGGTGATCATGCCACCGGATTCCACGGCGCATGCGCGGATAATTCCTTCATATTCGAGTGGGTCTGGACAATCGAAATGCCGCACTTGTCCCAGATAATCATACGAGACGGAGGGAGTCGGCGGTATACCGGCCATGGCGTAGGTCATCATCTGCGCCTCCGGCAGAGCGCGGGCCATTCCATCCCCATCCAGCATCGGAATACTGCGACTGGCGGCCGCCAGTAACGGGATCAACGAATTGCCGCCGCCGATTTCAAACGCTGCTATCGCATCGACAGTGCGCCCCATACGTTCTTCAAAAGCCGCCAATGCGCCAGCCGCTTCGTCAATTGACGGCAGCAATTCAAGGCTGACCGTGGGTGCGCCGACCGATCCGATGGCGCAAACAAATGCATCATCACCAAGGTCAGTTGGGGCGATAACGTTGGCGGGCCCGTATTCGTCCAACGCGCGAGCCGTGATCAATTTTGGGATGTATGGATCGCCGCCGCCACCCGTTGCCAAGAAGACTGAACCAAGCGCGAGCGCGTCCAAATCGTCCGACCCGATGATCATCGGATGCCTCCTTTCGATTCAGGTTGCGGTTTCATCGCTGCCAATGTGCCTACGACCTTCACACGCAAACGCATGGCCCCCTCATCCATATAGGGGACCGGCGTTTCGGTAACATCGACCACCTGCAAACCGTGCGGATCACCACCCGCAGCGATCGCCGCCTTTTCGGCTTCTGCTGTGACCATGGCCAAAGCTTCGTCCCGCGGCGTGTCGCGATAGGATAGCATTTGTTCGGCTTCGCCACCGATCTGAGCGATCGCCGCGCCAATCGCGTTCGCCGTGCCGGAATTGTCCGGCACAATTGTCTGTGTCGCCGCATCCAATGTGGCGGTGACCAAGGCGGCACCACCGCCCACAAGGATAACGGGTAATTTCCGGCCGCCCGGCCGCATGGAATCGATCGCTTGGTTGAGCGATTGGTGCATGGTTTCGCGCGCCGTTTTGATGACCGCTTCGGGGATATGATCAACTTTGCTTGGGTCGCCCAATTGGAACGCTTCCGCCGCCACTGCGATATCGGTTAGGGTCAATTGCTGCCCACCGAAAATCAGGCTTTCCTGAGTTAGGCGATGGCCGACCGATTGCGGCCCAATTTGCGTACCGTCCTCGCGAACCACGCTGCCCCCGCCGACGCCAATCGCCAATATATCGGGCATTCGAAAATTGGTCCGAACCCCGCCAATATCGACAATGTTGTATGACTCTCTGGGAAAGCCGGATTGCAGGACACCGATATCGGAAGTGGTGCCGCCAATGTCGACGACAATTGCATCTTCTAAACCGGTCAATTTCCATGCACCGCGCAGCGAATTTGTCGGCCCGGATGCAAAAGTCAAAGCGGGAAATTGTCGGACGAAATCTGCGCCCATCAGTGTGCCGTCATTCTGGCTGACATAGAGCGGGCAATTCAAATTGCGCCTTTTCAAAGCCGCTTCGAATGATGACACAACCCGTTTGGCAAAGGGCAACAAAGATGCGTTGAGGATGGCTGCGTTTTCGCGCTCCAAAAGGCCCAAACCACCGATCGTGTGCGAACATGTGATGTTGGAATCTGGGATCGCCGCCTTGATCCGTGCGGCAACGGATTCTTCGGGATCCGCATTGAGCAGGGAGAAAGCAGAAGCGATCGCGATGTTGCGTATGGATGATTGCGCGATTTTCGCGATTGCTTGGTCAATCGCCACTTCATCAAGAGGGGCAAGCAATTCCCCGTCATAAAGGTATCCGCCCGCGACCATAAAAGACATGCCCGCGATTGCGGTTTCGATATCTTCCGGCCAGTCGGTGAATGGAGGCAGGCCTTTGCCAGAAGGCAGGCCGATGCGAATGGCCGCGACAGAGGCCAATTCGCGCCGTTCCACCACCGCGTTGGTGAATTGCGTGGTGCCGATCATGACGCATTGCACATCTTCGGCCGCGACGTTGCCTTCGGCCAAGACCGCATCAAACGCGTCGGTTATTCCGGTCGCCACATCCGCGCTGGTTGCGGCCTTAGTCGACGCAAGCAATGTGTCGTCGTTCAGCAGGGCGGCATCTGTATGCGTACCGCCGACATCAATTCCAATCCGCAGCATTCAACCCTCCTGCGGGGCAGAGCTGCTCGGCCGCACGCGGTCTATTGCGACCATCGCTAGATACACCGCCCCGGTTAGCAATGCCGCCTCCAATGCGGCAAAACCGGTTGGGGACGGGGCCCATCCTAAAATCTCGCCAATCGCAAACCCTGCGCCGATCAGCCAAGCTGCGAATGCTTTTGCGTTCACGGCGGCCCCCTTACCAAGGTTTTCAAGGGCATAATGATCCTGTCTGACGACCAGATAATCCGCCACCAATACCCCGGCAACGGGCACGAACACGGCCGACAAATAGATCAGGAACGTAATGAAACTGTCGAGGATGTTCATCAACGCAAAGATGACGCCGACCGTACCAAGGCCAATTGTTAGAGCGGTACGGTTCCAATTGGGGAAGGTCGCTTTCACGCTCAAAACAGTGCTGTAGAGATTGAGGGAATTGAGCGCCCAACTGCTGGCGATCACGATGATGATCGCGCCAAGGCCAAGGCCCAGATCGATCAATATGTCCAAGAATTCCGCATTGGGCGCAAGCGATCCGGCAAGCCCAGCCGCGCCCATCACCACGATTTGGATCGGTACATAGGCAATGAAAGCAGTCCCGACCGCGCCCTGAGTTGTTTTGGCAAATCGCGTGATATCGGGCAGTATGATCGCGCCAACGATGATGGCACCGACAATGGCCGACACACCAGCGCCCATTGTCAAAGTGGGTTCGACATCGGTCTGCATAATCGCAGCAAAGCTCTTTTCACCCAAGGCGCTGCTGATGAGCCATACGGTCACAAAGGCCAGCACCGGAACCATCAATGTCGAAAGCCAATTGATTGCGCGAAAACCAACAAGAGTGGTGATCGTCATGCACAGGCCGGCAATCGCTGCCATCGCAATTTCAGGAAGCTGTATATCGAACAGTGAAAACGCCAACCTGCCCATCGCCTGTGTGAACAGATTGATGTTCAGTCCAAACCAACCGAGCAAAGAAATCGCAAAAGCGATGTTCACCAAGCCGGCACCGGCATCGCCAAATGCAAGTCGGATGAGAAGATATGAGCTCATCCGAGTGCGGGCGCCGATCATCCCGATGATCCCGCCAATCGCAAAGATGATGAGGGAACCCAACAGAAGCGCGCCAAACGCTTCCCACGGAGGCAGGCCAATCGACACTTCCAATCCGGTCAGAAACGTCGGGAGGGAGAAACCCACCATCGCCGCGACCGCGGCGATCCGGGGCCACGGCACAAGGTTTTCAGCGTCGATCGTGACTTCTTCAAATTCGTTGCTGTCAAACATACTGTCACTCTTCGCCCGCAGATCACTCAACGGCTAAAGCAAAATGATGCGGATGCAATGGCCGTCATACATCGGCGTATTGGGGCGAATGTCGCGGTCAGTTTGGGCCCGAATTTAAGACATTGCACTCGGCTGACGATCTTTTAGGCTCTGTCGACCATGTCTTGATAGCCATTGAGGTGCTTGTGACCCGTCCACTTCCCTTTCTCCTCGCCACCGCGATTGCCGCGGCTCCCACTTTGGCTCTTGCCCAAGAAGAGGGCGCAACGTTCGGCGGGGCTTCTGGGCCGGATCTATCCATCGAAGCGGTTGAACCCGACGAAACGCAAGTCACAGTTGGCCGCGCGGGTGAACATCCGGCTGATATTGGGCGGTATTTGTTGGCATCTGGTGCCGGTGCGGCGAACCTATCGCCGGATGGGGAAACCATTGCTTTTTCATGGGATGTAACCGGACAATCTGAATTGTGGGTGATGCCAGCAAGCGGTGGGCAACCGCGCCAAATTACGTTCCAGACGGGCGTCTTTGCCCCGATCTGGACACCAGATGGGGGCGGTCTCTTTTTCTCCGCCGATCGCGATGGGAATGAGCAGCCCGGCTATTTCGCACTTGCCCCCGATGGCAATATGGAAATCGAAGTTTTGCCTGCTGCGGCCGGTGATTTTCGCGTCTTTGGTGACTTCGCAGCCGATGGCAGTTTCGTTTACGCCTCCACCGCGAGGGGAACTGGCGTGTTCGATAT
This sequence comes from Erythrobacter sp. Alg231-14, assembly GCF_900149685.1. Classification (NCBI taxonomy): domain Bacteria; kingdom Pseudomonadati; phylum Pseudomonadota; class Alphaproteobacteria; order Sphingomonadales; family Erythrobacteraceae; genus Erythrobacter; species Erythrobacter sp. Alg231-14. The sequence continues at coordinate 2,882,430 of NZ_LT702999.1, read as the reverse complement.
TTACCGCGGCACATTGGATGGCGATAGCGCCATGATCGCCGAAGCGGACCTTGGCCTGTTCGCGCAATCAGTTTCGCCCGATGGCAAATATGCGATCGTTATCGAACGCGTAGGTGAGGACGCAGACAACCTTTACTTGCTGAACCTCGCCACCCAACAGATGGTAACGATATCGGAACCGCCTGTTGAAAATCGCGCCTCACACACGTTGGGTGGTTTTGAATGGATGCCCAATTCATCGGGTTTCTATTTCTCGACCAATCTGGATCGTGAGTTTGGAACGCTCGCTTTCTACAGTTTGGAAAGCGGTTCGTTTGATCGCGTGTTCGAAACCGATCGCGACATTGAAAACCTTGAATTGTGCGGACCGGGGCCGGGCGGTTCGTATCTGTATTGGTCTCGGAATGAGGACGGGTTTGATACGCTGGGCGGGTGGCATACGGTTGAAAAACAACCAATCGCAATGCCGGATCTTCCCGAAGGGCGATACACCCTCGATTGCGAGGCCGACGGCGAGTTGATGGTGCGGATCAATGGGTGGCAAACACCCGGCGAGATTTGGATGACAAACCCCATCGAAGGCAAAAAGAACCTAGTCTTTGCCGCAAATCTCGCAGGATTGGATCCGGATCGATTGGTCCGTCCGGAAATTGTCCGATACACCGCGCGCGATGGGGTCGAGCTGCAAGGCTTGCTCTATCTTCCTCAAGGGGCAGGAACCGGGGCCGATGCGCCGCCCGTGGTGTTTGATGTCCACGGCGGACCTTCGGGTCAAAGTGTCGCATCGTTTGAACCGGTCGCGCAATATCATGTCGCGCGCGGGGTCGCCGTGTTTCAACCCAATGTTCGGGGCAGCACAGGGTTGGGGCGGACCTATTCCACCCTTGATGACCGCGAAAGGCGGCTCGATTCCGTGCGCGATCTGGTTGATTTGAAAGCCGCGCTTGCTGCCGATGGGTTGATTGATGGCGATCGTGCGGCGGTTATGGGCGGGTCGTACGGTGGATACGCCGTCAATGCAGTCTTGGCCGAATATCCGGGCGAATTTATCGCCGGCGTTTCGTTATACGGCGTTGCCGATTGGGTCACCGCGTTGGAGATTGCCTCTCCATTGCTTAAAGCGGCCGACAGGATCGAATACGGTGATATCACGCAGGAGCGGTGGCGCGAGTATTACACAGTGAATTCGCCCATTCGTAAAGCGGATCAGATCACCGTACCCGTCCTGTTTTCCCATGGGGCGATGGATCCACGCATTGATATTTATGAGACGGAAGTGATGGTCAAAACCTTGCGCGCCAACGGGGTTGAAGCGCCGTTTGTCCGCATCCCGGACGAAGGGCATGGTTGGCGGAAACTGTCGAACCAATTGTTTTATTACCGCATTCAAGCGGAATTTATCGAAGAGCAATTGGGCGTGTCGATCGCTGAATAAGTCTTCGCATTTCGGCGTATTGCGCAACAACGGTTACCCCGATCCATTTCGGGCGAGGATGCAGTTCTAAATCAAAGTTTGCTCTGATCGGGACATGCGCATAGCTTGATCCGGGAGAGGGTGAGTATGATCAAGAAATTTTTGGGCCTTTGCGGCGTTGTCGCGATGGCGTTTGTCGGCGCGACACAGGTTCAATCCGATACCGGATCGCCCGGGTCGCTGCCTTACCAAGATGTGACCGTCTACGAAGCGGCCACAATCATCACGATGGAGCCCGGCTATCCAGAGGCGAAATTCGTGGCGACATCGGATGGTATCATCCTTGGCGTTGCGGATACTCTGGAAGATTTGTCGGCATGGACTGACCGACGCAATGTGACGGTCGATCGCAGCTTTGCGTCAGAGACAATCATGCCCGGCTTTGTCGAACCGCACATTCACCCGATGCAGACGGTGATGATGTTGGCGATCCCTTTCATAAGCCCTGAAAGTTGGGAATTGCCCGGCAAATCATATCCAGCAGTCACCGGCGAAGCAGAATATGAGGCGCGCTTGCGCACCGTTTTGAGTGAAAGCGATGAGGAATTGTTCCTTACATGGGGGCATCATCGACTATTTCATGGCGATATGACGCGCACCAAACTGGATGAAATTGCCCCTGATCGCGCAGTCGTGATTTGGCAACGCAGTTTTCATGAGATTATTGCCAACACCAAGGCATTGGAATTGCTGGAGATCGGTACCAGCGAAGCGTTCGCCGCTGAATTCGACGCGCCCGGTATTGATCCGGATCACGCCGATTTCGAAACGGGCATCATCCATGAAACAGCATTGTTCAATGGGATCGGGAAATTGCGCCCGTATCTGTTCTCTCCTGAGAAGGTTCAACAAGGCCTGATTGAAATGCGCCAGATGATGTTGGAAAACGGCGTCACGACCAGTGCCGATTTGGCATTTGGCGGCTTTGGCGGGATCGCGGCTGAGGCGCCATTGTTCAAAAGCCTTTATGATCTGCCTTCCACACCATCGCGCATATTGGCCATTCCGGTCGCTCCTTTGGTGACAGGAGATCCGAACGAATGGCTGGCTCAAGTGCAATCCGAATATGGATCGGACAAATTCTTCTTTTCCAATCGGGTTAAGTTGTTCGCAGATGGGGCGTTCTTTGCGCAATATATGCAAATGAACCCGCCGGGCTACAGCGATGGTCACGAAGGAAAATGGATTACAGAGCCCGATGAGTTGACCGAACAAGCCCGGCGTTTTTGGGATGCAGGGTGGAACATGCACACCCATGTGAACGGCGACAAAGGGCTCGACGTTGTTTTGGGCATTTCTGAAAGCCTGCCCGTGCGCAATGGCCAAAGTATGGTGCTTGAACATCTGGGATATTCAACCGAGGCCCAGAACCGCCGCATTGCCCGATTGGGATTGATGGTGTCGGCGCAACCCAACTATATCCGCGTGCTTGGCGATGCCTATGCGCAAAGTGGGCTGGGCGCGGATCGTGCCGCTCAGATGAGCCGGCTTGGATCGCTGGAGCGCAAAAATGTTCCGCTTGGCCTGCACAGCGATTTCAACATGGCACCGATTGATCCGCTTTACCTTGCATGGGTGGCCAGCAATCGGGAAACCTTGGCAGGCAATGTGAAAGCTCCGCAGGAACGCGTTAGCTTAGACAAGGCGTTGCGAGCGATCACGATCGAGGCCGCTCAAGTGATTGGGATGGATGATCGCGTGGGCAGCATTGCGTCGGGTAAGAAGGCTGACTTTGTCGTGTTGGACCGTGACCCACGCATCGCAGGTGCCGAGGCGTTGCGCGATGTCGGCATTTTGGGCGTTGTGTTCGAAGGACGCTGGTTTGCGGCCGAGTAAATTGTTCGTCACCGTCACCGCGCGCCACGCTTTCGCAACCGCCTTAACGGCGACACTATGAACGACACCGTGGCAAGCTCGTCGGCTTCAACAAAACCATCATTTTGGACAAAGCTGGCCTATGGCATTGGCTCGGTTGCCTATGGGACGAAGGATGCGGGTCTAAAATTCTTCCTGTTGCTTTTCTATTCTCAAGTTGTCGGGGTGGATTCGCGGCTGGTTAGTTTGGCCATTCTGGTTGCGTTGGTATTTGATGCGATTAGCGACCCTGTTGTCGGATATTGGTCGGACAATTTTCGATCAAAATGGGGACGTCGACATCCGTTTATGTACGCCGCCGCGCTGCCGGTCGCGATCAGTTACTACTTCATCTGGACACCGCCAGAGGGGTGGAGCGATCAGGCGATGTTTTGGTACATCGTCGGCCTCGCGATTGTCATTCGGACATTCATCACCGTTTACGAAACACCCAGCACGGCGTTGGCGCCCGAATTGTCGAGTGATTACGACGAGCGCAGCAGCATATTAAGCTTCCGCTATTTCTTTGGCTGGGTTGGTGGCAATGCAATGTCCGTCATCGCGTTTGTTGTGATATTTCCGGCATTTGTGACGGCGTCTGTGTCAAATGGTCAATTCAATCCAGATGCCTATGCCCGGTACGGATTGATCGGCTCATTGGTGATTTTTGTAGCAATCTTGGTCTCCGCATTAGGGACGCACAATTACATTCCGCATTTGCGGCAGGCACCCGTCAAACGTGACCTGACGCTTAAGATGATATTCAAAGACATCTATAGAACGATTGCCGGTCGGTCATTTTTCGCGTTGTTCTTTGCATCGTTGATCGCATTCAGTGCGAGCGGCCTATCGGCAGGATTGGTGTTCTATTTCACAACCTATTTTTGGGGCTTTAGCGCCGAACAAGTTGGCGCCATCACGATCGGTGTGTTCTTCTCCGCCATGATAGGTGGATCATTGGCCCCAATCGTCACCCGTTGGTTGGGCAAGAAGCGTGGCGCCTTGATCGTCGGGGTGATTGCCTTTGTCGGCGCCCCAATGCCAATATTCCTAAGGCTGATTGACGTCTTGCCAGAAAACGGCACGCCCGAAATATTCTGGATTGTGCTGATCACACAGACGATCGATGTCGGATTGATCATTTGTTATCAAATCCTCGCTGCATCCATGATGGCGGATTTGGTGGAACAAGCAGAAGATCAGACGGGTAATCGATCCGAAGGGCTGTTTTTTGCCGCAGCCACATTCATGCGCAAATTCGGCGAAGGGTTCGGCATTGTTATCGCCGGTTTCGTTCTTTCTGTGGTCGGCCTATCGGCAGGGGCACAGCAAGGCGATTTGAGCGAAGACACGATCTGGATGTTGGGCGCGGTTTATGTGCCGGTGATCTTGACCTTGTTTATGACCGTGATCGCCATCGTCAGTTTTTACGACATCGATCGCGCCAAGCACGAAGCCGCATTGGAACGGTTGGCGGAACGCAAAGCCGTTTCTTAAGCGATGGTCAAACCGACGCTGCGCCAATCGCCGTTCTCAGCATAGGCGCTCAATTCCTGCCAATGGTTGATCGTGCATGCATCGGCGTCTTCGATGCTCACAATCGTCTCGGAAGCTTGGGCTTTGCCGATGGCTACTTTTTCCAACGCGTCCAATTCAACGTGTTCGGGATCTGTGAAAGCGATCGCGAATGGCTTCTCTCGACCAGTGTCGTTGCCCAGTAGAATGGCCAACCGATTGCTGGACAAAGTCACCAATAGGCCGGTTGGGTACATTGCGATCGCTTGCACAAAGCTGGCAAGAATGCGCCGGTCTAGATGGCCGTTCCACTTGCTCATTTCTGTAATGGCTTTGTGCGGGGTCCATGCTCTTTTGTAGGCGCGGTTTGATGTGAGGGCATCGTAGATGTCGCAGATCGCCCCCAATCGCGCCGCGAAAGAAAGTGTTTCGTTGTTCAACCCATCGGGATAGCCGGTCCCGTCCATTCGTTCATGGTGATGGCGACAAACGTCCAGCGCCGCGTCGCAAATTCCCGCGGAATCCAACAGCAATTGATGCCCCTTTTCAGGGTGCTTCCGGACCACCTTGAATTCATCATCCGACAACGCGCCTTGCTTGTTTAAGATCGCGTCGGGAACGGCCATCTTGCCGACATCATGCAACAGGCCAGCCATGCCGAGATCGCGGATGAAGCCCTGATCCAAATTCAGATATCGCCCAACCGACACCATCAACGCGCACACTGCGACGGAATGCAAATAGGTGTAATCGTCTTTGTTTTTGAGCCGCGCGACGGTTAGAAAAACCTGAGATTCCAACGTGATCGCGTCGATAACATCCTCCACCACGCCTGTGATAATCGGGGCGTGAATGGCGCACCCCAAGCGCGCATCATCAAAGACATTGCGCATTGCGTCTTTGGATCGATGCAGCAGACGTGCAGCCTCGCGGCTTTGGTGTTCGGTGCGGGGCGGGGTGGGCCTGGAATTGCGCCTCAATCCAGATTGGGATGCATTGTGACCGGTCCAACGATCGTGTGCGTTGTCGCCGATGCCAACTATGCCGTTGTCGGTGTGGCCACCGTCTTTGTCGTCTGCCGGACCGATACCTTTATCAATGTCGATAAAAACAAATGGCAGATTGGCGTTCCTAACCCGATCCACGTCGTTCGCATTGTCCAATAGGAATTGCCCGCGCCAAAAAGGGTGATCAAACCACGAGCCACCAAAGCCGGTGATGAACATCCCCATTCTGACATCATGACAGGCAATCCGTCGCTGCATCGCGAAGCTGGTCCCATTCACCCAATCCAACAGCAATTGTTCTCACCGCCAAACATCTGAGTGAGGGGGCATGGTGTCGGATTTTCAAGTGCAACGCGCCATACGCCGCAACCGCCAAAGCAACGGTGTCGGTTTTCAACGTGATTGTACTTAGACCGTTGGGGTCACTTTACGTCGTTCAATATGCCCGCTGGATGCGTCTCCAGCTTAGCTTTGCTTGAACGGATCCTTTGGCGCCCCGGATTTCTTGCCGGATTTCTTGAACGAGCCCGGCTTGCCGCGGTCTTTGCGATCACCTTTGGGGGCAAACTTGCCTCCGGGCTTCTTTTTGAATGGTTTTCCTTCGGGCCGACCCTCGGATCTGCCATCGTTGCGTCCTTCGTGTCGTCCTTCTGGCCGTCCGTCGGATTTACCGCCGAATTTTCCGGATGGACCGCCTGATTTATTGAAATGTTTCTTGCCTGGTTTCTTGCCATCGCTGCCGCGCGATGGTTGCACCTTGACGCCGGGTGGGCGCGGGCGGCTTTTGTGATCTGTTCGGCCTTTGCGATTCTGACGCGCGGCCACACGCGGACCTTCGGCGGACACTTCAAAGCGGATGGTTTCTTCCTCGCTTTCAGTGCCGGCAGTGCGTTGCGTCGCATCGGCGAACTTATCAGCAATTGTGCGCGGGATCTGAAAATGAGTTTCGTTGGCACCGATGCGGATCGCACCGATTTCATTACGGGTCACATGACCGCGCCGACACAAGAGCGGCAAGATCCAGCGCGGATCAGCGTTTTGTTGGCGTCCAATGTCCATGCGGAACCAAACGGTGTCTTCGAAACCGGGGCGATGCCTCTCTTTTTGGGCTTCGCGTCGCGCTTCCGGTGTGTTGGGCATCAGATCTTCGGGCGCGGGCATTTTTGATCGATGCGCGTGAACCAACATCGCGGCCAATTCGGCAGGGCTTTTGTGAGCCATCAATTTTTCCGCCAGTTCGCGGTCGCCATCGGTGACTTCTACCGGCTCCATTAGCTTTTCGAGCAAGCGTTCCCGATCTTGCGCCATAATGGCTTCGCGATCAGGCGCATCAGTCCAAAGCGCTTTGATGCTGGCCCGGCGCAGCATGCTTTCAACCCGTTTGCGGCGGGGGAAAGGCACAATCAAAACGGCCGTACCTTTCTTACCGGCGCGGCCGGTCCGACCGGAGCGATGCTGCAATGTTTCGGCGTCACGTGGAATTTCGACGTGCACGACCAAACTCAAAGACGGCAAATCGATCCCGCGTGCGGCGACATCGGTGGCCACGCAGACGCGCGCGCGCCGGTCCCGCAATGCTTGCAACGCATGGTTGCGTTCCTGCTGAGAGTGTTCGCCCGATAGGGCAACGACGCTGAACCCGCGCTCTTGCAATGTCGCGTGAAGACGCCGGACGCTTTCACGCGTGGCGCAAAATAGGATGGCGGTTTCCGCTTCGTGGAAGCGGAGCAGGTTCACCACTGCATTTTCTACTTCAGGCGGAGAAACGGTTACGGCCTGATAGGAAATGTCTTCGTGACTGCGCCCTTTGTCCACCGTCGCAATGCGCAAGGCGTTGTTCTGATAACGCTGCGCCAACGCTTCGATTGGGCGTGGCATTGTGGCGGAGAAGAGAAGCGTGCGGCGGTTTTCCGGCGCGGCATCCAGGATCGCCTCCAATTCATCGCGAAAGCCCATATCGAGCATCTCGTCCGCTTCGTCCAACACGACGGCAGCCAATGCCGAAAGGTCCAATGCGCCGCGTTCCAGATGGTCGCGCAAGCGGCCCGGCGTGCCGACAACTATGGTGGCGCCTGAACGCAGCACTTTGCGTTCTTGCGATGGGTTCATGCCGCCAACACAGGTCGCGACGCGAGCGCCCGTTGCGCCGTAAAGCCAAGCCAATTCGCGGCTAACCTGCAACGCCAATTCGCGGGTTGGAGCGATGATGAGCGCCAAAGGACCCTCGGCATGGCGTACGGTGCCTTCGTCGTTCAACAATTCGGCGGTCATGGCGAGGCCAAATGCGACCGTTTTACCAGAGCCGGTTTGGGCAGAAACGATCAAGTCACGGCCCAGAGCTTCGCTCTCAAGGACTGCGGCCTGAACGTCGGTGGGCTGGGAATATTCGCGTTCTGCCAAGGCATCGCGAAGGCGAGGGGGAAGGTCGGCAAAGGTCATGGGACGCTTTCAATGTTGGTGCGGCCGCGCATTATCAGCGGCGACGGGAATTAGGCGGTTGCGGATGAGCGCGTTGACCAATGCTAAAATCTGCAAAAGTCCGGCGTCAAAAACTGAGCAAAATGGGCGCGTTTGCGGCCCATAGGAGCATCATGCCCCGATTGGCCGCGCCACTAGCTTATTTGTGGCGTCACGCGCAACGATAATCGCTCATAGTGAGTTGCCCCATAGCCAATCAACTTGCCCCGCAACACAATGTAGGGCAGCAATTGCAGGCATGTAATGGAGAACGCGCGATGCAACAGGCCGAAGATTTTCGTTCGATTTGTGATCAACTGAATGATCTATTGGCCGATTTGGATGATAAGGATTTCGCGCGAACCACGGGGTTTAAGGGATGGAGCATAGATGAGATTCTGCGCCATTTGCATGTTTGGAACCGCGCCGCTCTGACCTCTTTGCAAGACCCCGATGGGTTTGGAGATTTCATGAAATCAGTCGCGGCGTCACGCGGGTTGAATTTTCGGATTTTTGAAAGCGAACAGACGGGCGATCTCAGCGGGCGTGCGTTGTTGGCGGCTTGGCGTGAATTCTACCCAGAATTGGCCGACGCCTTTCGCGCGGTTGATCCCAAACAGCGGGTTGCATGGGCGGGCCCGAGCATGAGCGCACGATCATCGATCACAGCGCGATTAATGGAGACATGGTCGCATGCTCAGGCAATTTATGATGAACTGGGCGCCGATCGCAGCGACAGCGACGCCATTGCAAACATCGTAGTCCTAGGCCTCAACACGTATGGATGGACCTTTATCAATCGATCCGAAGAAGTGCCTCAACCGGTGCCGCAATTGGTCATGACCATGCCATCTGGCGTTGTCCGGACCTTTGGCGAAGGGTCCGGTGATGGTGCAGCCGGATCGGAACGGATTGAGGGATCGGCGACCGAATTTTGTCAGGTCGTCACGCAATGTCGCAATATTGGCGACACTGCGTTGACAGTAACCGGGCCCAACGCGACCCGATGGATGGATGTGGCACAGTGTTTTGCGGGGCCACCGCAAGACCCGCCACCGCCCGGCGCAAGAGCCAAAAACTCAGCTTAAGCTGCTTTCCCTGTCATAACTGACAAGGTTTGACTGTTCTGATCATAATCCGCTTCAACTCGATCAGATGCCCCGCTACGGCAGTGGTATGAGCGAATGGATTTCTTTGGCGCAACAAGTCTGCGCCGCCACCCAAACTTACCTCGATGCTGTGCGCGAGACCACCGCACGGATCGTTGCGCCCAATGGCAAGCCCGAAGCCGCCTTGATCGAAACACATCAACGTCAGGTGCACGGATTGGCGTGGATCGGAACAGTGGTCGCATCGTTGGAAGCGGTCGCCGATTGGGGTGCGCGGGCGCAAAAGACGGGCCGCTTTTCCGAAGTGGATGAATTGACCCTGCGCATTGGCGTCGGCGAATATTGCCAGCAATTGGTCAGCGCCTTGGCAATGAGCGCAAGCGAGTATTTGCGCCCTTCCGAAATGGGGGTCGAGCCCGCAGCAAATGCATTGCGAGATGACGCCGCAACGCGACGTTTCTTGACCGAAGGCAACACCGCCGAAACGCGTGCAAAGCTTGCGATATTGTTGGCGGATGGTGCGCGTCCGGACGAAGCATTTGATGATGAAACGTTGGATTTGATCCGGGATCAGTTCCGAGCCTTCACCGCAGATCGGATCACACCGCATGCGCATCAATGGCATTTGGCCGATGATTTGATCCCGATCGAAGTGGTTGACGAAATGGCGCAACTGGGCGTCTTTGGCGTTTGCATTGCCGAGGAATTTGGCGGCCTCGGGTTGGGCAAGACCGCGATGTGCCTTGTTTCCGAAGAATTGTCGCGCGGATGGATATGTGCCGGGTCATTAGGCACTCGTTCAGAAATCGCGGGCGAATTGATCGGGGAAAATGGCACCCCCGAACAAAAGGCGAGACTACTTCCCAAGATTGCCGATGGGTCAATATTGCCGACGGCCGTTTTCACCGAACCCGACACCGGCTCAGATCTGGCATCGGTGCGGACGCGTGGCGTATCAAATGCAGACGGCAGTTGGACCATCACTGGGGCAAAGACGTGGATCACGCATGCTGCGCGGGCGGATTTGATGACGGTGTTGTGCCGGACCGATCCGGACACGCCGGGATATGGCGGGTTGTCGATGTTGCTTGCCACAAAAACGCGCGGCGATGATGCCAACCCTTTCCCCGATGCGGGGATAGATGGCAGCGAGATCGAGGTGTTGGGCTATCGCGGGATGAAGGAATACGCCTTAGGCTTTGATGGGTTTGCTGTTTCCAGCGATGGATTGTTGGGCGGTGTCCAAGGGCAAGGCTTCAAACAATTGATGCGAACATTCGAAGGGGCCCGGATTCAAACGGCGGCACGCGCCATCGGTGTGGCTTGGAATGCGTTTGATTTGGCATTGAAATATGCATTGGAGCGCAAGCAGTTTGGGAAAAACCTGCTCGCCTTTCCGCGTGTTTCGGACAAAATCGCGTTGATGGCGACTGAGATCGTTATGGCGCGAGAGCTAACCTATTCGGCGGCACGGCATAAGGATAAGGGCGAACGGTGCGATATCGAAGCGGGAATGGCAAAATTGCTGGCCGCGCGAACCGCGTGGAGCAACGCCGACAACGCGTTGCAGGTTCATGGCGGCAATGGATACGCTCTTGAATATGAGATTAGTCGCGTTTTGTGCGACGCGCGTATCCTCAACATTTTTGAAGGTGCAGGAGAAATTCAGGCACAAGTGATTGGACGCGGCCTGCTCTCTGGTGTGCAGGCCGCGCCGAAATCATAACGGATTAGCGGCCTTTAAAGACCGGCTTGCGTTTTTCTAGGAAGGATCGACCGCCTTCCGCAGCGTCTTCGGTGGAACCGGCGATGCGTTGGCCTTCGGCTTCGTTTTGAAGTGCGGTGGTGAAATCGGTCTGCAATCCACCGCGCAGATTGGCTTTCATCTTTGCCAAGGCGACCGTTGGGCCGGCAGCGAGTTTTTCGGCCAGAGCGTTGGCTTCATCAGCGAGTGCGTCGTCTTCAACGCATTTCGTGATCAATCCAATGCGCTCAGCTTCTTCACCGTGGATGCGTTCACCCAACATCATCATGCGGGTTGCATGCGCCAGTCCGGCGAGGCGCGGCAGCATCCAGCTTGACCCGCCATCGGGCACAAGGCCGATATTAACGAATGCCTGAAGGAAATAGCCGCTTTTACCGGCGATGACGAAATCCCCGGCAAGGGCGATTGAACAACCAATCCCTGCCGCCGGGCCGTTCACGGCGGTTACGACCGGGATCGGCAATTTCCAAAGCGCGGCCATCATCGGGTTATAGCTTTGTTGGAGCACTGTGTACGAACGGTCCCCGCCAGACACAGCGGAATCGCCGCTGCGGCCGCCGGATAAATCGGCGCCAGAACAAAATGCGCGACCTTCGCCCGCAATCAACAAGGCGCGTGCGTCACCCAAATCGCGGATCGCATCGAAAATCTCATCCGCCATCTGCGGCGCACAAGCGTTCAACCGCTCAGGTTTGTTCAGCGTCAGCTTGGCGACGCCTCCCACACGCTCCACGCGGATTGATTCATATTCGGCCATCTCGTCAGTCTCCCAAAATTTGTTCTCTTGCTGCCCCTCTTCGGCCAACCTGGTTGCGAAATGCAACCTCTCAATTTGTTGGTTAGAGTGCTGGCCGCCCCAATTGACCCGGCCCGCCGCGCTTGCAAAGAAGGGTTGTGTTCGCAGGTGCCTCTACAAAAGGAGCCTGTTTCGACGGCCAACTGCAACGAAAGCCTCCCGCATATGAAAGCTTGGCGATTTGCGATTGATCGCGGGGGTACATTCACCGACGTTGTGGCGATGACGCCTGATGGGCGGATGTTGACGGATAAATTGCTATCGGAAAATCCCGATCATTACGCCGATGCTGCGAGCGAAGCGGTAAAGCGGTTGATGAAGGGGGAAGGTGGTGCGAACGCCAATGCACCGATTGCGGAACTGCGGATTGGCACCACGGTCGCCACCAACGCGCTGCTTGAACGCAAAGGCGAACGGTTGGCGCTGGCTATAACGGGGGGATTTGGCGATGCGTTGCGGATCGGCACGCAGGCGCGACCCCACATATTTGCGCGGCGCATCGACCTGCCCGAACAATTGCCCGCCGAAGTCGTTGAGATTGGTGAGCGAGTCGGTGTTGATGGAGAAGTCCTAACACCTCTGGATGAAGTCGATGCGCGGGAGAAGTTCGCGGCGCTGCGGCAGGATGGCTTTGATGCGATTGCGATCGTGTTGGTACACGGCTGGAAATATCGCGATCATGAGGTTCGATTGACGGCAATCGCACGTGAATTGGGCTTTGCTCAGATCAGCACCAGCCACGAAGTTGCGCCTTTGATCAAATTAATCCCGCGCGGCGACACCAGCGTGGTCGATGCCTATCTATCGCCGGTCTTGCGCCGATATATAGATACGTTGCGCGACGAACTGCCCAGCACCAACCGCCTTCGCTTTATGCAATCCAACGGCGGCCTCGCCGAAGTGGGCGCATTTCGCGGTAAGGATGCGATCCTTTCTGGCCCAGCGGGCGGCGTTGTCGGAATGGTCGCGGCTTGCGAACCGTTGGGGCATACAAAGATCATTGGTTTCGACATGGGCGGGACTAGCACCGATGTTGCCCATTTTGGCGGTGAGTACGAATTGACAGGCGACAGCGTGGTTGCCGGCGTGCGCGTCGCCGCGCCAATGATGCAAATTCACACGGTGGCGGCTGGCGGTGGGTCGATTTGCAGCTTTGACGGCGCGCGCTTTCGTGTTGGCCCACACAGCGCCGGAGCCGATCCGGGGCCAGCATGTTACCGCAAGGGCGGCCCCTTAACGGTCACGGACTGCAACCTATTCCTAGGGCGCATCGATCCAGCATTCTTCCCAAGTGTTTTTGGGGAGGGCGGGGATCAACCGTTGGACCGTGTTGCGGCGCGCGCCGCTTTGCAATCCGTCGCCGACATTCTGCCGAAACCAAAGCCATTGGCAGAGATCGCCGAAGGTTTCTTGGCGATTGCGGTCGACAATATGGCGAATGCGATCCGCAAAATTTCGGTTGCCCGCGGCCACGATGTTACCGCCTATGCCTTGGCGTGTTTTGGCGGAGCAGGGGGGCAACACGCTTGCAAGGTCGCCGATCAGCTTGGGATGGAAACGGTGTTGGTCCACCCATTGGCCGGCATATTGTCCGCGTTCGGGATAGGATTGGCACCAATCAAAGTTGTGCGGGAGGTAAGCCTTGTCCAACCTTTGACGCAGGATTTCGCGTTGGAGCTTTCCGATCTAACCGGCCAAGCGCGATCCGCTTTGCTGGATCAAGATATCGATGACGACGCCATCACAGTGTTGCCGCACGCCCGACTTCGGTTTGATGGAAGCGATTCCGTCATCACGGTTCCGTGTGAAGAAATCGAAACGATGGATGCCAAGTTCCGGACTTTGCATCGTCAAAGGTTTGGATATTCCGACGAAGCGGCCAGCATCATCATTGATGCCCTAAGTGTGGAAGCGGTCGGCGTGTCCGGCGGACTTTCATCGGTTGCGGCCATTCCGGCGGAACGCAACAACGCATCCTCATCGTTCAAGGATCCTCGCTCAGACAGTCAAAACGATTGGCGCACATTGACTAGGGCAGGGATGCAAGTTGGGGATCGGATTGCTGGTCCCGCCTTGGTCATCGATCCAGGCTCAACAACTGTGGTCGAGGCGGGTTGGACCGCGGAATTGGCGCAAGAGGGCAGTTTGATCCTATCACGCCAAGTGCCGTTTGAACGCGGTCGCGCAATCGGGACACAGGTCGACCCGGTGCGCCTTGAGATATTCAACAACCTATTCATGGCCATTGCGGAAGAAATGGGCGTTGTCCTCCAATCCACGGCAACGTCGGTGAACATCAAAGAACGATTGGATTTTTCCTGCGCCGTGTTTGACGCGCGCGGCGCATTGATCGCCAATGCGCCGCACATCCCCGTCCATTTGGGATCAATGGGCGACAGCATAGCGCGCGTGGTGGAAGCACGGGGAAATGGCAAAGACGGGCGCGGTTCCCGTCGTGGGGACGCCTATGTCCTGAACGATCCCTATCGCGGGGGCACCCATCTGCCCGACATCACGGTCATCGTTCCGGTTTTCTATAATAACACCGGTGCATCACCCGACGCCTTTGTTGCGGCGCGTGGACACCATGCGGATATTGGCGGCATCGCACCGGGCTCTATGCCACCGGAAAGTCGAACGATTGAAGAGGAGGGGGTCATGATCGACAACCTTCTCATGGTCGATGAAGGGGTTTTTCAGGAAACGGCAATACGCGATGTCTTGGCATCGGCCGTGCATCCAGCCCGCAATCCGGGGCGCAACATTTCCGATTTACGGGCTCAACTTGCGGCCTGCACACGCGGTGCTGATCTGTTGACGGGCGCGGCCCGCGATCAAGGCGCGGATGCGGTTGCGGCCTATATGGGCCACGTCGTCGCCAATGCAGAGGAGAGCGTTCGGCGATTGTTGGGCCGGTTGGATGATGGATCGTTTGCCTACGCGATGGACAATGGAGCTGTCATTAAAGTCGCGGTTAGAATTGATAAGGCACACCGATCCGCCGTTTTCGATTTCACCGGGACCAGCGATCAGCTCCCCGATAACTTTAACGCACCGCGATCCATCACGCGGGCAGCGGCGTTGTATGTTTTGCGCACATTGATCGATGACGCGATCCCGATGAATGACGGATGTTTGCGGCCGATTGAATTGGTTGTGCCAATGGGGTCGATGCTTAACCCGCATCCCGGCGCGGCGGTTGTCGCCGGCAATGTCGAAACCAGCCAAGCGGTTACCGACGCTTTGTTCGCCGCAACAGGGCAGCTTGCGCCAAGCCAAGGGACCATGAACAATTTCACCTTTGGCAACATGGATCGCCAATATTACGAAACCATTTGCGGTGGATCGGGTGCGGGCGTTGATCACGATGGGACCAGTGCGGTTCAAACTCATATGACCAACAGTCGTCTGACCGATCCCGAAATTCTCGAAACCCGGTTCCCTGTGCGATTGGATGGATTTGCCATGCGGCGGGGATCGGGGGGCGGTGGCCGTCACACGGGCGGCGACGGGGTGGAACGCCGTGTGACGTTCCTAGAACCGATGCGTGCGAACATGCTGGCCAATCGTCGCGCTATCGCGCCATGCGGTATAATGGGGGGCGACGATGCGGCGCCTGGTCGCAATTGGGTTGAACGTGCCGATGGCACTCGCGTTGAAATGGGGGCTACGGGGTCGGTCGAAATGAATGTGGGTGACACGTTTGTCATTCTGACCCCTGGCGGAGCCGGTTTTGGACCAACACGGAACACTAGAAACACTGGGGTGGATTGAATGAATTATTGGCCTCTCTTGGGCATTGCCCTTGTGGTTGTCGGCTTTGCGTTGCGGTTCAATCCGTTGTTGGTTGTTGTCACTGCGGCACTTGCCACCGGGTTGCTTGCGGCTCTCGACTTTGTCGAAGTGGTTGAGGCGTTGGGCAAAGCGTTCAACGACAATCGCTACATCTCTGTGACGTGGATCATCCTGCCGGTCATCGGCCTGTTGGAACGCAACGGATTGCAACAGCGCGCGCGGGCGTTGATCGAAGGTGTGCGCGGGGCCACTATGGGGCGGTTGTTGGTGAGCTACCTTTTATTCCGCCAAATCACCGCCGCATTGGGGATGAAAGATGTGGGGGGGCATCCTCAAACGGTGCGCCCGTTGGTTGCCCCAATGGCGGACGCTGCAGCGGAAAAGTCGCACGGCAAGCTGGATGAAGACGAGCGTGAGAAGGTGTTGGCTATGTCCGCGGCTACGGACAACGTGGGGCTCTTCTTCGGCGAAGACATTTTCTTCGCTATCGCCTCTATCCTATTGATACAAAGTGTTTTTGAGAGTTCCGGCTACCCGCTCACGCCGTTGGAATTGTCCGTTTGGGCTATACCTACGGCAATATGCGCGTTCTTCATCCACAGCTCCCGCATACTTGCCTTGGATGGGCGCTTAGCCAAGGTACGACAGGCCGCCTCCCAGCAAGAACATGATGGAGGTGCAGCATGAGCCCCGTCGAAGCAGTCACGCCAGAATGGCAGATGTCGTTTGAAAGCCTGTATTGGCTGGCCGGTGCCTTTTTCGCCTTCTGGTCATTTCTCAGCTTGCGTGACCAAATGTATGGAAATGCTGCATTTTGGGGTATTTTGTCAGTCAGTTTCCTGTTTGGCAGCAATCTTTCGGATTTAGCCAATGGGGTCATCGTTCTTGCCCTGGTAGCGATCGCCGGATTGGGTGGATTAAAGCGCAGCAATCCAGAAACGACCTCTCAATCAGAGCGAGAGCAATTATCAGATAGGTACGGTAATCATCTGTTTTTGGTTGCTTTAATTGTTCCAATAACGGCTGTCGCCGGAACGCTGCTCTACAATTTCACCCCGCTTTTGGAGACCGGATTCTTCAAGGCACGGCAGGAAACACTGATCCTGTTTGGGTTTGGGGTGGTTATCGCCCTGATCGCGGCGGTGGTTTGGCTTAAGCCACCTGTGCTTGCCCCAGCGGAAGAGGGGCGCCGATTGTTGGATTCCATCGGTTGGGCGGCAATCTTGCCGCAGATGCTTGCGGCGTTGGGGGCGGTTTTCGCGGTTGCAGGCGTCGGTGAAATCATTGGTGGCACAGTCGGTGCGGCCATCCCCGAAGGCAGTGTGTTTCTAACTGTCGTGGTGTTTGCCCTTGGTATGGCATTGTTCACGATGATCATGGGCAACGCTTTTGCCGCGTTCCCCGTTATGGCGGCCGCAGTGGGCATCCCACTCTTGGTAGAAACCTATGGCGGCTATCCGGCCGTTATTGGCGCGGTAGGGATGCTTGCCGGATTTTGCGGGACATTGCTGACGCCAATGGCGGCGAATTTTAACATCGTCCCTGCCATCTTGCTGGAACTAAAGGATCAAAACGCGGTGATCCGCCAACAAATAGGGACCGCGATCCCGCTTTGGATTTGCAATGTGATTATCATTTATGTCGGGGCGTTTCTCCTGTGGAACTGACGCAAGCGATGGCCCGAACCTTTGCCCGTGCGGCGCTTGGCCATGTGGGGCAGGAATATCCGAACAAGCTGGACCATGTGATGGGATCGGATGCCGATGCACGCACCCCGCGCGACCTGCACCCGGCATTTTTTGGCAGTTTTGATTGGCATTCTTGCGTCCATTCATGGTGGACCTTGCTGACATTGCTGCGTCTTTACCCCGATATGCCGGAGGCGCGCGACATCGAAGCGTTGGCGGACAAGACCTTCACAGTCGAAAATCTATCCGCGGAACTGGCCTATCTTGAACGGCCAGAATCTCGGGGGTTTGAACGCCCTTATGGCTGGGGTTGGATGCTCTATTTGCACCACGAAGCCGCCCGACACGCTGACCATCCTTGGGCGGATCGAATGGAGCCTTTGGCGCGCGCATTTGCCATGCGGTTCGGCGGGTACCTGCCTGTTCTGACCTATCCCATCACGGTGGGCACGCATGGGAACACAGCGTTTGCGCTTGTCCTGGCGAGGGAATGGGCGGAGCCACGCGATCGCAAATTGGTCGAAGCGATCGATGAATGGTCGATCCGTTGTTACGGCGACAAATCGAACTATTCGGGATGGGAACCGGGCGGGGATGAATTCCTTTCGCCTGTTCTAGTCGCGTCGCTTTTGATGAGCCGGGTGATGGGTGGACCGGAATTTTCCGTTTGGTTTGAAAGCCTTATAATGGACAATGGATGGTTGGATCGTGAATGTCATCCGGTCACAGTGACAGATCGAACCGATGGAAAAATCGCTCATCTCGACGGCCTAAACTTAAGTCGTGGGTGGTGTTTGCGGGCCATCCAAAGAGCGCGTTCGAACGGCGCAGGCGCCGATTTGCTCGAGCGTCGCGCGGTTGAACATCTGGAGGCCGCATTGCCCCATGTAACGGGTGATTATATGGGCGAACACTGGCTCGCCAGCTTTGCTTTGCTGGCGCTTTTGACGCCCGAGAAACCACGATAATCGGCCATTTTTGGCCGTTTTATCACGACAAAGCGAAAAAATTTCAGCTTGCCTATCGGGCGATGTCCGGCGGAGGGAAATTTACCATTTCTCTGACCGATGGGTAGAAAATCTCCCGGAATTCAGCCGGATTTGATCGAAAACTGATCCAGATCCCGCAAAAAATTAACCGTATCCACTTGTAACATTTTGTGTCCGGAACCGCAGAACTCTGCGGTTTCTGGCACTTTGCTAACGGGTTGATAACCATTGCTAGTTATCTGCCCTAGGTATGGATACGCATCATACCAACAGTCCGGTTTTGACCACGTTTGCGAACGCCTCGGGAACCTTTGGGGTTTTCGGGCGAATGAATTTGCAAATTGCAAAATCGCGTCTCCCATTCTGCGAAATTCGACAGAATAACGGTTTGAGCGCGGCTCCCAGAAATCACAACTAATTGAAAACAAGCGTGTTTCACCCTGTGGCACGCTTCTTGAAGCACATGGTTCGAACTCTTTGTGAACGGTAGAAGTACAATGAACACATTCTCCACCCTGTCCCTGCATCACACGACGTCAACGGTGATTGCGTGCGCTCGCACAGCAAGCCCCGTCGTTGCCGCGTTTGCGCTTGCGACCTTAGGGGCTCAGGCCGCGCATGCCGAAGGTGTGGGCGCCGGCACTCTCATCGAGAACACCGCCACCGCAACCTATGAAGACGGTGATGGATCACAGACGGTCGATTCAAACACTGTGGTGGTGCGCGTCGATGAATTGTTGGATGTGACGGTAACGTCGCTCGACAGCGGACCGATTGGCGCCGTCCCGGGCGAGGCTGTTCTTACCTTTGAGGTGACCAACCAAGGCAACGGACCCGAAGCCTATTCGTTGACGGCGAACCCAACCGTCGCCGGGAACGATTTCGATACGACCGTCGTCAACATCGCGATCGATACGAATGGCAACGGCACATACGATGCTGGCGTCGATGAAATCTTGACTGCGCCGGAAACGACCCAAGTGCTTGAGGCGGACGAAGGGCTAACCGTCTTTGTGATCGTCACTGTTCCTGATGGCGTTGTCGATGGCGATGCCAGCGACGTTGAACTGACGGCGGAAGCTCTAACGGGCACCGGCGCACCGGGCACAGTGTTTGCGGGCCAAGGTGTTGATGGCGGCGATGCCATCGTTGGCACAACCGGCGCGGACGACACCGCAGTGGGATCGTTGCTGGTTGGGATCACTTCGGTCGAGTTGACCAAATCCGTTAGCGTCGTTGATCCGTTTGGCGGCACAAGTGTCGTTCCTGGCTCCGTTGCAACCTTTACAATTGTCGCGACCGTTTCGGGCAGCGGGTCGGTTGATGACCTGATCGTTGCCGACGCCATCCCCGAAGGCACCACCTATTCCGACGAAACCGTCACATTGGATGGCGGCGATTTGACCGACGCCAGCGGCGATGACGCCGGCGAGGCATCCGATGCCAGCGGCGTTTCGGTCGACCTTGGCACTGTTGCTGGGGGCACCGTCCACACCGTCACTTTTGACGTCACCGTCGACTAAATTTTTTCAAGCTGAGGACCAGAGAAATGAACACGTTCAAGAATATGATCGCGGCTTTGCTTGTTGCTTCCACGGCAGCGATGCCGATTGCGGCGCACGCTCAGAACAGCGTCGACGTATCCGGCGATGTAAAAGCGGTCGAGACTTCGGT
The DNA here is from genome assembly GCF_900149685.1 of Erythrobacter sp. Alg231-14. Lineage (NCBI taxonomy): Bacteria > Pseudomonadati > Pseudomonadota > Alphaproteobacteria > Sphingomonadales > Erythrobacteraceae > Erythrobacter > Erythrobacter sp. Alg231-14. The sequence continues at coordinate 2,862,307 of NZ_LT702999.1, read as the reverse complement.
TGACGAGGCCGGAAATGAAACCACGCAATTGGTTGAACCAGGCGTCATCATTCCAGGTGGCCGTTTGGTGTTTGGAACCGATTACACAAACAACAGCGACGAACCGGCAGAGAACTTTGTTGTCACCAATCCGCTCCCAACGGCAGTGCGCCTTGCGCCTGATGCTGATCCGGATCTGATTGTGTCGGTTGATGGCGGGAACAGCTGGGGCACCTTGGCCTCGCTTTCGATCGCCAACGAAGACGGCAGCACACGCACGGCAGCGCATGCCGATGTGACGCATGTCCGTTGGACACTCGCTTCCATCGCGCCGGGCGAAAGCGGCCGGCTCGAATATCCCGCCATTATCCGCTGATCCGCGGACACGAAATCACCCACCGCAAGGTGGAGGATAACCGCCAAGTCTCGTGGGCGGCAATTTTGACACGGGGCACACGCAGAGGACCACTAACATGAAACCAACAACCCAGCTGCTGGGTGCGGTGAGCGCTTTCGCTCTTGTCGCAATGTCCAGCACACCGGCTTGGGCGGTCGGGACGACGGCTGGTGATACCATCACCAACAACGTCTCGGTCTCCTTCGAAGTCGGTGGAGAAACACAAAACGAAGTGACGGACAGTGACACGTTCACCGTTGACCGCGTTGTCGACGTTGACGTGACTTTCACCGGCGCGTCACCTGAATCGGTATCACCGGGTCAAGAGCAGGCTGTATTGTCGTTTGACGTTACCAACTTGTCGAACGACGTCGTTGACCTCGATTTGTCGACTGTCCTGACGGACGGCACGGCCGCCAACATCGAAAACATCACGATCTATCTTGATGCGAACGGCGATGGCGTATTGCAGCAAACCGAAATCGACGCGGGTGCTATCACCTTCCTCGACGAAGTTGCCGCCGATGATGGCTTGGGCACAGAGACGATCGCTGTTCTCGTAGTCGCGGACATCACGACCGACGCTGTGAACGATGACATTTTCGACATCGTTTTGATTGCAGACGCTCACGAAGCTGGCGCAGCTGGCTTGGGTGCCGAAATCTTTGGCTTGGCCGATACCGATGCCAACACCCCTGGCGAAGACACAGTTCTTGCCGACGGCACCAGCACTGGTGAAGAAGCCGCCAACGACGGTGACGATTCCGCATTGGGTCAATTCGAAGTGGCTGGCGCGCTGGTAAGCGTCGTCAAAACAAGCCGCATCATCAGCGACCCTGTAAACGGCACAGACAACCCGAAAGCAATTCCGGGCGCCGTGATCGAATACTGCATTGCAGTGTCGAACGCAGCGGATGCCGCAACGGCGACCGCTGTGACAGTGTCGGATGACCTTCCAGCCGATGTCACTTTCGCAGAAAACGACTTTGGTATCTTTGTGAACGGCACGGCTACGGTCGACAGTTCAGGTGCAACCCCGGTTGCTACCTGCACAATCGACACCGTGAATGACACCGATGGCGAAGCCACCGGCGATGCTGTGTTCACAGAAGACGGCGGAACAGCCGGTGCGGATGAGATCGAAGCGTCGCTTGACGATCTCCCCGCGAGCACCACCCGCTCGGTCTATTTCCAAGTCACGATCAACTAAGATCATAGGCAGGATTTAGACAATGCGTGTTCCCCCCTCTTTCAGGCGCGTCGCAGCGGCACTTTCACTAGTGCTGTTGCCCTTTGGCGTGTCTGGAGAGGGGGCGATCGCTCAAGATAACTCAAGCGACGGTGCGTCGGAAACGATCCGTACGATCGAAAACACCGCCGAAGCTTCGTGGCTGTTTGTGGGGCGCCCTGCGCAGACCTCTTCAAACACAGTGACCTTGGACGTCACTTTGCCACCCCCATCAATTACCGCCTTTCGTCCCACGACCCAGGGCGGGATTGATATGGATTTCCGCGCTCCTTTATGCAGCGCGTCTGGCCAATCCTCGCAAGGGGGCACGGGCGGCTCTGATATCGAATTGACACCAATTGGCGGCCAATACGAACAAAGCAACACCGTGCGCGCCGGCCAAACCGTTGTGTTCGAAGTGAACGCATTTGCCGCAAACGTCGATGCCACACAGATTGACGAGCTAGCGATCACGATCACCACATCTACAGGCGATCGTGAAACTGAGACGATTTTTGAAACCGGCGTAAACACCGGCGTATTTATCGGCCAAATCGGCACGGTCCGCATGCCACCTGCGGTTATTCAAGGCGATTGCCGCCTTAGCATTGTGGATGGCGCGGATATCGGGATCACCGCTTCGCTTCCTGGCAACACCACAGTGTTGGTCGAAACCGAGGTTGATGTTCTCGCCGATCCGTTTGGCGTTGTGTTCGACAGCGAAACCGGTGAGCCTGTGGACGGTGCGACGGTCACTTTGATCGATGTCGCCACCGGCCAACCCGCAACCGTCTTTGCCGCAGATGGTGTGACATCGTGGCCCTCGACCGTCATCTCGGGTCAACCGATCACCGACGGCGCGGGCAATGTTACGACATTGGATGCAGGAGAATTCTGGTTCCCACTGACATTCCTTGGCACGTATCGCCTCGAAATTACGCCGCCAGATCCGTACACCGCACCGTCTGTGGTGAGCCCCGCCGATATCGCGCAAATCACGCGCCCTGATGGACGTGGCTTTATTATTCTTGATGCGTCTTATGGCGGCAGCTTCGTTCTCGATGATCCAACCCCTGTTCAAGTGGACATTCCATTGGATCGTCCGGGATTGGATGTAGGCCTTGTAAAGACCGCATCACGTCAACAGGTCCAGCCCGGCGACATCGTGTTCTATTCGATCACGGCCAACAACGTCGATCGTGACCGCCCGCGTCGCAATGTTGTCGTCACCGACACGCCATCGACTTTCCTTCGCCTGCGCCCAGATTCGATCCGCATTGACGGCGTCGAAAACCCGGATGCCGTTTCAATCACACCAGATGGCCGTCAATTGACAGTGACATTGGGTGATATCCCGGCAAGCAGCTCTCGCCGCATTACATATGCAATGTCCGTTCGCGCCGACGCGCCTCCGGGCCGCGCGTTGAACGATGCGGTTGTCACTGACAGCCTTGGCCGCACATCGCGGGCCAGTGTTGCCGTCGACATTCAACGCGAAACCATTGCCGATCGGATGACCGTTATTGGTCGGATCACGGCGGGTCCGTGTACACTTGATGATCCGCGCCCTGGCATTCCCGGTGTTCGTGTCGTCATGGAAGACGGCAGCTACGCGATCACCGATGCCGATGGCCGCTATCACTTCGAAGGCGTTGTGCCCGGCACACATGTTGTTGCCGTCGCAGGTATGACTTTGCCCGAAGGCGCCGAATTGGTTGATTGCCACCGCGGCACCCGCAACGCGGGCAGCGCAAGCTCACGCTTCGTTATCGGTCAAGGCGGCAGCTTGGTGGTTGCAGATTTCCACGCGGTTCTGCCCGAAGGTGCCCTTGAAGAGGCATTGGTAGAGGCCGCGCCATTGGCAGATACCCGCCCAGACGGCGCAACCGCCCGCGCGGTTAACGCTATCGCCGGCGGTTCAGCGAGAACAGATGCATCGATTGACGCCGAAATCCTCGTTGAAGCCGGCATCGCCGACACGACTGCAGAAGCGGCCGAACAAGCCACTCCGTCCTATGCGCCCAACACCGATTGGATTGCCTTGGGCGATGGCGAAGATGGCTTCCTCAGCCCCGGTCTCACGGCGAACCCGCGTGCTCCGGCGATCCGTGTGGCGATCCGCCATCGCAAAGGGCAAAGCATTGTCCTGCGCATCAACGGGGAAGAAGTCAGCGGACTCGCATTCGAAGGCACTCTAAACCCACAAAGAGGCCAGTTCGCGGTCAGTACATGGCGCGGTGTGCGTCTTGAGAATGAACGCACATTGCTCGAAGCCGATGTGATCAACACCTTTGGCGGCGTCAGCAAGACTTTCACACGCGAAGTTTTCTTCACCACCACTCCAACGAAAGTTGAGCTGGTACCGGAAATGTCGAACCTGGTCGCTGATGGCCGCACGCGTCCTGTCGTCGCTATCCGCGTGCTGGACCGCAACAACCGTCCATTGCGCGCAGGTGTTTCGGGCAACTTTGAACTCAATTCGCCCTATGAAAGCGCCGAGGCGGTTGATCGCCAGCAATTGAACCAGCTTACCGGTTTCACACCAAGTTCGGCCCGCTGGGTCGTTGAAGGCAGCGAAGGCATCGCTCTGATCGAATTGGCCCCGACTATGGTTAGTGGCTCGCTCCGGTTGGATTTTGCCTTTAATGATGGTGAAATCGAACGCGACCAACAATTGGAAGCGTGGATTGAGCCGGGCGACATCGAATGGACCATTGTCGGCCTTGCCGAAGGGACAGTGGGCGCACGCAGTGTTGCTGACAATATGGAGCGGACCGGCCGTTTTGACAGCGACCTTGGCGAAAATGCGCGCGTCGCTCTCTACGCCAAAGGACGGGTGCTGGGCCGTTACCTCCTGACGCTGGCCTATGACAGCGCACAACAGCGCGAAGACCAACGCGTCTTGGGCACGATTGACCCGCAAGCCTATTACACCGTCTTTGCCGATGGATCGTCGCGCCGCTTTGATGCTGCGAGCCGTGAGAACCTGTATGTCCGGATCGAAACGGCCACGTTCTATGCGCTGTATGGTGATTTTGAGACCGCTTTCGACCAAACCCGTTTGGCCCGTTACAACCGCACCGCCACCGGTGTTCGCGGAGAGGCTCGCTTTGGCCAAGTTAAAGCCAGCGGCTTTGCAGCCGAGATTTCAAGCCGCCTGCAACGCGATGAAATTCAAGGTCAAGGCATCTCTGGCCCTTATCAATTGGGCAATCGCAACATCCTCGCTAACAGTGAGCAAGTGACCATCGAAGTGCGCGACCGCTTCCGTTCGGAGCAGATCGTTTCGACCCGCACTTTGACGCGTTTCCTTGACTATAATGTCGACCTTTTGTCCGGCACGATCACGTTCGCTCAACCGGTTTTGAGCCGCGACGACAATCTCAACCCGCAATTCATCATCGTGGAATACGAAACCGATGGTGTGGGCCAAGGTGAAATGAACGCGGGTCTGCGGGTGGATTGGAACAGCGATGATGGCCGCGTGCGCATCGGCGCCAATGCCATCACGGATAAAGGTGACGGCGCACGCACAGACCTCGGCGCCATCGATCTTCGCGCGCAAATTGGCGAAAACACTGAAGTGCGCGGCGAAATTGCTATGAGCCGTAGCGAAGGCGAAACCGCAACGGGTTGGATTGCAGAAGTTCAACACCAAACCGGTAAGCTTGATGTTCTCGCCTATGCGCGGCAATTGGATAGCGATTACGGCATTGGCCAACAAAACGGCGCCGAATTGGGCCGCCGCAAGGTTGGTGTCGATGGCCGCGTGTTCCTGAACGACAATCTGAGTGTAATTGGCAGCGTTTGGCAGGATGACAGTCTGGCCGACAATGGTCGTCGCCGCGCTGCTCAGGCTCAGATCAATCTGACCCGCCGCAACACCGATCTACGCCTTGGGCTGACCCATTTTGATGATCGTTTGACCGACGGGTCAACCAACACATCCACCGTGCTAGAAGCGGGCGCGACACAGCGTTTGTTGGACAATTCCCTCGAAGTGTCGCTGTCCAGCTCCATCGCGCTCGACAACGCCGAAAGCGTCGATTTGCCTGCGCGTCACCGTCTCGGAGTGCGCTACGCTTTGACCAACAATGTTCGCTTGGTTGGCACATATGAAATTGCGGATGGCGAAAATATCGAAGCGCGCCAATTGCGCGGCGGCATCGAAGCCACCCCATGGCAGGGTGGTCAGATTATTACATCTGTCGGTCAGGAAACCATCGGTGAGTTCGGCAACCGCACATTTGCCGCCTTTGGTCTTGCCCAAACCTTGCAAGTGACACCGGAATTGACATTGGACGCCACGATTGATGGCAACCGCACATTGAACGGCGTTCCCAACGGCAATGACCTGGTAAACCCCCTGCAACCGGCGGCAACCGGTGGTCAATTGACCGGCAACCAACAATTCGAAGACTTCAATGCATTTACGATCGGTGCCGCTTGGCGCAAGGATCGTTGGAGTGTGACCGCACGTGGTGAGCGTCGCGACGGCGAACAAGCCGATCGGACCGGCGTGACCTTTGGCGCAATCCGCCAATTGGGCGAAGGCAGCATCGTCGGGTCCGGCGCAACATGGACGCGGGCCGAAGATGCCGGCGGCGCTACAACTGAGATCTTTGACGCCAGCATCGGTTTCGCCCATCGACCCGACGCTTCGGAAATCGCCATGCTGGGCCGTCTTGAATATCGTAGCGATCGCGTCACTGGCGGCGTTGCCGGACAAGCCGGTGGTGCAGGGCGCACAGCCTTGATCGTAGACGGCGATGCTACATCGCGCCGCATCGTCGGCAGCTGGTCTACCAATTGGAGCCCACGCGGATGGGACGAAGATGAGTTCGGCATCGAACATCAAACCCGCCGCGACGAATACACATTGTTCGTGGGTGGTCGTTACAATTTTGACGAATTCGAAGGGACCGAATTTTCCGGGACCACGGTTCTGGCCGGTGCGGATGCACGGATTGGATTGAGCGATAGGTTCGAAATCGGCGCAACCGCAACCGTACGTGCGAACATCGATGATAACGTGACCAGCTTTGCATACGGCCCCACCATCGGCTTTGTCCCCGTGGACGGAATGCTGCTGACGTTGGGTTACAACATCGAAGGGTTCCGCGATGGCGATTTCTCGGCCGCGCGCAACACAGACAAAGGCGTTTTTGCCGCAGTTCGCTTCAAATTCGACACTGAAACTTTTGACTTCCTTGGCCTGGGACGCCGGTAATGCCAATGATCACAACAACCCCATCGAAAGCCACGCGCTTCGACTCAACGATGCTGAATTAAACCAAAAATGCGTTTCGAGACCATAATCCAAAGCGGTGCAACGCTTCTGTCTGCGGCAATCAAATTGCTGATTGCAGGCCTGTGCATGGCGTTTGCTCAACCGGCCCTCGCGCAATCGACTTTTTCCTACACGGTTACGGATGACGGCGCGATTGACGGTACGACCACTTGCGCTGGACCGGCCAACCCGTTGGTTCGCAACTTTTCCGTGGCGGACAGTTTCACTGTTGGCGATGTCAATTTGGGGTTCTTTGCAACGCATACGTGGCGCGGCGACATCCAAGTCACCCTGATTTCGCCAGAGGGCACAGAAGTCGTGCTTGTCGTCGGAGAAACAGGCAGCACCAATGGCGACAATTTGAACGTCTTGTTGGACGATGCCGCTGCCACTGTTGTTAACGCAACGAACATCACCAGTGCGCATTCGGCGACCGAACCGTTGCCGTATGAAAACACCCGGCGTCCCAACAATCCTTTGTCGGCATTCAACGGCGAAGCCAGCCTTGGCACGTGGCGGTTGGAAGCGTGTGACCTTTTGTCGGGTTTTGACGATGGTCTGTTCAGCAGGGCGGACCTGTTCCTGACGTCCCAACCGTCCGATTTCGCGGATTTGTCTTTGACAAAAATCCTGATCGGATCGCCTCCTATCCAAGGCGGAAACGCAACGTGGCGTTTGACGGTGGTGAACGCATCGGATTCGTCAGTATCGGCCGACAATGTTTTGGTCGAAGACACGCTTCCGGCCGGTTTCACATTCAGCAATTCCAGCGGTGATGGGGCGTTCAACCCGGCCAATGGCGAATGGGACGTCGGCACGCTTGATCCGGGCGACAGTGCGATATTGACGATCACCGGCACAATTAGTTCATCGGCTGGCACTACGATTACCAACTCAGCCGAAATCATTGCCAGCAGTGTTTTCGATCCTGATTCTACACCTAATAACGGCAGCACAACCGAAGACGATTTCGCGACTTCTGCATTGACCGTGCAAAGCGGGCGCGCGCCCGGTCAACCACCGCTGCTATCGTGCCCTGCGGGGGCTACCTTGTTTGATTGGGATACCATTGACGAGTGGGTCTCGGGCTCAACCGACAACAGCTATGATTTCGGCACTCTTGGCCAAATCCGTTTCGAACTCGACAATGATGGCGTCTTCTTGGACGCTGCCAATTTTGGCGGTCAATCGCCAAATACATCGCCGGTTTTCTCTGGCGGTTTGCCTACTACCGAGGCCGCGCTCAACATGCTTGCCAACCAAGGTAGCCCGTTGGGAGAGGTGGAGATCGAGATTACGCTGCCGCGTTCTTTGACCGGTGTTCAATTCACGATCTTTGATGTCGATTTCGCCTCAGGTCAGTTTGCCGATCGGGTCGAGGTGGTTGGCAACAATGGCGGGGCGAATTTTGACGCGGTCCTGACCAACGGCAACGTAAACTTTATCCAAGGCGGCAACGTCGCGATTGGTGATGGCGCATCCGGTTCCGATCAAGCGTTGGGCAATGTCGTTGTAACATTCACGCAAGCGGTCGAAACGATCATCATTCGGTATGGCAACCACACGACCGCACCGAACGATCCCGGTCAACAGGCGATCGGCATTCACGACATCACCGTTTGCAACCCGTTCACAACGTTGGATGTGACAAAGGTAAGTTCGATCATCTTTGACCCGGTCAATGGCGCGGCCGTACCCGGGGGTGTTTCGCCCAAAGCGATACCAGGCGCGATGGTCCAATATGTGATTACCGTCACAAACACCGGAAGCGAAGCGACCGACGCAGATAGCGTGGTTGTCTGGGATGATGGCCCTTCGGACGCAAAAATGTGTCTATTAGGCCGCAGCGGCGGGCCGGTTATCTTTGGTGATCCGGGCAACAATTCTGGTCTGAATTATGATTATGGCGGCACGGGCAGCGTGACCCTTGATCTCGCCCTCGACACCGATGACTTGGAATTTTCGGAAGATGACGGAAGCGACAATTTTGAATACACGCCAATCGCAGATGACGATGGCTGCGATACCGAAATCACCGATTTTCGTGTTCGTCCCGGCGGCGCGTTCGATGCAGGCAGAAGTTTCACAATCACGGTGAGATACCAAATCGATTGATCCGTAATCCTCGCCGATCTTTGACGGCGCGTGTTGCAGTGCAGCAGAATTGTTGACCGCACCGGTTGATCCGTTATGCAAACCCAATGCAATCACGCATTGATCTTGGCGTTCCGCCGCCGCTGACATCGCTTTTGGAAAGCGAACGCGTGACGCTTTTCCTAGATTTTGATGGGACGCTTGTTGAATTGGCGCCCGCGCCAGATGCGATCAAACCGATCGCGGATTTGGCGCAACGATTGAACAATCTGACACGGCGGTTGGGCGGTCGATTGGCTGTAATAAGCGGCCGATCCATTGACGATATCATTGGTCATATTGGCCCGATTGATGCGGCGATGGCTGGATCCCATGGGTCCGATATTCGCGACGCCAAGGGCGATGCCTTGGTCGATGCATCGGGCGATGGCGCGATCACCCTGCCGCCGGTCATTGAAACCGCTTTGCGCGATTATGCGAAGAATACGGGCGTGCGTTACGAACACAAACCCCATGGCGGAGCCTTGCATTACCGCAATGATCCCAGTGCTGGACCCAGTGTACAGGCCTTTGCCGAAAAGCTGGCGGCCAAACATGGTTGGATGGTGCAAAGCGGCAAATGCGTGGCCGAATTGGTGGCAAAGGGCGCGAGCAAGGGCGGGGCCGTCGCGGCTCTCATGGCTACCGCGCCTTTTGCCGGGACGGTCCCTTTCTTTATCGGCGATGATCTAACCGACGAAGCCGGGTTTCGCGCATGTCGGGCCATGGGCGGCGCTGGCATTTTGGTCGGCAGTCGTGATGAAACCGACGCCGAATTTTCACTTAACGATGTCGCCGCAGTGCACGCATGGCTGGAGCTATAGAAATTGGCACACACACCAAATCTTGAATTGTGGCCCATTGGCAATTGCCAAGTGTCGGGATTGATCGACCAAACCGGCGCGCTCGTTTGGGGATGTGTTCCGCGGGTTGATGGCGACCCGGTGTTTTCAGCCTTGTTGAATGGCGATCAACGCGATGCGGGCATCTGGCGGTTTGAGTTGGAAGGTCAGATCAGCGCAAGCCAAGAGTACATCCGAAACACGCCAAACCTTGTCACCACATTGACGGCCAAGGACGGCAGCGCGGTCGAAATCCTCGATTTTTGCCCTCGATTTGAGCGGTCCGGCCGGATGTACCGCCCCGTTTCCTATGTCCGCATTGTGCGCCCCATTAGCGGCAATCCCCGCATCCGCGTTATCCTAAAACCGACCAAAAATTACGGCGCTGGATTGGCCGATACGACGGCGGGGACAAATCACATCCGTTACCTTTTGGGCGCGCAAGCCCTGCGTCTTTCCACCGATGCGCCGGTCGGATACATCGTCGAAGGACGCACATTCCGCGTAGAGGCGGACACGCACTTTTTCCTCGGCCCGGATGAACCCTTTGTCGGCAATCTTCGCGAACAGGCCCGTTCGATGGAACAATCCACGCGCAAGTATTGGCAAGGGTGGGTTCGCGGCCTGAGCATTCCGTTGGAATGGCAGGAAGAAGTTATCCGCTGCGCCATCACCCTCAAATTGTGTCAGCATGAAGAGACTGGCGCCATTGTTGCCGCGTTGACCACATCCATTCCCGAAGCCGCCCATTCGGAACGCAATTGGGATTACCGATATTGTTGGATTCGCGATTCCTATTACACAATTCAGGCCCTAAACCGATTGGGTGCGCTCGATGTGATGGAGAAGTATCTCGGCTATCTGCGCAACATCGTTGACGGCGCGCGCGGTGGTCAGATTCAACCGCTCTACTCAGTCATGGGCGAAAGCGAGCTCGACGAAACCACCGCCAGCTATCTTGCCGGATATCGCGGCATGGGCCCCGTTCGCCGGGGGAACGCAGCCTACAAACAAATTCAGCACGACGCATACGGTCAAATAGTCTTGCCCAGCGCGCAGGGTTTCTTTGACAAGCGTTTGTTGAGGCCGGCGGATGAACGCGATTTTGAAAACCTTGAACAGGTCGGCAAAATGGCATGGGCGATGCACGACCAACCCGACGCTGGATTGTGGGAGTTTCGCACCCGCCAAGAGGTTCACACCTATTCGGCCGTCATGAGCTGGGCCGCATGCGATCGTTTGGCGAACGTCGCGGAGCATATTGGCAAAGACGACCGGGCCAAAATCTGGCGAGAGCGGGCAGAGGCAATCGCAGCAACCATCGATGCAAAAGCTTGGAAAGAGGGCGAGAACGGTACCGGCCATTACGGCGCCAGTTTCGAAAGTGACTATCTTGATGCCAGCTTGTTGCAGATGGTCGAATTGCGTTTCCTTTCCCCGGACAATGAACGGTTCAAACAGACATTTGCCGCGGTCGAAGAGCATCTGCGACGCGGCGATCATATGCTGCGTTACGCGGCCGAAGACGATTTTGGTGCGCCAGAAACCGCGTTCAACGTGTGCACATTCTGGCTGATAGAGGCGCTGCATCTTGCCGGGCGGGACGAAGAAGCGCGCACATTGTTCGACACCATGTTAAGCCACACGACCGGGTCCGGCCTTTTGTCAGAGGACCTCGATTATGAAACAGGAGAGCTGTGGGGGAATTTCCCGCAAACCTACTCGCTTGTTGGTGTGATCAATTGCGCCGGTCTATTGTCCAAACCGTGGAGTGAAGTGCGATAAGCCGTCTAGTAGTCATATCGAACCGGGTTGCCGTGCCAAAAGCGCGCGGCGTTGCTGGCGCTCAAGGCGGGTTGGCCGGCGCGTTGAACGCCGCGTTGAAAGATCGCGGCGGGGTGTGGTTCGGTTGGTCCGGTCAAGAAAGCGATGATCGAACAGGCAATATGGACCTGCAACGCAACGACGGCGTGACCACCGCAACCGTCGATTTATCAACCCGCGATGTGGGCGAATATTACAACGGTTACGCCAATTCGACGCTTTGGCCTTTGTTCCATTACCGCATCGATTTGGCGCGTTTCGAACAAAAGACCGGCGAGGGGTACGAACGGGTCAATGACCGCTTCGCAACCAGCGTGATGCCCTTGATTGAGGAAGATGACCTCGTCTGGGTCCATGATTACCACCTTATACCATTGGGAGAGCGATTGCGTGCACGCGGTGTCGAGAACCGGATCGGGTTCTTCCTTCACACACCGTGGCCACCCACGCGATTGCTGACCTCGCTGCCGTTTCATGAACGGTTGGTGCGCACGATGCTTGCCTACGATGTGGTAGGTTTTCAGACCGAAGAATGGTTGTCTAGCTTCGTCCATTATTGCGAAAATGAACTGGGCGCCGAAATCGATCACGATAGCGGGCGGATCACATTTGAAGGGCGGACCGTTACCGCGCGCGCCTATCCCATTGGGATCGATTGGGATCATTTTTCACAGCAAGGCGAAACAGAGGAAGCGAAAACCGCCGAAGATCGCTTTTTGGCTTCCATCCGTGGGCGCACCTGTATGATTGGGGTAGACCGGCTCGATTATTCCAAAGGATTGCCCGAACGAATCGATGGAATTGGCCGCTTTTTCGATGAGAATTCCGAACGGACCCGCGATCTGGTCTTTGTCCAGATTGCTCCGCCCAGCCGCGAAGATGTGGAAAGCTACCAGCACATTCGTGAAACGCTGGAACAGAAAACCGGACAGATCAACGGCGCGCGCAGCGAAGTCGATATCGTGCCGATCCGCTATGTGAACCGTGGATACAGCCATGCCGAATTGTTCGGATTTTTCCGAGCGTCAAAGATTGGCGTGGTTACGCCGTTGCGCGACGGGATGAACCTGGTCGCAAAAGAATATGTGGCCGCGCAAGATCCCGATGATCCGGGCGTTTTGATCCTGTCGGAATTTGCTGGGGCAGCGCACCAATTGGGGTGCGATGGGCAGGGGGCCGTTTTGGTCAATCCTCACAGCCCAGATGGCATGGCCAGCGCGATTAAAAAGGCGTTGGATATGCCGCTGGATGAACGCAAGGCGCGGTACCAACGCATGATCGGGACCGTGCGCGATGACAACGTCCAAAATTGGACAACGCGGTTCTGCGAAGATCTGGCCGCCGGTTGACCCGACAATTCTGGTTTAGGCCGAGCCTCAGATAAACCGCCGCAATGCGGGCTCTGGATCCGTGACCATGCCCGAATTTCTGGCCAGGTATGTTTTTAGATCGGTGTGTTGTGGTTGATCTTTGCGTTTCGATAGGACGCGATTGATACGGCTTGTCAAACCGCGCGGATCAAATGGTTTGCGCACAAAATCTTGAGCACCGGCATAGATTGCTTGCGCTTCGTCTTCGACCCCGCTCATCGCGGTGAACATGACCACGGGCAGATCATAGAATTCCGGCGATCCCCGCAGCTTGCGCAGCAACGTCACGCCGGTCATGCCGGGCATGTCCTGATCCAGCAAAAGGACATCAGGGCGCCGTTTGGCGAGCAGATCCCATGCTTCCTCGCCGGTAGTGACCCAGCCGCAAGCATGGCCAGCATCAATCAAAACCTGAGATGCCAATTCTGCGATCAATTCATCGTCATCAGCAATGAGAATGTACGCCATTTTTCGAGGTGCCTCTTTCCTTAGCGGTTCATCGGTGATGACAGGAATAGTAGGCAAACCCCAATCACGCCTTTGACGCGCCCTTCGGAACCATACCTAAGCAATTTCCCCGGCTACGGTGTGAAACGGACGGCGCGCGGTTGCCGGTTTTGAATGGGCCTGCCACTGATGGTGGCTATGATTCGATCCTCAGAACAGCCGCCATTTTTGTCCGCCCAAGGCATTCACAATCTGCGTGATTACGGCGGCTATTCTGCTGCGGATGGTGGACGGGTGAGAACCGGTTTTCTCTATCGATCCGGACATCATGCCGAAGCGAGCCATGATGATCTGGATTTGATGGCGCAGATTGATCTGAAACATGTGATCGATATGCGCGGCGATAGCGAACGCGCGCGCCATACATGTCAACGGGCGGGCAATTTTGATGGTGAAGTGATCTTCTTTGCCGGCGAAACCGCTGGCCTAGCCCCGCATCTTGAGGCCGCACAAGGCAGCGTTGATGCAACGTCGGCCTTTGATGCCATGGTCGGTTTGTACGGTGCCTTGCCCGATAGAGAAGGGCTGACTTGGGTTTTGCAGCGTTACTTTGCCGCTTTGTCAAAGGGCGCAGGGGCCAGCTTGGTCCATTGCGCAGCGGGCAAAGACCGCACCGGCATGGCGGTTGATTTGCTGCATCACGCGATGGGCGTCCATCCGGATGATGCGATGGCGGATTATTTGTTGACCAACGCGTCACCGCGCAACGAAGAACGCATTGCTCATGGCATGGAATTGATGGGCGACAAATACGGCGGAATTGACGAGGCCACCGTTCGGGTTTTGATGGGCGTTGATGCTGCGTTTTTGAATGCGGCGCGGCAATCTATCCAAACACGGTTTGGATCAACCGACGCCTATCTTGAACGCGCTTTGGGTGTGGATGCGACTATGCGCGATGCGTTGAAAGAACAGCTTTTGGATGGATAACACAATCCATCCCCAACCCAATTGATTGCGAATTGAAGCCGGGCATATGACCGCTTAAATTGGCACAGAACTTAAACAGGAATTGCACATGGCCACTCATCACACAAAGATGCTCATCATCGGCTCCGGTCCTGCCGGATACAGCGCCGCCATCTACGCTGCGCGCGCGATGCTTGAACCAATTGTGGTTCAGGGTCTTCAACCCGGCGGTCAATTGACGATCACGACAGATGTCGAGAACTATCCCGGCTATCGCGATGTGGTGCAGGGACCGTGGTTGATGGAAGAAATGCAGGCTCAGGCCGAACACGTTGGCACGCGGATGATGTGGGACACGATTGTCTCTGTCGATTTGGAGAACGGGGCACCGTTCAAAGCAATCGGCGACAGCGGCGACGAATATATCGGCGAAACTGTGGTGATCTGCACCGGCGCTCAGGCGAAATGGCTGGGCGTTCCGGGCGAACAAGAACTGGGCGGCAAAGGCGTGTCGGCATGCGCGACGTGCGATGGGTTCTTTTTCCGCGGCAAGAAAGTCGCGGTCATCGGTGGTGGCAACACTGCGGTGGAAGAAGCCCTCTACCTCACCAACCATTCTGACGATGTAACCTTGATCCATCGCCGTGACGAATTGAGATCAGAGAAAATCCTCGAAGAACGATTGATGAAAAACCCCAAGATTTCGGTCTTGTGGAACAAGACTGTCGAAAGCTTCGAGGCGGGCGAGGATGGCGCTTTGGGCCATTTGAACTTGAAGGATACACAGACCGGAGAGGCATCGACATTGGCCACGGACGGCGCGTTTGTTGCCATTGGCCATGCGCCCGCAACGGAGCTGTTTAAGGGTAAGCTGCCGATGGATGGCGGAGGATATCTGGATACGGAGCCCGGCACCCCGAAAACCGTCATTCCCGGCGTATTCGCCGCAGGTGACGTAACCGACCACACATACCGTCAAGCGGTTACCGCGGCGGGCATGGGATGCATGGCGGCGCTTGATGGAGAGCGGTATTTGGCCGCACTCGAAGACGCACAAGAAGCGGCAGAAGCGGCGGAATAACACCGCTTCTGCGCGCTCTTTATGCGATCATGCCTTAGGCAAAGACGATCAACGCGGCTTTCACGATCAACGCGATCAGCACGAGGCTCGACAGTGCGAACAAAACAAAGCGAACCATCACTTTGTTTGCGGTGACTTGAACGATGGAATGGACCACGCGCAAACCGGTGTAGATCCACGCCAGGAACGCGTTCATGCCATCGCCCTGTCCCAGGATCGCCAATGTAATGGCCACCGCATAGAACAATGTCGGCGCTTCGTGCAGGTGATTGTAATTGTGCGCTTTCCATTGGACTTCTTGGGGAAGCCTTTGATCAAGCACACCCGTGGCGCGCGCATCATCCGCAGAGATTTGTGCCTTTTGCATCGCAGGGATGCGCGATGCGTACATCCATAGCCAGATGATCATAGTCCAGATCATCAACGCGACGGCGGGTTGCAGAATGTCCATTCCGATCATGTCAGTCGGTGTCCTTTCGGATAGTTTTTTAGCTTAAGAAACGACGCTGGGATCGGCGAACACGGTCGCCATTACGGCCCGAACCGCCAACGCAATCAGCGCGAATGTACTGAGCAAGAACAGCGCAAAACGCAGCGGCAGCTTGTTGACCAAAATCTGCCACAGGGAATGCACAATGCGCAGCCCAACATAGACCCAAGCGATCATCACATCGATCGCACCCGGCCCGACAATCGCCAAAATCGCCACGACCGCATAGAACAATGTCGGTTGTTCGTGCAGGTGCGTGTGATTGTGGGATGGCCAATTGGCCTTATCCGGGATCACCCCTTCTAGGTCTTGGCCGCGTCCGCCCTGTTTTCCGCTAAAATTGGATTTGTCTGCTTTGGCGATGGCGCCAAAGCGAACCGGTACGATCCAGAATAGAACGATGAGCGTCCAAACCACCAGAACGGCGGCCGGCGCGAGCATTTGTGCTTGCATGAGTGAACCCCTCTCTCTTTTTTTGCATCCCTGCGAGAGGGCGGTTCGATTGTCAATTCCACCGGCCCGTGGTGAGCCCCGTCGTTTGCACCTATCCGCCGATGGTCTTTGCAAACGCAGCAGGGTCGGCATTGCCGCCCGTGACCATGATGACGGTGCTGTCGTCCAACGGCGCTTTGCCCGCCAACGCCGCCGCCAAAGCGGCCGCACCGCCCGGTTCGATCACCAATCTGAGGTTGGCAAAGGCCCATCTTTGCGCATGGCGCACTTCGTCGTCGCAGACCGCAATGCCGGGTTCTGCGCGGCCAGAAAGGATGCCGAGGTTGATTGGTTTGGTTGCGGTGGGCTGCAACGCATCGCAGATCGTCGCGGGCGCATCATCGCCCGCATTGACGATGTCGCCTGTGGCCAATGCTTGGCCGACCATGTCCCATCCGACCGGTTCAACCGCATGGATCGCGGCATTCGGACATGCCAGCGATAGGCCCGCCGCCAATCCGCCACCGCCACAACATGCAAGGATACGCGACGGCTCTCGACCAAGCTGGGCAACCGCCTCGATTCCTGCGCTGCCTTGCCCTTCGATCACCCATGGATCGCCAAATGCATGAACCAAAGCTGCGCCGCTTTCCGTGATCAATTTGGCCGCCACCGCGTCGCGGTCTTCGCCGGGGCGGTCATAGAGAATGATCTCGGCACCCAATGCGCGCGTGTTGTCCAATTTCACCTGCGGTGCATCGCGTGGCATCACGATGGTTGCGTTGATCCCCAATCGCCGCGCCGCCCACGCCACGCCTTGGGCATGGTTGCCCGAAGACACCGCGACCACGCCGGCCGCGCGATCCGCCTCGTTTAGGTTGGAAAGACGCCACCATCCGCCTCTGATCTTGAACGCGCCAACCGGTTGCAGGTTTTCCGCCTTCACATGGACCGTCACACCGTCAATCTCCACCGGCAGCAGCGGTGTCGGCGGTAGGATCGCGGCGATGCTCTTTGCAGCGGCGATCACGCCTTGTCGGGTCGGGGTGCGAAGGTCAGTCATTGCGATACAAGCCTATTGTGGAGTGAGACTTTGAGAGAGACATGGACCGCATGTTACACGGTCCAAAGCGCGAAAAGAGGTCCGTATTTCTGCGCTTTGCGCGATATTGGCACAGCCGCGTGTTGGAAAGGGAATGACCATATGGACGGCCTATGCAACACATTGGCACAGTAGGAAACGCCCGCCTTAACTTGTCCGGTACGCCGATTGTTCAACTTGTGCGAAGACACCCAAGGCGCGTTCATCCCCGAACGGCAAGAATTGCATCAAAGCCAGACCGGCAATGTCATTGGCCGGATCGATCCAGTAATAACAATTGGCGATCCCGGCCCACGCCAAACTGCCCGCGGCCCGGCCATTGCGACCGTCCTTTGGGTTGATCAGGAACCCTAAACCCCATTCGCTCTGCATATCTGGGAATGCATCGAATGTGTTGGCAAGCATCGGCACGAAGCTTTCCATTTTACCTGCGCGAATGCCGCCGATTTGATTGGTCGACATGGATCGAACGCTTTCCTCGCTTAGGATCCGATTGCCATCAAACACACCCTTACCAAGGATCATCTGCATAAAGCGCATGTAATCCGGCGCAGTGGAATAGAGCCCGCCACCGCCGGACGTAAATTCCGCCGCGTCACCGCCGCCAATTTCTAGGGGGAAGGGGGCAAAACCATCCGCTGTCGCCGCCATGAGGGAGACCCGACGGCTCGCTTTGTCCGTCGGAACGGCAAATCCGGTGTCTTTCATGCCCATCGGTTCAAAGAATTGCTGCGCCATGTAATCGCCCAGACTTTGTCCACTCACCGCCTCCACCGCGAGCCCGACCCAATCTGTGTTTACGCCATACAACCAATCGCTGCCCGGTTCGAACATCAGGGGCGACTTTAAGCTGTTCAACGATCCCGGCACCACTTCGCCTTGCGCTTTGCCCATATCGCCGCTGGTGAAGGAATATCCCAATCCCGATGTGTGGGTCAGCAAATGGCGCAGGGTAATCTGACTGTTGGCGGCCCGCGTTTGCGCGCTGCCATCGTCGGCAAACCCGATAAGGACCTGAGCATCGCCGAGATCGGGCAACACCGCGCCAATGGGGTCGTCCATCGACAAGGCGCCGCGTTCAACCAATTGGAGGGCCGCCGCAGACGTGATCGCTTTTGTCATAGAGGCGATTTGAAAAATGCTGTCCGTTGCCATTGCGTTGCCGGATGCGGCGTCCGAAAGGCCGGCCGCGGCCAAGGATGTGATGCCGCCGCTGTTGCCGATCGCGGCGACCGCGCCGATCACATTGGTTTTGGAAAGAGCGGTGTCGAGGGTGCTTTGAAAATCGTTCATCGCATCAGCCTTGTGCGTTTTCGGCATTGTGTCAATCAACCGATCCCTTTGCGCAAAATCAGAGCGATGATTGAGCCTATCGTTCCATTGGATTAAGGGCGGCATTCAAGAATCATCTTAGCGAAGAGGCGTTTGGCCATGTCGAAAATATTGGTAGTCGGGGCAGGGGGCGTCAGCTCCGTTGCGGTCCACAAAATGTGCATGAACGCAGGCATTTTCCCCGAATTGCATTTGGCCAGTCGGACCAAGTCAAAATGCGATGCCATCGCGAAAAGCGTGAAGGCACGCACAGGTCAGTCGGTTGAAACCTACGAAATCGACGCCGAAGAAGTCCCCGCCATGGTCAACTTGATCAAGAAAATTGGCGCGACGCTCGTCGTGAATCTGGCGCTTCCCTATCAAGATTTGCCGATCATGGATGCGTGTTTGGAAGCGGGCGTGCATTACCTAGATACGGCGAATTACGAGCCCAAGGATGAGGCGAAATTCGAATATCACTGGCAATGGGCCTATCATGACCGTTTCAAAGAAGCGGGTTTGATGGCGTTGTTGGGCAGCGGGTTTGATCCTGGTGTGACCAGCGTTTTCACGATGTGGCTAAAGAAACATAAGTTGAAGACGATCCGCACTCTGGACATTCTCGATTGCAATGGCGGCGATCATGGTCAGGCGTTCGCAACCAATTTCAATCCCGAAATCAACATCCGCGAAGTGACCGCCCCGGCGCGGCATTGGGAAAATGGCGATTGGGTGGAAACGCCTGCGATGCAGGTTTCAACCCCGTTTGATTTTGAAAAGGTCGGCACCCGCCAGGCGTATTTGATGTATCACGAAGAGCTGGAAAGCCTTTCGAAATTCAATCCAGAAATGGAGCGCGCGCGGTTCTGGATGACGTTTGGCGATGAATATATCAAACACCTCACTGTCTTGCAGAATGTTGGCATGACCGGGATTGAGCCGATCAAATATCAAGGACAGGAAATCATCCCGCTGCAATTCCTCGCCGCTGTGCTGCCCAAACCAGAAAGCCTAGGCGAAACGACCAAGGGCAACACCAATATCGGGTGCATCGCAACGGGCGAGGCGTTGGACGGATCGGGTGAGAAGACGTTCTACATCAACAACATTTGCAGTCACGAAGCCGCCTATGAGGAAACCGGCAACCAAGCTGTCAGCTACACGACCGGCGTGCCTGCGATGATTGGCACGGCGATGATGGTGACGGGAACATGGGCCGGAAACGGAGTGTTCAACATGGAAGAAATGGACCCTGATCCGTTTATGGACATGTTGAACGACCATGGATTGCCGTGGCAAGTGAAGGAATTGGACGGGCCGGTCGCGTTTTGATCGGTGCCGCCCGATGAAGAGAAGCCCGTGTTGATACGGCCCGCCGACGATCAGGACGGCGAAGCGATCTGGCGGATTGTTGAACCCGTCATCCGTGCCGGCGAAACCTATGCAATCGATCGCGACATCAGGCGCGATGATGCGATCGCCTATTGGATGGGAACGGGCGACGCCGGTTGGGACCAAGAATGCTTCGTTGCCGAATTGGATGGGGTGGTCATGGGCACATATTACCTGCGCCGCAATCAGGGTGGAGGCGGCGGCCATGTGTGCAATTGCGGCTACATGGTTTCGTCCGATGCACAGGGTAAAGGGCTGGGTCGGACACTGTGCAAACATTCAATGATCGCGGCGCGCAATGCTGGCTTCACTGCGATGCAATTCAATTTCGTCGTTTCCACCAACACGGGCGCGGTTGCTCTATGGCGAGAATTGGGTTTCGATATTGTTGGAACCGTTCCCAAAGGGTTTGACCATCCTGAAAAAGGGCTGGTCGATGCGCTGGTGATGCACCGAACCCTTTGATCTGGCCGTTGCCTGCTTGGCGATGATCTAACGAGATTAGCTCGCTTTTGTAGACCCGGTGTAAGCGATGATCAGACGCCACACGGCCCACGTCACCCCGGTTACTGCGCCTGCGATCATGGCCAATCCCATATCGGGGACAAACAATCGGATGGTGTGAAGGGGCGCGCCAAACGCTTGAGGGACGATCAAGAACACCGCCATCGCCAACCCAACCGTCGTAACCAATGGGAACCACAGGCTGAACCGACCGGACCACCCGGTCTTGGCTCTAATCGCGGCGCGTTTGACCCATGCCCATATCATCGCAATCACAAACAGGATCGGCAGCGCCGCGAGCATGACGAAGGTCGCTTGTTGAGGAAGGGGGCTGGCCTCGCCGTTGTAGTCCCGTCCCAACGCGCGCGCAGTGACACCATTGCGCAATTCAATGGTGCCGCCAAACCCGATGCCCGACCCGGCATTGGTCAGCACGGCGACGCCTTTCTTCTCTGCCGGGATCATTGTGGCCAATGCTTCATATCCGGGGTTGGAGCCTGAGTGATAGACGGTGCCGTCCTGCGTGTTCACAAACCATCCCAGCCCATAGAAGGGAGATGCGTCGTTGGCCGGTTGCATCATTTGAGCTTTGCCCGCGGCGCTCAATACGTCGTCTTCGCCATTCATCATGACGGAGAGGTATCGCGCCATATCCCGCGCGCTGGCCACGATGCCGCCTTGCGGCCCAGATCCGCGCCCGGTGAAGACTTCGTTTGACGGGGCTTTGGTCCAAAACCAAGGTCGGTGCCCGGTTGCCATACCGTTTGTGTTGTCGGGCCCATGGACGAAACTGTCATTCATGCCGATCGGGCTTAGGATATTGTCGGCGGTGTAATCGGCGTAATCTTGTCCGCTCAAAACTTCGATCAACCGGCCCAACACCTGATAATTGGCGTTGGAATATTCCCATGTTTCGCCCGGCTGGGACACGGGCGTCATGCCGGCGATGTTGTCCACTCGTCTAGAGAGGGATGCCGCATCCATCGTCAAATCGTTCTGCGACATATTGCCCTGAAGCGTGGAATAACCGCTGGTGTGGCTTAACAATTGGCGGACTGTGATCGCGCTTTGCGGTCGACCGGCATAGACGTCCAGATACCGGCCAATCGGCGCGTCCAATTCTGCTGCACCGGCTTCCACCAATTGCATCACCGCCAGCGCGGTGAAGCTTTTGGAAACCGAACCGATGAGGAACGGCGTGCTAGGAGCGACTTCGGTTTCCTCGTCGGATCTCAGCAGACCGTGTTGATCGCCGCTAATCTCCCCTTCAAAAGTTACGCCATAGGCCAATCCGGGCACGCCAGCCGAGGGCATTTCCTCCGCGACAAAGGCATCGATCGATGTGGCAGGGCCGCTCGCATGCAATGTGGATGCGAGGATGAGAGCAATCATGGCGGCAAAACGGTGCATTTCTTCTCCTTATCGTCGCCGTCAATAGCACAACAGAACCGCGTCGGGGCGTGATCTTCGCGAAAAAACCGTTAGAGAGCATGGTATGACCCAATCAACACCCATGACCACCCAAGCGGGCAATCCCGGCGCGTTCACACAGTTTGATCTCAACCGCGTCGATAGCCCAGCCTTTGTCGTGGACGCGGCAAAGATCCGCGCCAATTGCCAAATCCTCGCCGAAATCCGCGATGAAGCCGCGAGCGACGGCGCGAGCATCAAAGTTTTCGCCGCGCTAAAGGCGTTCTCCATGTGGTCGGTTGCGCATATTATGGGCGAATATCTCGATGGTGTTTCGACAAGCGGTTTGTGGGAGGCCCGGCTTGCATCGGAGTTTTACGATGGGGAAATCGCCACCTATTCGGCCGCTTTCAAACCGGAGGAATTGGAGGAGATCTGTCGCCTATCCGAACATGTGATCTTCAACTCCCCTGGCCAGATGAAGCGCGCCGCATTGATCCTTGATCACGCTGCAACAACGGGCGGTGACGTGTCACCGGGATTGCGGATTAATCCGATGTTGGCGACCGGCGATGTCCCCAAATATGATCCCAGCGCGCCGGGATCGCGGCTCGGCTTTCCTATCGATCAATTGACCGAAGAGGCGATGGAAGGCGTGGAGGGCATCCACTTCCACAATCTGTGCGAGCAGACCTTTGAACCGCTGCAACGGACGTGGGACCGGGTTTTTGACGCGATTGAGCCGTGGTTTGGTCAACTCAAATGGATCAATATGGGGGGCGGACACCACATCACCCGCGCAGATTACGAACGCGCCGAATTGATTGAATTCTTGAAAGATGCGGCGGCGGATACCGGCGCCGAAATCATTATCGAACCCGGCGAAGCCATCGCCTTGGATGCGGGCATTTTGGTTGGAACATTGCTGGATACAGGCTTCAATGAAGTGCCGATCGGCATCACCGATGTATCCGCGACATGCCACATGCCTGATGTGTTGGAGGCGCCGTACCGCCCGGCCATGATGGGCGAGCTTTCCGACGCAGACACGATCCCGATCCGGTTGGGCGGTCCATCGTGTTTGGCAGGCGATGTGATCGGCGATTACAAATTGCCCGTAAAGGCCGATCCGGGCGCGCGTTTCGCCTTTCTGGATCAGGCGCATTACTCGATGGTCAAAACCAACACATTCAACGGCGTCCAACTGCCCAGCATATGGTTGTGGGATAGCGAAACCGACGCGTTGGAATGCGTAAAACGCTTTGAATATGAAGACTTTCGAGGCAGGTTAAGCTGAATCGAAACAAAGGGGGTAAGAATGGTGAAACTCGGGATATGGGCGATTGCCCCGTTGATGTTTGCGATACCGGCACAGGCGCAAACCTACTCACCAGAATTGCTCAAAAAATCGGTGACCCTTGAGGATTTGCAAGCGGTTGTTGCCTCGCTCGATCATGAAGTTTTGGAAGTCAACGAAGACGAAAATTTGGTGGTCGGCCAAGACGCCGATGGGGCTGCTTATTTTCTGTTCGGAACGGCGTGCAATGTAGGCGGCGTTCCCGGTTGTCAGGGGATTAACATGCAGATCCGGTATCGGCTTGCACCAGAGGTCACTTATGAAAGCGTTGCAGAGGCAAACTACGATCAAGCCGCCGTGCAAACTTGGGTGGATTTCGAAGATAAAGTCTTGGGTGTCACGCGTTATCAAGTGCTCGATTACGGGGCGACAATGGCCAATATTCGAGAGAATGTCCGGGTGTTGTTGGATGTAGCGCCGGTTTCGGCCGCCGTTGCGGCGGGCATCAACCCGGAACAGGAACAAAAATCGTTCTAGCGGGCAGTCTGGTTGGATGGCCAACCGATAGCATCTGAGTGATCAAGTTTGCGTTCGCTTGCGCGCTTAAAGCTGCGATCTGCCGCGCTCGTTCTGATTGATGGCCAACGCCAATCGCGCCATTGCGCCAAATTGATCTGTGGCTTCGGCGACGCGGTTCTCGTCGTCGCGCGCATCCATCGATCCGCTTTCAAACAGATTGCCGCTTTCCACGACCAAAATGACTTCGCCGCGGCTGAACAGGGCGCGCACGGCATCCCCGTTAAACGCGCGTTCTAGGGCGAGCAAATGTTCGACATAGGATGGGTGGATAAGCACGCGCGCCTCAACCTGATCATCGCTCCACACCTCGAACACGTCTTCGAAATCAGGGTGGACCTGATCGACGTAATCCAGCCTATGCCCGTCAAACGTGGCGTGGTCTTTCCGCCCGCCAAGGCCCAACCATTTGCGGTGTTTCCCCTTGCGTTGAAGCAGGGTGGTGGAATGGAAATCGCGGCCAAATTCCATATGGACCAAAGCCCCGCGAAACACCGTCACCCATCGGCGGTTTTTGCCCGACCCGCGGCGTTCCTCCAAATGCGCTTCGTATAGGTTGAAGTCATGCCCTTCGAGCGAGCCGTACCAACGGTCTTCGAAAGTGTCGCGATCATATCCGGGCAATAGACCATAGGTCATTGCCGCTTCGAATTCGCTGCCTGGGTTCACATCGTGTTCGTATGAAATGCCAAATTCGCGTGCGATGGCGGAATTGATGCCAATTTTGATCGCGCGCTTCGCCTCGGAAATTGGCATGTATCCCCATGCCGCTATCCCGCCAATAATGACAAAGGTCAGTAGGATCCCAAAGCTACCGAGCGATGATCCCGAAAACCACGCGAAGGTCAAAATTGGCAGGGCGATGATCCCGGAATAGAACCAGCGGTTGAACGCTTTCTTTTTTGCTTCCGCGCGCATGGATTCTTGATCGGCCAACCATTGGCCGAGATGCCCCTGCATCAATCCTTGCACATTAGCGTCCATCGTCGTTCCTTTGCCCCGGATAATGGCCATCCCCTTGGCCCAAAGATCACCCCAGAGATTGCCCAAAGATCAAGGCGCAATCGCCTTTCGATCCTTGGGCCTTTCCCTTAACCTCTTAACGCTACTATAGATGTGCCCGGTAAAGGAGGGGCAAACAAATGGGAATGTTGAGTTTTGTTGTGATTGGCGTTGTTGTAATCGCCGCGTTTGTGGTGATTGGCATTTACAACCGATTGGTTGGGCTGCGCCAAAACGTGCGCCAAGGCAAAGCCGATATTGATGCACAATTGCGCCAACGCCATGATTTGATCCCAAACCTTGTCGAAACCGTCAAAGGGTATGCCGGTCACGAAGCCGCCACATTGGAAGCGGTGATCGCCGCGCGCAACACCGCGAAACAAGGCGAACCTGACAGCGGCAGCGAAAAAGGGTTGCGAGTCGCTCTCGACAACCTTTTGGCTTTGGGAGAGGCCTATCCCGATTTGAAAGCCAGCAGCAATTTCCAAGAATTGCAGCGTGAGCTTGCCGATGTCGAAGACAAATTGGCCGCCGCCCGCCGCGCGTTGAACGCCGCCGTTGCTCAATTCAACACCGCACGCGAAGCCTTCCCTGCGATCATGTTCGCCGGCGCGTTTGGCTTTCAACAGGCCGATTTCAACACATTGGATGACAGCGAGCGCGGGACGGTCGATCAAGCGCCCCAAATCGGGTTTTGACCAAATGGTAAAAAAGTGCGGGAACCAACAAGCATTTTGAACGATTTTGTTTGCGAAACCGCGCATCGGCTATATATGCGCGCTTCCGCTGCCCCAAGGGACACATACCGCAAGGCAGCCCAAACCACATCATGTGGTCAGAAACTAAACCTTCTGGGGGTCCCTTGAGTTGCTCGTATATCCTGACGCCAAGACTGTAGCCCAGGCGCTAACGCCTGAAGAGCCGGTGATCCTTAATCGCCCGCATGCTGCGCGGCGTGCTGCGCGCTTTTTCGTCGAGAAGTTTCCCGGCAAAGTGCTTTATGCGGTGAAGGCCAATCCGGCTCCTGATTTGATTCAAGTTCTATGGGAATCCGGCATCACGCATTACGACGTGGCCTCCATCGCCGAAGTGCGGTTGGTGCGGGGAATTCTGCCCGATGCCAACCTGTGCTTCATGCACCCGATCAAAACCCGCAGTGCCATTAAAGAGGCGTATTTCCAACACGGCGTTGTCACGTTCAGCCTCGATTCGATGGAGGAGCTGGACAAGATCGTAGAGGCATGCCGCGACCCCGAAACGGGTGAGGAAGCGCAAGATTTACGCCTGTGCGTGCGGATTAGGGTTTCCAGCGAATATTCCGAATTGTCGCTTGCCTCGAAATTCGGCTGTGACCTGCTTGAAGCGCCGGAATTGCTGCAAAAGGCGCGCCAGCATTGCGATTGGTTGGGCGTGTGTTTCCACGTTGGCAGCCAGGCGATGACGCCGTTTGCCTTTGTTCAGGCGATCGACCGCACCCGCGCCGCAATTGCGCAGGCCAGCGTCGTGATCGACATGATCGACATTGGCGGCGGTTTCCCCAGCGTCTATCCTGAGATGGAGCCACCTCCTCTCGAAGATTACTTTGCGATCATCCATCACCACTACGAAGCGTTACCCATCGCCTACAATGCCGAATTGTGGTGCGAACCGGGCCGCGCTTTGGCCGCTGAATATTCGAGCATGATCGTGAAGGTCGAAAAACGGCGCGGATCCGAATTGTACATCAACGACGGCGCCTATGGTGCGTTGTACGATGCGGCGCATGTTTCGTGGCGGTTCCCGGTGAATGCGTTGGAAGATGATCTGCGCGATCCGATAGAGGATTTTGCGTTTTACGGCCCGACTTGCGACGACGCGGATTACATGGCCGGACCATTCGCATTGCCCGGCGATATCCAAGCGGGCGATTACATCGAAATCGGGATGTTGGGCGCGTATGGCGCGGCGATGAAGACTGGTTTTAACGGGTTTGGCGACGCGCAATGCGTCATCGTGAGCGACGAACCTATGATGAGCCTTTTCGACGGGTCACGCCAACCCACGGCCAGCGACAACGTCATCTCGCTTCGATAGCGCCAACGCCTTGGCGTTTATTCGTCCGGCCTATTGTATGCGGCCGCGCATGTAGAAATTAGCGCTTCCGGATGGTTGCAGTGCGCCTTGGGGCATGATGCAGATAAAGCGGACATTGGGATCGTATCCGGATTGGGGTTCGTATCCGCATTGATCGATGGAACTGGGTTTGGTGTCGGAACTGGAAAACCGCACATCGCGATCAAAGCTGAAATTCAATCCCGATCCGTTGTCGCGCCATGCGACGGGGTCGGTTTCCATGAATTCTGCCGATCCGCCCGTGTCCAAGTCCCCAAAATAAAACCGAACGTCGGCAGGCCATTGATCAATGATAACCAATGTATCGGGGTCAACCTCTTGATCGCCTGTGTTCGATATTTCGATGTCGTAGATCACGTCATGGCCGGGTAGGAAAAAGGCCGACCCCGCGGATTGTTGATGGACGCTTGATTGTTTGCGCACTTTTAGACGGGGGCGAGTGACCGTGATTGTGACTGTCGCCTGTGCGACCAACCCGGATTGGTCCTTAATTTCATAGATGAAAGTGTCCTCCCCGGAAAAACCCGGCTCTGGCGTGTAGATAAAGGATCCGTCAGCATCGATTTCGACCGATCCGTTGGATGGCGGGCTGATTAAATCGGTGGTGACTGTGATGGGCGTCCCATCAGGATCGTTGTCCACGCCGTTGCCGCTGCCGGCGATTACGTTCACGTCGACCAATGCGGTTTGAAACGCGGTTGAGAACGCATCGTCATAGGCGACTGGAGGGAAATTGGGGAAGGGCATCCTGCGGCAAGAACTGCCGTCATTGCTGTTGCTGGGATCGCCAATCGCGACCAAAACAGCGCGCGGATTGGGTGTTAAATAGTCAAGGATTTCATACACATTTCCCGTTGTGTTGCGGAACGTAAAGACCCGGCCGTTCACATCGGACCATGTTGCGCCGCTGGACCCTTCATTGGGGTAATCGGCGATGGAACGAACGACATTCTCGCCTGTGTTCACGTCGATCAAAGACAATTGCGTGCGGCCCGGCGCGATCAACCTTTGGCCAAGGGGCGTGTCCACAAATGCCCAATCGGCCGCGCCGCTGGCCAAGGATTGCGATAGGGTAATGGGGGTTTGTTGTTGGGTCGCCAAATTGACCCGCATCACGATGTTGTTGGATCGGCGCAAATACATATTGTTGGCATCATCGATGTCGCCAATGTACGAATTGAACCCAATGGCGAACATGTCGGTCACGACGCCGTTCGCATCGACCCTGATAATGCCGCTGGAACGCGTGGCGTAGAAGAAATCGTCGTTCGGGTTGTAGGCCAAAGAATTGTACGAAGAACTGCGTTGTCCGACATTGGTGTATGTCGATGTCGCGGTGTCGAAAATCCGCAATTGGCCGCTTTGCACCTGATAGATGTCGCCGGTGCAGGTGAACCGGGCTTGCGCGTGAGCGGGCCCGTCAAAAGCGACGATCCCTCCCAGACAAACGATAAGCGCGATCAAACACCGGGTTGGAAGGGAGCGGGCCCAGAAGAACCACCCGCTCCCTTCAGGGGGTGCAGAGACGTTTGTGTCATCGGTGAGGGTCCGAAATGTCACGACAAACTCCGCAAAAGGTCTGTCACAGACACAGCACGGACCGTGCCAAGATTAGAAAACCTTGTATTTCAATGAGATAGTGTGATGCGCTATTGGCGGCTCAACCGACAGAATGAGAATCTTCGCAAATTGCGCAGGCAATCCCTTTGCAATTTGCGAAATTCACCAAATGTACAGCATGTCTGACTTCGGGCGAAGCCGGCGCCGTTCAATCAAATCCGACAAACCGCGCCGCTTCGGCCACGGTTTTGCGTTCGCTGACCACGGCATTGGCGGGAAAGTCCGGATCGGGCCATCCCAATGCTATGGCTTTCATGATCACCTGTTCATCAGGGATGTTCGCGTGTTCGCGCACCACGGGCGATTGCATGATCCCTTGGGAATTGATGACACAGCCAAGGCCGCGCGACCATGCGGCGTTCACCAAAGCGGTGGTCGCTGCGCCGCAATCAAAGGCGGTGTCGTCGCTTGTCGTCAATTCACGGTCATAGGTGATGATGACGCAGACCGGCGCGTCAAACTGGCGAAATCCGCGAAGGACCCAATCCTGACGCCGCTCTTTATCATCGCGTTCAATCCCCATGGCACCGAACAATTGTTTCGCCACGCCAATCTGACGTTCCCGATGAACGCCGGCAAACGGTTCGCCGCGCCGAAATTCGCGGCTGTCGGGCTCTCCGGCCAAAATGCGTTCGGTGTTCCCTCTGCGGATCCGGTCGAGAGGTTCGCCGGTGATCACATGAAAATGCCACGGTTGGGTGTTCATCGATGTGGGCGAACGTACGGCAAGGGCGATGATTTCTTCGATAATTGCCTGCGGCACGGGCTTATCAAGGTATCCACGGATAGAGCGGCGTCCAAGCACCACGTCATCATAATTCATGTTGGATTGGTCTTTCAGATTTGAAATTCAGGAGGGTCAAACAATCAGGCTTCGAAATAGGGCCTATCACCGGCGATTGTCACGCGTTCCATCATGCGCCTTGCCGGGAAATAATCCGACACAGCCAGATGTTGGCAAACACGGTTGTCCCAAAACGCGATGGAACCCGGGCGCCAACGAAAACGGCATTGCAGTTCGGCGTCCTTGGCGGTCGCATACAAGTGATCGAGCAGCCAACGGCTTTCCGCCGAAGACAACCCCTCGATGTGCGATGTGAAGGCGGTGTTGACGTAGATTGCCCGTTCGCCCGTTTCGGGATGCGTGCGGATTACCGGATGGCGCATGGGCGGGAATTTATCATGCAAATCCTCCGGCGTTTTGCCCAAACGCTTGGCGAAAACACGGCTGATATCGTGGACCGCGGTTAGCCCTTCGCAGAAACGCTGCATCTGTTCAGACAGGCGTTCATAGGCGAGGTGCATGTTGGCAAACAGTGTGTCGCCGCCGCAATCGGGCACTTCACGTGCGTACAGGATCGAGCCCAGCGATGGTTCCTCGCGCCATGTCACATCGGAATGCCAGTAATTTTCCTGACCTCGGCTATTGGGGCCATGGGAAATGCGCAGGACTTCTGGGTTTGGTTGGTCCTTGGGGGTCGCGGGGTGGACCTCCAATTCGCCAAAGTGGCGGGCAAAGGCGATATGCTGTTCCTGAGTCAGGTCCTGATCGCGAAAGAAAATCACGCCGTGTTTCAACAAGGCTGCGCGGATTTGCGGGATGCTGTCGGCGATGTTTGCATCGCCCAGGTCAATATCAAGGATCTCGGCCCCAACTGCGGGCGTCATCGGTTCAATGCGAAGCATGCCCGTGTCGAGCGTAGTGCGATCAAATGTAGTGGCCAATCAACCCTCCCAAGTCCGGCTTGAGAGGCTTGTGCCCGGTCATACGAGGCGGATCAAGTTATCCATTATGATGCAGCGCAGCCGGTTGGGCGCGGTCGGCGGATCAGGCGGCCTGCGCCAGTTCCATATCCATCCGATCCCAAATCTCCACCAACGCCTCTGTCAATTCGTCCATCATCGCATCGGTGTGATGCGGGCCGGGGGTGAACCGCAGGCGTTCTGTGCCGCGTGGGACGGTGGGGTAATTGATCGGTTGAACATACACGCCGTATTCCGCGAGCAGAATGTCGCTGATCTTTTTGGCGCGGGCAGGGTCGCCCACCATCAACGGCACAATATGCGTCGTGCTGTCCATTACGGGCAGCCCACTTTCGGCGAATTTCAGTTTCAACGTCGCCGCCGACTTTTGATGAGCGTTGCGTTCGACATTCGAGGATTTGAGGTGCTTCACCGACGCCAAAACCCCGGCGACCAGAACCGGTGATAGCGACGTGGTGAAGATAAAGCCGGGCGCGTAGGAACGGATGCAGTCAATAACCCGCGTATCGGCCGCAATGTAACCACCCATGACGCCAAAGGCTTTGCCCAGTGTCCCTTCGATAATGTCGATCCGGTGCGCGGCGTTATCGCGTTCCGAAATGCCACCGCCGTGATCGCCATACATGCCAACTGCATGCACTTCATCGATGTAAGTGAGCGCGTTGTATTTTTCGGCAAGATCACAAATGGCGTGAACCGGGGCCACATCGCCATCCATTGAATAGACGCTTTCAAACGCGATCAATTTCGGTGTTTCGTGGTCTTGTTCGGCCAACAATTCTTCGAGATGTGCCATGTCGTTGTGACGGAACACCTTTTTCTCACACCCAGAATTGCGGATGCCGGCAATCATGCTGGCATGGTTCAATTCATCTGAGAAAATCACACAACCCGGCAGCAATTTCGCCAAAGTGGACAAGGTCGCATCGTTGGAAACATAGCCGCTGGTGAACAACAACGCGCCTTGCTTGCCATGCAAGTCGGCCAATTCCTGTTCCAATTCGACATGGTAATGCGTGTTGCCGCCGATATTGCGCGTGCCGCCCGAACCCGCGCCCACATCGTGCAACGCTTTTTCCATCGCGCCGATCACGACATCGTGTTGACCCATGGCGAGATAGTCGTTGGAACACCAAACCGTGATGGGTTTGGGTCCATTGTGACCATGGAAACACCGCGCATTGGGATAGGCGCCTTTGTTGCGCATGATGTCGATAAAGACCCGATAGCGGCCTTCTTCGTGCAGACGGTCAATCGCTGAATCGAAAATCTGGTTGTAATTCACTGGTCAAACGCTCTTGTCTTTGTGGACCGCGCCTTTTGCAAAAGGTGGCCCGTTTATCAGGCTCTCACAATCCGAAATGAATTGGCCGCAATGACACGGCACAGACCATACAACCCCAACATGGCCCAAAAGTTTCGTTGGGGGTATTTAGGCGCGATGGAGAGGTTTTGAAACCACGATCTTTGCGAGTGGTTTGCAGGTCTAGAACGCTTGCGCCGGGGCGAATTCACGCGAAGAAAGCGCGCTTTCCAAACCCCCGGCATTGGATATAGGGCCGGTGACGACGAACCGGTTTTGACCCGATTTTTGAAATGGCTGACCCGCCAACCGATCCACCACGCGCCGGGCGATACCGGCCGCGCCGTCGACAAACTGGACATCGGAAGACCAACCCAGATCGGCAACCGCCACGTCTTTCAATTCGTCCGACAGCAACGGGAAGTGGGTGCAACCTAAGATGACGTGATCGATCATCGCGCCGTTTTCGCCGGTCGAAACGCCTCTCAACGCCTCTGCCAAAACGCCGCGGTCAACCGTGCCGCCGCGCAATTTCCGCTCTGCTTCGTTGACTAAACCCGGCGCGGCGTGGCGCAACAAGGTTTTGCCGACCACAAATTCGCGTTCAAGATCATCGACATAGGCTTGGCGAATGGTCGCCTGTGTGCCCAAGAGCCCGATCACACCAGACCGGCTTGCTAAAGCGGCGGGTTTGATCGCAGGGACCGTGCCAACGATGGGCACTTCCATGACCTCGCGCACCATGCCCAGTGCAATCGTTGATGCTGTGTTGCACGCAATACAGATGAGGCGCGGCTCAAACCGTTCCGACATTTTGCCCAGCAAACCGGCCACGCGGGCCGCAATTTCCGCCTCGGATTTGGTGCCATAGGGCAATCCGGCAAAATCGGCGGCGTAAACGATCGGAGCATCGGGCAGGGCGCGATGCACTTCGTCGTACACGCTAAGACCGCCTACGCCGGAATCAAACACCAAAATCGGTGCCTCAGGATGGACCTCGGACGGTGAAGCCGGAGAAGGCGCGGCGTGAGAAATAATCGGTCCTAATCATCTGAAAACTTGTCGAGACGCAGTGTATTACTTAGGCGTTGGAAAAAGAAAAGATGGCGCACGGAACCGCGTCGCAATTTGAAAGCGCAATGGGGATATGATGGAACCGGTATTAGCAGCGTTGTTGGGCTATATTTGTGGCTCTATCCCATTCGGCTTGTTGCTGACCAAAGCGGCCGGCTTGGGCGATGTCCGCAACATCGGTAGCGGCAATATCGGCGCGACCAATGTGCTTAGAACCGGCAATAAGGGATTGGCTGCGGGCACATTGCTGCTTGATCTGCTTAAGGGGCTTGCCCCGGTTGTGGCCGCCGGAATGATTTGGGCCGGGGACAACGGCGCGGTCGCCAAAGCGTTTGCCGCCGGCGGCGCGGTGATCGGCCATTGCTATCCCGCTTGGTTGAAATTCAAAGGGGGCAAGGGTGTCGCAACCAATGCCGGTGTCGCCTTTGGCCTCGCATGGCCAATCGGGCTTGCCTATGCCTTGGTTTGGGTGTCGCTGTTGCTGATTTTCCGCATTTCATCATTGGCCGGGATGGCGGCCGTTATCGCCGCCGCAGCAGCCGCGCCTTTGTTTGGATTTCCGCAATACTTCCCGGTTCTGGCCGCGATTGCTGGCCTGATCGTGTACCTCCATCGCGAAAATATCGGCCGATTGGTCAAGGGTGAGGAGCCGAAGATCGGCGGCAAAAAATGAACCAAGCGGAGGCCGCCGCCTTGTCACAGGAAGAGGCGTTTGCGCGGATCCGGCTGTTGCGGTCCCCAAATATTGGGCCGATTGCGTATCGCCAGTTGATTGCGCGGTTCGGCAATGCTGTCCACGCGATCGAGGCGTTGCCGGATTTGGGCGCGCGGGGGAAAAGGCGATATTCTCCCATCGCCAAGGACCGGATTGAGCGTGAGATTGAGGGCGTTCGTGCCGCTGGAGCGCGATACCTGTTTCATGACCAACCCGATTACCCCGAATTGCTAAGCCGATTGGACAGCGCGCCGCCGATCATAACGTGTCGGGGCCGGTTGGAATTGGCGTCGCAACCCTGTGTGGCCATTGTTGGCGCACGCAGCGCATCGGCGGCGTCTGTCACCTTGGCCCGGACATTCGCCGCGCAATTGGCGCAACGAGGGTTTACGATTGTTTCCGGATTGGCGCGCGGGATTGATGGCGCCGCACACGAAGGCGCACTGAACGCGGTGGACGCCGATATCGGCGGAGGGCGCACCATCGGGGTTATCGCCAGTGGGATCGACATCGCGTATCCCCCTCAACACAAAGAATTGCAGGAACGGATCGCGCAAGAAGGGTTGTTGATTGCCGAACAACCGCCGGGGACCGAGCCACGCGGTCGCCATTTTCCCAGCCGCAACCGCATCATCGCCGGTTTAGCAAGCGGGACATTGGTCGTCGAAGCGGCGCCCAAATCGGGATCATTGATCACCGCGCGATTGGCGGCGGAGGCGGGACGCGAAGTGATGGCCATTCCCGGTTCCCCGCTCGACACGCGATCGCACGGTTGCAACCAATTGATCCGTGATGGGGCGATATTGATCAGCGAGCCACAAGACGTGATCGAATTGGTAGAAGATTTCACCGGCGCGCCGCGATCAACCTATCGCGTTGCCGAGGAATCCGAAATTTACGAACCCAATGCATCAGAGCCAAACGAACCGATAGATGCGGCGGTGATAGAGGCATTGTTGTCCACTGCGCCCATCGCGATTGACGAATTGATCCGTCAATCCGGGGGCAGCGGCGCGGCGGTTCAAATGGCGTTGCTGGAATTGGAATTGTCCGGTGCGCTGGAACGGCATGGCGCGGGCAAAGTGAGTTTGAACGGTGCATAATTCTAAGGATGGCAGTTAGGGTCGCATGGCATTTATCCAACTACGACAGATCAGCGCGGGCGCGTTGATATCCAACACATTTATTGAACTTGCGCGGATTAAGAAAGAAATTGGGATCTACCTAGCCGTGTTCACGGCCATCGCAGTGATTGCCGAATTTGCTCCTTTGGGGGAAGAGCTGGGCTGGTTCCCAGCGACGATCCTCTATTTCCTCGGCCAATATTACCTGTACCGCGAAATGTTGACGCGAGGCGGGATGATTGTGGATTCGCGTTTCAAGGTTTTTAGCCTGTTTTTCATGGCCTTGGTGCTCGTAATCCCGCTCTATCTGGGGTTCACGTTACTCTTCATTCCCGGCCTTCTCTTGATGACGAAATGGGTCATGGCCCCGGCGATTCTGGTATCGGAGGAGACCCATTTGTTCGATGCTCTTGGCGCAAGCTGGTCGTTGAGCGATAACAATGTGATGTCGATTGGTGTCGCGTTGTTCGTCATCGGATTGATTTGGTTCGTCATCGTTATGGTCGGCGGCACAGGCGCCGGGTTAATTGAACAGGTTGTGCTCAACATACGGGGTGCCAATGATGGCAGGATGGGGCCGCTAATTTGGCCATTTTTGCACACACTCCCCCTGTTGTTGATGGGTGTTTCTGTGAGCGCGTATCGCGCGCTTAACGATGCGGGGCACGACATGGTGTCGGTTTTCGAATGACCGAACTGATGACGAAATTTTGGGGAGAATAATGCCATGAACGACAGAGTAAATCTGGCCAGCTTACTGTCGGTCACGGTCGATGAAATTCAACAGAGTTGGCAAGTGATTTTGATTTACTCGGCGTTGATCTTGGTGATTTCGGCCGCAATGTTCGGGGTGATCGGCGCGACGGAAAATGGCTTTATCGGATCTGATGTCTGGAACGTTTTCAGGTCGCGGGCCGCGACGGGCTCGACCGTAATAATTGGGGCGCTTGCCGCGGTTGCATTCCAAATTCTGGCGAGTTTCTATTTGCTTGCCGGGATGTTTCATCGGTCCACATCGCCTAGTTTTGACACGCTATTGCCCTTTATTGGCATAACCATTCTATCTTGGCTCGTGATTGGGATCGGCTTTCTGCTTTTAATTATCCCTGGGATAATTTTCATCGTGCGTTTGACTCCATTGCTTCCGATTGTCCTTTCGCAAGAAGGGCCGTCCTTTGATGCGTTTGGGAAAAGTTGGGACATGACGGACGGTCGAGGATGGTCGATCTTTGGCGCTTATGTCATTTTGTATATTGCCTTGTTGGTTGTGTCCGGGATTATGACGGGGTTGTCTGCCCTTTTGGGGCCTTGGGGCATGGTATTGGCCGAAGGGTTCCAAACACTGCTATCCTCCATCATCTTCACCGCCCTATCGGTGGGGGCCTATCGTTTGATGATAGATGACACGCAGGACCTGTCGCAAATCTTTGAATGACAGAGATTTTTGCCTCCTCCTGAACAAAACGACACGTCGATGCTCATAAACGGTTCATCGCGATCCGGATAATTCTCGTTCCCAATCAAAGGTATTGAAGGGGAAGAGGTTATGAAACGTGTGATCGCTTTGGCGTGTTGCGCCAGCTTAACCGCGACGGGTTTCGCCATTCCAAGTTTTGCGAGTTCAACCACGCGGATCCAATTGTCCAATGACCGGATCGCGCCGGTACCGCCGCCTGTGTCAGGTCGCGATTATTGCCGTCGGCCTGCGGCGTTGCCGGATCTGGGTGATGAACAACAGGTCAATCAACAGTCAAAACCATCGTCACCGCGCGGGGGCAGAGCCTATTCATCGGCCGCGCCAGCGCCGCCCATGGCAGTGGCCGCGCCTCCACCGCCATCGGCCGAAGCAGCGGGCAGTGGTGACACGATCTCCGTCACCGGAAGCCGCGCAGCGGCAGGGGCTGATCGATCGGCGGTTGCGCGGTCTTTGCCGCCGCGACCCCGTCCGCCTATGCCCGGCCCGATCCCACCACGCCCACCACAACCCCAACCGCAATCGGGTCTGCTGACTGCGGGTGAACACGACGATCTGCTCAATCCAGAGCTTTACGAAGATTACAAACGCAAGAGCAATCTTGGTCAGCAAATCCAAAGCCTGCCCAATGTCGATACGGGTCGTTTGTTGACCGTGGAATTGCGCGATCGGCGCGGGCGCAGCGTACCCTTTGCTGAGGTCGAAGTGCGGTGCGAAGACGGCAATTCGATCACGTTAAAGACGGTTGCCGATGGCCGCGCTGTGTTCTTCCCCGGTATGGACCGGTTGAGCGATGATGTCTGGGTGCGGGCCGGGGGCAGCGATTGGCGCGCCGTGCGTTTGTCGAATGAACCGGGCGCGCAAACCGTATCCATCACACAAAGGCGCGCCGCGCCCGCTGTACAGAAACTCGATCTGGCAGTGGTGGTGGATGTCACCGGCTCGATGTCGGATGAACTCGCCTATCTCCAAACCGAATTGACGGCAATTATTGGTGCGCTCGAAACGCGTCATTCCGATCTTGATGTGCGGGTGGCGTTTACGTTCTACCGCGATCAAGGCGATCAATTCGTCACGCGGACGTTCGATTTCGACGGTAACGTAGACCGCGCACAAGGCCGGTTGGGACAACAAGTCGCCATGGGCGGCGGCGATTATCCCGAAGCGATGCAGGATGCGATGATTCGCGCCGCGCGGTTGGATTGGCGCGATGACGCGGTGAAAACACTGTTGCTGGTGGCCGATGCGCCGCCGCACAATCGCGATGTCGATAAAACGTGGCTGGCGGCAGAACATCTGCGCAATGAACGGGTGCACATCGTCCCGGTGGGCGCATCGGGTGTGGCCGATATGGCCGAATATGTCATGCGGGCGATGGCTGCAGTCACTCAATCGCGTTACACGTTCCTCACCGATGATAGCGGGATCGGAAATCCGCACGCCCCACCGGCGATCGATTGCTATCTAGTCACGCGGCTCGATCATTTGCTGCGCCGTGTCATCGACAGCCAATTGTCGGGACGCCGGGTTGAACCGTCGCAGAATGAAATTGTGCGCGCCGTTGGCCAATATGATGCGGGTCGATGCGTCCTACCGCCCGATTTTCAGGCCAGCCGCGTAGAGACGGGGGAAGACAAGCCGCAGCAAGCGGGCTAGAGGCCTTGCGAAATGCGCGAGAGGGTGGGTTGACGTAGCGCCCAAACCCGGCCCACCCTCGCGTGTACGTACACGTGTAAGGATTTCAGACCTCTACCATGCAGCTTGTCATTGTTGAGTCGCCGGCCAAGGCGAAGACTATCGAGAAATATCTGGGCAGCGACTTTAAGGTCCTCGCCTCATATGGTCACGTGCGCGACCTGCCGCCCAAAGATGGCAGCGTGCGCCCGGACGAAGATTTCGCGATGGATTGGGAACTGTATCGGGACAAACAAAAACGGTTCAAAGAGATCGCGGATGCCGCAAAAGACGCATCGCGCCTCGTTCTCGCAACTGACCCTGACCGCGAAGGCGAAGCGATCAGTTGGCACGTCCAAGAGCTTTTGAAGAAGCGCAAAGCGTTGCCGACCAAGGTGGACCGGGTCACATTCAACTCGATCACGAAAAAGGCCGTGACCGATGCGATGGGTGCCCCGCGCGAATTGGATCAACCTTTGATCGACGCCTATTTGGGCCGTCGCGCGCTGGATTACCTTTTTGGATTCACGCTCTCTCCGGTTTTGTGGCGCAAATTGCCGGGTGCAAAATCGGCCGGACGGGTGCAGTCGGTCGCTTTGCGATTGATCGTTGATCGGGAACGCGAAATTGAGGCGTTTAAACCCGACGAATATTGGTCTGTCCTCGCCAAAATGCAGCATGATGGGACCGCGTTCGATGCGCGGCTGGTGCGGTACAAAGGTGATAAGCTCGAAAAGCTTTCGCTGGGCGCGGAAGGCATCGCGATGGAGGCAAAGGCCGCCGTCGAGGCAGGCCGGTTCACCGTTGAGGCGGTTGAGACAAAGCCGTTAAAGCGCAATCCTTCGCCGCCATTCACCACATCGACCATGCAACAAGAAGCCGCGCGCAAGCTGGGCTTTTCGGCCAGCCACACGATGCGGTGTGCGCAATCTTTGTACGAAGCGGGCGCGATCACATACATGCGGACCGATGGCGTTCAAATGGATATGAGCGCTATTATGGCCGCGCGCGATGCGATCGAAGAACGCTTTGCAACCGAATATCGGCCGGAAAAACCGCGCTTTTATTCATCCAAAGCCAAAAACGCGCAAGAAGCGCACGAAGCGATCCGCCCAACCAATTTCAGCCGGGATAAAGCCGGGTCGGGCGATGAGGCAAAGCTGTATTCGCTCATCTTCAAACGCGCCATGGCCAGCCAAATGTCCGCCGCCCAAATGGAGCGGACCACGGTCAC
The DNA here is from genome assembly GCF_900149685.1 of Erythrobacter sp. Alg231-14. NCBI lineage: Bacteria > Pseudomonadati > Pseudomonadota > Alphaproteobacteria > Sphingomonadales > Erythrobacteraceae > Erythrobacter > Erythrobacter sp. Alg231-14. The sequence goes on along the minus strand of NZ_LT702999.1, from coordinate 2,823,137 downwards.
TATGCGCGACGCCACCGGTCAGCACGAACTGCGCGCGACCGGCCAGGTTATCAAATTCCCGGGCTTCCTTGCGGTCTATCAGGAAGGCTTTGACGACAAGGAAGAAGATGAGGACGGCCTGTTGCCGGCGATGAAAGAGGGCGATGCTCCGGCGAAGACAGCCGTTGAAGCAACGCAACATTTCACACAGCCACCGCCGCGTTTTTCCGAAGCGTCTTTGGTCAAACGGCTTGAGGAATTGGGCATTGGTCGCCCATCCACCTACGCCTCAACGATCCAAACTCTGCGTGATCGCGACTATGTTCGGATGGAGAAAAACCGTTTCTTTGCAGAGGAAAGCGGACGTTTGCTCACGGCCTTCCTCGAACGGTTCTTCCCCACCTATGTCGCCTATGACTTCACCGCCGGGATGGAGGATGAGCTTGATACCGTGTCCGACGGACGCGAAGATTACAAAACTCTGCTCGCCAAATTCTGGAAGGATTTTAAGCCCAAAACCGAAGAGGTCATGGAAAAGCTCCCGAGTGAAGTGACCGAAGTTTTGGACGAGTATCTGTCCGACTATCTGTTCCCCGAACGCGAAGACGGCAAAGATCCCCGTCACTGTCCGCTTTGTGAAACAGAGGGACGCGAAGGAGGCCGGATTTCGCTTCGTGGCGGCCGGTTTGGCGCGTTTATCGCGTGTCAGAACTACCCCGAATGCAAATACACGCGCCGCTTTGCACAGCCGGGCGCGGATGGCGAAGATAGCGGCCAAGACGGTTTGATGGGTACTCACCCGGAAACCGGCGCGGAAATTCACCGCAAATCGGGACGTTTCGGCCCCTATGTCGAAATGGATCACGAAGAGAAGAAAAAGCGCGCGTCTATTCCCAAAGACCTCGACGATTTCGATTTGGATTGGGCAGTCAAACTTCTCGACCTGCCGCGCATCATCGGCGCACACCCGGAAACGACGAAAGACATCGAAGCCGCAATTGGGCGGTATGGCCCGTATCTGCGCCACGATGGCAAATACGCAAAGCTGACCAGCACGCGCGACGTGTTCGACACCGGTATGAACGCGGCGGTCACATTGTTGGCCGAAGCCGCCAATCGCAAAGGCGGCGGCCGCGGCAAAGCAGAACCGATCAAGACGCTGGGCGAACACCCGACCAGCGGTGGAGAAATCAAGGTCATGCCGGGGCGTTACGGCCCTTATGTGACCGACGGCACGACCAACGCGACCATCCCCAAAGATGTGAAGCCTGAGGACGTCGAAGCCGCGCAAGCGATTGAGTTGATCGATGCCCGCGCTGCAAAGGGTCCGGCGAAGAAAAAGCGCAAGAAAGCCGCGCCGAAGAAGAAAGCAGCTCCTAAGAAAGCGGCTGCGAAGAAGCCAGCGGCAAAGAAGGCGACAGCGAAGAAGGCACCGGCCAAGAAGCCCGCTGCGACAAAGGCGGCCGAATAAACCAAAGGCGGCCCATGATCCAAGATCGGGCGCGCCAACGGCCCATGGGCGGCATTCCTAACCGCTGTTCGCATTTCATTTAGTATTATCCCCTATCCCCTTTCGGGAGCTTGGGGACGACACTGTGATTGAAATCGAAGTTCAGAACGAAACACACCAAACGCAGGAGCGCATGCGCTTTTCCGCAGTGCCGCGCATTGGCGAAGGCATTAGGTTGCGTGAACCTGACGGGGTTTGGGCCAGCTACGATGTGTTGGATGTGTGGTATCAAAAGGCCGAATTTGGCGATGTATGGATGCCGTATCTGCACATTTGCATCACGCCGGGCGAGGCCGATATTGTCGATGAGAGCGTGAGACAGCACTCGCACGTTGCGGTTGAACCCGCCGTACCTGTGGCGCCCGTACCAACCGCGCCAGCCATGCATCCCATGGCAACGCAGGCGCCGCAAACGCATCCGCAACCAGAATCCGAACCCGAACCCATTGGCGCGTATGATCACGAAGACGCCGCGCATGATCTGGGCACGGAAAGTCAATTTGCCTCGCTTGCCGGGGAGGCCGAGCCATTCAAAATCTAATCAAACGCACAACGGGCGCGCACAAGCGCGCGGCCGATCTTGAACGTCAAGAACGCGCAAAACAGCACGCGGCGGAGCAATCGATCACGATTGCAGAGCCAGCGCCCCATGGCGCAGGATCGCAAGATGTCGATGCCATTGTTCGCGCGGCCAAGGCGTTGCGCGATGGCGCGCCGGTTGCAGAGGTTCAACAGGCACCGGTTAAAACCTGTCTAATCGTGGATGACAGCCGTGTTATCCGCAAAGTTTCGTCGAAAATCGCCCGCAGCCTGGGCTACGTTCCGGTTGAGGCGCAGGACGGCATGGAGGCTTTGGCCCGGTGCAAACGCGGCATGCCCAATCTGGTTTTGACCGATTGGAACATGCCAGAGATGGACGGGCTGGAATTTGTCACTGCTTTGCGAGCCATTCCGACGCCTAATCCCCCGACCGTTGTGTTCTGCACGTCCAAAGGGCATGTCGAGGACATCCAAGAGGGGATTCAAGCCGGCGCGGATGACTACATCGTCAAACCGTTCGACGAGGCGGCTCTTCGAGCGAAGTTGGAGCGGCTTGAGGTCGACTAGTCCTCTCGCCAATTGGCTGTGCACCCGTTAAAGGGCATGCCATGGGCAAAGAACATTTCGAACGTCACAAACAACCGTGGAACGCCGAAGAAGCGGGGCGGTTGAAACTGCTCGCGTCAAAGGGGCAGGGGTTGAAACAGATCGCAAAGGCATTGGGCCGCAGCGAGGATTCAACCAAGAGCTTTGCCAAACAGCAGAAGATCAAGATCGCTAAGAAGCGGTAGGGGCGGAAAGCATGGTCGCTTCAATGATGATCGGTTTGGCAGCGGCGGGCGCGTTGGCCTTACCTTCGGTCGACCCACAAGACGTTCACCGCGCGACGGACCAAGTGCCGGTTGTAAGCACGAATCCATCTTGGTCGACAGAGGCGCTCATTTTTGTCGATCAATCCGGCGATGTGTTCGAATGCACGACGCAGCATTCCGAAGGAAGCGAGCGCGTCTTTAGGCAATTGTGCCGTGAATTCCGTAGATTGAAGGTCGAAGCTGCGAGCGATCGTGAGGGACGGCCGATCCACGGTGTTTTGGGCATTCGTGTCACCAGATTCCCTGGTGCGGAACGCGATGCAGGATCGGTTACGGAATATCCGGACATGATGTTGCCACTGCCAAACCTTCAGGTTGCCGGGATGGTCAGTGCATTGGTCGAAGTGGAAACGGACGGGCAAATCACGCATTGCGAAATTGCTTTGTCGCCGGACATTGCAGACACCGCCTCACAACAAGCTGTCTGCGATTTTTTGCTGACTGTCCCGATTGCGCCGATGATCGGCACGGATGGCCATGCCGTTCGCTATGTCCGCTTGGTCAAGGTGTTTGTGAACGGTTGAAACGGTCCCGATCAAACGGTCACTTAACCCAATCCAGCCCCATTTCTTCAAACACTTCTTTGTCTTCGCTCCATCCTTCGCTGACTTTGACGTGAAGGAACAAATGCACCTTTACGCCCAAAATTTCGGCCAGTTCCGCGCGGGCCGCTTCGCCAATGGCTTTGATGCGCTGCCCGCCTTTGCCCAGAACGATGGGTTTTTGGCTGTCGCGGGCGATCACGATTTGCTGGCGCACTTCGACGCTGCCGTCTTTGCGCACTTCGTAGCTTTCCGGGCGCACCGCGGCGTCATAGGGCAATTCTTCGTGAAGCTGAGCATAAAGCTGTTCACGGGTGATCTCGGTCGCAAGCAGGCGCTCTGATGCGTCGGAAACCTGATCCTCGGGATACATCCATGGTCCCGCGGGCATCAATTTCGCCAAGGCTTCCTTCATTTCGGACACACCGTCACCGGTAAGCGCGGAGACAAAGAACACCTCGTCAAACGCGATCCGTTCGCCCAATTCCTGTGCCAGCGCGAGGAGGGGTTCTTTCTTGGCCCGATCCACTTTGTTGAGGACGAGGATCTTTTTCTCAGGCCGTTTTTCCAACGCCTCGAGCAGCGGAATCAACTCGTGGCGCCGTTGTTTGATTGGGTCGACGATCAACAACACTGCATCGGCGCTTTCCGCACCTTCCCAAGCGGCGCTAACCATAGCGCGATCCAGACGGCGGCGCGGTTCAAAGATACCGGGCGTGTCGACAAGGATCATCTGAACGTCGTGTTTGGGTTCCCCATGCAACGCAATTCCCAACATACGGGCGCGCGTGGTTTGCGCCTTGGCGCTGGTGATGGCGACTTTTTGGCCGACCAATTCATTCACCAATGTGGATTTGCCTGCATTGGGCGCGCCGATAATCGCGACGACACCGCATTTCGTATCATCGGTCGCGTCGCCCAACTCATTCACCGTATTCACGTTCAACCGAATTCCTCCAAGAATGCTCTCGCAGCGAGCTTTTCCGCTTCGCTCTTGCTTGTGGCGGTGGCCTTTGCGGCGCCTACCGAATGTATGCTCACTTCAACGGTGAACCGGGCCGCATGATCCGGACCGCTGCGTTCAATGATGGCGTATTCTGGCATGGCGCGTTTGTTGCCCGCAGCCCATTCCTGCAACGCGCTTTTGGGGTGTTTTGATTTGCCCGCATCGCCATCCAGTTGGCCGGCCCAAAGCCGATAGACGCAATCGCGCGTAATGTCGTATCCATTTTCGACAAAGCTGGCGCCCAACAACGCCTCCATCACATCGCCAAGGATATTGTCGCTGTCGGCGCCGCCGTCCTCGCGGGCCTGTTTGCCCAATCGGATGTGGTCCGATGTGCCTATGGATCGTGCGATCCGCGCGCAAGTCGCGCCGCTGACCAATGCGTTGAGCCGTTGGGACAATTTTCCTTCTTGCCCGGTGCTGTCGCCGAACAACCAACTGGCCACGGATAGACCCAAAACCCGGTCGCCCAAAAATTCCAACCGTTGATAATCGGCATCGTAGTCGGCGCCTTTGCCGTGAGAGCGCGCATTGGGGGCGGTGGAATTGAAACTGCCATGGGTCAAAGCTTCGACCCACACCTCTTCGTTGCGGACGGTGAAACCGGTTGCGGTCAACCAATCGCGTGTTTCTGATGGCAACTCGTTCATCGTGTTGTTCCGATCATTGGGGTGCGATCACAATCCATTGCCAATCCGGCTCCAACGTGCGGCGGTAAACCATGTCCATGGCTTGATCCATTCCGCGCTGCCATCGGTGGACCACATGATGATCGTCGCTTCTCCGACCAAATTGGCCTGAGGGACGATGCCAACCGCATCGCCGGAGCGCGCCTCAAACCGGCTGTCGCGGGAGTTATCTCGATTGTCGCCTAAGACAAACATGTGCCCTTCGGGGATGACCGTCGGGGCAAAACTGTCGGCGGGCGTGTTGCCAAAATCCAAGACGGTGTATTGGCGGCCGTTCGATGACCCATCAACGGGTATAGTTTCGCGGAATTGTGTGTACCGGCAAACCTGTTCGCCGGCGTCGTTGGTGGCCTCTTGCCCGCCCCACGCACACGATGTGTTGATGGAAAGCGGGATTTCGAAATCGTCGATCGCTTCGCGTTCAATCATTTCGCCGTTCAACAAAATGCGCCCTTCGACCATCGCGATGCTATCGCCAGGCAATCCGATCACGCGTTTCACGTAATCGGTTTTGTCGATCGGATGTTTGAAGATTACAACATCGCCGCGATCCGGCTGCGTCGCCAGAACCCGGCCGGGGATCAACGGCGCGCTGTAGGGCAGCGAATAGCTGGAAAAGCCATAGGGCCACTTCGCCGCAAGCAGATAATCGCCGTTCCAAAGCCGGGGAAGCATGCTTTCCGATGGGATGGAAAAGGGCGAAAAGATAAAGCTGCGGAAGATCAAAACCGCCAATAGCAGTTTGAAAAGGAACCAAAGAAAGCTTGCAAAGCTCTCTTTTTGCTCCCCTGATTCATCGGGGCCTGCGCCGGTATTGGGCGCATTATCCGGGGACGCGGGAGAGGGCGACAGAGATTGGGTCTTAACATTCATCACCGCTCCCCTTACTCGCGGCTACAGTTTGCGCAAAGGGGTTTGCCCAATGACTGATCACACAAAAATCACTGACGCTTGGACGCGGCTGGCAAAATTGCCGCAAACCACGCTTTCTGACCTGTTTGCCGCCGATGGCGATCGCGTTGCCAAAATGAGCCAACGGATCGACGCGGATCTGGGCGAATTGGGGCAATTGGGGATGTTGCTGGATTGGTCAAAGACCCATCTGGACGATGCGGCCTTGGATGTGTTCGAAGATTTGGCGCAGACCGCCGGTTTCGATGCGGCGCGTGATGCGTTGTTTGATGGTGGCATTGTAAACCCCACCGAAGGGCGACCCGCAACTCATGGCGCAATGCGCGGCAGCGGCACCGAAGCGGACGTCGAAGAAGCCGAAGCGTTGCTGGCGCGGATGGGAATGTTGGTCGAAGCGATCCACGAAGGGGCGTTGGGCACAATCAAACACCTCATCCATATCGGCATTGGCGGATCAGCGCTGGGACCTGCCTTGGCGGTGGATGCGTTGACCCGCGATTTGAAACTGGTTGATGTCCATGTCGTTTCGAACATCGATGGCCTGGCGCTAGAACAAGCGTTTGCCGCCTGTGACCCGGAAACCACGTTGATCGCGGTGGCATCCAAGACTTTCACAACGACCGAAACCATGACCAACGCGAACAGCGCGCTAAAATGGTTGGCGGATAACAAAGTGGATGATCCTTCGGGTCGGATCGTCGCCCTGACCGCAAACCCGCAAGGTGCGGTGGATTTTGGCGTGGATGAAACACGCATCCTGCCGTTTCCCGAAAGCGTCGGTGGCCGCTATTCACTCTGGTCCAGCATCGGTTTCCCGGTCGCTTTGGCCGTGGGTATGGAAGATTTTCAAGCGATGTTGGCGGGCGCCCAGGCGATCGATACACATTTCCGCGGGGCCAATGGGCGGACCAATGCGCCTTTGCTCGCCGCGTTCGGTGATCTGTATTACACGCGTATTCGCGGGTGTCAGACACGCGCGGTGTTCGCGTATGACGAACGCCTCGCTTTGCTGCCGGACTATCTGCAACAGCTGGAAATGGAATCGAACGGCAAAAGCGTTCGTGCCGATGGCGGGCCCATCACCCAACCCACCGCGCCGGTAACGTGGGGCGGGGTGGGCACCGATGCTCAACACGCCGTGTTCCAATTGCTGCACCAAGGGACGCATTTGATCCCGGTCGATTTCATCGCAACCGTTGCACCCGGCGATGAATTGGACCCGGCGCATCATCGCAATTTGTTGTTGAATTGCCTTGCGCAAGGGGCGGCGCTGATGGCTGGCAAGCAATCGGACGATCCCGCTCGCAATTATCCCGGTGACCGTCCTTCTGCGATGTTCTTGCTGGATGATATCGATGCTGCCACTTTCGGCGCGATGATCGCGTTCCATGAACACCGCACTTTTGCCGCGGCGGTGTTGATGGGCATCAACCCGTTTGATCAATTCGGTGTCGAATTGGGCAAAGCCATGGCGAAATCGATCGACAGCGGTGAGGGTGACTTTGACGCGAGCACGTTGGCTTTGATGGCGGCGGCTGGGCTTAAGGTTTAGAGATTCTCGAGCTTCAACCTCTGTTCATCTTCGGGGCTCTAAATATGAATATGCGTCGTGGGCGGCACTGTCCTCCACACGTCGCCATTTTGGGAAGCGGTGTGAGCGGTATGAACCCGGCTCACTCCAATTGGCCATCACGTTTTTGGTCTGATGTCAGATTGTTAAGCATGGTTGGCATGATTCTCCCGATTCACGACGCAAACCAACGTTCAATCGCAACACTGTTACTCTGATGTGTACAATCTCGCATGCAAGTTTCGCTGCGGCGCAGCATTAGAGTCCGATTTGCACTTTCACCGAAACTGCGTATTTTCGCATTCCTGTCGCAGCTTCCCCCGCTCGTTTTCAAAGGTCCTTACCTGCTATGTTTTTGTTTGCCATTCTTGCGGCGCCTGTCGCGGCCTTTGCGCTTAACCCGGCAGAACCGGCTGAATTGGACGGGGCGCAATCAGACGAAGTGACCTTGGAAATCCAAGAAACCGAGTTGGAAGAACGGGTTGCGACGCGCGCCATTGAAGTGGCCGTCGAAGAAGAAGTGATGACCGCGATGCCCGTGCAATTGGTATCATGGGATGGCGACTTTGAATTTATGAAGACCTCGCGCCGCTTGCGCATTTGGCGTTCGCACATTGCTTACAATTTGACCGTTGATGCCGAAGGGAATGCGACCGGTTGCGAATTGACCGAAACGTTCCGGATGCGCCGCGTGTCGGATAGTTTGTGCGCCGTGTTGATGGAGCATCATACTTTTGAACCCGCGCATGATGAAAGCGGCACTCCGGTTGCTGGCGAATATTCCGCGCGGTTGGCTTATGCCGAAATGTACGAGCGGTTGAATTAATATGGCGGCCAAGCGGCTTTTGGTTCACCCATTGGCGGCATTGGCGCTTTCTACAACTCTAACAGCGATACCCGCGACAGCGGCGGCATCTACGGCGGCTTTGCAAGGCGAGCCGACTGACGAAGCCGCGCCGATGGGCAAAGCCGAGCCGGAATTGATTGCGTTTGATGGCATAAACCTTTTGGCGCGTGCGGCATCTCGCCAACGGATTTTGTCGCAGGAATTGACCTTTATCATCGCCGTTGACGCCATTGGCACGCCGACCCATTGCGAAACCAAGCGAAAATTCCGCCGCGCGGCGACCCAAATCGATCTGTGCCGACCCATATTGAACTATTCGCGTTTCAGCCCGGCAACCGACGCATCGGGCAATCCGACGGCGGGCCAGTATGAGATGAACATCAATTACAATTCGATGATTGCCCGGCGGGGCCCGCCCGGCTCGAACGATGATGATTGACTTTTAAGGGGCGAACCCCCATTTGCGCCGCACATGAGGCGTTACAGCCAGCGTGAAGCGGCCGGTCCGATCGGATCCGCCTCGGCTACGCCTCGTACCAAATTTCCCTACTTCCCTTTTCACGCGGGCGGTTCCTAAACCCCGCGCTTCGCACGCCCTATTGGCGCGTGCGCGTCGCACATATTGCGAGTCACAATGACACAATTTTCGGACCTCGGTCTATCTCAACCTGTTCTTCAAGCCCTTGATCTAAAAGGGTATTCGACCCCAACCCCGATCCAAGAACAGGCAATCCCGCCCGTTCTTGAAGGGCGCGATTTGTTGGGCATTGCGCAAACTGGCACCGGTAAAACGGCGGCATTCATGCTGCCTGCTATCGATCGGTTGCGCGCATCGGACAACAACATTCCATTCAAATCCTGCCGTATGCTGGTGCTGGCCCCGACGCGTGAATTGGCGATGCAAATCGCTGCCAGCGCAAAGGATTACGGCGCGCTTGCAGGATTGAAAGTGCAATCCATCGTCGGCGGTACATCGGTCAACAAAGACCGCAACAAACTGCACCGTGGCACCGATATTTTGATCGCGACGCCGGGCCGTTTGCTCGACCTGATCGATCAAAAAGCGTTCAATCTCGGCTCAGTCGAGGTGCTCGTCTTGGATGAAGCCGATCAGATGCTTGATCTTGGTTTTATCCACGCATTGCGCACCATCAACAAATTGGTGCCAGACAACCGTCAAACGCTCTTTTTCAGCGCAACGATGCCGAAATCGATCAAGGAATTGGTCAGCGGATATTGCAAAAACCCGGTCCAAGTGTCGGTCACTCCGGAAAGCACGACAGCCGAGCGGATCGAACAATTCCTCTTCATGGTTCAACAGGATGAAAAGCAAGCATTGCTCGAAATGATCCTGTCGGGCCGGCACGAAACGCCGGGGGAACTTGAACGGATATTGATCTTTACCCGTACGAAGCACGGCGCGGATCGCGTTGTGAAAAAGCTAAGCCAGCGCGGCATCCAAGCCAACGCAATCCACGGCAACAAATCGCAACCGCAACGTCAGCGCGCGTTGGATGAATTCCGTCGGGGCAAAACGAATGTCCTAATCGCGACCGATGTTGCCGCGCGCGGGATCGACATCCCGGGCGTTAGCCACGTCATCAATTATGAATTGCCCAATGTGCCCGAACAATATGTGCACCGCATCGGAAGGACTGCGCGCGCCGGCAAAGATGGTGTTGCAATCGCGTTCTGTGCCGAGGATGAGCGCGCTTATCTCAAGGATATTCAAAAGACGACAGGCGCAGAATTGGACCGACTGCCTTTGCCGGACAATTTCCGTGCGGTTGTCGAAGGGGTCGGACCGACAAAACCGGCACCACGTGGGCAAAACCGCGTGTCGAGCAAGCGGATCAAACCGCGCCCAACCGGCGCTAGCAAGCCGCGCGGCGAGGGCGGGAAAAACTCTGGTGTCAAACACCCTGATCGTAAGGGAAAGCCGGGCGGTAAACCCGGTGGCCGTCCCGGCGGCGGTCGCCCTGGTGGCGGTCGGCCCGGTGGCGGTCGTCCTGGCGGGCGGCGCGGCGGCGGCGGTGGTCGTGGCGGCAATCAGGGCGGCGGGGGCGGCGGGCAACGTTAAGCCCGCTATCCCGGCCTATTGACGCGGCAGACCATCCGGATTTTTTCGCAATATCGCGATCAATTCTAAGCGAAAATTAAGCATACGGCCTCTAAGTGACGATCACCGTTAACGAAGAGGCCGACCGCTCCCATGATCAGAACTGATACCACCCTGATTGTAGGAGCTGGGGCCAATCGCGAGATTGAGATGCCCGATGGGCCGGATCTTTTGTCAAAGATTGCCGGTGGCTTTGAATTTGAACGTCTCGATTCCGAGGTAAAGTCCCGGGATCTGGTGAATTTTTCGATCCTGTTTCAACGTGTCGCCGGCGAACTCGACATGACCTATGACGAATTGGTCGCGGGCGCGATGGCGATCCGCGATGCGACTTTGGTCAGCACGTCGATCGACGCGATCCTCGAACAATATGGCCACGATCCGGCTGTGCTTGCCGCGGGTAAATTGGCGATTGTGTATTACACGCTCCAAGGGGAATCGAAATCGACCATGGCGGTTGAACCGCGCGCCTCGGGTGAGCTGCCGTTGCGGGGGACCGACAATTGGTTGTTCCAATTGGGTCAATTGATTGTGAAAGGCGTCCCGCGCGCTCGGGCCGAAGAGGCTTTTGAAAAGCTTTCGATCGTGTGTTTCAATTATGACCGCGCAATTGAACATTACCTGCCATGGGTGGTTCAACGCGCCTTTGGCATGACCATCGACGAAGCCAATGAACTGGTCGCGAACCGGCTGCGTATTGTGCATCCCTATGGCGTTGTTGGCCGCCTGCCGTGGCAGGGGGATGAGGAATATGGCGCGGTTTGGGGGGACACCGATCCCGACAACATCGTGCGTTTGTCAAAACGGATCTATACCGCCAGCCAACGTGCCAATTCGCGTCAATTCCAATCCTATCTGCGGTCGGAAATGTCGCGCGGCAAACGGCTTGGCTTTTTGGGATTTGGGTTTGATCCGATGAACGTCGCCATGCTGTTCGATCAATTGGAACACGACAATCCCGATATGCTCGTCAGCCTTGTCGACATCAGCCCGACGCAGCAAAAGGCAATTTTGCGGCTGATCTATCGTCTTACCGGGATCGAAGATGAAAGCCGGATCACGCTTGAGAATATGAAAGCGTCGGAATTGTTGCGCGATTACGGGCGATTCCTCGAAAGCTGATTGGCGACGTGTAACTTACCCCTCCATTCTCCCGTATTGCTGTTGGCAATTCACGGGGAGAAGGCCATAGGCTGATCCCTGTATAGGAAGGGAATTGAGCGATGGCTGAGGCCGAATTTGACTACGATCTTTTCACAATTGGTGGCGGTTCCGGCGGTGTCCGGGCCAGCCGTATTTCGGCCTCGCATGGCGCAAAAGTCGCCATCGCAGAGGAATACCGGATGGGCGGCACCTGTGTTATTCGCGGCTGTGTGCCCAAAAAGATGTTGGTTTACGCTTCCATGTTCGCCGAAGAATTGGGCCATGCGGCGCATAAAGGGTGGACCCTAGGCGAAAAGAGCTTTGATTGGCCGACGCTGCGCGATTTCGTGAACAGCGACGTCGATCGCCTCGAAGGGCTGTATGACGGCACATTGGGCAATGCCGGGGTCGAGGTGTATTCCGAACGCGCCGTCATCACCGGGCCCAATTCCGTGCGGCTTGCATCGGGCAAAGAAATCACGGCGAAGAAGATCCTCGTTGCAACGGGTGGGTGGCCGATGCTTCCCGAATTTGATGGCAATGAACATTGCATCACGTCCAACGAGATTTTCCATGTCGAAGAATTCCCCCAACGTTTGATGGTGTTGGGCGGCGGGTATATTGCCGTAGAATTCGCCGGTATTTTCAACGCATTGGGCGGTGATGTTACACTGGTCAATCGCACGGATACGATCCTGCGCACTTACGATTCGGACATCGTTGATCGATTGCCGGTTGTGATGAAAGCGCGCGGCATGGACCTGCAATTGGGCACTGTCGTTGATAGCGTGGCGAAGAACGATGATGGATCGTTCACCGTGACGCTTACTAATGGCGTGACCAAGCAAGTTGATCGAATCTTGGTCGCCACTGGACGCAAACCGAACAGCGAAGGTCTGGGCCTCGAAACGGCGGGCGTTGAGCTAGGCAAAGCCGGCGAAATCCTCGTCGATGCCTACAGCAAGACCAGCTGTGACAGCATCTATGCCGTCGGTGATGTGACCAACCGTGTGCAATTGACCCCGGTGGCCATCCGCGAAGGGCATGCCTTTGCCGATACGGTGTTTGGGAACAATCCACGCGCCGTGGACCATTCATGCATCCCTAGTGCGGTGTTCTCACAACCTTCGATCGCGTCGGTTGGTCTGACCGAAGCCGAAGCGCGCAAAGAGCATGGCGATATTGCGGTCTACACGTCCGACTTCCGTCCGATGAAAAACATCTTTTCGGACCGGATGGAACGCGGGCTTTATAAGATGGTGTGCCATGGCGAAACGGGGCAGGTTCTTGGCCTGCACATGATTGGTCCGGAATCAGCGGAGATCATTCAGGCGGCGGCGGTCGCGATCAAAGCAAAGCTGACAAAGGCCGATTTCGATGCAACCACCGCAATTCACCCCAGCATGGCCGAAGAGTTGGTGCTCCTGAAGTAAATTGCGCTTTGCAACTGGCCCGACTACGCTCCCGTCGAACGGGGAGTAGGAAAGCAAGATGTCGAGCACAATTTTGGTAACCGGCGGGACCGGATATATTGGCGGCGAGCTTATAGATCAATTGCTCGCCGCCGGTAAAACGGTTCACACCACCGTGCGCAGCAAAGCCAAAAGCGAGCTGCGTTTGCGCACGCGTTGGGGCGATGCGGGCGAACGGCTTGCAGTATTCGAAGCGGATTTGGAAAGCGATGCAGGGTGGGCGGAAGCGTGCGCTGGATGCGATGCGGTTGCGCATGTGGCCTCTCCCTTTCCCTTGGCTGCACCCAAGAACGACGATGAACTTATTGTCCCTGCGCGCGAAGGTGCCTTGCGGGCGTTGCGCTTTGCCGATGGGTCGGGGGTCAAGCGGTTCGTTTTGACAAGCTCGGCCGCCGCGATAGCCTATGGTCACCCGTTGGAAAAGAAGCACTTCGATCATTCCGACTGGACCGACGCGGCGTCCCCCAGCGTGGCCGCATACGCAAAATCCAAAACCATCGCGGAAAAAGAGGCACGTGCATGGGTCGCGCAGAACGCACCAGACATGGTGTTCTGTTCGATCAATCCGGTCGCCGTTTTCGGACCGATCGCGAATGACGATTTGTCGACATCGATTGAGATGGTTCAAAAGATGGTCGATGGATCGATCCCGTTGGCGCCCAATATGGGTATTGGCGTAGTCGATGTGCGCGATGTTGTGCGGGCGCATTTTGCGGCGTTGGAATTGCCCGATGACACGGTGCGCGATGGCCGTTTCCCTTTGCAGGAAAAGTTCATGTGGATGCGCGACATGGCCGCCACATTGCGTGCCCGCGCGCCTGAGCTTGCGGGAAAGACGCCCACGCGGCCAATGCCCGATTTTCTGGTTAAATTGCTGTCGCCATTCTTGAACGAGATGAAGATGTTGAAAAGCGAGCTTGGCAAAACGCGCGATGTCGATGGTTCACACTCGGCCCAGGTCTTGGGCTTTGACTACATTGCCGCTGAGCAGACGTTGGAAGACACGCTGCGCAGCTTGGCCGAACATGGGTTGATCAAATAATCATGAATCTGAATGAAAAGAGTGTCTTACTGACCGGTGGGACCAACGGCATTGGCCGCGAGATTGCGCTGCAATTAAAGGATAAGGGCGCTCACGTTGTTGTGACCGGGCGCAATCCCGAACGGATCGCCGCGATGGAAGCGGCGGGGTTTGAAACAATGGCCGCGGACCTATCCAACGCGGCCGGGGTTGATGCCCTTATCGCGCAATGGGGCGATCGTCCCTTGGATGTCTTGTTGAACAATGCTGGACAATTGGTCGATCACGATTTTCGTAAAGGTGCAGTGGATGCGGACGCGGCCGATGTTGCGATCTATGCCAATTTGAACGCCCCAATCCGTCTAATTGCTGGTTTGATCGATGCGCTAAAGTCGCGCCCATCCTCCGCCATCGTAAACGTGACCAGCGGTTTGGCGATTTCTCCCGCCGCGCGTCAGCCGGTCTATTGTGCGACCAAATCGGGATTGCGCTTTTACACCCTGTCCTTGCGGGAACAGCTAAAAGAGACGGCGGTGCGCGTGATTGAGGCATTGCCTCCCGTTGTTGATACGCAAATGAACGACGGCAATCCGATGAAGAAAATGCCCGCCGAAGAATGCGCACGGCAGATTGTCGAAGCGCTTGAGAAAGATCGGAATGAAGCGAATATCGGTATGACGAAGGCGTTGAGATGGGCGGAATCCCTATCGCCTTCTTTGGCTCGTAGTGTGACGTTGAAATTTTGATATGCAGTAAGAAATTTATGTAAAACATAAAATACATGTTGTTTTATGAAATTTCGACGCTATCAACGCTCCCAGATTGAGGTCTGGGAGTTTATGATGTCTGCAAAATTCATCCGATTTGTGCTTGAGGCGGTGATCGCCTTGTTCTTTATCGCCGCTTTCCTTTTGATCGGCCGGGCGACGGCATCCGCGTTGAATGGGGATTTTGGCGTGCTGCAATGGCCGGTTCAGGCGGGAGCCTATGGCCTTGAAATGGCGATGAGTGATAGCGCGATGGTCAATTTCACGGACGGCACTCTGCAAATTTCGGATCAGCCGCTTTGGCACGCGATCGATCTGGGCTTTTCCTTCGCGACAATTGCGCTTTTTATCGCTGCACTGATGGTGCTTCGTTCTGTTCTAACCGGTTTTGCGCAAGGCGAATTGATCAACGCCGAAAACGCACAAGCGCTTAGGAAAATTGGACACATCCTGCTTACAGTGTGCGCGTTATCCGTGGTGCAGGCGCTGGTTCTCCAACCCGCTATCCTTGCCGCTGTGACGCCTGTCGATGGGACTGTCTTGCACCCATCATTGTCGTGGGATGTGCAGGGGGCGACGAATATTTGGCTGCATTATGATCCGCCCATCATTACGTTCGCATTGGGCGGTTTGGCGCTGCTGTTTTCTGAGGCGTTCAAAACGGGAACCGCGTACCGCAATGATAGCGAAAGTGTGGTGTAATGCCGATAGTCACAAATCTTGACGTGATGATGGCCAAACGAAAGATCAGTTTGAAAGAACTGGCCGAGCGGATTGGCATTTCCAACACCAATTTGTCGCTGTTGAAAACAGGCAAAGTGCAAGGCGTTCGGTATCGAACTTTGGAGGCTTTGTGTCACGAATTGGACTGTCAGCCGGGCGACATTTTGGAATATCGACCCAGCGACGAGGCAACGCCCCATGCGGCGGATGCGGATTAAAACACCGCGACAATAGCGTTTTTGATACGTTGACCCTGCGGCTAGGGTCCGGCAACGGACTTGTCACGTGTGCAACAATGCCAAAGGGCCTGATTGAATGTCTGCCAATATTGCTGAAATGGAACGCCGTCGCGAAGCCGCCAAAATGGGTGGTGGGCAAAAGCGGATCGATGCTCAACATTCCAAAGGCAAACTGACCGCCCGCGAACGGCTCGACGTGTTGTTGGACGAAGGCAGCTTTGAAGAGGTCGACACCTATGTCGAACACGACTGCGTCGATTTCGGCATGGAAGAGCAAAAGATTCCCGGCGATGGTGTTGTAACCGGCTCGGGCACGATCAACGGCCGGTTGGTCTATGTCTTTTCGCAAGATTTCACCGTCTTTGGTGGATCGTTGTCCAAACGGCATGCGGAAAAAATCTGTAAAGTGATGGACACCGCCATGAAAGTTGGTGCGCCGGTAATCGGCCTCAACGATTCCGGCGGTGCGCGGATTCAAGAAGGCGTCGCCAGTCTTGGCGGATACGCCGAAGTGTTCCAACGCAATGCCTTGGCCAGCGGCGTCGTGCCGCAAATCAGTTTGATCATGGGACCGTGCGCGGGCGGGGCGGTGTATTCCCCAGCGATGACCGATTTCATCTTTATGGTGAAAGACAGCTCTTACATGTTCGTCACCGGCCCCGAAGTGGTGAAAACGGTCACCAACGAAGAAGTGACACAGGAAGAATTGGGCGGCGCGATCACCCATTCCACCAAGACTAGCGTGGCCGATATCGCGTTTGAAAACGATATAGAGACTTTGTTGGCAACCCGCCGGTTCTATGACTACCTGCCCCTGTCCAATCGCGAAGATCCTCCTGTGGTCCCCACAAATGATCCGTGGGACCGCGAAGAAGTGTCGCTCGACACGTTGATCCCGGACAATGCGAACCAGCCTTATGATATGCATGAGGTGATTTCGAAGGTACTGGATGACGGCGATTTCTTTGAGATTCAGCCGGGTCACGCCGCGAACATCATCTGTGGTTTTGGCCGGGTCGAAGGGCGCACCGTGGGTGTTGTCGCGAACCAGCCGATGGTTCTGGCCGGTGTGCTCGACATCAATTCATCCAAAAAGGCCGCCCGGTTTGTGCGGTTCTGCGATGCGTTCGAAATTCCGATTGTCACCTTGGTCGATGTTCCCGGCTTCCTGCCCGGTACGTCTCAGGAATTGGGCGGCATCATCAAACATGGCGCGAAATTGCTGTTCGCCTATGCTGAGGCAACCGTGCCCAAAATCACCATCATCACCCGCAAAGCATACGGCGGCGCATACGATGTGATGGCGTCAAAACACCTTCGCGGTGATCTCAATTATGCATGGCCCACAGCGGAAATCGCGGTGATGGGCGCGAAAGGTGCGGTGGAGATCATCTTCCGCAAGGATCGCGGCGATGCGGAAAAGATCGCGGAAAAAACCAAAGAATACGAAGACCGCTTTGCCAACCCATTTGTGGCCGCATCGCGCGGATATATCGATGAGGTGATCCACCCGCATTCCACGCGCCGCCGCATTGCCCTTGGGCTTCGGAAATTGCGGACCAAAGTGTTGGAGAACCCGTGGAAGAAACACGATAACATTCCGCTCTGATCCTAGCGGAGGTTATGCGCGGTGGTAGGAGAGGACCCTATTGCCAACGCAGAAATCTGCGCTCACATTGCCCGCGATGTTCGTTGCGATCTTCACCGGGGCCATGCTTTTGATGACGCTGTATTGCGCGTTTATGGTCGTAGGCGCGTGGCGAAATCCCGAAAATTGGCACATCGATGGCGAGACGAAAGAGGTGGTGTTTCACTCTTGGCTCGACATCGGAATATTTTGCACGATCGGCGCCGTTTGCGCCTTGGTTGCGTTGTTGGGTCTAATCTTTTGAATTGGGAAGATGTGCGATGAAACTTGGCCGGTTAAACCATATTGGCGTTGCGACGCCTTCGATCGCGGATTCCATAGTGCATTATCGCGATGTGATGGGCGCGACGGCCATCACCGAACCGTTTGATCTGCCCGAACAAGGGGTAAAGGTGTGTTTTGTCGACACGCCCACTGACACCGGTTTGAACGGCACTCAGATTGAGTTGATCGAACCCTATGATGAAAGCTCGCCGATCAACGGATTCCTCGCGAAGAATCCGGCCGGCGGCCAGCACCATGTCTGTTTCGAAGTGCCCGATATCGAAGCCGCGCGCGCCGACTTTGATGCGTTGGGCAAACGCATCCTTGGCCCAACGCGCATTGGTGCGCATGGCACGCCGATCTTTTTCCTTCATCCCAAAGACATGCAGGGCATGCTGACGGAAATTATGGAAACGCCAAAGGATCATTGAACGCGGCGTCGCGCATCCCATCAAGCTTGCTAGGTTTCGTTCACCCAGCGATTGTGCTTAGAGGCGTGCATGACTGAAAAACCGACCCCCGCCGATTGGAAAGCCCTAGCCGATAAAGAGAGCAAGGGGCGCGACCTTACCTGGGAAACACCAGAAGGTTTCGCGATCAAGCCGCTTTATACCAAGGACGACCACGCGGATTTTGATGCCGGGCTACCCGGATTTGCGCCGTTCACCCGCGGCGTAAAAGCGTCAATGTATGCGGGGCGGCCATGGACGATCCGGCAATATGCGGGTTTCTCCACGGCGGAAGAATCCAACGCATTTTATCGCCGCAATCTGGCTGCGGGGCAAAAGGGGCTATCGGTAGCCTTCGATCTCGCGACGCACCGGGGTTATGATAGCGATCACGAACGCGTCACCGGCGATGTTGGTAAAGCCGGCGTGGCGATCGACACGGTCGCTGATATGCAGATCCTGTTCGATCAAATTCCGCTCGACACGATGTCGGTTTCTATGACGATGAACGGCGCGGTTATTCCTATCCTCGCATTCTATATCGTCGCAGGCGAACGTCAGGGTGTGAGCGCGGAGAAGCTTTCGGGCACGATCCAGAACGACATCTTAAAAGAGTTCATGGTTCGGAACACTTACATCTATCCGCCCGAACCCAGCATGCGGATTGTTTCGGATATCATCGCATACACATCGGCCAACATGCCGAAATTCAACAGCATTTCCATCAGCGGCTATCACATGCACGAAGCCGGGGCGACAGCGGTTCAAGAGCTCGCCTTTACCATCGCGGATGGCAAGGAATACGCCGAAAAAGCGATGGCGACAGGCCTTGATATTGATGCGTTTGCTGGCCGACTTTCATTCTTTTTCGGGATCGGCATGAACTTCTTCATGGAGATCGCCAAGCTGCGCGCCGCGCGCACGTTGTGGTATAATGTGATGGACGGTTTGGGCGCGAAATCAGACCGGTCCAAAATGCTGCGCACACACTGTCAGACCAGCGGCGTGTCGTTGCAGGAACAAGATCCATACAACAACGTGATGCGCACCACGATTGAGGCTATGGCCGCAACATTGGGCGGAACCCAATCGCTGCACACCAACGCATTGGATGAAGCCATCGCGCTGCCGACGGACTTCTCCGCTCGCATCGCCCGGAACACGCAATTGGTCCTGCAAGAGGAAAGCGGCATCACCAATGTCGTCGATCCCTTAGGTGGATCGCACTATATTGAAGCGTTGACCGCGACACTGGTTGAAGAGGCGGAAAAACTGATTGCAGAAGTCGATGCAGCTGGCGGCATGACCGCATACGTTGCGACCGGCGCGCCCAAGGCCGCGATTGAGCGCGCGGCGGCGGAGAAACAAACCGGTATCGACAAAGGCGAAACTGTTATCGTCGGCGTGAACAAATATCAGCTCGCCAAGGAAGAGCAGATCGACACGCTCGACATCGACAACGCCGCCGTGCGCAAAAGTCAGATCGAACGCATCGCCAAAGTGCGCGAAGGTCGCGATGAAGCCGCATGTCAGGCGGCGTTGCAGGCATTGGCTGAGGCGGCGGCTGCGAACCCGGCGACCCACCGCGAAGCCGTCGCAAGCGGTCGAGATGAAAACGGCATTCCATTGCCTCCATCAAAAATCGCCGAACTTGAAAAGATGGCCGACGTCAATCTGTTGGGCAAAGCGGTGGAGGCCGCGCGCCACGATGCGACATTGGGCGAAATTTCGGCGGCGATGGAACAGACATTTGGCCGTCACGACGCAACACCAAAACCGGTGAGCGGGGTTTACAAAACTGCCTATGAATTCGACCAACGTTGGGCCCAGGTTACCGGCGGTGTGGACGCGGTGGAACGGCGGTTGGGCCGAAAGCCGCGGATAATGGTCGCCAAAATGGGCCAAGACGGTCACGATCGCGGAGCCAATGTAATCGCATCGGCCTTTGCCGATATGGGTTTTGAAGTTGTCTCAGGCCCCTTGTTCCAAACACCCGAAGAAACGCGAGATATGGCGCTGCGCAAGGACGTGGATGTGGTCGGCGCATCTAGCCTCGCCGCGGGCCACAAAACGTTGATCCCAGAACTCATCCGCTTACTAAAAGAAGCGGGTCGCGGCGACATCAAAGTTACTGCGGGCGGCGTTATCCCTCCGCAAGATTACGACTTCCTGCGCGAAGCAGGCGTACAGGGGATTTACGGTCCCGGATCAAACGTGGTCGAATGCGCGGCGGATATTCTGACGCTGTTGGGGCACAATATGCCGCCGCTTGGTGAAGGGCTTGATGAGGCAGCCGAGTAGTGTGGAAGGCACACAGCCGGTTTGCTTCGATAATCGGAGTTCCACTCTTGCTTGCGTACAGCGGACAATTATAGGGTTTCTATCGCGCGGCACCATTGATCGCTGTTGCTGCCATTTCGGTCGGCATGATGCATCTTTCTCGTGTGCATTTCCAGTGAGCTGCGGAAAAACAATTTTGCGTTGCGGGGTCAAATGAACCTTTCCACTGACACATTCGCCGCGCTCGCTCTGCTGATGTTTTTATCGGGCATCGGCATCCCCATTATGGCCACATTAAACGGCGGGTTGGGCGCCCAACTGGGCAGCCCGATTGCCGCTTGCCTGATCTTGCTTGGGGTTGCCGCAGTGATTGCCGGCAATTTGATGCTTTTTACAGGTAATGTCCCTGCCGCGCAAAGCTTCACGTTAGACAGGCCCATCCTCTATTTGGGCGGGGCATTTTTCCTGTTCTATATCCTCTCGATCACATGGGCAGGGCCAAAGATGGGGATCGGTAACGCGGTATTCTTCGTGTTGCTTGGCCAATTGGTGGCCGCAGCGGCGATTGATCACTATGGCCTATGGGGCGCGATCAAAACAGAAATCACGGTGCGCCGTATCGCTGGCATCATGTTGATGGCAGCAGGCGTGTATCTGGCAAGGAAGACGACATGAGCACCATCCGCAACGATTGGACCCGCGATGAAATCGCGACCCTTTTCAATCTGCCCTTCACAGAGCTGTTGTTTCAAGCGGCCAGCGTCCACCGCGAGAACCATCCGCCGGAGCAAATCCAACTGTGCACGCTGCTGTCGATCAAGACCGGCGGTTGCCCCGAAGATTGCGGATATTGCTCTCAGTCGGTGAAAGCCGATAGCGGCGTTGAAGCGACCAAGTTGATGGATGTTCAGGCGGTGTTGCAACGCGCGGCGCAGGCCAAGGATGCGGGAAGCCAGCGGTTCTGCATGGGCGCAGCATGGCGCAATCCGAAAGACCGCGACATGCCCGCGATTGTAGAGATCGTTAAAGGCGTTAGCGACATGGGGCTGGAAACCTGCATGACGCTTGGCATGTTGGAGCCGCATCAGGCCGACATGCTCGCCGAAGCGGGCCTCGACTATTACAACCACAACATCGACAGCAGCCCAGAATATTATGAGCGGGTGATTTCTACACGCGATTTTCAATGCCGCCTTGATACGTTGGATCACGTCCGCAAATCGGGCATCAATGTGTGCAGCGGCGGGATCGTCGGTATGGGCGAAACACGCGATGATCGGGTGGGCTTCATCCACACGCTCGCCACGTTGGAGGCGCATCCCGAAAGCGTGCCGGTCAACGCGTTGGTTCCGGTAAAAGGCACTGTTTTGGGCGATATGCTCGCCGACACGCCGATGGCAAAGATCGACGATATCGAATTTGTTCGCACGGTCGCGGTCGCGCGCATCACGATGCCGATGAGCATGGTCCGGCTTTCTGCGGGCCGCGAAAGCATGAGCGAAGCGACGCAGGCATTGTGCTTCCTGGCGGGTGCGAACTCGATCTTTACCGGCGACAAATTGCTCACCGCGCCCAATGCGGGTGATGACAGCGATGGGGCTCTGTTTGCGAAACTGGGCCTAACCGCTCTGCAGCAGGAGGAACCCGCGCGTGCTATGGCGAACGGCACCCTTGCACAACAAAACACGGTTAGCGAGCCCGCCGAGTGATCAGCGCCTTCGCCGCGACGCTGTTGGTGCTGCAACCTGTTGGTGATTTTGCACCGCTGACCATCGGTGAAACCGCCACGTTCCATATTCTGGACGAAGACCGCGCGGTGAATGTCATTTTGCCGCCGGACTATAACGACCATCCTGATCACGTTTGGCCGGTTGTTTATATGCTCGATGGGGCATTGGATCAGGATTTGATGATGGGTGCAGGCATAGCCGGTTGGAACCGCCTATGGGGCCGAAGTCAGTCGGTGATTTGGGTCGGGGTCGAAACGAAAGATCGGCAACGCGAACTGCTTCCGCCAACACGGAATGATGCAGAGGCGGGTCGTTACCCGACCGCCGGGGACAGCGCGATTTTCCGTAACTGGTTGGTGAACGCGGTGATGCCGCGCATTGCCGAACGGTATCGTACGGACGGGGCGTATTTGGTGGGGGAAAGCGCGGCCGGACATTTCGTGGTTGAAACGTGGATCGAAACGCCCGCCGCTTTTGCAGGATATGCGGCGATTTCGCCCAGCCTTCAATGGGACGAAGAAAGCCTTTCGAACCGGTTTGATGCCGGCGACCCTGTGCGACCTGCGCTTTATATTTCTTTGGCTGACGAAGGCGGCGCCACTGAAAGCGGCGTCATGCGCGCCATCGGCGCAATGCCGACCGATCAACCATGGTGTTTTTCCGACCGGCGCAGCGATTTGAAACATGCCACCTCGTTGCACGGCCTTTTGCCGGAGGCGCTGCAATTCCTGCTCCCAACACGAGCCGATTGGTTGGAGGAATTTGGCTTCGAATTGCGCTGTGACCAAAGCGGTCCAAAGGCGGGGTGAGGGCGCATTGAGCGAAAGCGCGCTTGGATTTTGCGTCGATGCTCTTTTGCCGAAAGCGCGCGGCGGCGGACAATTGCGCATGGGCCTTGTCCGGTTGAGCGAAGACGAATGGCTACAACCTGTTCCCGACCTATCCGCACGCCGTGCGGGTTTTTCCGACTGGTCAGAGGGCGTGCAGCTTACACCAGAGGCTGACGCGCCGGGACGCGAATTGGCCGGAATGATCGGCGTTGAAGGCGGTTTGCCAGAGGCCGCGGCGGCGTCGCACGAAGACATGTGTTTGCTGACCCTGCGGGACGATGAAGAGGTCTATCGGCTGATCGGAGCTGCTGTCGCATGGCCTTCTGACTGGCACCCAAAAGACAAAATTGGCCTGCCCTTGCGCGCGCTCCATGCACCGATTGCAGGGTATGAGGCGCAGCTGGCGACGGGCGTGGATCGGTTTATGGAAACGCTCAAACCCGGCGCGATTTATGGGCGGTGCAATTGGTTTATCGCCGCCACGGGTGAGCGGCGATGGCTCGAAACCCGCTCCCCTCTAGACGCTTTTGCTCATGTCACGTCGGCGAACGCTGGCGATACATTGTTTGTGCGCTCCGAACGTCAAACATTGCGACGACTGCCAAAAACAGGCGCAATCCTTTTCACGATAGGCATTTATGTCGACCCCTTGGGTACGTTGACGGACGGAAACATCGCCATGCTTGCCAAGGCTACACAAAATCTTGTTGCGGGGGAGGGTGACCGGCGCGGCGCGCCTGCCTATGCTGATGCTCTGGCCGGATTTGCCGCACAAAGGAACGCCTTATGATTGCTGTTCATACGATCGCCGCGCTGTTGTTGATGGGGATCAACGACGATCTGCCCGTCTGCAACGCCGAAGCGGCGGAACAGGGTATTCAGATGGAGATGAACATCTGCGCTTTTCGTGATTTCCTGATCGCGGATGCGGAACTCAACGCACAATGGCAGATCACCCGCGACGCGATGCGCGAACGCGATGCGAACTTTGCCCGGTACAACGATGGTGACGATCGCCCCGGCTATTTCGATACCTTATTGGAGGCGCAGCGCGCATGGCTGTCCTATCGCGATGCCCACTGCCGCAGCGAAGGGTATTATGCCCGTGGCGGCAGCTTGGAACCCTTGCTGACTTCGACGTGCAAAACCGCGCTGACTGAGGCGCGCACCAAACAATTACGCGAACTTGTGGAGCTACCCTGATGACCGATTTGCCGCCCGACACCCGTCCCGAAACTCTAAGCGTTCATGCCGGCACGGCCCCTGATCCGACAACCAATGCGCGGATCACGCCGATCTATCAAACCGCATCCTATGTTTTTGACAGCCCGGATCACGCGGCGAACCTGTTTTCACTGGCGGAATTCGGCAACATCTACACCCGCATCATGAACCCCACGAACGATGCATTAGAAAAGAAAGTCGCAGCGTTGGAAGGCGGCGTTGGCGCGCTGGGCGTTGCATCGGGCCACGCGGCACAATTGATCGCGTTTCACACATTGATGGAACCGGGCTGCAACATCGTAGCCGCCAAGAAATTGTACGGCGGATCGCTCAATCAATTGGGCGAAGCGTTCAAGAAATTCGGTTGGGAAACGCGTTTTGTTGATGCGGATGATCCAGAGAACGTGCGCGCCGCGATGGATGACAAAACGCGCGTAGTGTTCATCGAAAGCCTCGCCAATCCCGGCGGTGTGGTCAGCCATATTGGGCCGATCGCAGACATAGCCCACGCAGGCGGTGTCCCGTTGATGGTGGACAACACCATGGCCAGCCCGGCGCTGTGCCGCCCGTTTGAACACGGGGCGGATATTGTGGTCCATTCGACCACCAAATTTCTGAACGGTCACGGCAATGCGGTTGGCGGTGTGATCGTCGATAGCGGCAATTTCGATTGGAAGGCGCAAGCCGACAAATACCCATCTCTAACCCAGCCCAATGGGTCCTATCACGGGGCGATTTTGGTCGATGCATTGGAGCCGATTGGCCCAATTGCATTCATCATTGCGTGCCGCGTTCTTGGATTGCGTGATCTTGGTCCGGCCATGGCGCCGATGAACGCGTTTTTGGCGCTCACTGGGATGGAAACACTGCATCTTAGAATGGAGCGGCATTGCGCCAATGCGCTGGCTCTGGCCCAATGGTTGGAGGGCCATGAAAAGGTCGCTTGGGTTAGCTACGCTGGCCTGCCTTCAAGCGAGTATCATGCCAACGCTCAGAAATATCTCGGCGGGCACGGTGGGGCCGTCTTCACCTTTGGGCTGAAAGGCGGATTTGAAGCGGGCAAAGGGCTCGTGACGAACGTGAAACTGTTCAGCCACCTCGCCAATATTGGTGACACACGCTCGCTTATCATTCATCCCGCCTCCACCACACACAGCCAACTTGACGAAGAAGGATTGGTCGCAGCCGGAGCCGGTCCCGATGTCATCCGTGTGTCTGTGGGCATTGAGCATATTGACGACATAAAGGCGGATTTGGATCAGGCGCTCGCCTCATTGTAAATTTTGCCTTCGATCCCCGCGCTGCAACCCCACTTCCGATAGGTTGATTGGTGCGGGGTAAGGCGGCATAGGCTGCTGCCACAGTTAAGTTGCCAATTTTGGAGCCTCGATTTGTTTTCGAAAATTCTGATTGCCAATCGCGGCGAAATTGCATGCCGCGTTATTCAGACAGCTAAGAAAATGGGGATCGCCACCGTGGCGGTCTATTCCGATGCAGATCGAAACGCCCCGTTCGTACGATTGGCGGATGAGGCCGTGCATATCGGTGCGTCGCCTGCGGCAGAAAGCTATTTGATCCCTGAAAAGATCATCGCCGCGTGCAAAGAAACCGGCGCGGAAGCGGTGCATCCGGGCTATGGCTTCCTCTCTGAACGCGCTAGCTTCGTCGAAGCCTTGGCCGCAGAAAACATCGCCTTTATCGGCCCACCTGCCGGTGCGATTGCCGCGATGGGTGACAAGATTGAATCCAAGAAACTGGCAAAGGCCGCGGGCGTCAATGTGGTCCCCGGTTTTGTCGGCGAAATTCGTGACACCGATCACGCCGTCGAGATCAGCGACGACATCGGTTACCCGGTGATGATGAAGGCCAGCGCCGGAGGCGGCGGCAAAGGTATGCGGCTTGCTTGGTCTGAAAAGGACGTGCGCGAAGGCTTTGAAGCCACCAAACGCGAAGGGCTAAACTCCTTTGGCGATGATCGCGTTTTCATTGAAAAATTCATCGAAAACCCGCGCCATATTGAGATCCAAATCCTTGGCGATAAACACGGCAACATTCTGTATCTGAATGAACGAGAATGTTCGATCCAACGGCGTCACCAAAAAGTCGTCGAAGAGGCACCGTCGCCATTCGTGACCCCCAAAATGCGCAAAGCGATGGGCGAACAATCTGTCGCCTTGTCCCGCGCGGTGGATTACCATTCGGCCGGCACGGTTGAATTGATCGTGAGCGGAGCGGATCCGACCGGGGAAAGCTTTTATTTCCTCGAAATGAACACACGTCTTCAGGTGGAGCACCCTGTCACAGAAGCGATCACGGGCATCGATCTGGTCGAACAGATGATCCGCGTTGCGGCAGGCGAAGCGCTTTCCATGACGCAAGACGACATCGGTATTGATGGGTGGTCGATTGAAAACCGCGTCTATGCCGAAGATCCCTATCGCGGCTTCCTGCCATCAACCGGACGGCTTGTGCATTATTCCCCATCGGTTCCCGGTTGGACCGATGACGGCGAAGTGCAGGGCAAAGCGCGCCGCGGTGTGGCCCATGGCGCAGGCAGTGTGCGCGTAGACGATGGCGTCTTTGAAGGCGGCGAAGTGTCCATGTTTTACGATCCCATGATCGCAAAATTGATCACATGGGCGCCAACTCGCGAAGGTGCCGCTGACCTTCAGATTGAGGCGCTTGATCGTTTTCGGATCAAGGGATTGGGCCACAATGTCGATTTCCTTAGCGCGATTATGCAGCATGAGCGGTTCCGTTCAGGCGAATTGACCACTGGTTTTATCGCGGAAGAATATCCCGATGGATTCGTCGGTGCCCCGGCCAATGACGCGTTGATGCGTCAAATGGCGGCGCTGTTTGCGGGCGCTGAATTCACCAGCCAAGTGCGTGCGCGCCAAATTTCAGGTCAATTGAACTCAGCCGAAAATCCGCCTTCTGATTGGATGGTGAAAATCGGCGATCGCGCGTTTGATGTCACGCTTGAAGAAGGCGGCGCCGAAGTTGACGGCGAGAACGTTCGGGGCACGTGGGATTGGGAAGTCGGCATGCCGATCGCAATGGTCACCGGCGATGGTTCCGAAACCCACGATATGGCGGTTCAGGTTGAACGCGTGGGTGTGCGGTGGCGGATGACCACCCGTGGGGCTTCACACGAAGCGATCGTGTTGCCTGCGCGCGTTGCGCCGCTGGCCGGTCATATGATCGAGAAAGAGCCGCCCGATCTTTCCAAGATGCTGATTTGTCCAATGCCGGGCATGCTGGTGAAACTGCATGTGAGCGAGGGGGAAACGGTTCAACCGGGTCAACCGCTTGCCACGGTCGAAGCGATGAAGATGGAAAACATCCTGCGCGCGGAAAAAGAGGCTACCATCGCCAAAATCAACGCCGAAGAAGGTGAAAGCCTTGCTGTTGATGCAGTGATTTTGGAATTGGATTGACGGTTTCGGCGTAGACAGCGCCTTACAATCTTAGCCTTCGCCGCAATCTTAGGTGCCCAAGACTAGGGTAACCTGCGCATGGTTTTGTATTGATCCGACAATTTCATGCATGGATGCGGGTTTGTCCACACCATGACTGGCAAATGCGCCCTGATTAAGGGACGATCTTCTTACCGAATCGGGTTTGTCGCGTTCTTGGACGGTTGCGGCGACCCCATTTAGGGAGATCGAATGTGGCTAAAAAAGGCACCGGTTATTTCGACCGGAAAGGGAACTTCTTCAAAACGGGCCGGGAGGCAACCGAAAGCGATCTGGCGGCATTGCTGGGTCAAATCGGCGACGGCGAAAGCTTGGCACCCGGGATCGCGCACACGATTTTGGACCGGCGGTTGGAGATTGAGCGTCTGTTTGGTGAACACGATGAAATGATGGCAGAGGAAGCGGCCGGTAAGGGCGCAAAGCTTGCCAATATTTCCGACAAGGTCACAAAAATCCAACGACCCGCAGGCTAAGCGCGAACATCCGGACCCGACGATTGGTCGGGCGTACGACCTTACCCGTCGAGCATCGCAACCGCGCGTATCCAACCGGCGCTGGCGCGTTCAATTTTCACTGGGAAACAGCTGAACGTGAAGCCATGCGCGGGTAAGTTTTCCAAATTGGTTAGCTTTTCGATTTGGTAATAGGGGCGGATTCGTCCCGCCTTGTGGCCTTCCCAAATGATCGATGGATCGCCTGTTTCGGCCCATTTCTTCGCCGTGTGGCTGAACGGAGCATCCCAACTCCACGCATCGGTGCCTACAACTTCGACGCCGCGCTGCGTTAGCCACAAGGTGGCTTCTGCGCCCAGACCCACGCCTTGATCGGTGAAATTGTCTGTGCCGTAAATTGCGCCCGATTGGATCAACACAATGTCGAGCGGTTGAAGCGTGTATTCAATCGCTGCAAAGGCAGCCTCCAATTCGGCCGCGGTGACGACATGGCCGTGGGGCAAATGAGAAAAATCCAACTTTACGCCGGGCCGAAAGAATCGATCCAGCGGCGCTTCGTCGATGCTGGGTGCGGGGGCCGCGCCATCATTGGTGGTGGAATGGTAATGCCACGGCGCGTCCATATGGGTGCCGTTGTGCGTCGACAATTCGAGCATTTCGACAGCCCACCCTTCTCCATCGGGCAGATCGTCTTTTTCTAGGCCGGGAAAAAACATGGCGATTTGGGCCCATGTGTCCTCATGCGTCATATAAGTGACTTTGGGGCGCATCACTTCGGGGTCTGAGATCACGTCATTGGTGATCGGAATGGAAAGATCGATAAATTGGGTCATGCGCGCTCCAATTCCGCATCAAGAAACGCGGCTACATCAGACAATGCGACGTTGCGCGCCATATAGGCAGCGCCAATCCCTTTCAGCAGCAGGAAGGGCAGGTGGTCGCTTTCCATTTTCTTGTCGTGCCGCATGTGATCGACCAAGCGTTCGCCGTTGCATCGCATCTGCAACTCGGTGATTTTTGATCGAAGGCCGGACGCCGCAATGGCGGTTTCCACACGGTCGGCATCGACGGCTGTCATTTCCTCACGACGGGCGGAATAACGCGCCGCCAAAACCATCCCAAGTGCGACCGCTTCGCCGTGGAGAAGTCGGTCGGAAAAGCCGGTTTCCGCCTCCAAAGCATGGCCGAATGTGTGGCCCAAATTCAGCAAAGCGCGCACGCCGGTCGTTTCGCGCTCATCCTCTGCGACGATCTTTGCTTTTGCGCGGATGCTGGTGGCGATCGCGTGTGATAGAGCCACCGGTTCCCGCGCCAGGACATCGGCTGCGTTCTTTTCCAGCCATTCGAAAAAGCCGATATCGCCAAGCGCGCCGTATTTGATCACTTCGGCGTAACCGGCGCGCATGTCGCGATCGGGCAATGTGTTCAAAACCAATGGATCGATTAACACGGCGGACGGTTGGTGAAAGGCACCGATCAAATTCTTGCCGGCACCGGTGTTGATCGCGGTTTTACCACCGACCGAACTGTCCACTTGTGCCAACAAGGTGGTCGGGATTTGAACAAAGCCGCATCCGCGTTTCATCACGGCGCAAGCAAAGCCGGTCAAATCACCGACAACCCCGCCGCCCAAGGCAAAAACACGATCCGATCGGGTGACGCCCAAGGCCAAAAGCCAATCGGTCAAACGTTCCAAAACCGCCCAGCTCTTTGCGCCTTCACCGGGCTCCACGACGAACCAATCGGCCGTGTGCCCGGCGGAGTTAAGTGCTTTGTCTACGCGTTCAGCAAAGATTCGATGCGTGTTTGTATCCGCAACAAACGGCACTTTGCGATCGGGCGCGGGTAGGTAATCGGTGGCCCATTCGCCAATCCGGTCCAACAACCCCGCCTCTATCGTCACATCGTAAGCGCGCCCGGCCAACGCCACATCAATCACAGCCATTCGTCTATTGCCTCAATAATTGCGCGCGCAGTGTCGGAGTGCGGGCCGTCATGGCTCTCAACCCGAATGGGGGCCTGAGCGTAGAATTGTTGTCGTGCGCCCATCAAATCGGTCAGGATCTTCCGAGGATCACCATTTCGCAGCAACGGGCGCGTGTTGCGGCGCGATGTTCGTTCAACCAGAGTGTCGATATCGCAATCGATCCACACAGCAAGACCGCGTTCCAAGATGATTTGCCGCGTTTCGGTGTCAACGAACGCCCCGCCGCCGGTCGCAATGACGCCGGTGCTCTCTTCGATCAGGCGTCCGATTACGCGGCGCTCTCCATCGCGGAAATACCCTTCGCCAAATTCATCAAAAATCTCTGGGATGGATCGTTGGGCGGCCTGTTCGATGGCATCATCGGCATCAACAAAGTCGCGATTCAACATGCTTGCGAGCCGCCGTCCCACGGTGGATTTGCCCACGCCCATTAAACCGACCAACACAACAGGTCGGTCGAGCCGCCTTGAAATTGCGGCGATATCGGTTTGGGTCAAAGGCACGTTCGCGGTCATTGCCCCATCGCCTATAGATGGGGTAGAGCGCGCGCAACATGTCTAAACAACGCATTCTCCCACTTGAACTGTCGGACACCGCGGCGAAAACCGGTGGTCGCAAGTGGGCGATCTATGGCGTTTTGGCGGTGGTCGTCTTGTTGGTGATCGCGTATATTGACGGCGGCGAAGAGCCGATCCGACCTATCGAACAACAAATTGCGCTGCCTCAGGCGGGCGGCAATTCCATCAATTCGGGTGAAGAATGATGAAACGCGGTGTTTTGACCACGGGAACAACATCGGTGGCTTTGGCGGTGGCGTGCCTCGGCGCGGTCGCGGCATCTTGGGTTAGCGCGCAGGAAGCGCCCGAATCGCTGCTGCCACCTGGATTCGATGATCCAATTCCCGCACCAACGCCTGCGCCTCCGCCAACCGTAGCGCCTCCGGTTGCGCCGGTCGGCCCCGCACAACCTGTAACCGGCCCAGCGACAGGACCGGCGACGGGCCCTGCGCCGGCTCCGGGCGCTCCTTTGCCCGGCAATATTCCGCCTGCGCCGCAATTGTCCGAGGATGAGCTATCCGGGCTGCCATCGCTCGAAGAGCTGGAAGACCTTTCGACTGATCAGCTGGATGATCTGTTGGGGCTAAAACCGAAATTCGACATTCCTCCAGCTGCCCGTCGATCATTGGCGCAAGTGGGCGTGATTTCTCCACAAGAAGGCGGCTTGCCGATTGCCGGTCTTGCCAATCAACCGGAGAATCTGGTCCGCGCCATTCTCGCAGGGATGCGCGGGCCGATCGTG
Organism: Erythrobacter sp. Alg231-14; assembly: GCF_900149685.1. NCBI lineage: Bacteria > Pseudomonadati > Pseudomonadota > Alphaproteobacteria > Sphingomonadales > Erythrobacteraceae > Erythrobacter > Erythrobacter sp. Alg231-14. Next base: position 2,791,544 of record NZ_LT702999.1, on the reverse strand, counting down.
TCGCGGTGGGGGCACATTCTGACGCGCCGCACCATGGCGAGCCGTCTGGCCGCACCCGAAGGCATGGACCCGGTCGAATTTGCGACCTTGCGTGCGGGCGTTCTGAATTCAATTGGCGAATATGCTGTCACGCGCGGGCTTGTTCAGGATGTCGACACGGGCAATTGGTCTGAGGCAATGACCAGCCAAGCGTTGACCGCTTATATTGCGTCATCGGATTTGGTTGGCGCGTGTCCGGCGGTTCGTTTGCAGGGATCATCGCGTGAAAATCCCGAATGGGTGATGATGCAGGCCATCTGCAACGCCTATGCGGGTGAAGGTGCGCTGGCCGGATCGCAATTGAATGGTGCGCAAAATGATGAAATTGCGCCGGAAATCGATATTTTGCTGGCCCAGCGTTACGCCGGTGCGGCCGGCCGTGGGCGCGGCGGCACCACTGTAAGTTGGGATGGCGTAGAAGAATTGACCCCATGGCGTTTTGCGATTGCCAACGCGGTCGGCGACACCATTCCGGCTGCTTTGTTGGAAAGCGCGCTTTCTGGGCCGCGCGGTGTGTATTACCCGCTTTCTGCAGCGTCTGCGCCGATGTTACCGCTTTCAACAAGGGCGCAATATGCCGAAGTCGCGGCGAGCCGCGGCGTGTTGTCAGCTTCGGCGATGGTTGACCTGTATTCACAAGTCTATTCCGACAATTCCATCAGCGGCGTCGCGACACAGCGTGCAGTGCGCTTGCGTGAGGCGTTTGTCGGCACCGATGCGAACACGCGCATTGCCGCGATGAAAGGGCTTTGGGGAGAGGGCGATGCGGGCTTCTCTGGCCAAATCCTAACCGCCTATGCTGCGGCGCGGATCGCACCCTCGGCCGAAAATGCCGATGACGCCGGTGATTTGATCGCATCCATGTTGACGGCCGGGCTTGATCGCGATGCGGCGGCTTGGCGTGATGTTGTGGAGCCGGGATCGTTGGCGTGGGCGTTGATTGCTCTGTCTGATCCCAACGGCGGCAACGCGACCATCGAAGGGGTGGACGCATTCTACGGCGGCGACGACAGCGAAGAGGCGATGAAATCGGCCTTTCTTGTCGCCGGATTGGCTGGGCTTGATCGTTTGAGCATGGCCGACGCGAACAATTATGGCGCAGATCTGGGCCGCATCACCCGCTGGACCCGCGTTATTGGGCGCGCTGCAGAGGTGCGAAACCCAACCATGGTGGCGATGCTCGCCGGCCTAGGCATGCAAGGGGAACAATGGTCCCAGATGACCCCGCTGCACCTCTATCATGTCGTATCTGCTTTGCGCCAAGTGGGCATGGAGGCCGAGGCTCGCTTGATAGCCGCAGAGGCGGTTGCGCGGATTTGACGAGGCGCTGATGTCGGCGGCGGTTCAATCGTTTCTGGATATGTTGGCCGCAGAACGCGGCGCGGCGGCAAACACTGTGTCCGCTTATCGTCGGGATTTGGACGGTGCCGAAGAGGTGGTCGGAGAACTGGCCAAGGTTGATCGTGCACAAATCGAAAAGCTGGCCGGCGCTTGGTCTGCATTGGCCCCATCCACGGTGGCACGCAAAGCATCCGCCTTGCGTCAGTTTTTTGGGTTCGCGTTGGACGAAGGATGGCGCGAGGACGATCCCTCTGGCGCTTTGCCCAAACCACGGACCCGACGGCCGCTTCCCAAAGTGTTGGGGCATGATGCGGTTGAAACGTTGATGTCGCGCGCGGAATTGGAGGCATCGACCGGTAAACCCGCCGCTGTCCGGCAATTGGCTCTCATTGAAATGCTCTACGGATCGGGCCTCCGTGCGACGGAACTTGTGGGATTGCCGCTATCCGCTGTGCCGCGAGATGCGCCGATGATAACTGTGATGGGCAAGGGCGGTCAGGCGCGCATGGTCCCGGTTAGCGAACGGGCGCAAATGGCATTGTCGCGGTGGATTGAGATTCGTCCCAGCGATCCAGCGTCAAAATTTCTTTTTCCATCACGCGGTGGAAAGCACCTGTCGCGGGTACGCCTTTTTCAATTGCTGAAAGAGCTTGCCGCACGGGCCAATCTTGATCCAACCGGCATCAGCCCGCATGTCCTACGTCACGCATTTGCCACGCATTTGTTGGAGGGTGGCGCAGATCTTCGGGTGCTTCAAACACTGCTTGGTCATGCCGATATTGCGACCACACAAATCTACACCCACGTCGATGCGGCGCGGTTGGTGGAGCTTGTAAATTCACGACACCCGCTTGCCACACGCGAGCGTTCCGATTAGCGGTTCTGACATGATTTCTTACCTCGAATTCGAGAAACCGGTTTCCAGCCTTCAAGACCGCATTGCAGAATTGCGCGGCGTTGATGCAGATCACCAGGTTGATGTGGCATCTGAGATTGAGCGTCTTGAGGGCAAGAGCGCGGAATTGTTGGCGAGCACCTATGCCTCGTTGACTCCGTGGCAAAAAACCCAAGTTGCTCGGCATCCGCAGCGTCCGCATTTCCGCGACTATGTCAAACACGCCTTCACCGATTTCATGCCTTTGGGCGGCGATCGGTGTTACGGTGAAGACGAAGCGATCATGGGCGGCTTTGCCAAACTGAATGGCCCGGATGGCGTTGGACGGCGCGTGATGTTGATCGGCCACGAAAAAGGGCACGACACACACAGCCGGATCAAACACAATTTTGGCATGGGCAAACCCGAAGGGTATCGCAAAGCGATCCGTTTGATGGAGCTTGCAGGTCGATTTGGTCTTCCGGTTGTCACCTTGGTCGACACATCGGGTGCGTTTCCGGGAATTGAGGCGGAAGAACGCGGCCAAGCCGAAGCCATCGCCCGTTCGACGGAAGCCTGCCTTGCCTTACCGGTGCCAATGGTTGCGGTCGTCGTGGGTGAGGGCGGCTCCGGCGGAGCCGTTGCTTTGGCCAGTGCGGAACGCGTCTTGATGCTCGAACATTCGGTCTATTCGGTGATCTCACCCGAAGGCTGTGCATCGATCCTTTGGCGCACATCGGAAAAAGCATCCGAAGCCGCGCAAGCCATGAAAATCACCGCCCAGCACCTAAAGCGGCTGAACGTGATCGACAGAATTGTAAAAGAACCTATCGGGGGCGCCCACCGCGATGGGCAAATGATGGCCCGAAACCTTGCGAATGTCCTGACCGAAGAGCTTGATAAATTGAGTGAAATGGACAGCGAAACATTGAAGCGGATGCGCGAAGAGCGGTTCTTGCAATTGGGTGGATGACGTGCGGGGGGCTTGCCCCCGTGGCCTACATTCCCGATAGTTGATCTCGTACAAAAAGCCGTTGGCGGTGGGGCGCGGCGGAACTTTTGCGGGAGAGAACGCATGGCCAGAATTACAAAAGCGATGATCACGAAAAGGCACCTCGTCGCAGGTGCAGCGCCGCTTGCATTGGTTTTAAGCGGTTGCATGGGCGGGGGTTCCATCCCGTCGGCATCCACACCGATCACAACGACAGAGGCACAGCAGGGCGCGGAATATCACCCGCAATTGTTGGCGCAATTTGGCGGCGCAATGACAGGATCTCAGGCGCAATATGTCGAGCAAGTTGGCAAGAACATTGCCGTTCAATCGGGCCTTGGCAATGCGCGTGAAAGTTTCACCGTTAGCCTTTTGAATTCTCCGGTGAACAACGCTTTTGCGGTGCCGGGCGGGTACATTTATACGACGCGCCAATTGGTCACATTGATGAACAATGAGGCGGAATTGGCCGGCGTAATGGGCCATGAAGTCGGCCACGTCGCAGCACGTCATTCGCAACGCCGCCAACAAACCGCTCAACGCAATTCAATTTTGGGAGTGCTTGGCGCCATCGGCAGCTCAATATTGTTGGGCGATAGCGGCGTTGGCGAAACCCTTTCGCGCAGCTTCCTCCAAGGATCGCAGCTTTTAACATTGCGCTTTTCGCGATCACAGGAAACGCAGGCGGACGATTTGGGTATCCAATATCTGACCCAAGCCGGGTACGATCCGCGGGCTATGGGCACAGTTTTGGCAAGTCTTGCTGCTCAAAACAGCTTGGATGCTCAACTTCAGGGTCGCGACAACGCTACCGTTCCGGAATGGGCATCGACTCACCCCGATCCGGCCAGTCGGGTGCAGCGCGCGCTAGGTGCTGCGCAAGGGCTCCCCGGTACAGTCACGAATCGCGACACATTCCTGCAACGGATCGATGGCCTGCTTTATGGTGATGATCCCGAACAAGGCGTGATCGAGGGGCGCAACTTCATCCACCCAGAATTGCGGCTGACATTTGCCGCACCTCAGGGTTTCTACATGGTCAACTCGTCCAGCGCGGTGAGTGTGAACGGCCAAAGCGGACAGGCGCAGCTGACATTGGCACCGTATAACGGCGATCTGGATAGCTATATTCGTCGGCAATTCACCGAATTGGGCGGCGAAAACAACAATCTAACGCCGCAGAGCATTGAACGCACGACTGTGAATGGCATTCCGGCCGCCTATGGTCAGGCGCGCGTCAACAACGGCAATTCCCAAGTCGATGTGACGATTTTCGCGTATGAATTTGCGAGCAACCGCGCCTATCACTTCGCTGCGATTACGCCGGCGGGGCGCGCCAATACATTTTCATCCATGTTCCAGTCCATGCGCAGGATCAGCGCAAGCGAAGCGGCTCAAGTGATTCCACGCCGGCTTGATGTGGTCACGGTCCAACGCGGTGACACCGTTGCGGGTCTGGCGCGTCGCATGGCATATGATGATGGGCAGGTAGCCCGATTCCGCGTGTTGAACGGATTGAGCGCAAATGAAGGATTGATCGCGGGTCAAAAAGTGAAAATCGTCGTTCGCGGACGGTGATTGTTCGGGCTGTGCGCCCGGATCGTCGCGACGCTGCACAACGCTGCATTAAGGCGCGCGTTTCGACAATCACGGATTGCAGACACAAAAAAAGCGGCGGGGCAAAACCCCGCCGCTCTCTTTTTGGTCAATTAAGCCGTTAAGACTTAAGTTTCCATTTCAGTTTGAACTTCCGAGAATGTGTCCGAAAGGGTGTTACCCAGTGAACCCATTGCGGTGATTGCAGCAACAGCGATCAAAGCAGCGATAAGGCCGTACTCAATTGCAGTCGCGCCTTGCTCGTCACGAGCCATTTTGTTGAAAAATTTCATTTGTAGTCTCCTGGTTTTGGTCTTCGGTACCCGTGTCCAGCCAATTGGATTGCCCGGACATTTTTTGAATTAATGAATAGCTCTTGATAAATTCCTAATTTGGAACCTTTCAAATTTATGAACCGTCCATCGCCTCCACAGACGCGGTTTCAACTTCACTCCATGTTTCGATGGTCGCCTGGGCTACGCCCTGGAGAGCACCAATCATGGCGATCACGATCAAACTCACGATCAGTCCGTATTCAACGGCAGTGGCACCTGAATTGTCGTTCCAAATGTGCTTAAGGAATGGCGTCAATTTCATGAGGTCACCCGTCACTTACGTTCCTGATGAGTTACAAATCGCCGCGCGGGGTTAAGAAAAGATTGATGAGAGCCAACAAAATGGAAAAAAATCCGACATGGTAGAACGTGAAGCATGGGGACCGACCTATGTGGTTGCAGGGGCACTTCGCATTTCCGAAGACAAATGGCTTATGCATCGTAGACCTTTGGAAAAGGATCACGGCGGCCTATGGGAATTCCCGGGTGGCAAGGTCGAAGATACTGAAATTCCAGTAAAAGCTTTAGTAAGGGAACTGCACGAGGAGCTGGGCATAGAGGTCAGCGTCAGAGATTGTGAGCCGGCCGGATTTGCCGAGGAACGGGGCCTGTCGGCGCGGGCAAACGGGCGTTCTCCGATTGTCATAATGCTTTACACAATCGCCGATTGGAAAGGTGAGGCCCGCGCATTGGAAGGCGGACGAATCGAAAGATTTACGCCCGATCAGATTGCGAATTTGGACAAACCGCCTTTGGATCAGGAATTGGCGCGGCGGCTTTTTGGCAATCCTTGACGCGCGGATCGCGGATGAATGGAGCGGCGCGCGCTATAGCGCGGTGTTCGCAATAGGGGTCAGATTAGAAAGAACCCACAATCAGCTATTGCCAAGCGCGCGGCGGATGCTATGTGCCCCTTCACCGCGCGCCAGTAGCTCAGCTGGATAGAGTACCTGACTACGAATCAGGCGGCCGGAGGTTCGAATCCTTCCTGGCGCGCCAAGAAAACCCATCCTCTGCTGAGGGTGGGTTTTTTTGTTGGATCGTCCCGATCACCATCAGGGCACGCGAAAGCGGCGGATTCAGTTTACGCATTGATACAGGTTTATGGAGCCGGATCAGGGGATTGGGGGTGAAATCCCATGACCGTGCTCTATATATTGGCGGTAGGGAGAGGCTCTGAACGATTGTGAATGCGGTGAAGCGGTTGGCGTGCAAATTTTGCACGGAACCCTTTGATGCTAAATCGGTTTTTACTCTTAGGATCATGATAAACCATGGGAAGGGTCCATTTGCGGCTCTGCCTGGATGCCTAAGAAAGACAGTGCCATGAACTACTTGAACGTGCATGATTACGACGAATTTGACCCGGAGAACCCATTGAGTAAACCAGATGTTCCCGAAGACGTGCAGGAAGCGGTCCGCACTATTTTGCGCTGGGCAGGCGATGATCCCACACGCGAAGGCTTGCTCGACACCCCCAAACGCGTCGGCCGAGCGTGGCTTGAATATTGTCAGGGCAATCAAGAGGACCCCGCTGTTCACTTAAGCCGAATTTTCGAAGAAGTGGGCGGTTATGACGAGATCGTCCTTTTGAAGGGCATCCCATTTCATTCGCATTGCGAACACCACATGGCGCCGATCACCGGCAAAGCGCACATTGCCTATCTTCCCGATAAGAAGATCGTCGGCATCTCTAAACTCGCCCGCGTGCTGCATGGCTTTGCCAACCGTTTGCAGGTTCAAGAACGGCTAACCGCTGAAGTGGCGGAGTGCATTTGGAACAACCTAGAACCGCGCGGCGTCGCCGTTGTGATTGAGGCGGAACATGGATGCATGACTGGACGCGGGGTTAAAGTGCACGAAGTGGAAATGCTGACCAGCCGCATGATGGGGTGTTTCCTCGACGATCATCGCAGCCGCAAGGAAGTTATGAGTCTGATGGGCTTTTAAAGCACCGGCTTGAGGTAGGCGTCATTTCGTAGCACTGTTCGCGCGATGACGTCTTCACCTTACAAGCCGGTTCTTACGGCTCAGCAATTGGCCGACTTCTTTGTCGAGGCCTTTCCCGGACAGAACAGCGGGGCGGTGCAATTCGTGCGGGTTGATCCCGGCGTTGTTGAATTGAGGCAAACACCTGATGAAACCATGTTGCGGCCCGGCGGCATCGTTTCGGGTCCGACGCAAATGGCGATTGCGGATCGCGCTGCCTATGCGGTGATCCTCGCCCATATCGGAATCGTTCCGATGGCGGTGACCAGCAACCTTAATATGAGTTTCCTGCGCGCTTTGCCGGCAAAACCGTTCTTTGCCGGTGCACAGCTTATAAAACTGGGCCGCCGGCTCGCAACGGTTGATGTGCGGATTTGGTCCGATGATCCTGCCATTCTCGCCGCGCAATCCACGGTGACTTACGCCATCCCTGCGGAAACTTGATCGATCCCTCTGGCGCTATACATTGCCCCAATCAGGGAGTGTGCAATGTCGACAGTGGATAAACAACTCGCGACGATGTTGGCCAATGTGCCAGAAAAGACCGGCAAATCCATGGCCGACTGGATGACGGTGATTGCCGCATCGGGCTTGGACAAACACGGCAAGATCTTGGCGATGTTAAAGGGCGATCATGGCGTAACCCATGGTTTCGCCAATCTCATTGCGGCAGAGGCGTTGAAAGCCAATGCCGGGGACCAGGCGCCCACCGATCCGGTCGCCGATCAATATTCCGGCGCAAAAGAGGCGTTAAAGCCGATCTACGACGCGATCGTGGCTTTTGCTCAGTCATTGGGCGATGATGTCGAAGTCGCGCCCAAAAAGACCAGCGTCAGTCTTAGGCGCAAAAAGCAATTCACGCTCATCACCCCTGCTACGAAAAGTCGGATTGATCTTGGCCTCGCGTTGAAAGGGGATGCGGCACAAGGGCGTTTGGAAACATACAACGCCATGTGTTCGCACCGGGTCCGGTTGGAAAGCGTCGAAGATTTTGACGATGAAGTGAAAGCGTGGGTGAAAGAGGCGTATTCTCGATCTGGGTGATAGCCCAAAATCAAACGCGCCCCCGGCTTAGCGATAGCCGGAGGCGCGCAATGATGTCGTTAGGTCTAACTTTCGAGCGAGCGATCACATCTGATCGAGCATGTGCTCTGCGCTGGAGACTTTGAAATCGCCGGGCGCTTCGACGTTGAGTTGTTCGACGACACCGTCATTCACAACCATCGAGAAACGCTGACCGCGTTTGCCCATACCAAAACCAGAGCCATCCATGGTCAGGCCAACGGCTTCGGCGAAATCCGCATTGCCATCGGCCAACATAGTAATGTCGTCCGACCCAGCAGCCGAATTCCACGCGCCCATAACAAAGGCGTCATTGACCGCGGTGCCGACAATTTCGTCAACGCCTTTGGCTTTCAGATCAGCGGCCTTTTCGACAAAACCGGGCAGGTGTTTGGCCGAGCAAGTGGGTGTGAACGCGCCGGGTACAGAGAAAAGCGCGACTTTCTTGCCGGCGAAATAATCGGTGGCCTGAACCTGTTCGGGACCTTCGGCGGTTGCTTTGACCAAGGCTACATCGGGAAGCTTGTCGCCTACAGAAATCGTCATTGTTTTCTCCATCAGTTGTGGGCCCAATATAGGCACTTGGATCGCGGCGGCAATGGATAAGGACGCGGCAAAACGCGGTTAAGTTCGCTTTACTGTGGGTCTTGAACTTCGGGTAAACCTAGGCGGATAGTTTGTGTTCCGGTGGGTTGGAAAAGCCATGGGAGAGCAAGATATGCGCATGCACAGCAATTCAATCGGTCCTTTTGTCAAAGGCGTCGCGATCGCCGCGATGATGACCGCGACGACGGGCGCGTTTGCGCAGAGCGGCCCTCAACCGATCACGCCATCGTTCAACGGCGAATACATAAGCCCGATCATCGACAATGCACAAAACATCCGCAGCCTCAACATCATGTTGATGGTCACATCGTTGAGGTGCCGGACAAGCGGGCATGATTTCCGGGGTGAATACGAATTGTTCGCCGCCGCGCATCGCCAAAACCTCGAAGAGGCAAGCCAACATCTGACCCACAATTTGGTCGCATCGCACGGGGAAGACGGCAGCCACCGGGAACTGGACCGGATGGGTGTGGCGATTGCCAATCAATACGGGGATGGGCACCCAACCATGGGATGCCCTGAGTTAAAGCAGGCAACGTTAGAATTGGCGATGAGCCAAGATCGCGCTCAATTGGCAGCAATGGCGGGTCGGTTGCTGGATGAAAAAGCCGATGCGCCTCTTGTGGCGCAATGGACTGCGTCTTCGCGACCTGGCCAAACCGCGCCTGCTGTGCATAGCCCCCCACAAGTCGAAACCCAATTCTCTGACGCACCACAGGCCGTGGCACCATCAGAGCAAAGCAACCGCAATCCCGGCGAATCCGAAGCGCGGCAACCGACAAGCACACATCACAACCCTGCAAAGGCACGACGTGCATTGAATGAACCGCAGGCCATGTCGGATGATGGGGGGCAAGCGGAACAATCGGATCGGGAACGCGTACCGAATTGGCTGCGGGGGTAGGGCGCCTAATGGAGATGGTGGTGGTGCACATAGAGATATAAAGAAAACTTTATATTTGATTGTCCGCGGGGAGATCGCTAGGGGCGCGTAATAATATTACCCTATCGGAGACTCTCATGGCCAAGACAGCATCGGGCAACGCCCCCACCCAAGAGCACATCATCAAAGACATTGCCCTTGCGCAATATGGTCATGATGAAATCGGGATTGCTGAAATTGAGATGCCGGGCCTTATGGCTCTGCGCGAAGAATACGGCGCGGCACAACCGTTGAAAGGTGCACGGATCACCGGGTCTTTGCACATGACGATCCAGACCGCCGTTTTGATCGAAACGCTTGTCGCTCTTGGCGCGGATGTGCGTTGGGCGACCTGCAATATCTTCTCAACCCAAGATCACGCCGCCGCCGCGATCGCCGACCAAGGCATTCCAGTGTTCGCGATCAAGGGTGAAACGCTCGCCGATTACTGGGATTATGTTGGCCGCATTTTCGATTGGTCCACCGACAGCGACCTCGACCTCACAACCAACATCATCTTGGATGATGGCGGTGACGCGACGATGTTCGCATTGTGGGGCGCGCGCCTTGAAGCGGGCGAAGAGATGCCAGCGCCTGCGAATGCCGAAGAAATCGAATTCCAACGCGCATTGAAAGCCTATGTCGCTGCAAAGCCGGGTTACCTCACCAAATCGGTGCAGAACATCAAAGGCGTTTCTGAAGAAACCACCACAGGCGTTATGCGTCTTTATCAGATCGCCAAACAAGGCAAATTGCCTTTCCCTGCGATCAACGTGAACGACAGCGTGACCAAATCGAAGTTCGACAACCTTTACGGTTGCAAGGAATCCTTGGTTGATGCGATCCGCCGTGCAACCGACGTTATGTTGGCAGGTAAGGTCGCATGTGTCGCGGGTTACGGCGATGTTGGTAAGGGATCGGCTGCGTCGCTGCGCGATGGCGGCGCCCGTGTGATGGTGACCGAAGTCGACCCAATCTGTGCCTTGCAAGCGGCCATGGATGGCTACGAAGTGGTCACGATGGAAGAAGGCGCAAAGCGTGCGGATATCTTCGTCACCGCCACCGGCAACGAAGACGTTATCACCGGCGAACATATGAAGGCGATGAAGAACATGGCTATCGTGTGCAACATCGGCCACTTTGATAGTGAAATTCAGATCTCTGCTCTCGACAATTACGAGTGGAAGGAAATCAAAGAGGGCACCGATATGGTGACCATGCCCGATGGCAAATCGTTGTTGATCCTTGCCAAAGGCCGTTTGGTGAACTTGGGCTGTGCCACCGGTCACCCAAGCTTTGTGATGAGCGCGAGCTTCACCAACCAAACGCTGGCTCAAATCGAATTGTTCACCAAGTCGGATGAGTATGAGAACGACGTCTACGTTCTGCCAAAGCATCTCGATGAAAAGGTTGCCGCGTTGCACCTTGAAAAATTGGGTGTTGAGCTGAGCAAGTTGAGCCAGAAACAAGCAGATTACATCGGCGTTCCGGCGGCTGGACCGTTCAAACCAGACCATTACCGCTATTAATCATCCGATTGCCCCCACAACTAAACGATGTTGTGGGGGCTTTCGCCCTCTTATGCGGTTGCAAGCTTCGCATCTCCGGCATAGCTGGTTCTTATGGAATTTTCGCCGCTTGCCCTGATTGCGATTGCGCTGCTTCTTGCTGGGTGGACCATTGCGGCTGTGATCGCGATGTTGCGGGCCGGTGCAAAGACCCGGCGGACCAAGGCGCTTCAAAAATCGCTTAAGCGAATGCAGCAAATGTTGGACGTCGCACCGGCGATCCCTTTGCTGGTTCGGGTGGATGGCCGGATCGAAGCGCCAGAGCGGCTGGCGCGGTGGCTTGGCCTTGATACGATGCCGACTTTCTTAAGCGAATTGAGCGGTGAGAACGGTACGGGATTGTCGGCCGCGCAAACCGCCGATCTGACAGAGAAGATCGCGCTAACTCAGAAAAGCGCCGCCCCGTTTCAAATGGTTCTTACCCCGCCGGGCGCGAAACGGAGCCTGTCTTTGCAGGGGGCCTTGGCCGATCCTCAAGTGTCACCGGGCGGTGCAGCGATCGTTTGGGTGTTCGATTTCACAGCCAGCGAAGACGAATTGTCGCAATTGCGCGATACGGCCGGGCGGGCAGAGGCGGATTTTTCCGCGTTGATCGGCCTAATCGAAGCGGCGCCCATGCCGATGTGGTTCCGCGATGCCGACATGCGATTGAGGTTGGTCAATCAAGCCTATGTTGAGGCCGTGGGCGCAGAAAGCCTGCAAAAAGTGGTCGCCGAGCAGGTTGAATTGCTGGAACCTGATGGCGGCAAAACCCCCGCGGACATCGCGCGTGACTGTTTAGAGAAGCAGGTGGAATCGCAGCGCATCGACGCCGTCACAATTGATGGCGAACGGCGCAGTTTGCGAGTGACCGACCTACCGCTTGGCCAAGATGGAGTGGCCGGCTACGCGATCGATATTGAGGAACAACAACAGGTTACGCGAGAGTTCAAAGCGTTCCGCGATGCACAGCGGGCGATGTTGGATCAATTGTCCATCGGCGTTGCCCAATTCAACGCTCAAGAACAATTGACCTTTGCGAACCGGCCGTTCCGGCGCCAATTTGGATTGACCAACGAAACCGTGGGCGCACGATTGGCGTTCGATCGGTTCCTAGCCGAAGCTCGTGAAAACGGCAGCACGCCGGAAGTTCGGGATTTTCCCGAATGGCGGCGCGAACATCGCGCATGGTTCGACAGCGCGGAAACTCAGGAAGAAAATTGGCCCTTGTCGGGCGGCACGCATCTTAGAATTGTGGCGCAGCCTATGCCCGATGGCGGGCTTGTCATGTTTGCAGAAGACCGGACCGAGCAATTGGCGCTGTCTGCAACGCGCGATACATTGCTGCGCACGCGCACGGCCACTTTGGACAGCCTAATCGAAGCGCTCGCCATTTTTGCCCCTGATGGTTCGGTCCAATTGTGGAACCGGAGTTTCGCCGCGACATGGGGGCTGCCACCGGAATTCCTCGACACCCATCCCAGCGTCGAAGGGTTGTTGGAAGCGATTGCGCAAAACCTCGCCAAGCCGGGGCATTCCGAACAAATTGGCGGTGTTGTGCGCGCGGCCACATTGGATCGGCGTGAGAAACAAGGTCAGGTGGTTTTGGCCGATGGCCGCACATTGCGATTTGCCGGGGTGCCGCTGCCGGATGGCAACGGATTGCTGACTGTGTTGGACATTACGGATTCGCAAAAGGCCGAAAAGGCATTGAGAGATCGGGCGGTCGCATTGGAGGAAGCGGACGCGGTCAAGGCGCGGTTCCTTGCCAATATGTCGTATGAATTCCGAACGCCGTTAACGACGATTGGCGGCTTTGCCGAATTGTTGAAAAGCGGCGCAGCTGGCGAAGTGAACGAACAGGCATCCGAATATGTCGATGCGATCCTAACCTCGGTCGCGCGATTGACCGAACAAGTGGAAAATGTGCTCGACCTGTCTCAAAGTGAGGCCGGATTGTTGCCCATCGACAAAGAAGAGATCGACCTACTCCCTTTCCTTACCGGATTGGTGCGAGATCGGGAGCAGTTGATTATCAACGCCGGATTGGGCCTTGATCTCAAAGGGAAACGTGGACGCATGGCGGATGCCGATCCGCGTCAATTGGCCCGTGCGGTTGGAAACCTATTGGACAATGCGATCCAAGCGACCCCCGAAAACGGCAAGATTGTGATCGAAATTCCCAAGCCTGCGAAAGGCGATGCATGGGGCGCGATGATCATCATAACCGACAATGGCAACGGCATGACCCCCGATGAATTAGCCCGCGCAGAAGGCAATTTGAACGCGGCCGATCGCGATGTCGATGCGCAAGGTCAGGGGTCAGGTTTGGGCATTCGCTTGGCTCGGCAATTGGTAGACGCGCACGGCGGAACCTTGGAAATTGCGAGCGAGAAGGGCGTCGGAACGGTCGCGGCCATCACACTGCCATGACCGATTCTCCTGCCGCTTTAGAAACGCGTCACATTTTGCCCGATCTTCGCGCGATGGAGGCATTCGGCGCTCGGATTGCTTCCTCCTTACGCCCGGGCGATGTCGTCGCGTTAGAAGGGGGATTGGGCGCGGGCAAAACGACGTTAGCGCGCGCGATTATCGCAGCATTGGGGTATACGGGGGAGGTTCCTTCGCCCACCTTCACGATCGTAGAAACCTATGATACGCCGCCTTTGCGTTTGCCGATAGTCCATGCCGATTTTTATCGGTTGAACGATCCGAGCGAGGTCGAGGAAATCGGCCTAGATGATTACCGCGACGGTGCCGCCTTGATTGCGGAGTGGCCCGATCATGCGGGCGGATTTGGCTATGAAACCGCGTGCCTGACCATTGCAATAGAGCCTGCCACTAAAGATGCGGATGGCGGTCGGATTGCGATTGCTCGGGCGGGTGCGGATTGGCTAGAGCGGTGGTCATGAACGAACTCCCCAAAGGCCTTGAAGAATTCCTAACCGACGCAGGGTGGGGCGGGGCCGCCATAGACCCCATTCCCGGTGATGCGTCATTTCGGCGATATTTCCGCATTCGCCGTGATGACGGCAGCACGCCGGCTCGCGCAATGTTGATGTACGCTCCGCCGCCGGAGGAAGATCCGCAACCGTTCTTGGAAGTCGGCGCATGGTTGAACGACAACGGTTTTCGCGCGCCGCAAATCTATCATGAAAAACCCGCGCAAGGTTGGGTCCTAACCGAAGATTTTGGCGATGATCGCATGCGCGAATGGATTGAGGCCAACCCATCCGGAGAGATTGGCGCCTACAAGACCGCGGTCGATGTGCTTAGCACGTTATCGCGGACCGATCCGGGGCCCTTCGCGCCCTATGATATGGATGTGTATCTGCGCGAAGTCGGATTGTTGGTGGAATGGTACTGCCCGGCAATGAACCTTAGCGTGGATGATAATGGCTTCTATGCCGCTTGGACCGAAGCGTTGACGCCGTTGATCGACGCGAAAAATCCGGGCGTTACCGTCTTACGCGATTATCACGCCGAAAATATCATGATGCTGTCGCCCGAAAAGGACGGCGAAGCGGCAGGAACAGGCGCGCAGGGCTTGATCGATTTCCAAGATGCATTGGTTGGTCACCCGGCCTACGATCTTGTCTCGCTGCTTCAGGATGCGCGCCGCGAAGTTTCAACTCAGTTGGAACGCGACATGCTCGACTTTTACCGGGGGCAATGCGGTTTGTCTGGCGAAGCCGGCGATCAATTTGAAGCGGATTATGCGCGGCTTGGTGCGCAACGCAACGCGAAGATCGTGGGCATTTTCACGCGGCTTTATAAGCGTGATGGAAAACCGCGTTACCTCGACCTGATCCCGCGAGTTTGGGAGGCGATGGAGCGCGATTTGGCGCACCCGGGAATGGCTCCTGTTGCACGGTGGTTTGATGCCAATATTCCTCCCGAACTGCGCAAGGCCCATGGGGGCAAAGTGGCATGACCAAACCGGGTTTGGCGAGCGACACGGCCATGATCATGGCAGCCGGGATGGGCAAAAGAATGCGCCCTCTCACCGCCTCAACGCCCAAGCCGATGGTCCGCGTCGCAGGAAGACCCTTGATTGATCACGCTCTCAATCGGTTGGAAGATGCCGGCGTGGCAAACGCTGTTATCAATGTGCATTACCTTGCCGATGCGCTTGAGGCGCATGTTCGAAACCGTGTTCAACCCAAAGTGGTGATTTCCGATGAGCGGGATCAATTGTTGGAAACGGGTGGCGGCATGGTCAACGCGCAATCGCATTTGCCCGATCCATTCTTTTGTCTAAACGCCGACAACATCTGGCTTGATGGCCCGCGCGACGCGTTTCATGATCTTTCGAACCGGTGGGATCCAGAAAAGATGGATGCGTTGTTGTTGCTGGTCGGCCATGCGCGCGCCGCGAATTTTAATGGCTTGGGCGATTTTTACATGGACCCCGAAGGGCGCTTATCGCGCCGTCGACCGGAACGGATCGCTCCATTTATCTACACAGGCATTCAATTGGTATCGCACCGTTTGTTGCGCGATGCCCCTGATGGCAAATTTTCGACCAACATCCTTTGGAACCGCGCGATCGAAGAGGGGCGCTTGTTTGGCGTTTCATTCACGGGGCAATGGTTCGAAGTGGGCACTCCCGAAGCAATTCGGCCCACCGAAGACGCGCTAAAACGTGGGTGAAGGGCAACAGCCCACGGTCTATTCGATCGCGGCTCATCGCGGTTTTGCCGATGCGTTGGTCGCGGGGATTGTGCCGCGCTACGGTGATGCTGAATTTGGTCTAGCGCGGCTAACGATGTTGGTGCCCAGCAGCCGCGCAGCGCGCACCATGACCGAAGCGTTCATTCGTCATGCCGGCGACACAGGCACAGCCGGAATGTTGATGCCTCGCATGGTTGCGGTTGGTGATCTCGACCTTGATGAAGCGTTAGGGGCGTTGCTCGATCCCTTGGGTGCGCGCGATATTCCACCTGCTGTGGAACCAACACAACGTTGGTTGGAGATCGCCGAACTCATCCGCCAAGAACGCGCCGATCTAAAGGAAACGCCGCTGCCCGGGGCCGCGCGGTTGCGGTTGGCGCGCGATGTGGCGCGGACGATGGATCGGCTTTTGGTCGAAGAAAAAGCGCCCGAAGATCTGACCGGCGACGCGGTGCTTGATCTGTTGGGTGATTTGTCCGGCCATTGGCAAAATTCGCTACGGTTGTTCGCCCGAGTTCAGGCGCGATGGCGGGTGCGGTTGGACGAATTGGGCGCGGTGGACGCAGCGACACGGCGCAACATGTTGTTCGACCGTGCGGCGCGCAAATGGCGCGAAACGCCGCCTCTATCCCCCATTATCGCTGCCGGTGTGACCAGCGCATCGCCGGCCTTGGCGCGGATGTTGCGCGCGATTGCGGGACTGCCCAATGGCGCGGTTGTTTTGCCCGATCTCGATCTGGCCTTGTCCGATGAGGCTTGGGATGAATTGGGCCAAGCGGGCGCGTCAGATGAGCCGGGCGGTGATGTCTTTGGCGGCAAGGACGCGCTGACCCATCCGCAATATCACCTCAAATTGCTGCTTCAGAGGATGGGCGTTGCGCGGGCCGAGGTCCGACCATGGCATCGCAAAGGGACCACAGCAGCAGAACCCGCCCGCAGTCACGCCATTAGCTCGCTATTCCTGCCCCCACAGGCGAGCAAATCGTGGATCACTTTGGATAGAGACAAACGCCGCCTAACCGGCGTGCGTTTGATGACCAGCGCAACCAGCGAAGAGGAAGCACAAGGGATAGCGATGCTGGTCCGTGAGGCGTTGGAGGAGCAAGAGAAACGAGTGGCTGTCATCACGGCAGACCGTTCGCTGGCCCGCCGGGTTGCCCAACATTTGGCGCGTTGGAATGTGGATGCGGACGATTCTGCGGGTCGATCCTTGGCGTTGACGCCTGCCGGGCGGTTGTTTGGCTTGGTCGCGGAATTGGCATCGCACGGAGCAAATCCGGCGCAGCTCATCGGCACGCTGGCGCATCCATTGGTGCGATCGGGCGACCCGGACGAGCGGCGCGTGTGGCTGCAATCTTTGCGGGCGTTTGATCGCGCCTTGCGCGGCCCCACGCCGGCGCCTGGATTGGAACCCTTGCGGGAGATCGCCCGCAAAGCCGGAATTGGAGAATGGTGGGAAGAAGTCGCGGCTGTTTTGTCACCGGTCTTGGATGCTTCGCCCGATATCTTGCTAGCCGATGCGATCGATAAAGTGGTGGTCGCGGCAGAAGCTTTAGCCGGAGAGGCCGCGTGGGCGCGAGAGGATGGTCGGGCATTGTCGGCCATGGTCGAAGACCTGCGATTGCATGCGCGCGCATTGGAGACGCGCATTGCCACCGATGATCTGGCCGGGATCATGCGTGATGCGATGGAGGAAATCGCGGTGCGTCCGCCTTATGGGGGACACCCGCGCGTTGCGATCTATGGATTGTTGGAATCGCGCATGGCTCGCGCTGATTTGGTTGTATGCGGCGGTTTAAACGAAGGGTCTTGGCCACAACTTCCCGGTGCCGATGCGTTGTTGGCGCCGGGCGTTTTGCGGGCACTGGGCGTCCCGGGCGCCGAATTTCGGATCGGGCTATCTGCGCATGATTTGTGCGGCGCATTGGGCGCACCCGAAGTCGTGTTGAGTCGCGCCCAGCGTGATTCAGAAGGACCGACCTTGCCATCGCGCTTTTTACTAAGGGTCGAAGCGTTGTTGGGTGAGATGGCGGAAGATCATCGGGAGAAACGAATTCCGTCGATGCTACCCGCGCTAGACCGCGCGCCGCCACCTGCTCCTGAATATCCCCGTCCAACGCCGCGACCCAATCCGGATCAACGCAAGGTTGATATCAAAGTCACCGCGCTCGATCGGCTTTTGGGTGATCCGTATCAATTCTACGCTCAAGAGATTTTGGGCCTGAGTAAGATGGACCCGCTCGCAGCGGATCCCTTTGGTGATCCAGCGTTGCGCGGCACATTGGTGCACGAAATCCTTGATGCGTGGCACAAGGCGCGCAGAGCCGAACCGGATTTAGCGCTTATCCCATTTGCCGCTCGAAAATTCGAAGATGCTCGGGTCCACCCGCTTTTCAAAGGCTTGTGGCAACCGCGTATTTTGGCGGCGATGGAACGGTTTGAACAATGGGTGGACGAAGCCGCCGCCGATGGTCGCATCGTCCTTTCAACCGAAAGCAAAGGCAGCATGGTTGTCAACGGGATCACCGTGCGTGGCCGCGCGGACCGGATCGATCGGCATGAAGATGGAACGTTGGCAATTGTCGACTACAAAACAGGCGGCTCGCCCAGCGCCGCTCAGGTTGAGGCCGGCTACGCCTTGCAAATGGGTTTGCTTGGCCTGATTGCGCGCGATGGTGGGTTCAACGATGATGACCAAATCATCACGGGCGACGCGACCAAGTTTGAATATTGGTCATTGGCCAAGAAAAGCGGCGAATTTGCCTATCAAGATGAACCGTTAAAAACCGGCCGCAAGCGGTCTGGTCTAACGCCGGAAGAATTCCTACCCTGTCATGAGGATTTCTTGAACAAGGCAATTGGCACCTATTTGTTGGGCGACGCACCGTTCACGGCCAAGGAAAACCCAGATTACCCCGGCTATTCCGACTACGATCAATTGATGCGGTTGGAAGAATGGGTGATCCGATTGTCTGAACCGGGGGATGTAAGATGAGCGGCGCGGTCTTTCCCCTGCAAGACAATCAATTGGATGCCGCCAATCCGCGCGACAATGTGTGGCTTTCGGCGTCGGCAGGCACCGGCAAAACTCAGGTGTTGTCGGCTCGCGTTCTACGTTTGTTGCTAACCCCGGGCGTGGACCCAAGTCAGATCCTTTGTCTAACTTTCACAAAGGCAGGGGCCGCGGAAATGGCCAACCGTATCAACGCGGTTTTGGCGCGATGGGTTCGGTTGGAACCGGGGCGTTTGGCGGTTGAATTGTCGCATCTGGGTGCGGACATCGACCCCGCAACACAGGAGCGCGCGCGCACTTTATTCGCTAGCGTGATCGATTGCCCCGGTGGCGGGCTGCGCATCGATACGATCCACGCCTTTTCCCAATGGCTCTTGGCCAATTTCCCCGAAGAAGCGGATTTGCCCCCCGGTGCCCGTCCGATGGAGGACCGCGAAAAGGAATTGTTGGCGCGCGAAGTCTTGTCCGAAATGTTGGACGAAACTCAGCGGGATTATGACCCCACAATTGTTGCCGCCGTTGAAAATTTTGCGCTGGTGAAGGATCCCGATGCCCTGCGATATTGGTTGATGCGATGCGCGGGCGCTGCGGATTTGTGGGAAGGGGCCAACGCTTGGCAACCGCCAATGCGTGGACGTGTCTTACGATTGTTGGACATGCCCAGCGACGCCGACGAAGCATGGGTCAATGCGGGTTTGGACACAGATGTGTTCCCCGATGATGCCATGCGCGCGATGCTGCCCCTGATGCAGGAATGGGGCACAAAAACAGGCGAGCAAACAGCCGAGTTTATCCCGCGCTGGCTGTCGATGGACCTGAATCAACGGATCGCCAACATCGACGTCTTCTTCGACACGATCTTAAAGAAAGACGGCACTCCGCGCGCCATGGCCAAACCGGCCAAGGCCCAACCGCGCTTAAGCCAATGGCAAGACGACATTGCTCAAGCGATCGCGATGGTTTCCGAACGTCGGGCTTTGTTGGCCTTGGCCGAATTTGTCACGCCGGCGCTTGAAATTGGGTGCGCCTTTGCGTTGCGATGGGAGGCGGCGAAAGCGCGCGAGGGATGGCTCGATTTTGACGATCTCATTCGCAAAGCAGCCCATTTGCTGGGCACGACACAGGCGGCCGACTGGATCCGCTACAAACTCGATCGCAGTTTTGATCACGTCCTCATTGATGAAGCGCAGGACACCAACGCATCGCAATGGGACATCGTCTTTGCCTTGATCGACGATTTCTTCAGCGGGGAGGGCGCGCGGGGCGATGTCGTGCGGACATTGTTCACGGTGGGCGATTACAAACAGGCGATCTTTGGTTTTCAGGGGACCAGCCCTGAAAACTTTGCGAAGGCAAAGGACAAAGTCCACGCCCGCATCGAAGCCGCCAAATCCCACGCCCATGAATTGCGCGAAGATCGCCGATTGCCGACATGGAACGATTTGGATCTGGGCCGATCCTTCCGCACCGCTTTGCCCGTACTCGATTTCGTCAATCGCACGATTGAGGGGATCGGTTTTGAGGCATTCGGCCTTACCAAAGCGCCAGCGGAGCATGTGGGCGCGGATCGCGCAGGTCTTGTCGCAATGTGGGATCCGGTCACCGGCAAACCGGATGATGACGATGTTGATCAAACACGCGATTGGTTGCCCGCGCACGACACCCAATTGGCCGAAAAGATTGCCGAACAAGTGCGCCGCTGGGTCAGCGACGAAGAGCCATACGTCCTAGAAAAGGGCGAAAAGCGCCACGCACGCGCGGGCGACATCATGGTGTTGGTGCGCAAACGTAAAGACTTGGCCGCGCAAATTGTAGCCAAACTGCACGCAAAAGGTGTGGCGGTGGCTGGCGTCGATCGGCTCCGCTTGGGTGCGCCGCTCGCGGTGAAGGATTTGATGGCGGCGTTGCGATTTGCGGCGCAGCCTCTCGATGATCTTAGCCTTGCGAACTTATTGTCGTCCCCATTGATGGGCTGGTCTCAGGACGACTTGCTTGCCCATGTCCCGCGCCCGAAAAAGGTGCGATTGTGGGAACATATCCGCAAAAGCAGCGATCCGATGGTTGTGCAGTCGGTGGAAAAATTGGGTGCGTTGCTGCGCCGTGCGGATTTTGACACGCCGCAAGATGTGTTGGCGTGGTTGTTGACCGGCCCTTGGCATGCGCGCCGCGAATTGATCGCGCGATTGGGGCGAGAGGCGAACGATCCGATTGATGAATTGGTCAATGCAGCGTTTTCGTATCAGAGCGCCCACACGCCGAGCCTGGCAGGCTTCATCGAATGGTTTGACGCTGGCGACGGTGAATTGAAACGCGATGCGGATGAGGCAACAGGCCAAGTGCGCGTGATGACAGTGCACGGTTCGAAAGGCCTGCAGGCACCCATCGTAATCCTAGCCGATGCGACGGGAGAAACCGGACAGGGTGGATCGCTTGAACTGGCTGATGATCCCGTTGGAGATCAGGCTGCGGACGCAAGTCCAGTGCCGTTGCCTTCGCTGTCGAAGGACGAAAAGGTTGGCCCGGTGAAAGCCGCCGATGACCATGCCAATATTGCCCAAATGCAGGAACATTGGCGGTTGTTGTATGTGGCGATGACCCGCGCAGAAGAAGCCTTGTTTATCGGCGGATCGCTTGGCCGGAGATACGCCGACAAAGGTCCACCCGAAGACAGTTGGTACGCGCATCTAGAACCCATTTTTGATGGTCCGCCGATGGAAGATCCGATTTGGGGCACTCGGCGTGAATGGGGTGTGCGGGCCGATCCCTTGGTCGTTGATGACACAGCGATGGCGATGCCCCCGGCGCAGGCTTTGCCCCATTGGGCAACCGCGCCAATTGGCGATGAACCGCGTCCACCCAAACCCCTCGCGCCTAGCAATGCGGGCGAAGAGCGCGGCCCCGATCCACCCCTGGCGCCCGATGCGGCGGCGATTGCCGCGCGGCGCGGGACCTTGATCCACCGATTGTTGGAACGTTTACCCGATTTGCCTGTGACGGACTGGCGCGAAGTGGCAGGCGCGTGGATGGAGCGTCATGCCCGCGATCTGGACGGTCCGGTGCGCGATGAGATGATCGACAGCGCCATCGCGGTCTTAGACGATCCGCAATTCGCCGCGATATTCTCTCCCGATGCATTGGCAGAGGTGCCGTTGGCGGCGACGATTGGCGGTGTTGTGGTGGCCGGCATGGCGGACCGATTGTTGGTCACAAAGGACGCAGTGACCGTTATCGATTTTAAAACCACGCGCCGCCCGCCAATGCGCGTGGATCGCGTGCCCAACGCGACGGTGCGTCAGATGGCGGCCTATGTTGCCGCGCTTGAGGTGATCTATCCCGGTCGCGCGATCCATGCTGCCGTCTTGTACACGCAAACGCCGCAAATCATTGCGCTTTCGGACGTTACATTAGAGGCACAAAAGGATCGTTTGGGCGCGGCGCAGGATTCCTATTCGCCCGAAACCATCACAGCGTATTGAGTGCGGCGCTTGCGCACCCTAAGTCTGTTGCAACGACATTTAAGGAGAAGCCGTCATGGCCACTGTCAACGTCACCGATGAGAATTTCAAAACCGACGTACTGGAAAGCGACAAACCCGTTTTGGTCGATTTTTGGGCCGAATGGTGCGGACCATGCAAACGCCTTGCACCGGCGCTTGAAGAGATCAGCGAAGAATTGGGCGAAGCCGTCACAATTGCGAAAATGGACATCATGGAAAACACCGGCGTGCCAGCGGATATGGGTGTTCAATCCATTCCATTGATGGTTCTTTTCAAGAACGGCGAGCCGGTTTCGCGCAAATTGGGCATGGCCCCGAAAAGCGAGCTTAAGGAATGGCTCGAAAGCGAAATCTAATGAATTGGGGGCGCCGGTGATCGGCGCCCCTTTTTCTTATCGCCAATAATCGTGCCGTTCCGATCCATCGAAAGCGGCCTGATTTGAGGCAACATTTCTTGAAAGCTCTTCCCCGAATGACAGGGGCACGGATCGTTCCGGCCGAGCTTTTCGATCAGCTCTTTATCCCCGCCAACAAATCGCAAACCGCGCTTTACATGCGTTTCGGATGGATAGCCCCTACGGCGTTTAGATGTACGCTCGAAAGCAGGGGAGCTCGGTGAGGTCGTTGGTTTTATGAGCCATGATAGCCTCCTCTTGATAGGTCTTCGATGGTGAAGACGCAGCGCAGCTATCACAATTTCCCCCGCGCCGCCTATTTTAGGACGCGTGCGACAAATTCATCCCAGATTTTTGGACAAGATGCGCCGACAAGGCCGGGCAGGCCGTGTTCGTCGACACGATATTCGCTGCCGTCCAAACGCGCCGCTTTCCCGCCCGCTTCGTTCAGCCACAGAACGCCAGCGGCGTGATCCCATGCCAATGTCCGCTTAAAACTCGACACGTCGTTTATTCCCAATGCCAAACGCGGATATTGTTCCGCCGCACAGCGCGGAATGTCGACCAAGCTGTAATGCGGTGCAATTTTGGCATCCACCATTGCATTTTGCTCTTCGGTTAAGAACGTTCTGGCGATCGCGGTGATTGGGGGCGTCTGGCCCGTGGTTTTCGCGGTGATCCGTTCGCCATTCACAAACGCGCCTTCGCCGGCCTTTGTGTGGCACAAACGATCGGTGATTGGGTCATACATCCATCCCGCAACCGCCTTTCCCCCGTCGGCAAGGGCGATGATGATCCCGAACGGTTCTTTGCCTTCAGTGAAATTCGCTGTCCCATCAAGCGGGTCTATGATCCAGCATTGCTCAGACAAGTGATCAAGGACGGATTTGTCTTCGGCCACCGCCTCTTCGCCAACGATGGCAACGCCGGGAGACAGTTTGGTCAAGGCTTCGGTTAAGAACGCTTCGACTTCGCGATCGACCACGGTGACGGGATCATCGACGCCCTTCATCTCGATCTCGTCGTCGGCCAGCGCCTGAAAACGCGGCAACATCGAACCGCGCGCGGCAAAGCGCATCAAGTCCCGGATTTCGGCGTCTAACGCACTAAGCTCACTCATGATCTGTAATCCGCATTGATGGAGATGTATCCGTGGGTCAGGTCGCATGTCCACACGGTCGATTGTCCGTCGCCCATGCCCATATCCACGGCCAAATCGATGTCGTCCCCCTGTAAATGTTGGGCCACGGGGGCTTCGTCGTAGTCTTCGACTGGAACGCCATTGCGCGCGGCCCAGACGCCGCCAAAAGCGATGGACAGCTTGTCCCGATCCGCCGGTTCGCCCGCTTTGCCCACGGCCATCACAACGCGGCCCCAATTTGCATCGGCTCCAGCGATAGCGGTTTTGACCAAGGGTGAGTTGGCCACGGCCAATCCCACGCGGCGCGCGCTGCCATTGTCGACCGCGCCCGACACTCTGATCGCAATGAATTTTGTCGCCCCTTCGCCATCGCGCACGACCAATTGCGCCAGTTGCCGGGTGATGTCAGTCAGCGCCGCAGCAAAGGCATCCGCGCCGGGGCTGTCCCAACCGGTAATCGTCGCATGATCCGCTTTCCCGGTGGCAAAGGCCAGGACGGTGTCGCTGGTCGAGGTGTCGCCATCAACGGTGATGCAGCTAAAGGTTTGCAAGTTCGCTTGTGACAGCAATTCTTGCAAGAAATCGGGTGCGACCCGCGCATCGGTGAAAATATAGCCCAGCATGGTGGCCATATCGGGGGCGATCATGCCGGACCCCTTGATGATCCCGCATAATTCGACGCGGGTGTCCCCAATCATTGCGGCGCAATGCGCGCCCTTCGCAAATGTGTCGGTTGTGGCGATGGCGTCCGCTGCGTCTTCCCATCCGCATAGATCGGCGCTCAACGCGGCGGCGACGCCTGCGCGGGCCTTATCCTTGGGTAGGGGGACGCCGATCACCCCGGTCGATGACACCAGAACGTCGTATGGATCACAATTCAACGCGTCACCAACTTGCGCCATGATCTCTTCAACCGCTTCGCGCCCGCGATACCCGGTGAAGGCGTTGGAATTGCCTGCATTCACGATCAAAGCGCGCGCCGTCCCGCGCTTCACTTGTTCGCGGCCCATTTCGACTTCGGTCGATGCACAGGCGCTTTGCGTGAATACGCCCGCCACGCTGGTGTCTGCATCAACCTTGATAAAGGTCAAATCGGCGCGATCCCATTCTTTGTAGTGGGCCCGCGCCACGCGCAATTCTACGCCGGCGATCGTAGGCATATCGGGAAATGGGCAGGCAAGGGGGGATTGAGTGAGTTCCATATCAGTGCCCCGTAATGCGGTTAACGCCGCGCTGCAATTGCGGCTTTGTTGGCGGTGGGAAAGCCGGTAGACGTCTAGGCCAAAATAGCGTAACCGACTTTCCCAATATGCGTCGTCAATTAATCACTCTCTTTGCGCTTTTCACCGGGCTCGCTGCGCTTCACGCGCCGGCGCAGGCTTCGGCTTTGGAATCGCTTGTGTTTGATGCGCGCGCATTTGCACGGGCCAATGATACCGCGACCAGCGTAAGCTGTCAGTGTCAGCATCCGCCCAGAGAGGGCACGGCCAAATGCCCATCGCGAGACCGGCAACGCGCCCCTGCGCGCCTGCCCAATTCTCTTCGTCCAACGATCGTATTCGGAAGCGAACGCGCGCTAGAGTAGCGACCCGTAAAGCTTTTCTATCGTAACGCGCCGGTGCAACCGCGCGAACCTCTATTACATTGTGAACACACCGTAAGGCCCCGCACTGCGTGGGCTATGCGCGTTTTAAACAACACCCAAAGGCATCGTCCCCATGTTCGATAAACTCGTCAAAACTGTCTTCGGCTCTTCGAATGATCGTTACGTTAAATCGCTCGGCAAGACCGTTGAAAAGGTCAATGCGCTAGAGCCGATGATCAAGGAATTGTCCGACGAAGCGCTGCAGGCACAAACCAACAAATTCCGTGAACAATTGGACGCGGGCAGCACGCTTGACGACATTCTGCCCGAAGCGTTCGCGACCGTGCGCGAGGCATCGACCCGCGTTTTGGGCATGCGCCATTTCGATACCCAGTTGATCGGCGGTATCGTCCTTCATCGCGGCGAAATTTCGGAAATGCGCACCGGCGAAGGCAAAACGCTGGTCGCGACGCTTGCCACATATCTCAACGCGATTGAGGGCAAGGGCGTGCACGTTGTGACCGTCAACGACTATTTGGCGCGCCGCGATGCGGAATGGATGGGGCAATTGTACACGTGGCTTGGCCTGACCGTCGGCGTGATCGTTCCGAATATGCCGGAAAACACCAAACGCGATGCCTACAATGCCGACATTACATACGGCACCAACAACGAATTTGGCTTCGACTATCTGCGCGACAATATGAAGCATGAGCGCAGCCAAATGGCACAGCGCCCATTCAATTTCGCGATCGTCGATGAGGTGGATTCGATCTTGATCGATGAGGCGCGCACGCCATTGATCATCTCTGGACCAACAGAAGATAAGTCTGATCTGTACATCAAATTGGACGAGGTCGCGAAAGAGATCCCCGAAGATTGGTACGAAAAGGATGAGAAAACCAAGAACATCCAGTTGACCGAAGACGGGCTGGAATCGGTTGAAAAGATGCTGATCGATAAGGGGCTCTTGGAAACCGACAACCTGTATGACGTTGAAAACACACAGGTCGTGCATCACTTGGACCAAGCTTTGAAAGCGGTCCACATGTTCAAACGCGATGACAATTACATCGTGAAGGACGGCAAGGTTGTCATCATTGATGAATTCACCGGCCGGATGATGGATGGTCGCCGTTGGTCAAACGGTTTGCACCAAGCGACTGAAGCCAAAGAAGGCGTCAAGATCGAGCCCGAAAACCAGACGATGGCGTCGATCACGTTCCAAAACTATTTCCGTATGTACCCAAAGCTTGCCGGAATGACCGGCACCGCGGCCACCGAAGCGGCCGAATTTTGGGATATCTACAAAGTGCATGTGGTCGAGATTCCGACCAACCTGCCGGTTCAACGCGTCGATGAAGAAGACGAGTTTTACAAAAACACGGTCGACAAGTTTCAGGCAATCGCAAAAGCGATCGCTGAGAAATCTGCGCTTGGTCAACCGATTTTGGTTGGCACAGTGTCGATCGAAAAATCTGAAATGTTGAGCCAGTTCCTCGACAAAGAGGGCGTCAAACACGAAATTCTGAACGCTCGCCAACACGAACGCGAAGCGCACATCGTGGCGCAGGCGGGCCGTCTTGGCGCGGTGACCATTGCCACCAACATGGCCGGTCGCGGTACCGATATTCAATTGGGCGGAAATCTCGATTTCCGGATCGATGATGAATGCGGTGCAATGGAAGATGGATTGGCGAAAGACGCCGCAATCACTAAGATTAAAGAAGAGGTTGCGGCAGAAAAGCAGAAAGTGCTTGAGGCGGGCGGCCTGTTTGTTTTGGGAACGGAACGGCATGAATCACGCCGGATCGACAACCAACTTCGCGGGCGTTCCGGTCGTCAGGGTGATCCGGGTCTTTCGCGGTTCTATCTCTGTCTCGAAGACGATCTTTTGCGCATTTTTGGCCCTGACACTTTGTTCGCCAAGATGATGAATTCGAACCTCGAAGACGGCGAAGCGATTGGGTCCAAATGGCTTTCAAAAGCGATTGAGACCGCGCAGAAGAAGGTGGAATCGCGCAATTACGACACGCGTAAGCAAGTCGTTCAATACGATGATGTGATGAATGACCAACGCAAGGTCATCTATGAACAACGCGCCGAAATCATGGACAGCGAAGCGGTCGATGATGTGGTCGTGGATATGCGCCACGATTCAATCAACGCGATCATCAACAGCACGTGTCCGCCGGGCACCTATCCTGAACAATGGGACGTCGAAGGGCTTAGGGAAAAGCTGGAAGATGTCTTTGGTTTAACGCCGCCGCTCGACGAATGGCTTCAGGAAGATCAGGTTGAGCAGGAATTCATCGAAGATCGGATTGTGAAACAAACCGATGAAATGATGGAAGCCAAGATGGCCAAGAACGATTCCGGCATCTGGCGGATGGTCGAAAAAGATATCCTGCTGCGACAGCTCGACAACCACTGGAAAGAACACCTCGCAACGTTGGATGCCCTGCGTCAGGTCATCTGGATGCGCGGCATCGCCCAAAAACAGCCGATCAATGAATACAAACAGGAAGCGTTTGGATTGTTCGAAGGGATGTTGGATACGCTGCGTGAGGAAGTCACGAAGCTGTTGTTCAAATCCGAACTGCGCATCGCACAGCCTGAGCCGGAGGCGCTCCCTGATCTGCCCGATTTTCTGACGGGTCATATCGATCCGCTTACCGGGTTGGAGAATTCCAACGACGGTGACGGGTCGGCGGAACGTCCAGAATTGTTTGGATCGCTTGCGGGTAGCCCACGGGCAGCATCGGGACCGGGCGGTGCGAACACCGACAACCCGTACGCGAATTTGCCCGTTAGCCGGAATGCACCGTGCCCATGTGGTTCGGGCAACAAGTATAAGCATTGCCATGGGGCCGCTGGCGCCAAACAAACTGTGTAATGCAAAAAGCCAGGGTGAGGGCGCAGAGTAAGCAATGCCGCTAATCGTTCTCCTCACCTTCGGCTTTTTCGTCGCGGCGTTGCTCTATGCCAGCGTCGGGTTCGGCGGCGGATCCACGTATCTTGCCTTGTTGGCGCTATCGGGGCTCGATTACCGCGTGCTGCCGATGGTGGCGCTCGCCTGCAACATCGTGGTGGTTGCAGGAGGCACTGTGCGGTTTGCCCGCGCAAAGATGACCCCGTGGAAAGGCGCGCTTGTTCTGACAGTTGTGGCGGCCCCAGCGGCGTTTCTGGGCGGTCTCGTTCCGATCGATCGCGACGCGTTTCTTTTGATGCTTGGCGTCAGTTTGGTCCTTACCGGGGTCACATTGTTGATCCCGGTGCGTGAAGAAACGGTGGGAGAACGATCCAGCCTCGCGAAATTCCTGCCTGTAGCGGCCGCACCATTGGGTTTTGTCGCCGGATTGGTGGGTATTGGCGGCGGCATCTTTCTTGCCCCGCTTTTGCATCTAACGCGTTGGGACAATGCCCGCGCGATCGCGGCCACGGCCAGTGTATTCATTCTTATCAATTCGATGTTTGGATTGGCCGGGCAATTGTTGAAACACGGCCCAACGATGTTCGGCGGCGCAATGGCAGAGGCATTGCCCTTGCTGATTGCCGTGGTGATTGGCGGTCAAATTGGAAGCCTGATGGCGGTGAAATTCCTACCGCAACGCTGGATCAGATGGGTGACCGCGATTTTGGTCGCGGTCGTAGGGGCCCGGTTGCTTTTCGAAGTGTAATGCACCCCGTCACCAGACCCCATGTCCGATATTTAAGTATCCACTTCGGTGAAGTATGCGCCGGCCATATCGTCGTCGGCCAACCGTTCGCAGGTCCGTTTCATCCGCCGGTTGAAACGCACGACATGATCGCGTGAATGCGACATGCGCTGTGCAGTGTTGAACTGTTCTTGGACATACTCGTATTCGCGGGCGATTTCTTGATCGAGCCGCGCACGCGCATCGGCGCGTTCCATACCCTGAGTCACCGCCAGTTCGACCGCTCTGTCTGACCATCCGTTGATGCCGGCGTCATCGACTTCAAAATCGTGTTGACGACACGTCTGCGCCATTGCGACGACATCGGCGATTTTCTCAAATTGCTTTTCGGTGTCACGATCCAGATCACCGCTTGCCATCAGAATGAGCAAAGGTGTGGTCGCGAGTAAGGCTCCAAACGTCATGGAATTCTCCCATTGAAAAACAGTCCCATGGCAGAAGTACCACCATCGGAGCCCGTTTGTCTAAATTAGAAGAAAATGGCTCCCCGAGTTGGATTCGAACCAACGACCAAGTGATTAACAGTCACCTACTCTACCGCTGAGCTATCGGGGAACATCACTCGATCTGTCTGCCGAGTGCGAGGGGCGCGTATATGATTCGTGCGCGCGCAATGCAAGAGGGTTTTGTGCGAAATCTTCAATCCACCGCAAACTGTTCTGCAACAATGCGATCTGCGAGCGATTGGCCTGGGTCAAACAGCAATTCCAATTCCAAATCATGGGCGATTTCGATCGAAACTTCGGCAATGTCGCGCAATTCCTTTTGATCGGCCACCGCCGCAATTGGGCGTTTCGCCGGTTCGAGGACGCGAAACTTGATCGGCATTTCATCCGGCAGGATCGCCCCGCGCCACCGCCGCGGTCGGAACGGGCTGATGGGGGTGAGGGCAAGCATACCGCTGTCTAAGGGTAGGATTGGCCCGTTGGCGGAAAGATTGTACGCGGTTGATCCGGCCGGCGTCGCGACCAGAACGCCGTCTCCAACCAATTCTTCGATCCGAACGCGGCTGCCCACGGTAATCTCGATCTTTGCGGTTTGCCGCGTTTCCCTGAGCAGCGACAATTCATTGATGGCGTTCATTGTGTGCTGTTCGCCGTCCTGGGTCGTTGCGGTGATGCGCAGGGGTGCAATTGTCTTGCCCCGCGCTTTGTTCAAACGCGACATCACGGCCGAGCGTTTGTTGAACCGGTTCATAAGGAAACCAACAGTGCCAAGATTCATGCCGTAGGCGGGGATGACGCGTCCGCTATCCAACATCGAATGGAGCGTTTGCAGCATAAAACCGTCACCGCCCAATACGATCGCGGCCTCCGCGTCGTGCAGGGCGCACCAATCGCGTTCCGCCCAAAGCATCGAAAATGCCTCTTGCGCGCGCGGAGTTTCCGACGCGAGCAATGCGACTTTTTCAAACGGACGGTCGTATACTTTGCCCGATTCCGCCGTTGGATCAGCCTGTGTCGGCGTGTTCCCCATTTAAATTCTCCCCATTCGCCGCCGTGCAATAGCCATCGCTGCGCGCGTTGCGCAGTCATGTTCATTGATTGTTGCGGCGCGCCCCCCATTTTGACGCGGTTGATTTCGTGACTTATCCTGATGTTCCAAATCTGGTCGGATTGCAATTGGAAGGCGCAATGCAATCAAACTGGGTCTAAGGCGAAAACTATGACCGACGCATCATCATCTGGCTCCGGCCTAAGAACCGGAACGCTGCCGACTTCGTTGCGGGGGCCCGTGCGCGGGAATTTCCCCGGCGTGAAAGCGGCCGCATTGGAAACGGATTTGTTGCGCGCGCTTGACCGGCGCGAGATCGAAGTTTTGTTTCAACCACAATTTTCGTGCCGCACCGGCGCGGTTGTTGGGGCCGAAGCATTGGCCCGTTGGCAGCACCCGACACTGGGCGAAATCGGCGCGCGCGATTTGTTTGCGATCGCCGAACGCGCGGCCTTGGTGGCGCCTTTGTCCCGGCATGTTGTGGCACGCGCCTTGGAAGATGCGGGCAATTGGCCCGAAGAATTGACCTTATCTTTGAACATCACGCCCGAAGAGATGGGCGACACGCGATTTGCCGCCGATTTCGCAGAATTGATCAGCAAGAGCACCATCGCACCGGCGCGACTGATGTTGGAGATCACAGAAGACCTGCTGCTCAGAAACCTTGAACAAGCGGCTGCGGCGTTGAACGCTCTTCGAGGCTTGGGCTTCCGAACAGCGCTTGATGATTTTGGCGCAGGCTTCTGCAATTTTCGATATCTGCGCGAATTGCCGCTCGACGCGATCAAGCTTGATAAGATCATGGTCGATGACGTCCCCGGCGATGCAAAGGCGGTGGCTGTGCTGCGGGCGATTATGGCGCTGGGTAAGGCGCTGGAACTGGATATCTACGCAGAGGGCGTGGAGAGCGACGTCCAACGCGCTGCGATCATCGCGGAAGGGTGTGACTATTGGCAGGGTTTCCTGCGCGCACAACCGATGAAAAGCGAAGGCGTGCTTGCCCTATCACGGACGGCACGCGGACGCGGGCACGGGTAATTAGGCGACCCAATCCGCTGCTAAAAATCGCCCACATCGCATTGCAAACACGTAATGCCTCTGCGCCGCCACATATCGACCACTTGTTGCCGATCATCGACGGTGAATTGAATGGCCAATCCTTCGGCTAAGAGCGCATCGAGCAGCTCTTCTTTGATGATATGATCGGCTCTGTTGTCTTTGTCTTTGCGCATCAACAGGCGCCCAAATGGCAACTCGTTCCAGGAAAACCATTGTTCGGTCAATTTTCGGAACCGTTCGTTCCGACCAGTGACCAAGATCACTTCAAATTCAGGTGACGCCCAAAGCGTCTTGTACAACGATACGACCGGTTCGTTGGGAGTGTCGTCTCCCATCGCATCGTTAAAGGCTTTCCAATCGGGGGAGGGGCCATCCAGAAAAGGTCGGCGATGGGCGATGTCTGCCAGGGTACCATCGATGTCGAACAGGACGGCTTTAGCAGGATGAGGACTATTCACTTCGATGCTCTCACAATTTCGCTTTCGCTGCCTTGCGCGCGATGCCTGACAGCCCCTTGGTCAATTGGAACAGGCCGTTGAGGCGGCTTTGAGGATCGCTCCATGCGCGGTTGATGACCAGCTTCATATCTGGGCGCAGTTTCGCGGATTCTTTGAGTCGGTCGACATAGGCGATGAGGCCGGGGCCGTCGGGGAAGTCATCCTTGTGGAAGGTGACCAAAGTCCCGCGCGCGCCCACATCAATTTTTGCGATGTTGGCGATAATCGCCTGATGCTTGATCTCGATCAGACGCACGAGGTTCTTTGTCGGCTCCGGTAGATCGCCAAAGCGGTCGATCATTTCAGCGGCCAGACTTTCAATCTCGGCCTTGTCGGCGGCTTGGTTGAGGCGACGGTACAGCGCCATGCGTACGGCAAGATCGGGCACATATTCTTCGGGGATCATGATCGGCGCATCAACGGTGATCTGCGGCGAGAACGCGTCTTTCGCCTTCTCCAGCCCCATTTCGCCCGCTTTTGCCGCAAGGATCGCGTCTTCGAGCATGGATTGATACAGTTCGAAGCCAACCTCGCGGATGTGGCCCGATTGTTCATCACCCAACAGATTGCCTGCACCGCGAATGTCGAGATCGTGACTGGCCAATTGGAAGCCAGCACCGAGCGAATCCAGATCGCTGAGAACCTTGAGGCGTTTCTCCGCAATCTCGGAAAGCTGCACGTCCTTTTCGTAGGTGAGATAGGCGTATGCGCGCAGTTTCGATCGGCCCACGCGGCCGCGCAATTGATAAAGCTGTGCCAAGCCAAAGCGGTCGGCACGGTGGATGATGATCGTGTTGGCCGAAGGCAGGTCGAGGCCGCTTTCCACGATGGTGGTGGACAGCAGGACTTCGTACTTGCCATCGTAAAACGCGCTCATCCGTTCTTCGATTTCGCCCGCGCCCATTTGGCCGTGCGCGGAGATCGGCTTTACCTCGGGCACATTTTCACGCAGCCATTCTTCGACTTCGGCCATATCCGAAATTCGCGGGACAACGATGAAACTTTGGCCGCCGCGATGGTGTTCGCGCAGCAAAGCTTCGCGCATGACCATATCATCCCATTCCATGACATAAGTCCGCACCGCCAACCGATCGACCGGCGGAGTTTGGATGGTTGATAGCTCGCGCAGCCCCGTCATCGCCATCTGCAATGTGCGCGGGATAGGAGTCGCGGTTAGGGTCAACATATGCACGTCAGAACGCAGCTGTTTCAGCTTTTCCTTATGCGTCACACCAAACCGTTGTTCTTCATCCACGATCACAAGGCCGAGGTTTTTGAATTCGGTGGATTTGGAAAGGATCGCGTGAGTGCCCACAACGAGATCCACGGTTCCATCGGCAAGCCCATCGCGCGTTTCGGCGGCCTCTTTTGATGAGACTAGGCGCGATAGCCGTCCGACTTTCAATGGGAAGCCGGCGAAGCGTTCGGCAAAATTTTGATAATGTTGACGGGCAAGCAGAGTTGTCGGCGCGACGATGGCGACTTGTTGACCGTTCATCGCGGCAACGAAAGCTGCGCGCAAGGCGACTTCGGTTTTGCCAAAGCCAACATCGCCGCAGACAAGCCGGTCCATCGGTCTTCCGCTTTCCAAATCGCGCAGCACATCGGCAATGGCGGCGTCTTGGTCGTCGGTTTCTTCCCATGGGAAACGATCAACGAATTGGTTGTAGCTGGCCTCTTCCGCTTCGAAGACGGGCGCTTTTTTCAACGCGCGCTCTGCCGCGACTTTCATCAATTCACCTGCAATCGCGGTGATGCGCTCTTTCAGTTTCGCCCGGCGTTTCTGCCACGCCTCACCGCCAAGTCGGTCGAGCATGACGGCATCCTCGGATGAGCCATAGCGCGACAGAACGTCGATGTTTTCAACCGGGATGAACAATTTGTCGCCGCCGCGATATTCCAACGCGACACAATCATGCTGGCTTTTGCCGACAGGGACAGGGTCAAGGCCGAGATACTTGCCAATGCCGTGTTCGACATGGACGACCAAATCGCCCTTCGCCAGGGCCTGAAGTTCGGCGAGAAATGCGTCGGAATCCTTGCGCTTCTTCTTACGCCGCACCAACCGATCGCCCAAAACATCCTGTTCAGTCAGGATTTCCAGATCGTCATTGGCAAAACCCGCCTCAAGCGGGAGGACCATCGCGGCGGTTTTTCCTTTGGCGGATAAGCCCAAGGCCTCCTGCCAACTGTCGGCAAGGATCGCGGGTGCGCCCGCTTCTTCCAAGATGGAGGCGATGCGTGAACGGCTGCCGGTGGAATAGGCTGCGAACAAAGGCTTGCGTCCCGATTTTGCGATGCCCGCAAGGTGTTTGGCCGCGGCGTCGTAGACATTGTCACCACGGGCGCGTTCCGGTGTGAAATCGCGCGCCGCCTTAAACCCAAAATCGATATTGGTGTCGCCGTTGGGGGCGGCGAATACGCTGGCGCGGTGGGCCGGAGCGTCTTTTATGGCGGTGTTGAATTCGTCTTGCCCAACATAGAGCGCGTCTTGCGCCAAGGGGCGATAGCTGCCGGTTTTCTCGCTCGCGGTGCGGCCGCGTTGTTCGTGATAATCGGATATATCGGAAAGCCGTTCTTCGGCTGCACCCAATGCGGATTGATCGATCACCACCAAATCATCTTTGCCCAGATGATCGAAGAGAGTGCTCAAATTCTCTTCAAACAGCGGCAACCAATGTTCCATTCCCGCCAAACGCCGCCCATCGCTGACGGCTTCGTATAAAGGGTCTTGGGTTGCGGTCGCGCCGAACAATTCGCGATAGCGAGAACGGAACCGTTTGATGCTGTCTTCGTCCAGCAGCGCCTCTGAAGCCGGCAGGAGCAGGTGGGAATCCAGTCGTCCTGTAGATCGCTGTGTCGAGGTGTCGAACAGGCGCAGGCTTTCCAATTCATCGCCAAAGAAGTCGAGCCGCAATCCTTCGTCGAGCGAGGATGGAAAAATATCGACGATGGACCCGCGCACCGCAAATTCGCCGTGATCAATAACTGTGTCGGTGCGCGAATATCCTTGCCGCGTTAGCAGGGCGGCAAGGCTGTCATGGCCAATGGTCATGCCCGGTTTGAATTCGCGCACGCTTTCGCGAATGCGGAATGGGGTGAGCACGCGTTGCAGGGCGGCGTTCACCGTGGTGACCAACAATTGCGAACCCGACGATGGGCGCTGCAATCGGAACAGAGCGGAAAGGCGGGCCGCACTCACCGTCAAAGCGGGGCTGGCGCGATCGTAGGGCAAGCAATCCCACGCCGGCAATTCGAGCACTTCCACCTCAGGAGCGACAAACCGCGCGGCTTCGGCAACACTGCGCATAGCGGCATCGTCGGGCGCGATGAAAACCGCCCGCTTGTTCGCTGCGCGCGCCAGATCGGTGAGCACAAGCGGTTGCGCCCCGCGTGGCAGCGAGGAAAGGGTGAGCGGAGCGCTCGCGGAAAGGATGCGATTGAGGTCTGGCATATCTGTTTATTTCAAAGGCGGATCGCGCAAGAGCGTTCCCGCATCCCGCAAAAGAAAAGCGGCCCTAGCTTGGGATGTCGACGTAGTCGAGTTTCTGCATTTTTTCGATCAGCTCGCCTTGAAACTTGGGCGGCACATCCTGTGTCTGTAGGCCCCATGCCATGATGTCGACATCGTCTTCGGCCAGCAAATCTTCGAACCAATTCATTTCGGCGTCACCCCACGTGGCATGGTAGCGATCAAAGAACCCGCCGATCATGTAATCTGCCTCTCGCGTGCCGCGATGCCAGCTGCGAAATTTGGCGCGGGCTAGGCGGGTTTCTAAGGTGGGCATATCGTTCATAACGGATGTCTTCGCAGTTTGAGCGTCTGTGACAGGGGTAAAATGGCGGTAAGGCACTCGCAGAACAGGCGCAACCGGGTATAGGGTGTGGTGATGCGTCCCGAAATTCTCAACACGATCTTTGCGGAAAGCCAAACGCTGGACGGCGTGGGCCCAAAAATGGCGAAGCCGCTAGAAAAGCTGGGCCTGACCCGGATCAAGGATATCGCGTATCACCTGCCGGAACGGTTTGTTTCGCGCCGCGCGATTGCCAACTTGGACGAAGGTGCGGAGGGTGAGCAGGTGATTATCGCGTTGACCGCGACTGAACACCGCGCGCCCTACAATCCGGGACGGGGCCCGTATCGGGTGATGGCACAGGATGAGGCGGGCAACATATGCGCGCTGACCTATTTCGGGCGCGCGTCCTACACCGCGAAAAAGCAATTGCCCGTCGGGGAAAAGCGGTGGGTCGCCGGGCGGCTCGATCGGTATGGCGATATGCTGCAAATCGTCCACCCCGACCATGTCGAAACCGATTCCGCGGCGCATTTGGCCCGAATGAATGAACCGGTTTATGCCTTATCCGAAGGTTTAACACAGCCACGGATTGGCGCTCTGGTTGCCCAATCGATTGACCGATTGCCGACATTACCCGAATGGATAGAGCCCAGCCAATTCGACAAGTCCGGTTGGCCAAATTGGCGCGATGCGTTGTCACTTGCGCACAAAGACACCCATGAAAAGGCCCGCGACCGGTTGGCCTATGATGAATTGCTCGCCAACAGTTTGGCGTTGTTGATGGTGAAGGCCGAGGGCCGGCGTCGCCGGGGTCAACCTTTGATCGGCGATGGGCGATTGCGCGATCGGTTGAGTTTGCCGTTCGAAATGACCGGCGCGCAAAAACGATCGGTGACTGAGATTGAGGGCGACCTTCAACAGGAATCGCCCATGCTCCGCCTGCTTCAAGGGGATGTTGGTGCGGGAAAGACGGTCGTCGCGCTGGAAGCGATGTTGATCGCGAATGAGGCCGGGAAACAGGCGGCACTGTTGGCCCCGACCGAAATCCTCGCGCGGCAACATTTTGAAACACTGCGCAATATGGCCGCGCCTACTGGCGTCGAAGTGGCGCTGTTAACGGGCAGGGCGAAAGGCAAAGAGCGTGAAAGCATCCTGATGGGATTGCTTGATGGGTCGATTCATATTTTGGTCGGCACCCACGCCATTTTCCAAGACACGGTGAACTACAAAGACCTCGGCCTGGTTGTGATCGACGAACAGCATCGATTTGGGGTCGCTCAACGATTGGCTTTAGCAGGGAAGGGGCGGCGCGCGCCGCACACTTTGGCGATGACCGCAACGCCAATTCCACGCAGCCTAACTCTTGCCCAATATGGCGAAATGGATGTTAGCCGCTTGGACGAATTGCCGCCGGGACGTCAGGCAATCGACACCCGCGTGGTTGCGCAGGAACGCATGGACGATGTCGTCGCCGGGGTTGAACGCCATTTGGCCACTGGGCAACAGGCCTATTGGGTGTGCCCGATGGTGCGAGAGGCCAACGGTTCGTTCCAGACGGCCGACATCGCAGCAGCGGAGGCGCGCTATGCCGCCCTGCAAGAGCGTTTTGGCGACGCGGTTGTTATGGTCCACGGTCAGCTAAAGCCCGAAGTCAAAGACGCGAACATGGAACGGTTTGCCAGCGGCGGTGCGCAATTGTTGGTCGCAACGACCGTTATCGAAGTGGGTGTGGATGTGCCCGCCGCCACTCTCATGGTGATCGAACAGGCCGAACGGTTTGGTTTGGCGCAATTGCACCAATTGCGCGGCCGCGTTGGCCGGGGCAGCGAAAAGTCAGTGTGCTTGTTGCTGCGCGCAGCCGAATTGTCAGAGACCGGAAAACGGCGGCTCGCTTTGATGCGGGAAACACAGGATGGGTTTCGGATCGCCGAAGAGGATCTTGAACTGCGCGGCGGCGGCGAATTGTTGGGCACCAGACAATCGGGCGATGCGGCGTTTAGGATCGCGGATTTGGAACAGGTCCAAAAAATGCTTCCGATTGCGCATGCCGATGCGCGCATGTTGATCGATCATGACGGCGGCCTGACCAGCGAACGGGGCGAGGCGGCGCGTGTCTTGTTGTACTTGTTTGAACGCGATTGGGGTGTTCAATTGCTGCGCGGGGGATGAACGCGCTTAGAACTCGGCGTCAACGCCATCCCGTTTGAACCGCTCAATCAATGCGATTGCGGCCTCATTGACCAAATCCCAACACGCAACGAAACCTTCTTCATCGCCGTAATAGGGATCAGGGACGCTCGTGCCTTCTTTGCCTTCAACCGCGTCCAACAACATGGCGATCCGCGCGGTTGAATGACGCGGGGCGCGCGCCTTGATCCCGGCCATATTGGCACCATCGAGGGCGAAAATATGGGTGAAATCGGTAAAGTCTTGCGCCGTCAATTGGCGGCCGAACAAACCGCCAATGTCCACGCCGTTCGCCCGTGCAGTGGCGATGGCGCGCGGATCAGGAGTGTGGCCGATGTGATACGCGGCGGTGCCTACGGAATCTACGCGAATGTCCAGTCCCGCTTTGCGCGCTGCATCCGCCATCGCCCCTTGGGCCATCGGTGATCGACAGATATTGCCCAAGCAAACAAACAGAACAGAAATATTATTGTTTGGCGCTTCCATGATGCGCGCCTAATACTATCACTGACCGCGCGTTTTCAAGGCGCAAGATGTTGAAATGGAGTGGAATTATGATGCGCACATTTGTTTCGGGATTGATGCTTGCGACTTTGCCAATTGCGCCATTAATGGCTGGCCCAGTGGAAGATTACGAAACCTTGCGCGAAGAAGTGTGGCAATCCACCTTGGATTCATCTCCGACATTGGCAACCAGGGTCGGTGATCGGCGCGGCGATGGGCAATTGGGTGATTTGTCTCTCGATCAATATCAGACCGACATCAACGCTGCTCGAACATTTCGGCTTCGTTTGGATGCAATTGACCAAGCCGCCCTGCCGATTGACCTTCAGGTTGATTACGCGGTGCTTGTAAGCAGTTTGGACGATGCCATCGCCGCCAGTGAACACGACCAAACCAAATTCATCATGTTCACCAATCGCGGCGGGTGGTTCTCTGGCTTTGCATCGCTGCCTTATCGGTCGCCGTTCTTCACGCTGGCCGATTATCAAAGTTACGTGCAGCGTCTATCAGCGTTTGCGCGGGTCAATGCGCAAGGGCTAGAGCGCAGCCGCCAAGGGGTCGCCTTGGGATTGACGCAGCCGTGTGAGCCCATGATCGGGTTTGAAAACCGGATTGAACAACAATTGGTCGATGATGTTGCATCGTCCCCATTTTGGCAGCCATTTGCAGGCGGAAAACCCGGCGCGATTACTGATGTAGAATGGGAAGAGCTAAAAGGGGCGGCGCAATCGGCCATCGAAACTGAGGTTTTGCCTGCCTATCAAGAATTCCTCAATTTCTACAACGATGAATACGCGCCCAATTGCCGCAGCGGCACGCCGGGTATCCTCGCCACACCGGGTGGCGATGCCTATTACGAATATCGCGTGCGTAGCTTCACCACGACCGATATGACCCCGGATGAGGTGCACAATTTGGGCCTATCCGAAGTCGCCCGCATCCGCGCAGAAATGGTCGAAGTGGCCACCGGCGCCGGGTTTGAAACCCGCGCGGCGTTCATCGAACATCTGCGCACCGATCCGCAATATTACATGACCGACATTGACGAATATGTTGCGCATGTCGCGGCTCTGGCAAAGCATATTGATGGGTTTATGCCGCAATTGTTTGGACGGCTTCCGCGCCAACCCTACACCGTGGCCCCGATCCCTGCGCCCAATGCACCGGGCAACACCACCGCTTATTACGAGCCGGGTTCTTTGGAGACAGGCGCGGCGGGAATTTATCGGATCAACACGACTGAGTTGGATCAACGCCCCCTTTGGGAACTGCCCGCTCTTGGCGTTCATGAAGCGGTGCCGGGACACCACCATCAAATAGCCTTGCAGCAAGAGCTCGACATTCACCCGCTGCGCGCAAACGGAACCTACTTTACCGCATTTGTCGAAGGGTGGGGTCTTTATTCAGAGCGTCTGGGCATTGAAATGGGCCTGTACGATACGGCACCAAAACAAATGGGGCGGCTGTCCTATGAGATGTGGCGCGCGACCCGGTTGGTCGTCGACACCGGCCTGCATTCAAAAGGTTGGAGCAAAGAACAGGCGGTCGCTTATATGCTCGACAACACGGCCCTTTCGCCTGCCAATATCGATGCCGAAGTTAACCGGTATATGACATGGCCGGGTCAGGCGTTGGCGTACAAAATCGGTGAACTGAAAATCCGCGAATTGCGCAGCCGTGCGGAAGAAGCGTTGGGCGCGGCATTCGACCTGCGTGATTTCCACGATACCGTTCTGGAAAATGGGGCGATCCCACTTTCCGTGTTGGAAGCGCATGTTGACCGTTGGATCGCCGCGGAATTGGCCGCGGCCGATTAATCCGTTTTGACGGGGAAGGGCTGAGTGTCGCTTAGCACTTCCTCGATCATGCGGCGAACATTGACCTTTGCCTGAAGGCGGGCGCCCAACAAAGCGGTGCCGCTGACCTTGCGTTGCACAAATAGGGTTTCAATCGGGGGAAGGGTCCATGTTTCCTTATCCTGAGCGATGGCCATGCCTTCGTCTCGCAACAGTGGGACAAAGGCCCGGTCGCCAAAATCGAACGGCGCATCTTGGCTCATTTCGCCCAGAATGATGTCGATCATTCGGTTGACGCGATCGGGATATTTCTCCGCCACAATCGGGGCCATAAAACCTGCCTCGATCGCGGAGCTTAAAACCGCGTCTCGATCTCCTTTTAGCCCCGCATTCAGCATGGTACGATAGCCGTTGGCGACCGTGGGGTCGACCGCGCGGCAGGCTCCGAAATCCAACAAGACGATTTCGCCCGTTTCGCGCCGGTAGCGGAAATTGGCGAAGTTCGGATCGGTCTGCATCACGCCAAAATCGAACAACTCCCGCGCCACCAATCGCATCAATCGGGCCGTCACTTCATCGCGGCGTTCGTTCGGTTCGTTTTCCAATTCTTCAATGCTGACG
Source organism: Erythrobacter sp. Alg231-14 (assembly GCF_900149685.1). NCBI lineage: Bacteria > Pseudomonadati > Pseudomonadota > Alphaproteobacteria > Sphingomonadales > Erythrobacteraceae > Erythrobacter > Erythrobacter sp. Alg231-14. The sequence continues at coordinate 2,750,264 of NZ_LT702999.1, read as the reverse complement.
CCGTCTTCGAAACTCATCGCGAGGATCGATCCGCGGGTTAGGCCTTCGTGCAATTGCGGCACAACAAAACCGGGGACCCCGTTGAGCTGTCTTTTGAACAGCGACATTTGCTCGCCTTCGCGGTGGTAGTCGGCCTCTTCGTGCAGTTGTTTTTTGGCCGCCACCAATAGCTTGTCGATTTCGAGTTCGGGCGGAGCAAATCCGGCGACCTTTAACAGGGTCATCACATTGTCGACATCGCTGTTGATGCTTTTGGCTACGCCGGGATATTGAACCTTGATCGCCAATTCCTGACCGTCGCGGGTCAAGGCCTTGTGAACTTGGCCGATCGATGCGGCGGCGATCGGGCGAGGGTTGAACCAACGAAACTGCTTGCGCCAATCATTGCCCCATTCCGCTTTGAGAACTTGGTCCAATTGCTTGGTCGGCATAAAATTCGCCTGATCGCGCAACGTCGCAAGAATCTTGGCGAGCTCTGGGGGTAGAAAATCGCCTGAATCGAGGCTGATCATTTGTCCCATCTTCATCGCCGCGCCGCGCAAATGGGCCAACCGATCGGTCATGCGTTGGACATTGCCGGGAGTTAGGATCAGGTCGCGCGCGGATAAAGGTTGGCCGCTCGTCAATCGTCGTGCGCCCTCCGCCGCCATGCCTCCGGCGACGCCGCCAACCAATCGTCCAAATGTACCGATGCGCGCCATGCGGCCCGACGGTACCGCTTTTTCGCGCGCTCTATCTTTCGATCTGTCGCGGCTGTTTTGACCCGACGTTTCATCGAATTCAGAAAAATCGTCGGTCAAATTGCGGGTGTTCCTTTACGCGCGGGGTTCGTTCAACAACGACACACCTGCCCGGGTGTTCCTGTGCTTTTGTCTGCTGGGCTCAGCTGATGCAGAGGCCGCCATCAACGGGCAGGCTTTGCCCGGTGATGTAGTCGCTATGCGGAGAGGCGAAGAACACGGCCAAGCCTTCCAAACCTTCGTGATCGCCGGGTCTGCCAAGGGGGATGCGACGCGACATCCATTCGGCAAATTTGGGATTGGCGGCGGCGGTGATGTCCGTTTCATAATAGCCAAACAACAATGCGTTTGCCGTGATCCCATGGCGGGCCAATTCAAAGGCCGCCCCACGCGTCAATCCGTTCACCGCCGCTTTTGATGCGGCGTAATCTGAGCTTTTGTTGACGCCCATAATCGATTGACCCGACGATGTGACGATCAATTTGCCACCCGGATCGCCCTTTTCTGCGCGCTCGATCATGTGCCGCGATGCATGTTTGTAGACGAGGGCGGGGCCGCGCGCGTTGATCGCCATTGTCGCGTCCCATCCATCGGTGGTCATGTCGGGTATGCGCGTTCCGGCCCCGGAAACACCTGCATTTGCAAAGGCTGCATCAACACGGCCAAACGCCTTTAACGTGGCAGTCATTGCCGTTTCAACGTCTTCGTCGTTGGCGACATCGCATTGCAAGGCAATGACTTCGCCAATTCGTGATCCATCATCGGCAGTTATAGCGCGCAACTCGGCAATTGCGGCGTCGTTCTTTGCCGTATTGCGGGCCCAAATGGCGACGTTCGAACCGGCTTTCACCAATCCGCGTGCCATGCCCAATCCAAGGCCGCCATTGCCGCCGGTTATGACCGCGGTGCGGCCCGTCAAATTGAAGATATTCATGGTCGCCACCGGTGCCGCATATTGGCCGATCCCGCAAGTTTGGGGGAACTCAACAGAAGCGCAGGTTTTGAAGCACTATGGACTCAACTTCTTCCCCTGACGCCGACACACCCGCCGCTGTTGCATCGCGTGGACCATCGCTAGCCCCTGCATCCACCGGATTGGGTCTTGCCGGATTGTTGCCGCAGATTGTCTGCGTCGCGCTTGCCGCGACAGGGCATGAATACGCCTTCACCGCCTTGGCCGGGGGTTTCGCCTATGCGGCGGCGATTTTCAGCTTTCTGGGCGGAGTGTGGTGGGGGCAAGCGATAGCCAAACAAGAGAGCGGTGCAATGATCTACGTCGTCGCCGTCCTACCCAGTTTGTTGGCCGTTGCCTTGTTCCTGCCGTGGAGTTTTGGATGGGACTGGCCCGGACCTGCCCTAATATATCTTGGTGCATTGATCGCCTTGTCCCCGATGGTGGACCGAGCAATGGGCTTTGCCGCGCCAGATTTCATGCGGTTGAGAATTGTTCTTTCGCTTTGTCTGGGCGGTTTGACGATAGCGCTTGGCTTTGTCGCAGAGGCGATTGTTTGATCGACGCAATCAGTTCGGGCGATAAGCGGTGCGGGCAACTTGTTCCGCCGGCTTTTGCGTCGCTATAGACTGACACTATGTCCAAAGCATCGAATCCCGCATCCCATCCCGATCACCCCGAATGGCAATATCTCAATTTGATGCGTCAGATTTGGACCACGGGCAATGAACGGGCGGATCGGACCGGGGTTGGCACGCGGTCCATTTGTGGGGCGCAATTGCGCTATGACCTTGCCGATGGGGCGATGCCACTGCTCACGACAAAGCGGGTCTATTGGAAAACGGCCACGCGTGAAATGTTGTGGTTTTTGACGGGCGAAACGAACATCCGCCCACTGGTCTTGCAAGGCGTCAAAATATGGAACGAATGGCCGCATGCCCGTTACGTCAAAGAGACAGGGGAGAAAATCGCGCTCGATGCTTTTGTAGAACGCATCGCCGATGACGAATCGTTCGCCGCGCGTTGGGGTGATTTGGGCCCCGTCTATGGCAAACAATGGGTGGATTGGCCCACCTACCAATATCGCAAAGACGGTTTGTACGAACGCGGACCGGGCATCAATCAAGTGGCCCAGGTGGTCGAAAGCCTGACTTCTAACCCAGGTAGCCGACGACACATCATCGAAGGGTGGAACGTCGCCGAGCTTGACCGGATGGCATTGCCGCCATGCCACAAAACCTATCAATTCCATGTCAGCACCGATGGCGACGGTCAGAGCCGATTGAATTGTGTGCTGTACCAACGCAGCTGTGATGTCGCATTGGGATTGCCGTTCAACCTATGGTCGGCCGCTTTGTTGACGCGGATGATGGCGCAACAAACGAGCATGGCGCCGGGTGAGTTGGTGTGGATGGGCGGCGACGTTCATCTCTATTTGAACCACGCCCATTTGATCGAAGAACAATTGTCGCGTGAGCCTCAAGGCCAACCCACTTTCGAAATCACGCGAAAGCCCGAAACAATTTTCGACTACAAAATTGAGGATTTCGTGGTGCAAGATTACGCGCCGCTACCCCCGATTAAGGCACCTGTTGCGGTGTGATTGCGCGTCCTTGACCGCTTTCAAATGCTGACATACGCGCTCCTCAAGAGGCCCTGAAAACGCCGCGATCATCGCGGTCTTTCGCGTCGGCCTTTCGACTTTTTGGGAGAGCGCTTTATGGCCGATGCGGCCGATACTCCGAAACCTGTTGCTGCCAATTCTGGCGACAACCGACCCGCGCTTGCACTGCACGTGCCAGAGCCGCGATCGCGCCCCGGCGATCCGGTAAACTTTGCCGATGTCATCATCAGCGAAGCGGGCGCACAGCCGCGGCCGGACGAAGGCACCAAACCCGAAGACATGAAGGACCTAGCCTATGACCTTGTCCGGGTCCTGGGTGATGACAACAAGGCGCATGGGCCGTGGGATCCGAAATTGGATCCCGACACGTTGCGCACCATGTTGGGGCATATGGCGATGGTTCGTGCCTTTGATGAGCGGATGTTTCGTGGTCAACGCCAAGGCAAAACGTCGTTCTATATGAAATGCACCGGCGAAGAGGCGACCAGTGTCGCGTCGTCTATGGCATTGGCCAGCGATGACATGGTGTTCCCATCATATCGTCAGCAAGGGATCCTGATCGCGCGCGGATACCCATTGATTGAAATGATCAATCAAATCTATTCGAACAAAGGCGACAAATTGAAGGGCCGCCAATTGCCCATCATGTATTCCAGCCGCGAACACAGTTTCTTCTCGATTTCTGGCAACCTCGCGACGCAAACACCCCAGGCGGTGGGCTGGGCCATGGCCAGCGCGATCAAAGGCGACAGCCGGGTCGCCGCGACTTGGGTGGGCGAGGGCAGCACCGCGGAAGGCGATTTCCATTCCGCATGCACCTTTGCCACCGTTTACAACGCGCCGGTGATCTTGAACGTAATCAACAATCAATGGGCGATTTCCAGTTTTAGCGGTTTCGCCGGGTCGGAACGCACCACTTTTGCTGCGCGGGCGTTGGGATATGGTCTTGCGGGTCTACGCGTGGATGGCAACGACGCTTTGGCGTGTTTCGCCGCACAGCAATGGGCCGCCAATCGGGCGCGGGCCAATCAAGGGCCCACATTGATCGAGTATTTCACCTATCGCGCAGAGGGGCATTCCACCTCTGATGATCCATCAGGCTATCGTTCGGCACAGGAACGCGAAGAATGGCCGTTGGGCGATCCCGTCATGCGATTGAAAGATCACCTTATCGCCATTGGCGAATGGGACGAAGACCGTCAGGCCGCAATGGACAAAGCGTGCGCCGAAGAGGTCAAAGCGACCACCAAAGAAGCCGAAAAGAACGGCATTCTTGGGCACGGTTTGCATCATCCATTCCACACAATGTTCGAAGACGTGTTCGAAGAGCTGCCATGGCATCTTAAAGAACAGGCCGCGCAAGCGACACGGGAACGAAAGATCAAATGGCCTGATCATCACCCCAAAGATGGAGCGGGAAAATGAACGCTCAAACCAAAGACATGAACGCTCCAGAGGCGGGCGCAGAACGCCGGATCAACATGATCGAGGCGATCAACGAAGCGTTGGATGTGATGTTGGAACGCGATCCCGACGTTGTCGTGATGGGCGAAGACGTCGGTTATTTCGGCGGTGTTTTCCGTTGCACCGCCGGGCTTCAGGAAAAGCACGGCAAAACCCGCGTTTTCGATACGCCGATCAACGAATGCGGGATTATCGGTGTGGCCGTGGGCATGGGGGCGTATGGATTGCGTCCGGTCCCCGAAATTCAATTTGCCGATTATATCTATCCGGGCCTTGATCAATTGATCTCAGAAGCCGCACGTTTGCGGTATCGTTCGGCCAATGAATACATCGCGCCAATGACGGTGCGATCGCCATTTGGCGGCGGGATTTTTGGCGGACAAACGCACTCGCAAAGCCCCGAAAGCTTGTTCACTCATGTGGCGGGCCTAAAAACTGTGATCCCGGCGACGCCTTATGATGCCAAAGGGTTGTTGATTTCGTGCATCGAAGACAACGATCCGACGATCTTCTTTGAACCCAAACGGATCTATAACGGCCCGTTCACCGGCTTTTATGACAAGCCTGTGGAGCCGTGGAAGAAGCACGACGACAGCGTTGTGCCGGAGGGATATTACAAAATCCCATTGGGTAAAGCGCGACAGGTTCAATCGGGCGAAGAGCTGACCGTGCTTGCCTATGGCACCATGGTCCACGTGGCCGAAGCGGTCTGCAAGGCGAAAGGTATCGATGCCGATATCCTCGATCTGCGCACGCTGGTCCCTCTGGACATTGAGGCGATTGAAGCATCGGTGAAGAAAACGGGACGGTGCCTCATCGTTCATGAAGCGACCCGCACAAGCGGCTTTGGTGCCGAGCTTTCCGCGCTGGTGACAGAACGGTGTTTCTATCACCTCGAAGCGCCCGTTGAACGCGTCACCGGATTTGACACACCGTACCCGCACAGCCTCGAATGGGCGTATTTCCCCGGACCTGTTCGCATTGGCGAAGCCATCGACACAATTTTGAAAGACTGACCCATGGCAAAGTTTACATTCAACATGCCCGATGTGGGCGAGGGCGTGGCAGAGGCGGAAATCGTCGAATGGCAAGTGAAGGTCGGCGATAAAGTCGAAGAAGACCAACACCTTGTCGATGTGATGACCGATAAGGCCACGATTGATATCGAAAGCCCGGTTTCGGGAACCGTTATCGAGGTCGCCGGTGAAGTGGGCGATACGATTTCGGTCGGCGCCATGTTGTTGGTGGTCGAAGTTGAAGGTGACGCAGCGGACGAAGCCGCCGACGACGCACACACTGCGGACGATGCAGCAAGCGAGGAAACGAGCACAGATATGGCGGTGCCAGTGGCCCCGACCGTGACAGTCTCTGAACCTCAACCTGCGCCCGCGCCAACACCCGCTCCAGCTCCGGCACCAACCGAAGCGGCGCAACCTTCCGTATCGCGCGACAAAACTATGGCGAGCCCTGCCGTGCGTCGGCGTGCACGCGATCTTGGCGTCGATTTGAACGATGTGAAATCTGCCGATGGTGGCCGCGTGCGTCACGGCGATCTCGATCAATTCCTCGCCTACAATTCGGGCGGTGGCTTTTCACCGGCGGGCAAATCGCGCGCCGATGAACCGGTAAAAGTGATCGGGTTGCGCAAGCGAATCGCTCAGAACATGAGCGCCGCCAAACGCAACATTCCGCATTTCACCTATGTCGAAGAATGCGACGTGACCGATTTGGAAAAAGCGCGCGCCGATTTGAACGCGGTTCGTGGCCAAAAGCCTAAGCTGACCATGCTTCCTTTGTTGATCACCGCATTCTGCAAGATGCTGCCCAAATATCCGATGATCAATGCCCGTTACGATGACGAAGCGAACATCGTGACCCGTCACGGCAGCGTGCATTTGGGCATGGCGACTCAGACCGATAACGGTTTGATGGTTCCGGTGATTCGCGACGCTCAGGCGCGCAATCTATGGCAATTGGCAGTCGAGATTGGCCGGTTGGCACAGGCGGCGCGGGATGGCTCGGCAAAATCGGAAGAGCTTTCCGGTTCAACGCTCACTGTCACTTCGTTGGGGCCGTTGGGCGGGGTTGCAACCACGCCGGTGATCAATCGACCCGAAGTCGCCATCATTGGACCCAACCGGATCATTGAACGCCCGATGTTTGTTACGGGTGCGGATGGTCAGGAGCGAATCGAAAAACGCAAGTTGATGAACATCTCCATCTCCTGCGATCACAGGGTGGTTGATGGCTTTGACGCGGCAAGCTTTATTCAGGACGTAAAAAAGCTAATTGAAACGCCAGTTTTGCTGCTTTCGGACTAAGTTTTCAAAAATGTTGCAAAATGGCTGTCACGGGCGTTGACAGCTATTCAAACCGGGCCTAATTGCCCGGCTCCCAAGCGGTGCAAACCACAGTTTGAACGGTCAAGTTTAAGCGGGTGTAGCTCAGTTGGTTAGAGCGCCGGCCTGTCACGCCGGAGGTCGCGAGTTCAAGTCTCGTCACTCGCGCCACTTGGGAAATCAATGAAACATCATCGAATGCGGTTCCCGCTTAACGGCGCGATGCCATGTAGGCGATTGTGTCCGGCCCTTACTCTTGTTCGGCGTCAGAAGATGCTGGGGCAGGGGCGGACCATTTGCCGGTTTCCATCCAAATTAAGAACCGCCTGAGCGGCAAAAGCCAGATTACGCCTAGGATAAGGTAGGCAATGGTCTGCGCTAGGCCCGGCCATGATCCGATCACATCCGGCGCATAACGCGCGATGAGAATCGCATAGACCATGATCCCGATGAAAAGACCGAAAATGCCAACGGGGATTCGCCAGGTTGGTGTGTCACGCATGGATCTGCTCTCTTATTTCAGGCCATAGATGCGCGTTGGCGTTACAACGGCATCCAAAGCGATATCATGCGGTTCCACCGGCAGCGTGTCGGTCAATTGCGCATCCCATGCCAACCCAATCGCTATGCGACCGGGATGTTCCGCCAACCAACGATCATAATGACCGCCGCCTTGGCCCAATCGGTCCAAATTGTCGGTGAAGCCGACCAAAGGCACGAACACGACATCGGGCGTGACGGGCTCAGCATCGAATCCCGGTTGTTTTAGGCCATAGGAGCCAGAGACTAGGTCGCTTTCGTCATAGGGGTCCGTATGCGCACGAAACGACATCGTTGCATCATCCGACGCGAAATAGGGCAATGCAACGGTGTGGCCGGCATCTTGAAAGAACCGAGCGTATCCCCGCGCGGACGCTTCGAAGCGGGTGGCGTGGTAGAGGCCGATGACGGCGTCCTGCCCAATCTTTGCCGCCAACGGGGCAGGAGGGCGATTGAACAACAACGCTTGGATCGAAGAAGGCTGCTCCAAGACATGCTCGCGCCGGGCGGCAAGCAAGGATTTGCGCAGTTCGGATTTTGATGGGGTAGGGGGCGTGTCCATTGCAGGCTCAGTAAATGTCGAAGTCAGGGGCCGCAAGAGCGCCTTGTCCCATTTGCGCGGGCCCCATCAGCGATGGCCCAAGCGCCGAGCGCCTATGTCGGCGCAGCAAAATGACGGGACCACTATGAGTCGTTTGCCGAGAAATCCTCTGACGCTGAAAGTGTCAGGTGGGCGCCGTTTACCCAAGTCCCAAGGGTCCGCTCCAAAAAGGAACGCATTGGCCCGTGAACCCAGGAAGGGACAGCTCCCGAGGATTGCTTATAGCCCCAGGGATTTTCCGTGGCTCGTGCTGAGCAGCCCCGCCGCTTGATGATTTAGTGCGAAGTGCCCCGACCTTCAAGCTCGCTCGCGGTCGCTTCTGCGCGTGTGGCCAGTGCTTCGAGCTTTTCTGCCAACGCTTCGGATAGCGCGGCGTCCTCTGCTGGCCCGCCGAATAGATCGTGTTGATGCCGGGCGCGCTCCTGCATTTCGGCGATTTCGGCCTTCAATTTCTCATTATCTTTGCGAGTGCGCTCTTCGGCTTTGCGCAAGGTTTCGATCTCCGCGCGCAATTCGGCTTTCTTGCCGCCCGATTTTTCTTTTTGGTGATCGACGCTGTTTTTGACTTGTTTCAATTCATTCGCGGCGTCGTCTGCGGCGCGTTGCATCGCTTGCTTGGTTTCTGCCAAGTCTGCTTGCGCGTCTTTGATCGCCGATTTCGCCTCGGTCAGTTCATCGGCCATGAACAAAGCGGCAAAAACGATGTTTTGCGCCTCCAACGCGGCCCGGGAGGATCCTAATTTTGCGTAATTCTCATTGATCAACGCGCCGAGTTTTTCGACACGCTCTTCTTCGCCGGGACCGCAAGCGATGGAATAGGTTTTGGGACCGATTGTGATGCGGACTTCGCTCATAACGGCGGGATCATCCTTCCAATTCTTCGATGAGTGAATCGAGTTCGCCAATCGTATCAGCGACTTCCTCACGCAACTTCTCATGCGCGTTGATCAATGCAATTGTGCGCGCAGAACCTGCATTGTCGCCCTTATCCCCGGTGCCTTCGGGGCGTGCGGCATCTATCCGCGCCATGGCGGTGGTGATGCGTGTCATCGCTTGTTCGATCCGGGCGGCGCTCATGATGGGTAATATTTACCAACTTATCGCGCCTTCGCAAAGTGTTGCGTGATCCTGTTGATAAGTGCTCTCGTATTTTCCCTTAGCGCGCGGCTGACTTTTGCGCTTTTGTTGCGATGTGTTGATGATCCGATGGAGCGTGCAAAAGCATCCCTTGCGCGTGCCAAAGCCACAGATCCAACGGGGATCGAATGGGGGCAAAGGTTGACCTAGTCCGACCTCTCGGCAATGGCCCATTGCATGTTCTCACCGGGGCGAATCGCGCCCGATTTTCGACCTAGGAGCATTCCCGCGCCATGACACTTGATGCCGCCCGCCTCCAACCAATGGCCAACGCCATTAGAGCGCTTTCCATGGATGCCGTTCAAGCGGCCAATTCAGGCCACCCCGGTATGCCGATGGGCATGGCCGACGTCGCCAGTGTTTTGTTTTCTGGTCATTTGAAATTTGACCCCGCGCGGCCGGATTGGGCCGACCGGGATCGTTTCGTTTTGTCGGCAGGTCACGGTTCGATGTTGATGTATTCGTTGCTTCACCTGACGGGGTATGCGCGTCCGACGATGGATGACATTCGCAATTTCCGTCAAATGGGCAGCCCATGCGCCGGTCACCCGGAAAACTTCCTGTTGGAAGGCGTTGAAAGCACCACCGGCCCACTGGGCCAAGGTTTGGCGATGGCCGTGGGTATGGCCATGGCAGAGCGTCATTTGAACGCGGGCTTTGGCGATGATTTGGTTGCTCACCGGACTTGGGTGATTGCCGGGGATGGCTGTTTGATGGAAGGGATCAATCACGAAGCGATTGGCCTTGCCGGGCACCTGCATCTTGGACGGCTCAATGTCCTTTGGGATGACAACAACATCACGATTGATGGCCCCGCTGACCTTTCGACCAGCGAAGACGTAAAGGCACGGTACGAAGCAACCGGTTGGCATGTCGTAAGCTGTGATGGTCACGATTTTGCTGATATCGACCGCGCTATCACCGCTGCAAAAGCCGATCCGCGTCCATCGTTGATCGCGTGCAAGACAGTGATCGGAAAAGGCGCTCCTAACAAACAAGGCACAAGCGCAACCCATGGCGCTCCATTGGGACCCGATGAGATTGCCGCCGCGCGCGATACATTGGGTTGGACATCTGAACCGTTCGACGTGCCCGCAGAAATCCTTTCCGATTGGCGCGCGACGGGTGAAGCCGGCGCTGCGGCGCACGGCGCCTGGCAACAAACTTTGGCCGCATCGGACAAACGCGCCGCGTTTGAGGCGCAAATGGCGGGGACATCGGATCACGCTTCGGCAGCGATCGAAGGGCATATCCGCGCGCTGGCCAAGGAGCCTCAGAAGGTTGCGACCCGCAAAGCATCGGAAATGGCGCTCGGACCGTTGACCGAAACTCTCCCGCAAATGATCGGCGGTTCAGCCGATTTGACCGGTTCAAACAACACCAAAACACCCAGCACATTGCCGATGACGGCGGACGATTATGCCGGTCGCTATGTCTATTACGGCATTCGCGAATTCGGCATGGCCGCCGCGATGAACGGTATGGCGTTGCATGGCGGCGTGGTTCCGTATGGCGGAACGTTCCTGATCTTCTCCGACTATTGCCGCAACGCAATCCGTCTGTCGGCGCTGCAAAAAACACAGGTCGTCTATGTGATGACGCATGACAGCATCGGATTGGGCGAAGACGGTCCAACGCACCAGCCGGTGGAACAAGTGATGAGTTTGCGGCTCATCCCGAATCTCAACACATTCCGCCCATGCGACACCATTGAGACCGCCGAATGTTGGGCACATGCGCTTTCTACGCCAGAAACCCCATCGGTTCTGGCCTTGTCACGGCAAGGTTTGCCGCAATTGCGCGGTGAGGGTGATGAGGCGTGGTCGGGCGCGGACAACCGTTGTTCCAAGGGCGGTTATCGCCTTCGCGCAGCCGGCGCATCGCGCAAAGCCGTGATCGTCGCATCCGGCAGCGAAGTAGCCTTGGCTATGGAATGCGCCGACCGGCTTGAAGCCGACGGCGTTGGCGTTGATGTGGTTTCCATGCCGTGCACGGAATTGTTCGACGCCCAAGATGATGGCTATAAAGCCGACATCCTACCGCAGGACGCGTTGATCGTATCGATCGAAGCGGGCAGCACATTGGGCTGGGAACGCTACACCGGCAGGAACGGCATCAATATCGGGATGGACACGTTCGGCGGGTCCGCCCCAGCGAGCGATCTGTTCGCTCATTTCGGTTTCACTGCGGACGCGATCGTGCCGCAAATTCAAAGCAAGTTGAACAACTAAGCAGGACAATCCCTCATGGCTACCAAAGTTGCAATTAACGGTTTCGGTCGCATTGGCCGCCTTGTCGCCCGCGCTATTCTTGAGCGCAGCGATCACGATCTTGAATTGGTCTCGATCAACGATCTGGCGGACACCAAATCGAACGCGCTGTTGTTTCAATTCGATTCCACGCATGGTCGTTTTCCCGGCACAGTAGAGGTCGCCGACGGCGCCATCGTTGTGAACGGCAAAAGCATTGCGGTGACGTCTGAGCGCGATCCCGGCAATTTGCCTCACGGCGAACAGGGCATAGACATTGTGTTGGAATGCACCGGCTTCTTCCAAAGCGACGAAGCGTGCCAGCCGCACCTTGCCGCTGGTGCAAAGCGCGTTTTAATCTCTGCCCCGGCAAAGAACGTGTCGGCGACCGTCGTATACGGCGTGAACCACGACATTTTGACTGCGTCTGACGTGATCGTCTCCAACGCAAGCTGCACCACCAACTGCCTGTCGCCGATTGCGAAAGTGTTGAACGACACAGTCGGGATTGAGCGCGGCTTTATGACCACGATCCATTCTTACACCAACGACCAACGCATGTTGGACCAAATGCATGGCGATATGCGCCGGGCACGCGGCGGTGCGCAAAACATGATCCCAACCACCACCGGTGCCGCGCGTGCTGTTGGTCTTGTTTTGCCGGAGCTGGCGGGCAAGTTGGACGGGTCGAGCGTTCGCGTGCCGACGCCCAACGTCAGCCTCGTCGATCTGGTGTTCCAACCGGGTCGCGAAACCACGACCGAAGAATTGAACGCTGCGTTGAAAGCGGCATCGGAAACTGGCCCAATGGCTGGTGTTCTGGATTACACCGATCAACCTTTGGTGAGCTCAGATTTCAACCACTATCCCGCCAGCTCGACGGTCGACAGCCTCGAAACATCGGTGATGGATGGCAAACTTGCGCGTGTCGTGAGTTGGTATGACAATGAATGGGGCTTCTCAAACCGCATGATCGACACCGCCGGTGTCATGGCGAGCTTTCTTTAAGTTAGCGCCGCCAACACGAACATGACCGAATTGGAACCCGAATATCTGCTTGCACTTGCCCAGCAATTCGGGTTCCTCGGTGCCTTTCTCGGTGGGGTGTCGGCGACTTTATTCGTCACTTTGTTGACGCTGGCCAAACCGTCGCTTTTGGTCAGATGGAGCATCGGATCGGCCGCATTGGGCGCTTCGTGCTTTATCATCACAGCGTATATGAGCGTTGGCGTGATCGCACAAAACCACCCGCTTTCACCACGCGCGCCGATTGAGAGTTCGGATGGCTATGTTCCGACGCTCATGTATCTTAGCTTTGTGATCGGGGTTTTTTCCTTGCTCGCGGCGATTGGCGTTAGCGGTTGGACGCGTTCTAAGCCGCTGGGCTATGTTACTACCGCTGTGGCTGGGCTCGCCGCGCTTCCACTGTTGGCCGATTTGGCCTCTTAAACGTCGGAGATTTTGGTTTAATGTCCAAGTTCAAAACGCTCGATGATTTGGGTGATGTGACCGGAAAAGTCGCGTTGGTCCGGGTCGATTTGAACCTGCCGATGAAGGATGGCTCTGCCACCGACGTGACGCGGGTTGAGGCAATCAAACCAACCGTCTTAGAATTGGCCGATCGCGGCGCGAAAGTGTTGATGTTGGCGCATTTCGGGCGTCCGGGCGGTCAACGATCCAGTGTGCTTTCGACCAGCATGGTCGTGGGCGATGTTGAAGGCGTCTTGGGCAAGGAATTGATGTTCATTCCAGAGGTCTCTGGCCCTGTGGTTGAACAAAGCATCGGCATTCTGCGCGATGGCGATATCGGATTGCTGGACAACACGCGGTTTTGGCCGGGTGAAGAAGCGAACGATGCCAATTTCGCAAAAGCGATTGCTGCGCATGGCGACTTTTTTGTGAACGACGCGTTCAGCGCGGCGCATCGCGCCCACGCCACGACAGAGGGGATCACGCATCACCTGCCGTCATATGCGGGCCGCGCGATGGAGGCCGAATTGAAAGCGTTAGACGCGGCCTTGGGCAATCCAGAGGCTCCGGTGGCGGCCGTGGTTGGCGGGGCAAAGGTTTCGACCAAACTCGCCGTTCTTGAAAACCTTGTGGGTCGGGTTCAACACCTCATTATTGGCGGCGGCATGGCGAACACGTTCCTTGCTGCGCGCGGTGTGGATGTGGGTAAATCGCTGTGCGAACATGATCTTACCGAGACCGCTTCGAATATTATGGACACCGCCGATCATGCCGGATGCACGGTGCACCTGCCTTATGATGTGGTTGTGGCCAAAGAATTCGCGGCAAACCCTGCTTCCTTGCGGACATGCAATGTCCACGAAGTCGCAGAAGATGAGATGATCCTAGATATCGGTGCCAGCGCCGCAGAGGCGTTGGCCGATGTGCTTAAAACGTGCCGCACATTGGTTTGGAACGGACCGTTGGGCGCGTTTGAAACCGAACCGTTTGATGCGTCCACAATGGCGTTGGCGCGCACAGCGGCGGCGCTCACCCAAGAAGGGTCATTGATAAGCGTGGCCGGGGGCGGCGACACGGTTGCAGCGTTGGCGCAGGCCGGCGTGACCAAAGATGTGACCTATATTTCAACCGCTGGCGGTGCTTTCCTTGAATGGATGGAAGGCAAGGAATTGCCCGGCGTGGCTGCTCTTACGGTTTGATATGGCGGACGTTGAACAAAACTTTGAGGTGTTGGAGAACCGGCTGATGCGGGCGTGGGTTCACCGCGACACAAGCGATCTTAAATCGTTGATATCGGGCGACGGCATTTTGATGTTCGGGATAAAACCTCCGGTCTTGTTGGATCGGGCCAGTTTCGTGTCGGCGGTTCAACACGATTTTCTCTGCAAAGGTTTTCGCTTTCATGAAGTGACCGCGCGCAAATACGGCAAATGCGTGTGGTTTTCGGGCCATGTAGAATTAGAACTTAAACTGGCTAACAAAGAATGGGCCGGGAACTTCCTAGTGACCGATCTTTGGCGCAAAGGGGCAATCCGTCGTCGATGGATGTTGGCCGAACGCAGCCTATCGCCGGTTGAACCCAATTCCGGCCTTTCGGACGCGATCCGCGCAATGCAATTGTGGCGCTAAGGCGCGCATTGATCGTTGTGGAGCAGTAGGAGGCCCAAATGTCAGAAACACGCCACCTTTTCGCAACGCCCTTTGTGATCGATCGGCTGCAAAGCGCCGAAGGCATTGGCGTCTTGAAAGAGGCGATCTTGGCAGAGCGCGCGCGCGATGCGGCCGGGGTCCAAATCTCCAATTTGGGCGGATGGCATTCCAACACGAATATGCTCGATTGGGGCGGAGAAGCGGCCCGCGCTTTGGCGCATAAAGCGATGATGATGGCGGACGAAGCCACCGGTCACGCCGATGCGGGCAGTGCCTCCGAATACAGCTGGGTCCCAGAAATGTGGGCCAATGTATCGGGGCAAGGACACGCCAATCAATATCACACCCATCCTGGAAGCTATTGGTCCGCCGTGGCCTATATCGATGACGGGTATGAAGGGGTGAGCGAGGGCAACCTGGGCGGAGAATTGCAATTGTCCGATCCGCGCATGCCCATGGTGCGCATGACCGCCCCGAAATTGCGCCTAAAAGACCAAGCCGGCATCGCCCAGAAAAGCGAACCCATCATGCGGCCAACCACAGGCTTGATCGTGATGTTCCCAAGTTGGCTGCAACACGCCGTGCGCCCGTTTCACGGCGGTGGCACGCGAATTTCGGTGGCCATCAATTTGGTGCCGGCACGAAAACACAATCCCGACACCGCCCAAGGACAATGACCCAATGACCGAGACAAAAACAGAATATGGTTATGGGAACGCTGTCCCTTGCGATGACGGTGAATTCGCCGGTTGGTATTATTGGAATCACGACCCGTTTGAAACGCAATCGGGCCCGTTCTTTATGCGCCGCGAAGAGGACGGATCCTATCTCAGCGCCTTTCGCGCGAAAGATCACCATATGAACGGCGCTGGGTTCATGCACGGCGGTTGCTTGATGACGTTTGCCGATTTCGCACTGTTTGCCATTGCGACCGATGAACTGAACGGGGCGGCCGCCGTTACCATGAATTTGTCGACCGACTTTCTAGGCGCGGCCAAACCGGGTGCGTTGATGGAAGCGCGCGGCGAAGTGACACGCGGCGGTGGCAAAACAATTTTCGTGCGTGGTTTGATCACCGCAGATGGCGAACCCGCATCCAGCTTCACCGGAATTATTCGCAGCTTCAAAAAATCTTGATAATTCACACCTAAATTTGGCGCCGGTTGCAGCCTGACTAACCGCTGGCTAAAGCCCGACACATATCGTTCCCTCACGAGTAAGAAAGGCGCAGAACCGCCATGAACACAGATCAGATGACCGCCAAGATTGCCGCTGGACAAGGTTTTATTGCAGCCCTGGATCAATCCGGTGGCTCCACACCAAAAGCGTTGCGCGGATACGGCGTTGAAGACAGCGAATGGTCGGGTGATGGCGAAATGTTCGGTGCCATTCACGCCATGCGCAGCCGGGTGATTACATCGCCATGTTTTGGCAGCGGAAAAATCTTGGGCGCGATCCTGTTCGAACGGACAATGGACAGCGAAGTCGAAGGAAAATCCACCGCAGACGCGTTGAAAGCGCGCGGCATCGTGCCATTTATCAAAGTGGATCAAGGCCTCGCGGATGAGGCGGATGGCGCTCAGATGATGAAGCCGCTGGATAAATTGCCGGCACTGCTCGAAAAATCGGTCGCCAACGGCATGTTCGGCACCAAAATGCGTTCGGTCATCAAATCGGCTAACCCAGTGGGTGTCGCGGCGGTGGTTGCGCAGCAATTCGAAGTTGGCAATCAGATCGCCGATGCGGGCCTTATGCCCATGCTTGAACCGGAATACGACATCACCGCCGAAGATCGCGCCGCTGGCGAAGAGATCCTACTGGCTGAGATCATGAAAGGTCTCGACGCGCTTCCCGAAGGGCGCAAAGTCATGTTGAAATTGTCGATCCCAGTGAAGCCGGGCCATTACACACCTGCCATCGAACACCCCAATGTGTTGCGCGTGGTTGCGTTGTCGGGCGGTTTCTCCACCGATGAAGCATGCGACAAATTGGCCACCAACCCCGGTATGATCGCCAGCTTTAGCCGCGGTCTTCTGCAAGATTTGCGCAAGGGGCAAAGCGACGACGAATTCGACGGGACGTTGGGCAAAGCGATTGATCAAATCGCCTCGGCCAGCATCGCGGGCTAACGCGTCTTAGGCGCTTACCGCAATTCGTCGTAGCGCAACGGCACAAATTCGAGATCCAGCGCGTATTCGCTCAACCGGATAGCGCTGCGTTCGCTGGGTCTCGTGCCGGCGCCGCGCAGAATAAGATATCCGCCGGGCACAGCGACGGGTTCATCCAATTCCAGAACAACCTCTCGCATCCCGCGATAATCGTGGAGGATTACAGAAAGCACTAGGGTGTTTTCGCGGGTGCAAAACCGGATGTCGGCACAGCGAGTGTCGCGCACAATCCCAAATGGTGTCACGTCCAGATCGCCGACGGTCGCCCGTTCGAAAAAGCCGACGCCGCTGACATAGGTTTCATACCCTTGCGCGTGCACCGGAGCCGTGATCGCCATCACAGCCGCAATCGATCCCAAAACGCTCAATCGAGCCGTTCGGCGTTTCACCGTGTTTATGCGGGTCATCTGGCAATCTCCTTTACCCGATGATTACCATGCGCGCCGCGCACATGTGCAGTTTGCGATGTGGCTGTGTCGTGTCAGGACAGGTGCGATGCACACCATCAAACCAGGCAATGGATTGTTGCGGCGATAATGCGGCGCTATGGGCAGCCTCATGACCGAATTTCCAGAGATACCCACCCAACTCTATTTGATCTCTCCACTTGAAGTGGGCGGCGATTTTCCCGCGCGGCTCGATCGCGCTTTGGCCGCTGGCAAAGGTGTCGTCACCGCGTTCCAGTTTCGCGTAAAAGGGTTGAGCGCGCACGAGCGCCAACACGAAGCGGCCGCGCTGGCTCAACCGCTGCAAGACATTTGCGCTGAGCATGATGTCGCTTTTATCGTCAATGATGACGTGGCCTTGGCCAAACGATTAAAGGCCGATGGCGTGCATTTGGGGCAGGGCGATGGCGATCCCAAGGACGCGCGCGAAGAATTGGGCAACGAAGCCCAAATCGGTGTGACTTGCCACGCATCCCGGCATCTTGCGATGGAAGCAGGAGAGGCGGGCGCGGATTACGTTGCCTTTGGCGCGTTCTTCGAATCGTCCACCAAAGACAAAGGCGATGCAGAGCGTCCAACACCGGAAATCATCGAGTTTTGGAGCGAGCTTTTCGAAATACCACTGGTCGCCATTGGCGGCATCACGCCTGAAAATTGTGGACCATTGGTAGCGGCAGGTGCCGATTTCCTTGCCGTATCCGGCGCGGTTTGGAACGGCGACGAAGCCGCTGCAGTCGAAGCCTTTGCCAAAGCGATGCAGGAAAACGCGCCAAAGCCAACAGAATGAAGTGGATTGCGACTTTGGTCGCGGCCTTCCTAATGTGGATTGCCGGCGTTGCGGTGTGGATTGCATCGGGACCATCCGAGAACACCAACGACTATGCGGATGTTGCCATTGTCTTGGGCGCGGCGGTTGATGGCGATGCACCTTCGCCGGTGTTCGCCGCGCGCATTGATCACGCTATTGATCTGTTAAAGTCTGGGCGCGTGCAAATCATCATCTTCACTGGCGCACGCTCTGTCGAAGGCACCATCTCGGAATCAAAGGCGGCGCGGCAATATGCGATTGATGCAGGCGTCCCCGCAGGCTTTATCGAAACGGAATCGCTCTCGCGCACCACGCACCAAAACTTGGTTGAAGCAGATGCGGTGATGAAAACGGTCGGAGGGCGCAGCGCCTTGATCGTATCAGACCCGCTGCACCTGCGTCGGGCGTATGCGATGGCAAAGGGTATGGGCATGGATGCTCAGGTGAGTGAGACGCGTTCAACCCGCTATCAATCATGGTCGACCAAAGCGCCATTTTTGCTGCGCGAGGTCTACTTTATCCATCACTACTGGATATTCGGTGAGTGAACGGCGCGGCGGTGTTAGTGACTTAACGTGATCCGCGCCGTGTGCAGAGCAGATCGCTGCGCGTTCCGCCGGCGGCCAATTTGCGCAATTGATTGTCGCCAACGCGTTCAAATTGCTGACCCTTTTTGGGACCACGGGTGAATGTCAATTCGTCTCCGCGCAGAATATATGTTCCCGCGCCAGATGTGCTTTCATACCGTGACGCGGTGAAAATGCGGAATGTCTCTTCCGCGACTTCGATGAAAGCTTCGCCGCCTGCATCGCCGGGCAGGGCGCATTGATAGGTGCCGTGCGGCATGGTGCGCAATGCGCCGCCCGATGGCGAAGCAACGACGCTTTGGCCGTCGTTCTGACCGATCGCAGGCGCAAAGGCCGCAAAACCGGCGGCGAACGCGGTTAACAAGATTACGTGAATAGTCTTCATAAATAGGAGGTCCTTGGCGCAAAGCCTTAGCATTGTGCGTTTGCGAAGGCCAATGCGTTAACCACGAAACGGCAGACCGGCCCAAATTGGCGGACCTGCAACGCTGCTTTGGCCGTGTGCCGACCGGGCGAAATACGGGCGCGCTTGAAGTGGTTTGCATCACCCGCTATTGGGCACGCCTGTATTGGGCTCTGTATTGGATGGCGCATCTGCGATCCGCGCAGCTCCACCTCATCAAAGAAAGACTATCTGCCATGAAGATCAGCGGCGTCGACATTCGTCCCGGCAACATCATTGAGTATGAAAAAGGCATCTGGAAAGTCGCCAAGATTCAACACACTCAACCCGGCAAGGGCGGGGCATACATGCAGGTCGAAATGAAGAACCTGCAAGATGGCCGCAAAACCAATGTGCGGTTCCGCAGCGCCGACACAGTCGAAAAAGTGCGTCTGGAAACAGCGGACTACCAATTCCTTTACGAAGACGGCGACATGCTCGTCTTTATGGATCAGGTGAATTACGAACAAATCATGCTGCCATCCGATCTGCTCGGTGATGCGCGTCCATTCCTTCAAGACGGTATGCAGGTCATGCTTGAGCTTTGGGAAGAAAAACCCATCAGCGTGCAATTGCCGCAACAAATCGAAGCCGAAATCGTCGAAGCCGACGCGGTCGTTAAGGGACAGACCGCTTCTTCCAGCTACAAGCCGGCCGTTCTGGACAATGGCGTTCGCATTATGGTTCCGCCGCATATCGGCAGCGGCACACGCATCATCGTTGATGTGTATGAGCAAACCTATGTCGGCAAGGCGGGCTAAGCGCACATGTCGATGTTTTCAGGATTGATCCGCGTGATGGAACGCGCCGCGCGCAAAGCGGGCGGGCGTTTGCGCCGCGACTTTGGCGAAGTTGAACATTTGCAGGTGAGCCGCAACGGCCCTGCGGATTTCGTCGCTAAGGCGCAAATGCGCTCTGAGCGGATTTTGTATGATGAGCTTTTGAACGCACGCCCTGATTGGGGATTTGTGTTGGAAGAAGCGGGCATTATCGAAGGTTCGCCGGATATGCCGCGCTGGATTATCAGCCCGCTGGACGGTGCAAACAACTTTGCCCACGGCATCCCGCATTTCGCGATCAGCATCGCGGTGCAAGAACCCAAGCTTGATCGAACAGGTTGGCACGAAGTGTCGGGCGCGGTGATTTATCACCCCGTGAACGACCAGACCTATTGGGCAGAAAAATCGCGCGGTGCGTGGTTGCAGGATGCGCGTCTGCGCGTGTCAGCGCGGCGGCACATGTCCGATGCATTGATTGCCACGGGTATTCCCTATGCTGGTCATGGCGACTTTGCCGAATGGAGCCGTATTTTCGGTGCAATCGGACCCGAAGTCGCTGGCATTCGCCGTCTTGGCGCGGCATCGCTAGATCTGGCCTATGTGGCTCAGGGACGGTTTGACGGCTATTGGGAAAGCGGGCTCAACGACTGGGATACTGCCGCGGGTTGCCTGCTTGTTCGCGAAGCTGGCGGCTTTGTCAGCGACTATCGCGGGCGGTCAAATCCGGTGCATTCAAAGCAGATTTTGGCTGCAAATGATGCGCTTCATTCCCGGATGCATAAAATTTTGGCAGGAAGTTTGCGCTGAGCCCTTGCGAGATCCGCAGGGGGCCGCTAACAGCCTCGCCTCACACAGGGTGCCCCTGTGGTGGAATTGGTAGACGCGTTCGACTCAAAATCGAATTCCTAACGGAGTGCCCGTTCGAGTCGGGCCAGGGGCACCAACTTTTTTGAAAACTTGGATTGATGTGTTTGCGGGTAGCAATTGCCCGATCCGTCTTCGGTCGCCTGTATCAGCTCACATCGATTTTTAGTTTGATTACGCCTTCTTCGCGGCTGTCAAAGAGGCGGTAGGCCTCTGTGCCTTCGCTTAGGTCGAAACGGTGGCTGAATAGGCCAGATGCTTCGATGCGGCCGCTTTGGATCAATGGCACCAGATGGGGCCACATATTCTGCACATCGCAAATTCCCCCGCGCACCGTCACGTTTTTGAAAATGATCAGAGGTAGGGGGAGGGTGTCGTCGGGTTCTGGTATGCCGATAAAGCTGGCCGAACCGCCGCGGGCAACCAAAGGTAGGACCGAATTGATCGCGCCTTTCGCGCCCGATGCCTCAAACACCGATTGCGCACCGGCGCCGCCGGTTGCTTGCATAATCTGTGGCACCAGGTCGGGCCCGGGCGCAAACACTTCGGCACCCAATGCGGCCGCCATGTCGCGGCGTGATTGCACCGGATCGATGGCGAAGACGCGCGCTGCACCTAGGGCAAAGGCCAATTCTACGCCCATAATTCCGATCGGGCCAAGGCCCACGACGGCCACCGTGCCCCCGGGTCGTGGATCGGATCGTGTTAGGCCGAAATACGCAGTCGCCATCCCATCGGTTAACAACAAGGATTGTTCATCGGTTAGCCCATCGGTCGATAGCAACGTCGCATCGGCGTTAGGGACATTCACAAATTGAGCCTGCCCGCCCTCCAATTTTTGACCCAAGCCGAAGGCGGTCGACTCGTGGCATCTGTGCGGATGACCGGTCAAACATTGGGAACACATCCCACACCCTGTTCCACCGGCGGCCAGGACTTTGTCACCAACCTTAAATCCGTGAACATCTGCGCCCGCTTCGACGATTTCTCCGATAAATTCGTGGCCGACGCAAAAATGCGGCGTGTCTTCGTCATATTGCGTGTTTCCGATATGGGCGCCGTGATACATGTGAAGGTCGCTGCCGCAGATTGAACAGGCACGCACTTTGATGATTGCGCTGTTGGCGCCGCGCAATTCGGGATCGGGGTAGGTTTCATAGCGAATATCGCGCGGCCCGTTGAACACCAATGCGTGCATGTTGTCTTTCCTCTTCTAAATCTCCACACACCATCGCCGCGCGGCGCGGGCCCGGCAAGAGATTCCATCAAAACACTTGCCAAGATCACCGCTTATTGAGAGATCATCGAAACCATCACGTATGATTGATTTTCCATCCTATCACGCCATTGCGGCAATGTTCGTCACGATCTTGATGTTCGTCGGCTTTGTCCGTGGGCGTATGTCGATTGAAATCGTGTCATTGTTGACGATCGCGGTGATTGCGATTGGCCTGTATTTCTTTCCCATCGAAGGCAGCCGCCCGATTGATGGCCTCGCGCTCGCTTTTGGCGGGTTTGGTCACTACGCGTTGATCACGATTTGCGCGTTGATGATCATGGGGCGGGGATTGGTCGTGACCGGGGCGTTGGAACCGGCGGCGCGCGTATTGGAGCGTGTGTTTAAGGTCAATCTACAGCTTGGCCTGCTCATATCGCTCTTGATCGCATTGATATTGTCGATGTTCGTCAACAACACGCCGGTCTTGGTGTTGATGATTCCGATCTTCGCCGCTCTCGCGCATCGCGGCGCAATGCCCACGTCGAAAACTCTGATGCCGTTGAACGCCGCATCGTTGATCGGTGGTCTCGCAACGACCATCGGCACATCGACCAACATCCTTGTCGTGTCGATCGCGGTGGATTTGGGCATGCGCGAAATGGGCGTGTTCGATTTCACACCGATCGTGTTGCTCGCGGCCTTGGTTGCGCTGCCGTATATGTGGTTGGTGATGCCGCGATTGTTGAAAGACAATCGCACAGAGGCACAGGTGCAAGAACGGCAATTCCACACCCGTTTGCGGGTTGGCAATCAATCCATGCTGGCCGGCGAAGAATTGGCCTTGATCCAAGAGAAATTGCCCAAAGGCATCAAATTTCACAGCCCGCCAACCGGCCCATTGCAGCCCCAACAGCGCCTCCATATTTCCGGCAGTCACGAAGCGTTGGAAGACGCGACGCGCGAATTGAAAGGCGAACTCGCGCCAAGCTGGGTCATGGACCGGATCAAACGCATGGCATCGGCACAGGGCGAAGATGTCTTGGTGGTGGAAATGACGGTGACGGCGGATTCCCGCCTGATCACGCGCACCTTGCCCAGTTCCGGCATCGCTGACCTATACGGCGTCGCGGTCTTGGGCATTCACCGGCCTGATCGTTTGTTGGGAGAACGCGACCAATATTCGGACGGCGGCGACCTTCGCATTACAGAGGGCGACGTTTTGTTGGTGCAGGGCTTGGAGAGTGATCTCCAAGATTTCGCCCGCGCCGACAGCTTGTTGATGTTGGAAGGTGCGCGCGAATTGCCGCGCCGTTCAAAGGCTTTGTTGTCGGCGGCGATCATGGCGTTTTCGGTGATCACGGCGGCGATCGGGTTGTTTCCGATTGCGATCTCGGCCTTGGCCGGGGCGATTTTGATGTTTGTCACCGGCTGTGTGAAATTTGATCGCGTGGGGCGCGCGCTATCGGGCCAAGTGATTGTGCTGGTCGCGGCTAGTATCGCGATTGGCCGTGTTATCGATGAAAGCGGCGCCGCCGATTGGCTGGGTCAGGCGCTGTCATTGGGTCTGGCCTATTTGCCGACGCCCTTGGTTTTGGCCGCGATCATGGCGTTTGTGACTGTGCTCACCAATTTTGCCTCCAACGCGACGGCGGCGACGGTGGGAACCCCAATCGCATTCAGCATCGCGGCGCAATTGGGCCTGCCGCCAGAGCCGCTGGTCTTGGCGGTCTTGTTCGGTTGCAACCTGTGTTACGCGACCCCGATTGCCTATCAAACCAACATGTTGATCATGGCAGAGGGGCAATATGAATTCACCGATTACATCCGAACGGGCGTTCCTTTGGTGGTGTTAATGGTGACGACGTTGTCGTTGATCTTGGTCTATTGGTACGGCCTGTGGTCGTTGTGATGGCGGTGAGGATCGCTTTCCTACTGCCCACGACTGTGCCAGCTTAAAATGATGCATTCAGAGCCACCAATTGCGAGCACAGAGCAGATCAATCGGGATAGGCCGAAGAGCGTTTTAGTCACTTAGGACCGTGTAACATGCGGTCCATGTCTCCAATTATGTCATGGTGGTCATGACATGCGGCGAATTCGAATTGAACGAGGGGAAACGGGATGATGAAGCAAGGGAAAGCCAAAGGAATGGCTCATTGGATGGCCGGAGCGGCTTTGGCGATGGCATGGAGCGCTCCGGCACTGGCAGACGCCCACACCGACAGCAGCGAAGCCCATGCAGCCATTCACAGCGATGGGCTGCGTGCGGCTGTGATGGAAGACATGCCGGGCCTTGTTGAACTGTATCAAGACTTGCACGCCAACCCAGAGCTTAGCTTTCAAGAATTTGAGACCGCAGCGAAGTTGGCGGAACGGGCGCGGGCATTGGGCTTTGATGTCACCGAAGGCGTGGGACAGACCGGTGTGGTTGCCGTGATGGAAAACGGCGATGGTCCAACCGTTATGCTGCGCGCGGACATGGACGGGTTGCCGGTGATCGAACAAACCGGTCTGCCCTATGCCTCGACCCGCACAGCTATCCCGGCGAGCGGTGTTGAAACGGGCGTGATGCACGCATGCGGCCATGACACGCATATGGCGGCTTGGATCGGCGCGGCGCAGCTTCTGGCGGAACGCAAGGATCAATGGTCCGGCACGCTGGTGATGATCCTGCAACCGGCCGAAGAAACGGGCGAGGGCGCTCTGGCGATGCTCGAGGATGGATTGTTCGAACGCTTTCCAAAACCCGATTACGTATTGGCCTTCCATGATGCCGCTGGCGCACCGGCCGGTTTCATTGGGTATTCGAAAGGCTACGCCCTCGCCAATGTGGACAGCGTGGATGTCGTGATCCCTGGCATTGGTGGACACGGCGCCTATCCGCACACGACAAAGGACCCGGTGGTGATTGGCGCCCACATCGTGACTCGTCTGCAAACACTGGTCAGCCGCGAGATCAGCCCGCTTGACCCGGCGGTTGTGACCGTTGGCAGTTTCCGCGCGGGTTCAAAACACAACATCATCAGCGACGAAGCACGGCTTCAGATTACGGTGCGCAGTTACACCGATGAAGTGCGCGCGCATTTGCTTGAAGGGATTGCACGGATTGCCCGCGGCGAAGCGTTGGCGGCCGGCATGCCCGAGGATAGGCTGCCTGAGGTGACGGTGCAGGACCCCTACACACCATCCACCTACAACACGCCGCAATTCACCGAGCAAGTGATGGCCCGTTTGTCGCAACGATTCGAAGGCCGCGTTCGCGAAACACCCAGCGTGATGGGCGGTGAAGATTTTGGCCAATTCTACCGCGCGGATCCTGACAATGTGGAATCGCTCATCTTTTGGGTGGGCGGAACGCCATTGGAGCAATACCAAGCGTCAGAGCGCGGCGAAGTTGAATTGCCCAGCTTGCATTCCCCGTTTTGGGCTCCCGACGCGCCTGTTGTGATCGCAACCGCTACAGAGGCTCTGACGGCGGCGACATTGGACCTTATGCCAAAGAGCGGCGGATAAGGGCGGGGCGCCATCATCCGGGTGCCGAAACCTGTGATCCAAAAGTGACGGCCGCCAGATACAAGGAAATCCCTGTATCCGACGGCCGTTTTCTCCTCCCCAGGAGAACTGTTTAAAGCTGGGAGCGCTATCGCCGATGCCCGTTAGACGATTGGCATAGCGGTTCGCGATTACTCCGCGTCAGGGACGTACGTACCCAAACGGTGGTGCAAAGCGTTGATCTTGGCCAGCTCTTCGCGGTCTTCGGTGCCACGAGCGTGGCTTTCCAAAGCACGGCGCAACAGCTTCATGTCTGCTGTTGAAAGAAGCGCGCGGGCCCGTGCCGGTTCGCGGTTTGGTGTGTCGGTATCGCTCATTGTCTCTCTCCGTGGTCCTATGCGGACATGGTGGTGATGACTTCGCTCATGAAGGTATGAATTGGTTCCCGCAAGGCCGCTTGTTGCGTGTCCTCGCGGGAACCCCTCTCCAACTGTTCAATTCGCTTGGCTTCGCACTTGTCGATTGTGGATTGCCCAACCGCCAAGTGTTTCGCCTATCGCTTTGGTTTAAGCCGCCGCGAATTGGTTCATCGTGTTGTCTTTGCCGCCCGCTTTCAACGCGGCCTCGCCAGCAAAGTACTCTTTGTGGTCGTCGCCCATATCGCTGCCGGCCATGTTCTGGTGCTTTACGCAGGCAATACCTTGGCGGATTTCCTCACGTTGCACGTTCTTAACGTAGCCGAGCATCGCCTGTTCGCCGAAATATTCACGGGCCAGGTTGTCGGTGGACAAAGCGGCAGTGTGATATGTTGGCAAAGTGATCAGGTGGTGGAAGATACCGGCGTGGCGCGCGGCATCCGCTTGGAATGTGCGGATTTTCTCATCGGCTTCGATGGCAAGATCGGTGCCATCATAATCGATGCTCATCAAACCTGCGCGGTTGAATGCCGACACGTCTTTG
Organism: Erythrobacter sp. Alg231-14; assembly: GCF_900149685.1. Taxonomy (NCBI): domain Bacteria; kingdom Pseudomonadati; phylum Pseudomonadota; class Alphaproteobacteria; order Sphingomonadales; family Erythrobacteraceae; genus Erythrobacter; species Erythrobacter sp. Alg231-14. The sequence continues at coordinate 2,723,733 of NZ_LT702999.1, read as the reverse complement.
CCCGCTGCTTCCCATGCATCGAACACTTGTTGGCGGAAATTCAACGTCCAGTTGAACGAAGGCGAGTTGTTGTAGACCAATTTCGCATTCGGGATCACTTCGCGAACACGGTTCACCATGCCAGCGATCTGTTCAACATGCGGTTTCTCGGTTTCAATCCACAGCAAGTCTGCGCCGTTCTGCAACGAAGTGATGCAATCCAGAACGCAGCGATCTTCACCGGTGCCGGCCTGGAACTGGAACAGGTTTGATGGAAGGCGTTTCGGCGCCATCAACTTGCCATCGCGGCTGATAAAGACCTGACCGTTGGAAATGTTGGCCGGATCCACTTCGTCACAATCGAGGAATGCGTTGTATTGATCGCCCAAGTCGCCGGCTTCTTTCGAATAAGCGATTTGTTTTGTCAGGCCCGCGCCGAGCGAGTCAGTGCGTGCAACGATGATGCCGTCTTCAACGCCCATTTCGAGGAAAGCATGACGGATCGCACGGATCTTCTGAAGGAAATCTTCGTGTGGGACGGTCACTTTACCGTCTTGGTGGCCGCATTGCTTTTCGTCCGAAACCTGATTTTCGATCTGCAAAGCGCACGCGCCCGCTTCGATCATCTTCTTTGCAAGCAAATAGGTCGCTTCGGCGTTGCCAAAGCCGGCGTCGATATCGGCGATGATCGGAACAACGTGGGTTTCGTAATTGTCGATCTGGTTCTGAAGGTCTTTTGCTTTCACTTCGTCGCCGGCTTCGCGTGCCGCATCAATGGCGCGGAACAATCCGCCCATTTCGCGCGCATCGGCCTGTTTCAAGAAGGTGTAGAGCTCTTCGATCGTCTCAGGCACGGTCGTTTTTTCATGCATGGATTGGTCGGGCAGCGGGCCAAATTCGCTGCGCAATGCGGCAACCATCCAACCCGACAAATAGAGGTAGCGTTGTTTGGTGGTGCCAAAGTGCTTTTTGATCGAGATCATTTTCTGTTGCGCGATAAATCCGTGCCAGCAACCCAGTGATTGGGTGTAGGCGGCCGGATCGGCATCATAGGCGTCCATGTCGGCGCGCATGATCTTTGCGGTGTACTTCGCAATGTCGAGGCCGGTGGGGAACCGGTTTTGGATCGCCATACGCGCAGCGCTTTCCGCATCGATCGCTCCCCAGCTGGGACCGTTGGATGTGATGAGTTGCTGCATTTGAGCGATGGTGGCTTGATATGTCATGTTTGGCTCCGGGATCTTTGAGAGGGGGAGGTGATGAATTTGTTATGCAGTGTTGCAGCGCAGCATGATAGGAAAAATGACAAAACTTCGTGTCTGTATCGCGACTTTTGCGGTAATTCTTGTGTAACGTTGTAAATATAGTTACAAGCGGGGAATGTCTGAAAACCCTCTCCTTGCCGGTCCTTCGCTGCGTCGATTGCGTAAACGCGAAGGTTTGACCCAAGCCGCTATGGCGGCCTCGCTCGGCATCAGTCCCAGTTACCTCAACTTGATTGAGCGCAATCAACGACCCTTATCCGCGCGGGTGCTTGTCCAAGTTATCGAGCGTTTCGATTTCGATCCCAGCTCTCTTCGTGAAGACGAAGCGATCGGTGGAATTGATGGACTTGCGCGGCGTATGGCGGATCAACGCTTTGCCGATCTGGGCATCGATCGCGAGGAATTGCAGGAATTCCTCGCTGCAGCGCCTCAGGCCGCTGCAGCGTTTGTACGCCTTTACGACAATTCGCATCCCGGCGAAGAACGCAGTGACGATCCGATTGGCGAAGCGCGTCAGGCAGCGGAGCGGTGGCAAAACCATTTCCCCGATCTTGATCACGCCGCCGAAGAATTGGCCGACCAATTGCGCCTATCGCGCGGCGATATCAGCGCCGCATTGATTGAACGCTTGCGTGAGAAACACCGACTCTCTGTGCGGGTGCTGCCCGCCGAAGTGATCCCGGGGCTTGTCCATCGACTTGACCTGCATGCCCGCCAATTGCAGATTTCCGAAATGCTGCCGGGCGCAGCACGTCGGTTTCAGATCGCACGACAAGTTGGCAGCATCGAACAACGCGATGCGATTGAAACCGTGGTCGCCGGGGCAAACCTATCCAGCCCCGATGCGCGCGAAAGGTTTCGCGACTACGTGACCGATTACCTCGCGGCGGCGTTGTTGATGCCATACAGCCGGTTTTTGCGGGCATGCGAACAAACGCAGTATGATCTGGCCGTGTTGCAGCGTCGGTTTGCGGTCAGTTTTGACCAGCTTGCGCAGCGATTGACGACGTTGCAGCGCGTTGGCGAACGAGGGCTCCCATTCTTTAACGCTCGATTTGGTCGAACGGGTCGGATGGTACACTTCACTGCCGGTGCAAGCGGGGCGATGTACCCTCTAGATGGAGCGCGCTGGCCCGCATGGGCGCCGTATGCTGCATTTGAAAGCCGGGGCACGATGTTGATGCAAGCGGTGACGTTCGGTGAAGGGGAGGGGCCACAACGCCATTGGTTCACCATCGCGCGCACGGTTGAGGTTGATGGAGCGGCGTGTTCCGCGCGGCGCTCGGTCGTTTTGGGAATAGAGGCGCGGTTTGCTGGGGAATTGGCGCATGCCCGCGGTGTCTCGTTGGATGTGGCGGATGCCGTACCGCTTGGCGTTGGATGCCCAAGATGCGGCCGTGCGGACTGCTTGACCCCGGCACCTGCACGATTGGCCAGCACGCCAACGGTTTAGATTGCAGCGCGGAGTCTGAATGACCCATTTGCAGGGTTGAGCGGTGATGCATGGCAAGATTGTTCACGGTTATGCCGTTGTTAACCGCGCAGCTTCCCGGAAAAGCGGGCGAAATAGCCGTTGTAAAATTTACCGACACTTAAGCACTCGGACCTAAAAGGGGATCGCACGAAACCCATTTACAAGGCCGCGCTTTGCAATGATCCGCTTGTTTAAGCATTATATTCCTCACGCCGTGATGTTGCTCGGCATGCTAGATTTTGCCTTGCTTATGGTGGCAAGCGAAATGGCATGGTTGGTCCGTTCGGCGCAGATCGGGATGGACCCCGGTCCTCTCAGCAATCGCTGGATCCCGCTCTTGGGGTCGGCCAGCGTCGTTTGGCTCGCGATGATTTCAGTGGGTGTCTACGGACCTTACGCATTGCGTTCGCTGCGGTTTGCGGGCGCGCGATTGTTGGTTGCGATAAGTTTGGGCATCATTGCGCTCGCCACGCTCGATTGGATCTTGCCGGGTGACACATTTTGGCGCTCCACATTGCTGTATTCGATGGGCTTTGCGATCGTTGTTCTGGTCGCGGATCGGTTGCTGTTGAACAGCTTCCTTGGATCATCATCCTTTCGCCGCCGGGTTATGGTCTTGGGTGCAGGGGATCGGGCCCAAAGATTACGCAAGCTGGGCGAAAAGCCCGAAGCAGGTTTTGCCATTGTTTCCTATATCGCGATGGGTGAACCCGAACGCGCCGTCGAAGAGGCGATCCCGCGCGAGGCGATCCATGATTTGGGACGGTTTGTCGAAAACCTCGGGGTCAGCGAGGTTGTGCTCGCATTGCAGGAACGTCGGAATGCCTTGCCGTTGAACGACCTTTTGCGGATCAAGACAAAGGGTGTTCACGTCAACGATTTCTCCAGTTTTCTAGAACGCGAAACGGGCCGCGTTGATCTTGATACGGTCAATCCAAGTTGGTTGATATTCTCAGATGGTTTTTCAAGCAGTCGGATGTTGTCGAGCGCGGTGAAGCGCATTTTTGACATCACTGCCAGCCTCGTCCTTCTGCTGGTTACATTTCCGATTATCGCCATTTTTGCAGCCATCGTGAAAATGGACAGCAAAGGACCTGCATTCTTCCGACAGGAGCGTGTGGGGTTGTTTGGAGAGACATTCTATCTCACCAAATTGCGATCCATGCGCACAGATGCCGAAAAGGACGGTGCCAAATGGGCCGAGGAAAATGATCCGCGCGTGACCCGCGTTGGTCGTTTCATCCGCAAGGTTCGGATCGACGAATTGCCACAAACATGGGCCGTTCTAAAGGGGGAAATGAGCTTTGTTGGGCCACGGCCCGAAGTCCCCAAATTCGTCGATCATCTTCAAGAAGAGATCCCGTTTTACGGCGAACGCCACATGGTAAAACCCGGTATCACGGGGTGGGCTCAAATCAATTATCCCTACGGCGCGTCAATCGACGATAGCCGCAAAAAGCTCGAATACGATCTGTATTACGCCAAAAATTATACGCCGTTCCTAGATTTCGTAATCCTCTTGCAAACGGTCCGCGTGATCCTTTGGCCTGAGGGAGCGCGGTGATGTTAAATCTCTCCGCTTTTGCGCCTTACGCAATGCTAACCTGCTATCTCGCAGGCGCCTTGATGAGCGCCTGCGCGGGGTTGTGGATTGCGCGGTTCGGTGATCGTGAGCGCCCTGATCGCAGGGCAATTTTGGCCGCATGCGGAGCCATTGCAATTTGGTGCACGGTGTCGGTTACGTTCACGCCCGGTGAACCGGCGATCGAATTGGCAGAAACAGCGCGCAATCTTGCGCTGATTGCGGTTATCTTCCGCTTGTTCGCGGCCGATGGACGGGACGAAAGCCTTAAACCGACCCGCCCTGTGATCCTTTCGCTCGCGCTTGTCCAATTGATGCAACCGGTGTTGCTGTTTGTGAACGCGCAGGCGGGAATGATCCCAGAGGTTGCGCAGATCCTTTTCGAAGTCGGCACCGTCTTGAACATGTTGGTGGCGATCGGAGCGTTGGTGCTGCTGCACAATCTCTACGCAGGCGCATCGGCTTCTTCGAGAAAGCTGATCCGATGGGCGTGGATCGGGCTGGCGGCGGTGTTCGCCTATGATCTCAACTTTTTCACAATCTCATATTTGGGCGGCGAATATCCGGCGGTTTTGGTGACGGTGCGCGGTTTGATCGTGGGCCTTGCGGCGGGATTGTTGGCGTGGGGTGCTAACTCTGCGAATGCTGGACTTCAATTTAGACCATCGCGCGCAGTGACGTTCCAAACATTGTCTTTGCTGGTCATCGGCAGTTACCTGCTTGTCATGGTGTTGATCACGCGTTCGCTCGCCTTGCTTGGCGGCGATGTTGCCCGCGCCAGTCAGATCGTGTTCCTTGCGCTGGCATGCGCAGCGGCGATCCTTTGGCTTCCTTCCGAACGATTGCGGGGATGGTTGCGGGTCACAACGGTCAAACATCTGTTTCAACACCGGTACGATTATCGCGAAGAATGGTTGAGGTTCACCCGGACCATTGGACGCGGGTCTGGAACGGTACAAACCAGCGGTGCCAATTTCCACGCTTCGTTTCATGAGCGTGCGGTAAAGGCGATTGCCGATATCACCGACAGTCCCGCCGGATTGCTGCTTGTGCCCAATGAAGAGGCGCAATTGGAACTGACGGCGCGTTGGAATTGGGCAATGATCGAAGTGCCCGCAATTGCCGGTGACTTTGCGCTGTCCGGTCTATTGGAACAACACAATCATATCCTTGATCTTGATGAAGTGCGCAGCGGCACGGATCATCACGGTGAACTGGCGCATGTCCCCGAATGGATGTCAGAGGCGGAGGATGCATGGGCGGTTGTGCCGCTGATCCACTTTGATCGTTTGGTGGGAACCATTGTCTTGGCGCGGCCGCGGATTGAACGCGGTTTGGATTGGGAAGACTTTGATCTTCTGCGCGTGGTGGGCCAACAATTAGCCAGCTACCTTGCCGAACAAGCCGGTCAACAGGCGTTGATGGATGCCAGTCGATTTGATGAATTCAATCGCCGGATGGCGTTCGTGATGCACGACATCAAGAATTTGGCGAGCCAGATTTCGCTGCTTTCGGGCAACGCGCAAAAGCATGCCGACAACCCCGATTTCCGGGCCGATATGCTGGTTACCCTTCGCAATTCGTCGGACAAACTGAACGCTCTGCTCGCGCGGCTTAGCCGGTATGGTTCGGCCCAAACGAATGATGTGCGTGAGATCGATTTGGCAAAGATTGCCACCGGCATCGCCGATCGGTTCAAGTCGGTGCACCCGGTTTCAGTGACCCGTGCCGATCCTGTTCAAGTCTTGGCCGATCACGAAGGATTGGAACAAGCATTGATCCACCTCGTCCAGAACGCGGTGGATGCAAGCAAGCAGGGCGGTCAGGTTTTCATGAGCGTCGCAAGCGACGGTTTGAGCGGTCAAATCGACGTGGTCGATTCCGGCGAAGGGATGTCGCCCGAATTTGTCCGCAACAGCCTGTTCAAACCGTTCATTTCATCAAAGCAAGGCGGCTTTGGCATCGGAGCGTTCGAGGCGCGCGAAATGATCAAGGCGATGGGCGGCCGAGTGAATGTGGAATCGCGCGAAGGGGTGGGCACACGTTTCAGCGTCACCTTACCTGTGCCCGAGGCGGCCAAGCTGCTGGAGAGCCGTGAAACCAAAGCCGAAAATCCTGACGAAAATTCAAACCAAAAAGAAGTCGCATAATGGCCGAAAAGAAACCCACATTGCTGGTCATCGAAGACGATGAGGGCCTGCAGGCGCAATTAAAATGGGCGTATGATGATTTTGAAGTCGTCATTGCAGGTGACCGCGACAGCGCCATCGCCGCCTTGCGCAGCGAGACGCCGGCTGTCGTGACGCTTGATCTGGGATTGCCGCCTGATCCCGATGGCACGAGCGAAGGTTTCGCAGTGCTTGATGCGATCATGGCGTTAAAGCCAGATACGAAAGTGATCGTAGCCAGCGGCCACGGCGCGCGCGAAAGCGCTTTGCAAGCGATCGAACGCGGGGCCTATGATTTCTATCAAAAGCCCGTCGATATTGATGCGTTGGGATTGATTGTCCGTCGGGCATTCAACCTGCATCAAATCGAAGAGGAAAATCGACGTCTTGTTGCCCATGCAAGCGAAGACAAAACGGTCCTTGGCCGATTGATCACCGGCGCGCCGGAAATGGTCAAAGTTGCCCGCACAATCGAACGCGTCGCCAGCGCCAATGTGTCTGTGATGTTGTTGGGCGCAAGCGGCACCGGCAAGGAATTGTTGGCTCAAGGATTGCACGACGCAAGCAACCGTTCGGACAAACCCTTTGTCGCCATCAACTGCGCCGCGATCCCTGAAAACCTGCTGGAAAGTGAGTTGTTTGGGCACGAAAAAGGAGCGTTTACCGGGGCGGTGAAGACCACAGAAGGCAAAATCGAAAGCGCCGATGGGGGCACACTTTTCCTCGACGAAGTTGGCGATATTCCATTGCCGCTTCAGGTGAAGTTGCTGCGCTTTCTTCAGGAGCGCACGATTGAACGGATTGGTGGGCGCAAAACAATATCGGTCGACACGCGTATCGTATGCGCAACCCACCAGAACCTGGAATCAATGATCGGCGAGGGGACGTTTAGAGAGGACCTTTTCTATCGTTTGGCCGAAATTGTTGTTCGGATACCGGGTCTATCTGAACGCCACGGCGATGCCGTGTTGTTGGGTAAGGCGTTTTTGAAGCGTTTCTCCCACGAGATGAACCCAACGGTCACCGGCTTTGCTCCGGATGCGCTGACTGCGATTGATGGGCACGATTGGCCGGGCAATGTCCGCGAGCTTGAAAACAGGGTGAAGCGCGCGGTCATCATGGCCGACGGCAAACTGGTGAATGCGGGCGATTTGGATTTTGATGATGGCGACGGCGAAGACACCGAAGTGCTCAACCTAAAATCCGCACGCGAGCAATCCGATCGCCGGGTCATTCGCCACGCATTGGCCCGCAGCGAGGGGAACATTTCGAGCACTGCAAAGCTGCTTGGGATTAGCCGTCCGACATTGTACGATTTGCTAAAGCAGTATGATCTCCATGCGTAAATTTGCGACATTGGGCGCCGCCTTGTTGTTGGCGAGTTGCTCCGGCCAAGAAGGGCCGAGCAGCAATTCCGCGATCACCGGAGATGCCTCGTTTCTTGAATTGATCGACGACGCGCGTTTGGCCGTGGCCAACGGAAATCTGCCAGAAGCCGGGCAATATTACGATCAAGCGCGCGAGATTGAGCCAGAAAACCCTGGCCTTTGGGTCGATATTGCGCGGCTAAGATTTCGCGGTGGAGAGCATCTGACCGCGATCGAGGCGGCGGATTACGCCTTGGAGCTCAACCCGAATTACGCGCCGGCTTTGTTGATGCGCGCGCAATTGGTGCGGGATGCCAACGGTCTTTCTGAATCGCTGATCTGGTTTGAAGCCGCAGCGATTGCAGATCCGCGCAATCCCGAAGTGTTGGCAGATTACGCGGCTACACTGGGTGATTTGGGGCGTTACCAAGATATGCTGACCGTGGTGCGGCAATTGGCCGACTTTGCGCCAACCTACCCACAGGTCCACTATCTTCAGGCGGTGTTGGCCGCGCGTGCCGAAGACCCGGTGTTGGCCAGCACTCTGTTGAACCGAAGCGGATTGGCGAACAACGGTGTGCCTTCTGCCCTAATGCTCGACGCGATTGTTGATCTGCAACAAGGTGCTTTTGATACAGCGGCCGAAACGTTGGAGCAATTGACGGCGCGTCAACCAGACAATGTCAGAGTGAACGAGCTCTATGCTCTTTCCTTGTGGTTGGGCGGACGCGATCGCGTGATTGTCGATCAATTCGGTCAGTTGGCTCAAAGCGATGATGCCTCGCCATATTTGATGATGTTGGTTGGCCGCAGCCTGGAACGGATGGGGCAACGCGAACGAGCGATCCCGTTTATCCTAAAGGCTAGAGAAGCACGCGGACGCGAGCGGATTGTCCTTAACAGCGATGCCCCGAACGGAGTGCCTTTGCCGCCATCGACTGCGCAATTGCGGCGATTGGTAGAAGGTGAAAATCTCTCGCGTGCAAGGCGGGCGGCGGATCAATTGATCGAAGAATTGCCGCAATCGGGCGACATCTATGCCTTGGCCGGCGACACGCATTTGGCGAGCGGCAATGCACAGGCCGCTTTGGAACGGTACAGCGTGGCTGCGCAGGTGCGGCGGTCATGGCCGTTAACGCGCAAGATCATCGATGCCTATCGCGAATATGGTGATGAATTGGCAGCCGAAGTGTTGTTGACGCGGTATATTGCCGGTGATCCACAGAACACCGATGCGCTGCTCCTCTTGGCAGAAAGCAGCGCAGAGCGTGAGGACTGGCTGAGAGTGGCTGTGTTGCTTGATACGGCAATTGGATTGGGGGCGGGTAATGATCTTGCGGTCCTATCCTTGCGCGCTCAGGCGGCCGAGGGGTTGGAACGAGAGGAGGAAGCCGCACGCTTTAATCAGCTTCGTCTAGAGCTTGCCCCGGACGCCTTCATCGCAAGCTAACAAACGGCGAACCATGCGCGCGGCTCGACATTCGTGATGTGAGCGGGCAGGGCGCGGGGTATGAAATCCCGCTTTGCCTTGTTTGCCGATCCGATGATCTTGGTTCTTTTCATTGCGACATTGCTGGCCAATGCGTTTCCCGCCACAGGAGAAGCTCGGGCCACTGCGCAATTCGTTTCGAACGCCGCAATATTCCTATTATTCCTAGTGAATGGCATGCGGATCGCACGCGGAGAGATCGCGCGGGGCCTTTCCAATTGGCGGTTCTTTCTGCCGCTGTTCCTTTGGGTTTTCGGGGCCATGCCAGCGATCGGCCTAGGCTTGTCCAGCGTCGCAACCTTGTGGCTGCCGCCTATGGTCGCTTTGGGATTTCTGTATCTGGGCACGCTGCCATCGACCGTGCAATCGGCGACATCTTACACCAGCCTGGCCGGGGGTAATGTTGCGTTGTCCGTGGTGGGCGCAGCCTTAATCAATATTGCGGGTGTGTTCATCACCGCGCCTCTGTTTGCCGCATTAGCAGGTAGCGAAGCCGCAGACATTGGCACCGAGACGATTATGCGCATCGGCCTTATCTTGGTTTTACCATTCATCATCGGCCAAATGGTTCAGGGATGGACGATAGACTGGCTGAAAGAGCGCAAAGGCCAAGTCGCGTGGGTCGATCGGATCGTGATTGGAACCGCGGTTTATGTCGCGTTTTCCGGCGCGGTGGAACAAGGTTTGGCCGGGATGTTTGGCGCAATGGGGTGGGCGATTTTTGCCGCACTCTTATTGGCGTATCTGGTGCTGGCTACGGGCGGCGCTTGGATCGGTGCCGGGGCGCTGAATTATCCAAGGGGGGACCGGATCGCTTTCGTGTTTGCTGGTTCTCAAAAAAGCGTGGCCATCGGTGCGCCGCTGGCTGCGATCCTTTTTCCCGCCAACGTGGCCGGCTTCGTGATCGCGCCCTTGTTGCTGTACCACCTGTTGCAATTGATGTTCGCCGCGCCGTTTGCGACCATATTGGCCGGGTCCGACGCGGATCAGAAAACGGGGCAAGACAACGCCTCAGACAATCAGGGCGCAACCAACCGGGGCGCCTAATGCTGCGAGAGCGGTAGACGCGTTGAGCACACTGTCTTCTGAGTGAAGACCCCGTGCGATCACTTTTTGGGTTGATAGGTTTGTTCTTCGCCGGGAAAGCTGCGGTCGCGCACTTCGCTTGCATAGGCGGCAACCGTTTTGTCGATCATACCGGCGATGTCGTCATACCGTTTCACAAAACGGGGCACGCGTTCAAACATGCCCAGCATATCCTCGGTCACCAAAACCTGACCATCGCATTGGGCAGATGCGCCAATACCAATCACAGGTATCTCCAGCGACTTGGTCAGCGAAATTGCAATCGGTTCAATCACCCCTTCTGCGACCACCGCAAAGGCACCCGCATCTTGAACCGCTTTGCCATCGCGCATGATTTTCTCATGCTCTTCCTGAGATCGCCCGCGCGCCGCATATCCGCCCAAGACATTCACCGCTTGGGGGGTAAGGCCAACATGCGCCATTACCGGGATGCCGCGATTGGTTAGAAAGGCAATGGTTTCGGCCATCGCCTCGCCGCCTTCCAATTTGACAGCGGCGCAACCTGTATCTGCCATGATCTTGGCCGCCACTTCGAACGCTTTTTCGGGAGAAGCTTCGTACGCACCAAATGGCATGTCGACGACGACAAGGCTGTGGTAGCTGCCGCGCACCACCGCTGCGCCGTGATTGATCATCATATCGACGGTAACGGGCAACGTGCTGTCCAAACCATAGATCACCTGACCCAGCGAATCCCCGACCAGCAATATGTCGCAATGCGCATCAAGCAATTGCGCCTGACGCGCAGTGTATGCGGTCAACATAACTAGGGGTTCTTGGGTGGTGCCGTCTTTCTTGCGATCCCGAATGCGCGGTACCGTCAGCCTTTTTCGTGGCTTTGGCGTGGGGGTCGCTCGGCTGGTGCTCGTATCAAGCTGGAATGTAGTAGACATAGGCAAAGCATTTAGCGCCCCGTCTCAAAGAAGGCAAAGTGTACAATGTGTCGTCAACCCTTGGCGCAGGCGCGGTTTCGTTGCAGTAAGGGGCTATAAAGGGACAGGCGCGGTGATTGCCGCGCGATAAGAGGGTATTTTAAGACATGGTAGCATCCACCGGTTCGACCGCGCGTGAGGGTTGGTCATCGCGCAGTGCGTTTATTCTGGCCGCCGTTGGCGCGGCGGTTGGTTTGGGGAACGTTTGGCGTTTCCCAACGCTCGCGGGTGAAAATGGGGGCGGGGCGTTTGTCCTGTTCTATGTCGGCTGCGTTTTCCTATTGGGCCTACCTCTTGTTGTGTCTGAGATTTTTATTGGACGGACCGGGCAGAATGATGCGGTTGGTTCAATCCGTACGGTCGCTGAAAAGTCTGGAGTGTCGAAAGCGTGGAGCGGGTTTGGCCTGCTCGGCGTTGTTGCGGCATTCCTTATTTTGTCATTCTATTCGGTCGTAGCCGGGTGGGTGCTGTATTATGTTGGCGTTATGGGCGGCGACTTTTTGAGCGCGGTTGGCTCAGGTGATCTTTTCCGCGGTGCACTACCGGGAGAAAGTCAAACCGATATTCAGGACCGTCTGGGTGGGCTGTTTGGCAATCCTTGGCTGCTTCTTGCCATGCATGCGGTGTTTATGGGCGCGACCTTCACGATTGTAGCGCGTGGGATTGGCTCGGGGATTGAGGCGGCTGCGACGATCTTGATGCCGATGTTCTTCGTCTTGCTTGTTGGGATTACGATTTACGGTGCCTTTGTGGGCGATATGACAGAGGCTCTGGCCTTTCTGTTTACGCCCGATTGGTCGAAGCTGACGCCGCAAGTGATGAACACTGCGCTGGGTCAGGCGCTGTTCTCGCTGTCTTTGGGGGTTGCTGGACTGATCACTTATGGGTCTTACATTAAGGGTTCAGCGGGGCTTGGGCCAACTTCTTTGACCATCGCTTTTGCCGACACCGGTGTTGCTTTGATCGCTGGATTGATGATTTTCCCAATTGTGTTCGCTGTGGGACTGGACCCTGCGGCTGGCCCGACGTTGGTGTTCCAGACATTGCCGTTCGCATTTCAGACGATGCCGGCTGGGGCTTTGATCGGTCTTTTGTTTTTTGTCCTGATCTTGGTGGCCGCTGTTACCAGTTCGATTTCACTGCTTGAGGTGCCCGTCGCTTGGGGCATTGGTGAGATGGGGTGGAGCCGTCCAAAATCGACGATGATTTTTGGCGGCGGCGCGTTCCTTATTGGGGTGGCGTGTTTGCTTGGCTACAATGTGTGGTCTGATGTTCGCCTACTCGGGTTCTGGTCGCTCTTTGCGGAGACTGACATTTTGGACACGGTTGATGGGTTTACCGGTAAGGTGATGTTGCCGTTGGGCGCGTTCTTTACGGCCATTTTTGTCGGTTGGCGTGCTGATCGCAAGTTGGTTGCTGAGATGACTGGTTTGTCGGGCGTTTGGCTGAGTGCTTGGCGGTTCTTGATTGCGTGGTTGTGCCCGCTGGCCGTGGGCCTGATTTTGGTAACTGGGTTGTTCCCGGAGATCCTTGGGGCCTGATTTATTGAGAGAGCCGGATTGATTGAGAGGGATTGCAGGCCATGCGGCTTGTAATCCCTTCTCAATTGTGGAACATAATAGGAACAAATGAGACTCACCTGAGTCTTCACAGTGTTCCTTATGAAAAATTCTATCCTTCCTTCCGGCGTGAAAGCGCACGATGCCCTGACCGAGACTTTGTCTGTTCCTTCTCTTCCTAAAGAGAGGGCTGCGCGCGTGCGTCTGTCGGCGAATGACATTGTCGCCTCACCCAAAGATTTGGTGAGGGAAGGTCGGTGGAGGCCAGGTCTCTCAGATCAACCGCTTCATAGTGAGATTTTCGCAAGCGCGTCGGATGCGGGCGGAGCGGGGCTTGCGCTGGCCTTGGCCTGTGATGCTTTGTTGTCTGACGCTCTGTCGTGCGATGCTCTGTCGGTGGATGGGAACGCAAAGAGGCGCCGCGATCCCACGGCGGAAGCGATCGACCGTCGCCAGGTCCTATGGGTGCAAGATAAACGGGCGGTTGAACGCAGCGGTAGGCCCTTTGCCCAAGGGTTGCCGCCGGAATTGCGGGACCGATTGATCCATGTCGAGGCACAGAACGCTCAAGACGCTTTGTTCGCGCTCGAAGAAGGTTTGAAGTGCCGCGATCTTGCCTGTGTGATCGGAGAGATCGTGGGCAATCCGAGGGCGCTCGATTTCACCGCATCGCGACGATTAAGCCTGACGGCCCAAAAACAGGGGATCGCGCTGTGGCTGGTGCGGTTGGAGGCAGAGGCGGATTTGTCATCGGCCCGAATGCGTTGGCAGGCCGAACCGGCCCCATCTGCGCCGCCGCTTTGGAATGCGGATGCTCCCGGCGCACCGGCATGGAAGGCGGAGCTGTTTCGGGCGCGAAACCACGCTCCTGGCAAATGGATTTTGAGCAATGAAGACGGACGCCTCTGCGCACAACAACCCCCCGAAAACAGGTCAGGAAACCGGCACCACTCTGCTCAACAATACACAGCACGGTCGCAGAATATTGGCCATTTGGTGCGCCCGACTGTCGGTCGATCGCTGGCGGCTGTCGCTCGCGCCTAATGGGGAGGGGGTCGAACGCGGGTGCGGCCCAGACGCGGAACCCACCGTTCTCATCACTGAAACAGCGCATGGGCCACGCGTTGATGCGGTGAATGATGCCGGTGCACTGGCCGGTGCACAGCCAGGAATGATGCTCGCAGATGCGCGCACTTTGTGTCCGCAGATCCAAACCGCCCCTGCGGACCCGGCGGGCGATCTCGCCTTTCTGGAAAAGCTTGCCATTTGGGCGCAACGCTGGGGTCCGTGGAGCGCGCTCGATCCGCCTGATGGTGTGTTGGTTGATATCACGGCGGCGGCGCATCTTTTTGGCGGAGAGAGGCGCTTGCTGGATGATGTGGATGCCGCATTTGCCAAACGCAAATTGACGGTTCGCGCCGGTATTGCACCGACTGCGGGTGCAGCGTGGGCGATGGCGCATTATGGCGCTCAGAACAGGGGCGCGCGTCTCATCCTTGGGGGGCACGAGGATCCCATGCGCCGTCTGGCCGATTTCCCGGTCGCAGCGCTTAGGCTGGACGGTGATGTTTTAACGGTGCTGCGACGCTTGGGCCTCAAACGGCTTGGCGATCTTGCTGATATCACGCAAGGCGCCGTGAACCGATCCGAAGCGGCGGCGCGGGACGCGCTGCATCGTCGATTTCGCAATCGCAAATCCCCTTCGGCCAATCCGCTCATCCGGCTTGATCAAATATTGGGCCGCGTGCCCGAACCTCTTTTGCCTGTGGTTCAACACACAATGCCGTTGGTTCAACGCCGGTTGATGGAACCGCTGCGCCATCGTTCCTTGCTGGATCAGGTGCTTGCCGATTTGGCCACCGATATGGCGCGTGAATTGGAGGGGCGGGGTGAGGGTGCCCGGCGGCTTGATCTGGGCCTATGGCGTGTTGATGGAGAGGTGATTGTACGGCGGCTTGAAATGGCCGCGGCGACACGGGAGCCGGCGCATATCAACCGGCTGTTTGCGGAAAAACTGGAAGGTATTGATGCCGGGTTTGGGATCGAAACGGTGCGTTTGCGCGCCAGTTGGGCCGAACCAATGGATGTGGATCAACGCGATGTCGAAGAGGCGGCCGAACGTCACGGCACATCGCTTGCCGCGTGTTTGGATCGGTTGAGCGTGCGGCTTGGTCCAAGCGCGGTGCGACGCCCGATCCCATATGCCAGCCATCTGCCGGAACGGTCGCAAATCTGGCACCATCCGTTAAGTCCGGAATCGGCCGCGCACGCCATTGTGGAACCGCGCGCCAGACCGTTGAAATTGTTGGATCGGCCGGAACGGATTGCGGTGCTTTACGCGTCACCCGATGGCTATCCCCAACGCTTTCGTTGGCGTGGCAAAGTGCACGAAGTGAACCGGGTTGAAGGACCAGAGCGTATTGCGCCGGAGTGGTGGCGGGAAAAATCGACCGTGCGATTGCGTGATTACTATCGGATCGAAGACGATAAGGGACGGCGGTATTGGATGTATCGCCACGGTTTGGCGACAGATGGGCGTGGCGGGATGCCCGATTGGTTTTTGCAGGGACTTTACGCGTGAAGGCCAAAGCAAAGCGGTGTGACGTGATGCAATGGGTGGTAATCCGCCTCGTGCTTTCTGCCACACATCGCATGGTTAATTCCTGTTTACCGGCGCGGTTAAGCTTTGTTTACAGACTTCTGCGAAACAGGCTCCATGACCGCCTATTCTGTCATAAGCAGGGCCGAACGTAGACCCCTAAGCCTCATGGTGAAAAGCCGTGTGAAATCGCGCGTCACCTATGTCGATATGATCGACATTTCCCAAGGCGGCTGCAAAATCAAAGCAACCCGAGGTTTCGCCACGGTGGGGGACCGCGTGACGATGAAAGTCGGCGGCATCAACGCGCCATTGGGCACGATCGTTTGGATCGAAGATCGTTTCGCCGGCGTCGCATTCGAAGGGCAAATGCACGCGGCCGTTTTGGACCATCTGTGTTCCGCGAACGGTGCGGATATCACCCCTCAACAACACCAAATCTACCGCGTTTGAACGCCACCCTCTGACCAAAAAAAGGGGGCCGGAGCATTGCCCCGACCCCCATTCTTACCAACGTACCGTTCAGTTAGGGCTGAAAGGCAATGAGGAATGGTGCAGGACAATTTTGAGATCACCGGCATCGTCTTTTTCATAGGCGAATGAATATTCGACCTTTGTTTCGTTGCCGTCTGATCCGGTGAAGAAGTAATTGCCCATGGCAACCGCCATATCACCGTCTTCGTCGATCACGGTGCCGTTGTTTTCCCAACGAACCGCGCTGTAGGGCGCGATGGCAAAGCCGCCATCTTCGGTGCCTTCGGTGCCAACGAAGTAGCTAAGCGCTTCTTCGGATGTTTCGCGGAATTGATCTTCGGAAGCCAATGTCGGCTTGAACAGGATCGTTGCATCATCGCCATAGGCGTAATGCGTTGCGATGTGTTCCGCGGCGCGGCCGCTGTAATCGCCTTCTTCTGTGAAGACCTGGCCGATTGCGACAATGCCTTCGCCCCAAGCGATCTGAGCCGCTTCTACTTCGGCTTCGGTGATTGGATTGGCTTTGGCCGCGTCCGCCTTGGTCGCTGCGCTATCGCAAGCAGCAAGGGTGAGGGCGCTAACGCCGATCACTGGGACAATCATAAATTTGTTCATACTGTACTCCCTTACGGAGAGCGCCGCGCGCCCCCCATAAATAACATCGGCATCATTCGCCGCAGGTTACGTCCGACATCACGAGCAGGATTGCTCGCCAGAGGGGCCCGGTCGTGCTGTGATAATGTTTCATCCGCGCATGGGTTCCCATTTCATTGCACAATTTGCATTTGGTGATTGAGGGGTGAGAACATATAAGGAACACGAAGGTGTTCCGATGACCCAAAAATCGCTCAAACAGAAATCCCAAACCTTACCGATACGGCGGAATGTGATGCGTCATGCGCATCGTATTTCACGGGGAATAGGGATGTGTGGGGCGTGATATGCCAGACGCGCCGCTTACCCCCGATAAACGCACGTTGGAGATTGATCCGGACCTGATCGAGGCGCCACCGCGTGCGCCCTTTGTCGAATTGGGCCTTGTCAGTTGTTTTAGCTTTCTGCGCGGCGCTTCGGATGCGGTTGATCTGGTGACGACCGCTCAACGGCTTGGCTATGATGCAATTGGCATCGCGGATGCGAACAGTTTTGCCGGTGTGGTGCGCATCCACACAGAGGCGAGCACGTTGAAATTGCGGCCCGTCATCGGATGCCGGATCGAAACGACCGAAGGGATAACCTTCCTCGCCTATCCCAAAAACCGCGCCGCTTATGGTCGTTTGTGCCGCTTGATCAGCGCCGGGCGCATGCAAACTCTCTCGGGGGAGTGGCAGGAAAAGGGCGTGTGCGAGATCAGCCTGTCGATGTTGGCCGATCATGCAGAGGATGTGCAGTTGATCGTGATGCCACCAGAGGATTTGGAGACGCGTTTCACCATTCCCGCTTGGGCCAGCAATGTTGTAGCGTTGGATGGCAGCGACTTGGGGGGCGATGTGTCGGGTATTCTACCGGATCTGTTGCCGCATTTGATGCGCGGTTTGCCAACGTTGCGCCATTGCGCGGCCAGTTTCTTGTATCGGGGCAATGACGTTGCTCGGATCGACCGCCTCGACGCTTTGGCGCGGGCCAATGGTCTCGCCCTGCTTGCCACCAATGATGTGCGGTACCACGCGCCCGAACGTCGCCCGTTGCATGATGTGATGACAGCGATCGCGCATAAGACGACGGTGTCAGAGGCGGGTCACTTGCTCCACGCCAATTCGGAACGGCATTTTAAAAGTCCCGATGAAATGCGCCGCCTGTTTGAAAGGTGGCCCCACGCGATAGACGCCGCGCGCGAGGTCGCCGACCGTTGCGATTTCACACTTGATGAACTGCGCTATGAATATCCGGAGGAAATTTATCCCGACGGCCAATCACCACAGGAATATTTGCGAACAGAAACATGGCGCGGTGCGGATCGGCGGTACCCGTCCGGCGTACCGGAAAGCGTCCGCGACACGTTGAAACGCGAATTGGCGCTGATCGAAAAGCTCGACCTTGCGCGGTATTTTCTCACCATCAAAGACATCGTCGATTTCGCCCGCAGCGTTGATCCGCCGATCCTATGCCAGGGGCGCGGTTCTGCAGCCAATTCCGCTGTGTGCTATTGTTTAGAGATCACCAGCGTTGATCCGGCCAAACATCAATTGTTGTTCGATCGGTTTATCTCTGAGGAACGCAAAGAGCCGCCCGACATTGATGTCGATTTCGAGCATGAGCGGCGCGAGGAGGTGATCCAGCATATTTACAAGAAATATGGCCGGCACCGCGCCGGTCTGACCGCAACCGTCATCCATTACCGTCCGCGTATGGCGATCCGCGAAGTCGGCAAAGCGATGGGATTGTCAGTGGATGTCACAAGCTCGCTCGCGCGGACGGTTTGGGGCGGAATGGGGCGCGAAATTGGGGAGGCCCATATCGAAGATATCGGCATGAATTTGTCCGATCCGCATTTGCGCCGCGTTTTGAAATTGACCGAACAAATGATTGGGATGCCGCGTCATTTGTCACAACATGTGGGCGGATTTATCCTCACGCACGGCGCGCTTACCGAAACGGTGCCGATCGGCAATGGTGCGATGCCCGATCGCAGTTTTATCGAATGGGATAAAGACGATATTGAGGCGTTGGGCATTCTGAAAGTCGATGTCCTGGCTTTGGGGATGCTGACATGCATCAAAAAGTGCCTCGATCTTTTAAGCGATCATCATGGCCGTGACCTGACATTGGCGAGCGTTCCGCGCGAAGACCCGGAAACTTATACGATGCTGCGCAAGGGAGATTCCTTGGGTGTTTTCCAAGTGGAAAGCCGGGCTCAGATGAATATGCTGCCGCGCCTGCGTCCGCGCGAATTCTATGACCTCGTGATCCAGGTTGCGATTGTGCGTCCCGGCCCAATCCAAGGGGACATGGTGCACCCATACCTCAAACGCCGTCGAGGTGCAGAACCAGTGCAGATCCCCGCACCATCGCCAGCGCACGGGCCGCCCGATGAATTGTCGAGCATTTTGGGCCGCACATTGGGAGTCCCCATTTTTCAGGAACAGGCGATGAAAATCGCCTTGGATGCGGCAAAGTTTAGCAGCCTTGAGGCCAATCGATTGCGCAAGGCGATGGCGACATTCCGGTCACGTGGGATGGTCGATGAATTGCAGGATATGATGGTCGGACGAATGGTGAAACGCGGATACGACCCCGATTTCGCAGAGCGTTGCTTCAATCAAATTCGCGGCTTTGGGGAATACGGTTTTCCCGAAAGCCACGCGGCGTCCTTTGCGCATCTGGTTTATGTGTCCAGCTGGCTCAAATGCCATTTCCCGGCTGCTTTCGCGGCGGCTTTGTTGAATTCACAACCGATGGGTTTTTACGCGCCGGCGCAAATCGTTCGTGATGCGCGCGAACATGGGGTGCAGGTGTTGGCGGCGGATGTGAACCGCAGTGAATGGGATTGCACGTTGGAAGAACAAGGCGATGTCATCGAGACCAGCGATACCGGCGATGCGAAAACGGGCCGGTTCGATCGCCATATCGCTTTGCGTTTGGGGCTGCGTCAGGTGGATGGATTGCACGAACATATCGCCGCGCAATTGATCGCAGAGCGCGTTGATCATGGCCCCTATCAAGATGTCGCCCAATTGCGTGAACGCGCCAGACTATCCCCTGCGCATATTGAACGGCTTGCCAGTGCGGATTGTTTCGGATCGCTGGAATTGTCGCGTCGACAGGCATTGTGGGATGCGCGCAGTTTGATCGCGGGCCCCGATTTGCCTTTGTTCCGGGCAGCGGATGAACGCGACGAAGGGGCGGAGCGAGCCAAAACAAACCTACCCACTATGCCCATGAGCGAAGAGGTGGTCGCCGATTATCAGACGACCCGGCTAAGCCTGAAGGCGCATCCTTTGGCGTTCTTGCGTCCATCCTTGGCAGAGCGCGGCTTCGTCCGGGCAAGCGATTTGAGAAATCGTAAATTCCGCAGTGTGGTGCACGTTGCCGGCGTGGTTTTGATCCGGCAACGCCCCGGCAGCGCAAAGGGCGTTTGCTTTATCACATTGGAGGATGAGACAGGCGTCGTGAACCTTGTCGTGTGGCCCGACCTTAAAGAAAAACAACGCCGCGTGGTGATGGGTGCGCGATTGATGGAGGTGCGCGGCCGGGTCGAATATGACGACGAAGTGATCCATGTCATTGCACAACACATGACCGACGCGAGTGATCAGCTTTACGCGTTATCCGATGATATGTTGAACGCGCCGACTGCGCGCGCAGATCACGTCAACGCACCCTTGTCGGGGAGAAACCCGCCGCAAGGCAAACAGGATAAAGAGGCATTGAGACCGCGCGATTTGATCGATGAATTGCCCAATGTTACCGGGCATCCGCGCAATCACCGTATCATACCGAAATCACGCGACTTCCATTAGACTTCCGCGTTAGAACGGTGTCATGCCACGCAAATCACGACAATCCAGAGCAAAGCGAGAAACCGGCACATTTCGAATAGAGGCGCGTCTCATCATTGTTGCAATCATCGCCATGGTCGGTTTTGCCGGATGGGTCTGGTTGGAAGGGCACCCCGAACACAATCCGATGGCGCCGCTTGATCTGCGCGACCCCATCGGCATGGCGACCGCTCGGAAAATAGCCGTGCTCAAAGACGATGTCACCGCGTGTCATGCTGCGCTGGAACGCAGCGAGGTTGCTTACACCGTTTTACCCCCATTGGCCGATGCATCGGGAGAGGGCGCGTGCGCACGCCCCGATAGAACGCAATTGGACAGTTTCCCCATGGGGCCGACCAACCCTTCGGTGACCTGCCCCGTGGCCACAGCGATGGTCATGTGGAAAGCGAAAAGCGTCGTACCCGCTGCAAAAGAGATCATGGGCAGCAACATCGCCCGGATCGAACATTTGGGAACCTACAATTGCCGCAGAATGCGCGGCAGCGGATCAAGCGGGTGGAGCCAGCACGCCACCGCAAACGCCATCGATATCGCGGCGTTCGTTTTGGAAGACGGCACACGCATTAGCGTGTTGAACGATTGGGATGGTGGCGATGCAAAATCGCAATTCCTACGCCGGGTCCGCGATGATGCATGCGGGGTTTTTGCGACCGTCCTATCGCCGGATTTTAACGCCGCTCATGCTGATCATTTCCATTTTGACCAAAGCGCCCGTTGGAGCGGTGTTTGCCGTTAGATGGCCTCTAACGCATAACCGGCGGAGCGGACCGTTCGGATTGGATCTTTGACCCCTTCGATCCCAATCGCTTTGCGCAGTCTGCGGATGTGCACATCGACGGTGCGCAGCTCAATATCCGACCCTGTTCCCCAAACACCGTCTAGCAATTGCCCACGGCTGAACACACGGCCCGGGCTTTCTAGGAAGAATTTGAGCAAACGGTATTCCGTTGGACCCAATTGCAGCGATTGCCCGCGGCGTTGAACCTTGTGCGCAACCGGGTCGAGCTTGATATCGCCGACCTCAATCGTCTCTCCGGCCAATGCAGGGCGGATGCGGCGCATCACTGCTGCAACCCGAGCAAGCAGTTCGCGTGGGGAAAATGGCTTTGTCAGATAATCATCCGCGCCGGTTTCCAGTCCGCGCACGCGATCATCCTCTGCCTCACGGGCGGTGAGCATAATAATGGGGACATGCGCGGTTGCTTTATCGCGGCGCAGGCGCCGACACACTTCTATGCCGCTGGTCCCTTCGATCATCCAATCCAGGATGATGAGGTCGGGGACATCCTCGCTCGCCAGGACCATGGCTTCATCGCCGTCACCGGTACATCGAACGTTATAGCCTTCGTTCTGAAAACGATATTCGAGCAATTCGGAAAGGGATGGATCGTCTTCGACCAACAGCAATTTAGCAGCGGACATAGCATTCTTCCTTCAAACCCGTCCCGACTACTCGTGCGAGGCGGTCGTTCGTGACCATGTTTCAACTGGGCTACAGTTTAATGAAATTGCAGCCCGCTATTTTCCACATCACACGAACGAATGCGTCCAACGCCGCCAGTCGCCGCGATTATCGATCTTCTTCGGGAGGATACGTGCCGGTCGCTGCGAAATGAACCATTTCTGCGACGTTGGTGGCGTGATCGCCAATTCGTTCTAGGTTCCGAGCCACAAACAACAGATGTGCCGCACTCGAAATCGTCGCAGGATTTTCAACCATGTGACTCACAAGGTTACGGAAAATGCTGTCGTAGAATGCGTCCACTTTATCGTCGGTGGCGATAACTTCTCGGGCCAATCCGGCATCACGAGCAGCATAGGCGGTAAGGACATCGTGAACCATTTCGCCGGCCACTTCGCCCATCGCGGGCAGCAATGTCAGAGGTTCAAACCGATCACGACCCTCGATCTTACCAACGCGCTTTGCGATGTTCTTTGAATAATCGCCGATCCGTTCAATCACACCGGCAATCTTAAGCGCGGCGATAACTTCGCGAAGGTCATCCGCCATCGGAGCTCTCAACGCGATCACCCGGATTGCCAATTTGTCGACCTGTGATTCCAGTTCGTCCAGTTTCTTATCGGCTTTGACGACTTTTTCCGCGCGCTTTGTATCGCCCGCTACAAGCGATGCGAGAGCTTCCTCAATCGCCACTTCGGCAAGGCCGCCCATCTCTCCGATTAGGCCCCGCAGACGGGTGATGTCCTCGTCGAACGCTTTAACTGTATGGTCTGTCATCTATCCGTACCGCCCAGTGATGTAGTCTTTCGTCCGCTGCTCAATTGGTGTTGTGAAGATGTCTGAAGTTCGCCCGTACTCGACGATGTTTCCAAGGTGGAAAAACGCAGTTCGTTGAGAAACGCGCGCTGCTTGTTGCATCGAATGGGTCACGATAACGATTGCGTAGCGATCCGACAGCTCTGCAATGAGCTCTTCGATCTTTGCCGTGGCGATCGGGTCCAAAGCGGAACACGGCTCGTCCATAAGGATCACTTCGGGATCAACCGCAATAGCGCGGGCGATGCAAAGGCGTTGTTGTTGCCCGCCTGATAACGCTGTTCCAGGATCGGTCAGTCGATCTTTTACCTCGTTCCACAAACCCGCGCGGCTAAGAGAATTTTCGACGATTTGATCGAGATCATCTTTGTCATGGAAAATCCCGTGGATCCGGGGGCCATAGGCGATGTTTTCGTAAATCGATTTCGGGAATGGATTGGGCTTTTGAAAGACCATCCCAACCCGGGCGCGCAGGCGGACGACATCCATCGAGCTTGAATAAATGTCTTCGGAATCGAGCTCAATCTTACCTTCGACGCGGGCCGATGGAATGGTGTCGTTCATCCGGTTCAGGGCGCGTAGGAAAGTCGATTTCCCACACCCCGATGGCCCAATAAACGCCGTCACATATTTGGATGGGATCGAGATTGAAACATCGTCGATAGCTTTCTTGTCGCCGTAGTAAACCGAAACGCCAGTGGCGCTCATTTTGGCTTCGACGGCTTCAAGATTTGGATGGATGACTGTCACCAGGATTTCTCAAACTTGTTGCGTAGATAAATCGCGAGGCCGTTCATCAACAGCAGGAAAATCAGCAGGATGATGATAGCAGCACTTGTTCTTTCGACAAACCCTCTGTCGATTTCGTCCGACCACAGAAAGATTTGAACCGGCAGAACGGTGGCCGGAGAGGTAAAGCCGTCAGGAGGCGTGGCAACAAACGCGCGCATACCGATCATAAGCAACGGCGCGGTTTCACCAAGGGCGCGGGCCATACCAATGATGGTGCCCGTCAATATTCCCGGCAGAGCAAGCGGCAAGACATGGTGGAACACCACCTGAACCGGCGAAGCGCCAATCGCCAATGCGCCGTCGCGAATTGACGGCGGAACCGCTTTGATCGCATTGCGGCCCGTAATCACAATGACCGGCATCGTCATCAAGGCCAACGTCATACCGCCGATAAGAGGCGCAGAGCGGTAGGTCGGGAATATGGTGAGAAAGACTGCCAAACCCAACAAGCCGAAGATAATCGAAGGAACAGCGGCCAGATTGTTGATCGACACTTCGAGGAAATCGGTCATCCGGTTCTTCGGAGCGTATTCTTCAAGGTAAAGCGCGGCCATCACCCCGATGGGGAATGCCATCACCAATGTAATCAGCATGGTGAGCATGGAACCTTTCAGCGCGCCCCAGATACCCGCAAGTTGGGGATCGGTCGCAGCAGAGCGTTCCATAAAGCCGATGTCGAAATTCTTGCTGAGATGACCCTCTTCGATCAGGCGATCGGCAAGCTCCATCATTTGTGGCGAGCCTTCGTCGGAGTAACCCGCCGCAAGGTCCGGTGATGCCGCCAAGTCGAACTCAACCGTGCGCACCAAGATCGAGGGATCTTCATAAATGCGCTGAGCGACATCGCGCCATGCTTGTTGGTTCAACTGTGCTGCGCCGTCTGCGCCCAGCGTTTGTTCCGCCGATGCCGTGATGACATCTCTCAATCCCTGCGATTCAAGCGAACGCGCCGCTTGGCTTAAGGTGAGTTGTTCGCCTGAAAGTTGAAGGTCGCTTTGCGAAAAGTCGATTTCAACCGCGGCTTCAACGCGTTGAAAGCCACCAATGCCGTTAAGCGTCATGTTGCCCAGCAGCAAAACCAAAACCGAAACCGCAAAAACAATCGACGCAAGGCCGAGAAGCTTAAAACGACGCTCTTTCGCGTAACGGGTCTTCAACCGCTGTTCGAACTTGTCCGATCGCAGCGCGTCGGAACCTGTGTGGGTGCCAGAGCTACTCATATGCTTCGCGATACCTTTTAACGACGCTCAACGCGACGAAGTTCAAAGCCAGTGTCACCATGAATAGGATGAAGCCCAGAGCAAACGCGCTCAACGTGGCTGGGTGATCGAAACTGCCTTCGCCGGTTAGCATCGCGACGATTTGCACCGTGACCGTCGTCATCGCTTCCAATGGATTGGCCGACAGGTTGGCCGCGGTAGAGGCGGCCATCACCACGATCATCGTTTCACCAATTGCCCGGCTGATCGCGAGCATGACACCGCCAACGATACCCGGCAGGGCAGCTGGGACGAGAACGAGTTTGATTGTTTCGGACGTGGTTGCGCCCATCGCCAAACTGCCATCGCGCATGGCTTGGGGAACGGCGGCAATGCTGTCATCGGCCATGGATGACACAAACGGGATAATCATAACCCCCATGACCACGCCAGCGGCCAGCGCGCTCTCACTCGATGCATTGGCAAAACCAACGGCGATCGCGGCGTCGCGAATAATTGGGGCGACCGTTAGAGCGGCGAAATAACCATAAACAACGGTCGGAACACCCGCGAGAATTTCAAGCGCCGGTTTGGTCCATGCGCGCACGGTGGGATGCGCGTATTGCGTCAGATATATGGCGCTCATCATGCCAATCGGGATCGCAACAATCATCGCAATGACCGCGCCGATCAGGATGGTACCCCAAAACAAAGGCACCGCGCCGTAACGGGTGGGGTCGGGGTTTTCCGGATTGGCCATCGGGTCTGGCGACCAAAACGTGCCAAATAAGAAATCGGTGAAGGAAACCATCTCAAAGAAACGGAAGGTTTCAAAAATCAGGCTGGCCAGAATGCCAAACGTGCTGAAGACAGCGACAAGAGAGGCGAGGATCAAAAGCGCCATAATCGCTTTTTCGACGCGGTTTCTCGCACCAAATTCAGGTTTCACTCTAAGGTACGACCACGCGCCTGCGGCGCCGGCAATGATCACGGTCAGCACGAGACCAATCGAACGATACAGTGCGATCGCTTCGCTGAACGGCGTAATCAGGGGGAAGGCGGCGCTGTTTTCGGTGGTCGAAATTGACCCATTGGCAACGGCGCGTGCCTCTCTAAGCGCATCGATCCGCGCGCTTTCAAACTGTGGCAATCCGTCCGCCGCCGGATGCGCAAGCACCGATTGCAAAACAAGGTTCGACGATATCGAATCCCATATCACCACAAACAGTATGGTTGGTACGAAGACCCAAAGGGCAACGTACCAACCATGATAGACCGGTAGACTGGCTAATCTTTCGTCGGCATTCGCGCGCAAGCTCCATGCTCGACTGCGCGCCGCCAACCATCCTGCAAGGGCAAGGCCCAGTACGAGGAGAAAGGAAGAAGCCAGCGTCATACTTAAGGTCTCAGTTCTGTTACTTCAGATCAGACCCGTCGATCGTAGCCTGTTCATTCACGCCCGCGAGATTCGCGGCCATAACGTCTTCGGGAGAAGCAACTAGGCCAATGCTGGCCAGAGGACCACCTCGCTCCCACATGGTTGTCCACTCATTTAGATATTCGGCCAGCCCAGGGATTTGGCCGATATGCGCTTTCTTGACGTAGACATAGAGTGGGCGAGCACCCGGATAATCAAAATTCGCGATGTTTTCATAGGTTGGTTCAACGCCGTTCATGCGGAGGCCTTGAACCTTGTCGGCGTTCTCTTCGAGGTACGAATAACCGAAGACACCAACCGCGTTTTCGTTGCTCTCAATTTTCTGGACTATCAGATTGTCTTGTTCGCCTTGATCGACATAGAGGCCGTCGGCGCGCACTTCGGTGCAGACTTGGTCGTAACGATCTTCGTCGCTCTCTTCCAATTCGGCCATCGCTGGGTTGCTGTTGCAGCCAACTTCGAGGATCAATTCCTTGAGCGCGTCGCGTGTGCCCGATGTTGTAGGCGGACCGTAAACAAGGATTTTCACATCTGGCAGCGATGGATCGACATCGGCCCATGTTTGGTTGGTTTGTTCGCCGCCATACGGGCTTTTGGCGAGGGCTTCGTAGACGATTTGAGGGGTAAGGTTTAGCTCGATGCCGCCCTGTGCCGAAGCAAAGGCGATCCCGTCGAGACCAACTTGAAGTTCGATGATGTCGGTGACGCCGTTGTTCTGGCAGTCCTCAAATTCCGACGCCTTCATCCGGCGCGAAGCATTGGCTGTATCAGGGGTGCTGGGCCCAACGCCCGAGCAGAACAATTTCATGCCGCCGCCGGTTCCGGTCGATTCAATGATCGGCGAAGGAATTTCCGGGTTTGAGCGAGACAGCGATTCAGCAACCGCGGTAGCGAACGGGAAAACCGTCGACGAACCGACAGCACGGACCGAATCGCGACCTTCAACCGAGCCAAGCTCATCAGAGCAGCCGGCAAGGGCAAGGGTTGGGGCAAGGACGACAAATATTGACTTAGCGAGTTTCATTTTTGCTCACTCCAGTTCGAGTTAGGCCTGTTCTAAGAAGCCTCGTTGGCGATGGAAGTTTCGGATTTGTGACGAAATCGAAAAAGACTTGTCTAATCGGCTCGATCTCGTCGCCACACTATGGGGAATTAGAAATCGACTTGCGCTCTTAGGCCGACGACGTGGACGTCATAAGAGCCGTTTCCGTTGGCTTGCGGCAGGGCCGAATCGCCATAGGAAAGCAAACCGTAGTTCAACAGCAAACGGGTGTAGTCGGTGAAGGTCCAGATCAAGGACGCTTGCAGACTTTCCTGAGTTCCGCCGATGATGTCCTCGTCATTCAAATCGAGATAATCGTAACGCAAGTTCAATTGAATGGCGCCGCTGCCGCCTTCGCCGACGGGATTTTGCGGTTTCACACGGCCGAATGTGCCGATTTTGTACCCGCGCGTGTCCCCTTCCGTCAGGAACAGGCCGACTTCTGCCGATGCACCCAAGAATGACGGATCAGCAAAACCGATTGGACGATCGACGGATTGCGAAAAACCTTCGATCGCGATGTGGAACGGTCCCGAAATGGCCGCCGCTTCGAGACCGATGCCGAGCTCGCTATTGGCGGAGAAACGGTCGGTGTTGACGAAACGATTGTCGGTGAAATGGACCAAAGGCCGTGTGCGGTACCGCACTGTGTTGCCATCGCCCAGATCGTTGTAATGGACAGAACCACCAAAGTGCAGCTGGGTCGAACCCGTCACTGGGGCAAACACGACACGGCCATCAAAACTGGTGTTGCCATTGGGCAAGTCTTCGCTGTTATCGGAGAAGACACCGCCTTGGAGCAGAAGCGTGTCGGTCTTGTATTGACCCGAAACACCCACACGGCGTTCAAAACCGAACGCATCGGTCCAAGCAGAGCGTTCGATGAACGACGTGTTCAAGCTGCTGGAAAGTTCTTCCAATCCTTGGAACGTGTTGTGTTGACCGACAGAGAGGGTGAGACCGCCGTCTTTATAGGTTATGATAGCATCGGTAAGAGCCACTTCGTTCTCGGCGAAGTCTGCTTCGACCTTATAGCCAAATCCGCCCGGAATATCGCCAGAAACGCCAAGCCGGACACGGCGGGCTTCTGCGTCAAATCCGCTGTCTGCGCCGGTTGAGCTAGGCGCGCCAACATAACCGAAATCCATATTGACCCGGCCGCGCGGTTTAAAGCTCCAACCATCAGAATTTGAAACCTGAGGGGCGCCTCTGAATTCGACCTCTGCGGCGTCGCTCTGGTCGGCGCTGACCGCTTGAACCGATGCGCTGGCGGCTTCTGCGGCCTCGGCGGCCTCGTTCGCGGCCTGCGTTGTTGCGGCGAGTTCGCTTTCAAGCTCTGCGAGACGATTGGCAAGTCGAGCCAATTCGGTCCGAAGAAGAGCCATCTCTTCAGAAGCAGTAGGCGTAGCCTGAGCAACGGCCTGTGTAGAAACAGAACTGCTGAGAAGGGCCACAGATACGAACAATGGTTTACAGATTTTCGTCATTTCGAATCCTAAACAATATCGGACTGCGCTGCCCAGTATGACGAGTCTGTGACTCTAGTGTGACACTCGATTGACGATTGTGACGGGCCGGTGACCTGTCGCCGCTGAGGTCTTAATTGGCTTGGGGGTCGCCCTTGGCGACTGGCAATCGGATGATGACATTTGTGCCGATGCCAAGCTGACTATCAATGTCGAGACGGCCTCTGTGGCGTTCAACAATGTGTTTAACAATCGCAAGACCAAGGCCCGTACCACCGGACGCGCGGCTTCTTCCTGGGTCGGTCCGATAAAATCGGCGCGTCAAATGCGGGATCTGATCCGGGGCGATGCCTTCACCCTTGTCGGATACGGTTACGCGGGCTTCGCCGGCGCGCGAAAGGTCCAGCTTTACACGCACGGGAGAGATTTCATCGCCGTACTTCAATGCGTTGTCGACAAGGTTGCGAACGACCTGTTCGATCTGTTGCGGATCGCCCTGAATGAGCGGGTTCTCTGCAAATTCCAGTTCAATCATGTCGCTGCGATCGGGGCCGGCCGCATCCCGTGCGGCGCGATCCACGATGGGTTGCAGTTTTACCATTTCCACCGGCAATTCGCTCTTGCCCGCTTCCACGCGTGACAGACTCATCAAATCGCTGATCAAGGCCTGCATCCGTTGTGCCTCACGCTCAATCGTATCGAGGAATCGACCGGTCGTTTCCTCGTCGAGGTCTTCGCGGGCCTCCTGTAGCGTTTCGACATACCCAATGATGGCCGATAACGGCGTGCGAAGTTCATGGCTCGCATTGGCAACGAAATCGGTGTGCGCCCGGCTAATGTCGGATTCTGCGGTTTGGTTGATAAATTCGATGATCGCCGAATTGCCGTCCAATGTTTGGCGGCTCACTTTCCAAATGTCATGCCGACGCACAAGGCCGCGAATAATGGCCTGACCCGCTTCCTCTTTGCCCAGCAGGGCAATTGCCTCGGGCTGACGGAAAACGACGCGGGCGTCTTGACCGACGATATGGTGACCCAAAAGCTTGCGCGCGGCGCGATTGGCGCTGGCGACGGTATTCTTGTCGGTGACGAATATGGGGGTCGAGGAATTTTCGGTTAGGTCCCGGATGGAATCCAGCGAAAAGGTCTTATTCGCGTTTGTGGAGGGTTTTGGGGACGGTTTCGCAGACACAATCAGCAAAGAGCCGATCCACAATATCAGGACCGACATGGCGATCACCGAATCGATCCTAAGCGCAATCAGGGCGACAAATGTCACCAGAGCCAGAAAAACACCTGTACGAGGAAGCGACTGCCACATGCTCATAGCAGGTGCTCTAAACTGCTCCAGCACAAGGTCAAACCCTGTGTGAACAATTTTGGTGTCAGATATCTGTACGAAGTGGGAGGTGCAAAAGTGGTGACCCCTACGGGAATCGAACCCGTGTTTCAGCCGTGAAAGGGCCGCGTCCTAACCGCTAGACGAAGGGGCCACGCTCAATTGCGAGAGCGCGCATCTAGGGGGGCGGGGGGAAGTGGTCAAGCCCGATCACGCCGGTTTTGTGAAAAATAATTTCATCGGCGATTGTTCGTCCCTGTCAATCGGCGAAAGCGGCGTCCTCTAAGTGAAGCTCTGCCGCCGGGCGTGGACCCCAATCGTCAATCTTTACCCGTCCTGCGAGATGGAAGAGGCGCCCTTTGGATCGGTGGAGCAAAGTTTGCGCCATTTCTGTTTCCGCGGCGCGAAATGCGATTCCTTTGAAGGACCGTCCATCGCCGCCCGACGCGATAATACGCAAATGATCTTTGCCGACGATGTCTGCCTTCACAATACGCACAGGTCCAACCGCCACCCTTGGGGCGGGCCAGCCAACGCCATACGGCCCCGCAGCTTCCAATGTGTTGACCAATTCAGGGGTCAGCCCGCCAGGAGAGAGCGAGAGGTCGAGCTGCATGCTTTGGCTTAATTGAGCGCGCTCCACGTCGCGGGCAAGGCGCGTGTCGAGGAATTCGGTGAATTCCGCGAGCTTGCCGTTGGCGATGGTCATTCCCGCCGCCATGGCGTGACCTCCGCCAGCAACCAGCAAGTCGGCCTCTCGCGCAGCGATGATCGCCGCGCCTAGATCGACGCCGCTGATTGACCGGCCGGATCCTTTGCCGACCCCTTCGGCTTCGTCGAGTGCGATGATTATCGAAGGCTTTCCTGTTTTCTCTTTGATTCGCCCTGCGACAATACCGATCACTCCGGGATGCCAACCGGCCCCCGAGACTACCTGCACCGCCATATTATGCTGCCCATCCAATTGCGCTTCGGCGGCCTCTTGCACTTCGGCTTCAATTGCGCGGCGTTCTTCGTTGAGAGCGGACAGTTTTTCGGCAATGTCGCGTGCTTCATCTGGGTCGCGTGTGGTCAACAACCGCACACCTAATGTGGATTCGCCGATCCGTCCGCCCGCGTTGATCCGTGGGCCCAAGGCGAAGCCAAGATCCGATGCAATCGGCGCGCGTTTTAAACGGCTTGCAT
The DNA here is from genome assembly GCF_900149685.1 of Erythrobacter sp. Alg231-14. Lineage (NCBI taxonomy): Bacteria > Pseudomonadati > Pseudomonadota > Alphaproteobacteria > Sphingomonadales > Erythrobacteraceae > Erythrobacter > Erythrobacter sp. Alg231-14. The sequence goes on along the minus strand of NZ_LT702999.1, from coordinate 2,692,521 downwards.
CCATCAACGCCGCCATCCCGATCCGTTCACGCCGGGCGAGGATTTTGAGCCCTTGGGAGACAAAGGCGCGGTTCAATCCATGAAGAGCGGCAACATCAGCAACGGTGCCAAGGGCGACCAAATCCAGCAGCGCCATCAAATCAGGCTCGTCCCGGTCGGCGAAATAGGATTTTGCTCTAAGATTGCGAACCAAAGCGATCCCCAAAAGGAACGCAACGCCGACCGCGGCAAGGTGCCCATGGCTGGCCGCTAGATCGTTTTCATCTAAGCGGTTCGGATTGACCAAAGCGGCGGTCGGCGGGAGATCTGCGGAACATTTATGGTGATCGACCACGATAACGTCCACGCCCGCGTCACGCGCCATGGTCAAAGCCTCGTGTGCCATCGCACCGCAATCGACGGTCACGATCAAACTTGATCCGTCCTCCGCCAATTTAACCAAGGCTTCGCCCGTAGGACCGTACCCTTCAAGCAAACGATCAGGGATGTAATATCCCGCCTCAACACCCAATCCTCGCAGCAATTCGACCAGCAAGGCGGCGCTTGTCGCGCCATCAACGTCGTAATCGCCGTAAATCGTGATCGTCTCTTGCGCGATCACCGCGTTGGCGATCCGTTCGGCGGCACGTTCCATGTCGCGGAATTCCGATGGATCGGGCAGAAACTCGCGCATCGTTGGCTTGGCGTGTTTTTGCACCTCGTCCTCTGCCACGCCGCGGGTCATCAACAATTGCGACAAGATGGTGTCGTCCAATCGCGCACCATCGCGATTGGTATCATCACCCAAATCCATATTCCCGCCGCGCCAATGCCAGCTGCGTCCCGCAAAGGATTGTGAAACACCAAGGACGTGAGAGAGTGAGTGGGAGGCCATGCACGCCAAATAGCGCATTGACCCGGCACAAAACAGAGCCGCCGGGCGACAATCGACGATTGACTTTGCACCTGCATATTGGCGAGGCATGGGGCATGGACGACAACACAAAGCTCTTGGTCATTTGGCACAGCCGCACAGGGGCCAGCGCGAGCATGGCCAAAGCCGCAGCCGATCACGATCTGGCGCGTTTGGTTGAAGCCCCCGATGTGACGCCCAATGATCTGTTGTCAGCTACCGGTTATTTGTTCGTTGGCCCAGAGAACCTTGGCGCGTTGAGCGGTGCGATGAAAGAGATGTTCGACGCGAATTACTATCCCGTTCTAGGGAAGATCGAAGGCCGACCCTATGCCACGATCATTGCGGCCGGCTCAGACGGGGAAGGGGCCGTGCGCCAGTTGGATAGGATTGTCACCGGTTGGCGGCTGCGGCGAATTGCAGAACCACGGATAGTCAACTTTTCTGCGCAAACGCCAGAAGCCATTCTTGCAGAAAAATCACCATCCAACAAAGTGTTGCGCGACTGTAATGAGTTGGGGAGAGCGATGGTTGAAGGGATGTTAACAGGTGTATTCTAAATCATGCCTAATAAAGTGTAACATCCCATCAATCGGGACTCGACGATAGTTGGAAATGAAGCCAAGCTTAATTGCGGATGCTTCATGTCGTGAAGCAGAGAAGGGGTAGTGGATAATCACTGAAACATCGGCTTCCGATGCGAAAGGGCTCTACCTGCTGTTTGCGAAGGGCAAGCGGCCCGATCGCGCTGCGATACGTGAGTTCGTGGCCAATCAACGCGCGGTGAATCTCACCCATGATCCGGCCGATGATGTGCAATTGCAATTGGTCGCCGCCGAAGGGGAGGCGCTGGATCGTCCAGAACCGATGGACGTTCCAATGCAAGACGTGCGTTGGTTAGAATTGCTGCGCGACGGTTTGATGTTCGACCTGAGCGGGCTAGCCTCAGGTGACGCCATGCCTTTCCCCAGCGTCGATCACATATTCGATTTGAAAGAATCCCCGGCTGCGATCGGGCATGAAGCCTTGCAGTTAAAGCCCGGCCATCATTTGGTTGGCGGCGAGCGGTCGATCCCAGTGGTGAAGGGATTGGTCGCGCTTGCACGAGATTTGGTCCACCATTTTGACGACATAGAAGCCATTGTTTGGCCACCATCGTCCAGTGCGATCGGACCGCGATTTTTTGAATCGGTGATCACGGCTTGGTTGGATGGAGGGCCATTTCCTGCACTTGGACTCACGGCCTTTCGCGAAACTATAGATGGGGCAATCCAAAGTATTGGACTCGATTATTGGATTAATCAGGAACTTAGGATTGAATCACCGCTTTCTATAGATAAGGTAACCGCTACAAGACTGGGTGTGAGATTGGTAAATCAAATGGTTTTGGTTGGTGGTATTGATGGAGGTGAGCGGATTACCGCGCCCGATGGCAATGCTTTAGTTATGCGTTCTTCCCAAAATGGTAAATTCATCAGAGTTTGGCGTGAATAGTTAGTGATACAACAGGGTCGCTCCTTTTTCTCAATCAACAGACCGGCGAAGCACACCATAGCTCGGGCGTTAGCGCGCAAGCGTGTGGCGTTTCGGTCGGTCAATCGTCGCGGCATGCCGGGTCATGATGCCGGGGTGCAACGCCATCATCTGTTGCCGCGGCAATTGCTGTCTCGTCGATGCTTTGGGTTGATGTTTGACACGATCGGTCGCGACCTGGTCGACTTCGATGATTTCCGCGCCAACGGTTTGCTCTTGCCTGCCACGGATGAGGCCAGTCTTAGAATTGGAATGCCACTCCATCGCGGACCACACCGGCAATACAATCAATTGGTGATCGAGCGGGTGGGCCGGATTGAGGCGCATTGGTCAAAAACGCGCTTTATCGATGCGGAATTGGCCGTAGCGGAGGCCTTGGACCGGCTATCGCTGTTGCAATCAGCGCTAAGGCGGCGTCTTTTGTGCGAGCGACGCCGACTGATCCTCAATCGCAAAGATCCGCTCGGCAAAGGGTTTGACTTTGCCGAGCTGGATTCCATGGCGGAAGCCTTGTGGAAGGCCACCTAATATTATGCCGGTCTTACGACCAGGCTGTGTAGTTTGAATTCTCGAGCATTTGCGCTTTGGCGGCATGGTATTCGCGTTCCATCCGGGCGACCATATCTTCGACAGTGCCAACCGACTTAACGGCACCGACACCTTGGCCAGAACCCCAGATGTCTTTCCATGCTTTCACTTTGGTGTTGCCGCCCGATCCAAAGTTCATTTTGGAAGGATCGCTGGTCGGCAGATCGTCTGGGTCAAGGCCCGCTTTTTCAATTGAAGATCGCAGGTAGTTGCCGTGAACGCCGGTGAACAGGTTCGAATAGACGATCCCTTCCGCCGACCCTTCGACGATGCCATCTTTGTACGCCTGATCCGCGTTTGCTTCCTCTGTCGCGATGAACGCACTGCCCGCATAGCCAAAATCTGCGCCCATAGCCTGAGCCGCAAGGACAGACGCGCCGTTGGCAATGGAACCGGACAAAGCAACCATTCCATCAAACCACTCACGAATTTCCTGCATCAAGGCAAAGGGCGATTGCGTGCCCGCATGGCCACCGGCGCCCGCAGCGACCGGGATGAGGCCGTCTGCGCCTTTTTCAATCGCCTTTTTCGCAAAGCGGTTATTGATCACATCGTGCATCGTAACGCCGCCCCAACTGCGAACTGCGTCAAAGATCTCTGTGCGTGCACCCAAAGACGTGATGATCATGGGAACTTGCCATTTTTCGCAAGTCGCCATGTCTGCCATCACGCGATCGTTGGATTTGTGGACGATTTGGTTCACCGCAAACGGCGCAGCAGGTCTATCCGGATTTTCCCGATTGTGTTTTGCCAATTCTTCCGTGATTTGATGCAGCCATTCATCGAGCAGCGATTGCGGGCGCGCATTGAGCGCCGGAAAACTGCCGATAACCCCAGCCTTACACTGAGCGATCACCAATTCTGGGCCGGATACGATGAAAAGCGGGGAGCCAATCAACGGCAGCCGAAGGCGATCAAATGGGGCGGGAAGGGGCATAGAGTTCTCCTAGTAACACGTTTGCAAAGCGCTTTTAACGCTCGGTAGGTTGCTGATTGCAATCAGGCAAGCACGTCCTCAACGCTGTAGAACCGTGATGCGTTCCCGGCGTACAAGTCTGCTTTCTCACCCGCGCTTGCATTGGTGGTGATCCGCTTGAATGCATTCCATAGAACCGGGTAGGTCGCGCCCCACCGATCGACGGGAAAGTTGCTTTCAAACATCGCGCGTTTTGTACCGAAAGCCTCGATGCATGTGTCGATATAGGGTTTCCAAAGACGCGCCAGTTCTTCCGATCCGACGCCCGCCGCCGGGCCATTCTCTGGCATGGCGCAGTTATGCATGGCCAACCCGCCCAGTTTCACCATCACATTCTCGCATTGGCCCAGTTCTGTGATCGCATCGCGCCAGACGCCAAACCGTTCCTGAAGCTTCCCGGTGTAACTCGCCATGCCCAACGGAGTGCCGCAATGATCCAGACAGATGGGCGTATCGGGGAATGCGCGGGCGAGGTCGATGACATCGCCGATTTGCGGTTCCAAGATCCACGCGTCAAAGCTCATCCCGCGTTTGCCCAGTTCCGCAAACCCTTCGCGAAACGTTGCATCGCGGTACAGCTCAGGCGGTGCATGGAACGGAGGGCCCAACACTTCGGGATCGGCATCCCACGCACCTTGATGCCGGATGCCTTTGAACCGATCCGGAGACGCCGCCTTTAGCGCGTCGAGCACGTCACCGGCTGCTGCGCCGCGCGTTAGGTCGGCGTGGCCCACAATGCCGGCACAGGCGCGTAAGGGGCCGTATAGGCCGCTTGCCGACTGCGCCGCGACGCCATTGACATACTCGACCTCACCGATCGGTTTCAACGCCTCGCCATTGGCCGCGTTGTAGAATGCGCCGCATTCCATGAAGACCGTTCCCACCACGTTGTGTCCGGTGGTCACATCGGCATGCAAGTGGTCGAAAGTGTAATACGCCGCATCCACCAGAGTTTCGATGAAGCGATGCCGGGGTTCTGGGAACATCGGCATCATTGGGCGCAGGTCCCACAGGTGATGATGCGGATCGATGATCGGCAAGTCTGGCTCAAGGATAGCTTCGGTCATATGCGCTTCTCTCTCCCACGTTGGGTTGTGTCACTCATATGCGTTTTCATAGGCTTAGCCGAGACATGGACCGCATGTTACACGGTTCTAGGCGCAAAAAGTGACGATGCATAAGAGCGCCGAACCATTGCCCGCGCAAGGCGCAGATTGAAGAGGGCGAGAGAAAAAACACCCGATGTGTTTATCGAGCGCGCCGGATGTAGGAAATCTGCGTCTGCTCTTGGGGCTTTTCATGGCAGCAATGGGCGACCGGTATTGGGGGTGGAATCGGACGTTGGCCTCGCAAGGAGTCAGGTCCTGTTCTTCTACTGAATAAGAGGTCGCACAGAAATCAAACCGGTGTGAGTCAGCCCTTTGCTTCTGTCACAATGCTGCGGTCAATGTCCGTGTAGATTTTGAATACATGGACAAGGGCCATTGGCCGGGCGGCTTTTCGCACCAGTCCTTCTCACAAGCTTCGAGCTTGGCATCTTAAATTGCCATTCGCAGCGAGAATATCGCTATCAATTGCATGTTAGTGCGGTTATTGTTCTCCGAGATTTGCTGTTTGGAGTTTTGGGTTGAAGAATCTTTTTTTGGTGATCGTTTCGGCAGGGGCGTTGAGTATTTCAAGCTCAGCGTTCGCGCAAAGCAACACAAGCACCGTGACCCAAACGGGTGCAAGCGATCAAGCAACTGTCACCCAATCAGGCTCGAACGCAGTAAGCACTATTACGCAGTCCGCTGACAGTGTGAGAGCAACGGTTGTTCAGTCGGCTGACAATAACAGTTCCACTATCTCACAAGATGCAGATGGAGTTGGGGCTAACGCATTCCTTGCTTCGGCGACAACTACGCAGTCTGGTTCCAACAACACATCCAATGTCACTCAGCGCGGCATTGTTGACGCAAGCAATGTGAACCAAACCGGCTCTGACAACAGCGCTTTGGTGCTTCAGGGGCAAGATTCCGTCAGTCAGTCGAGCTTCATCTTCCAGCAAGGCAACTTCAACAGCGCTGATCTGCAACAAGGCACCGACCTTATTGGCCAAGCCGACGAAGACAATGAGAGTTCTATCAGCCAGTTAGCCGACAACAACATTGCATTTGTTCGCCAGCTAAGCGCCGACAACTTTAGCAATGTGTTTCAACTGGGTTCGGACAATGAAGCGCGCGTCGTGAATCAAGGAGATCCGCTCGATTTGGCCAACAGCGCCGACAACAGCAGTTCGATCGTCCAATCGGGCGATGGAAATTTTGCGTCAATCGATCAGATTGGCACCTTTTTAGCCTACACCGTCAATCAAGCGGGCGACAGCAATCGCTCAGTCGCCGCACAATCGGGCGAACTTAACAGAATTACCGTCTCGCAGGCTGATGGCGACGGAAACGTGTCGACAGCGGTTCAATCCGGGATATCAAATATTGCAGATTTGGTTTTGGATGGTGATTTGGGCACATCCGACGTGGACCAATCGGGTGAAAGCAATTCAGTAAGGCTTGTCCAAGATCTTGGTACCGGAATATCATCGAACGTCATCCAGAACGGCAATCTCAATAATGCAGAGATTAGGCAGTCTGGGGACGGCGATGCGTCGGTTTTATCGCAAGTGGGCAACGGGAATACGGCGACTGTTAACCAGAACGTTCCTTAAGCGCATGACAAAGTCGTTTTTTGACGCTTAGTGTCCCACTCAGACCGGGTGGCCGTTCGCAATTGGGTCGGTAACGGAACGTCACGTTTGCGATTGGGTGATGTTGTTGCGGTTATGTGGTTTAGGCGTTGGTTTGTTCAACACCTGACCAATTCTCACAAAAGCTCAGACGCCTGCCGTCTCACGCCTGCCTGTGCCAGCCAGTACAGCGCTGCGCCAATCGCGATCATACCCATTGTCGATAGAACCGCGCTTGCTGGAATCTGTATCGACAACCAAACGATCATGGCCACTGCAACGGGTAAGATGATCAGCCAAACCGGGCCGGTCGCATCCTTAAGTCCGCGAAAGTTGCTGCGCCACAAAACGCCAAACGATATCAGGACGAGGACGAAAATGATCTGTTCCACGGCGACCAACAACGTCGCCAGTGTCGCGAAGGTTCCGGTTACGGCGATCAACGCCACGAATGCTCCAAACGACAAAATTGCGTAGTCCGGCGTCAGAAAGCGCGGCGATACATGGGCAAAAAATCTCGGGAGGAGCCCGCTTTCGCCCATGCCATACAATATGCGTGGGAACGCGATAAAGCCGGCCAATTGATTGGTGGCGATAGAGAAAACTGCTGCGACGCTGATCATCAAAGCGCCCCAATCGCCAAACAATTTTTGCGCCGCCGCGGCGAGGGGGATATCGCCGTCCCCGACCTCTGGGCCGATGGCGATATAGGCCCACATGATGATCGCATAGATGACCGCGACGCCAACCAGCGCAACAATGACGGAGCGATAGATGGTGACGCGCGGGTTCTTTGTCTCGCCGGCTGATCCGATGGATGCTCCAAAACCGGAAAAGGCGTAGGCGATCAACAGCGCAACCGATTCAAGCCCGGTGAATGTCGGCAATTCGGCGGTAAGGGGCACGCCATTGGTGGCCAATCCCACCGCGCAAAGCAGGAACAGCGGACCGAGTTTTAACACGGTTCCCACGCCCAGTCCGCCTACCGAACGTTTCGTCCCAACAACGCACAGGCCGGTGGTGATGGCGATGCAGGCAACAACCGTCACAAGGTGAACGACCGGTCCACCAAAAACCGGGAACAATGCGGCCAGATAGGAAACCAACACGTGGAAATTCGCCGCTCTGCCAGTGCTGCTGGCGCAAATTACGAACCAGCCCACCTGAAACCCGGTGAATTTGCCCAGGGCCGTTTCGACATAGAGCTGTGCCCCGCCGGACTCATCGAACAAGGTCGATAATTTGCACGCGGCAACCGCCAAACACGCCGTGGGAATGGCAAACAACAAAATTGCCCAAGGCGCAAAATTGCCAAGACCAACATAGAGCAATGCGGGCAGGGCAAAGATGCCGGCACCGATCATCCCATTGAGGTTAAGCAGACTCGCCCCAAGAGTGCCAACCACGCGAGGTGGCTCCAATTTTTTTGTCATCAATCCCCCAATGGCGGTGGGGTAGCCTACAAGGGTGGCTTTAACAAACCTCGGTTCAATTGCGGCGGGGAGTCCTGGAGTTAGCCACTTACCACGATGAAGTTGGAGCAGGTTTGCGCGCTCTGCTCAGCGTTCGATCAAAGCAGTCGCAGTCGCTCTGTTCAGATAAGCCGCGGATGCAGTGTTCGATGTAACCACGACGACCCGGCGCGGCGTTTCGTTGGTGGCAGGGCGCGCGATGAAGATGGAGCGATAGCCCGCATTTGCGCCTGTGTGCCATACTTCTTGGGCGTCTCTGTTGTCGTCTAAAGACAGCATCACGCCCATGCCATAGTGCATATTTGGCGCGAAATCGGTTTCGGCTTCCGGTGTGATCATTGCCTGCGCAATTGCGCTGGGTATTGGGTTTTCAACGCCTGCTGCTGAATCCAGCAAGGCCGTTACAAAACTGGCGTAGTCATTTGATGTTGACCAAAGGCCGGCGGCCGCTTTTTCTGGATAGATGTGCCAGCTGTCTTCAAGTGAGCTGAAGACCCCTTGGGTCGGGGCAAAACCACTGTCTGCGCCGATGATTGCATAGGGAGCGAAATCGTCGGGATCGCTGGACTGTGCAAAGGTGGATTGCTCCATACGCAGCGGGCCAAAGAGCATGTCTTGGGCCGCCACCTCAAAGCTCTTGCCAGTGACATCTTCCACCCACAATTGCGCGATCGTATATCCGCCGCCTGAATAGCGGAATTTGCCGGGCGTGCCGTCAAATTCCAAAGAGAATTCAAAGAAGCGAGGTGGCGATCCGATGACCTGAGCAGGGGTGGGAACATCGCCATTGCGCGGATAACCGGGATAGCCAGATTGCGATGCCCCGGTTGTGTGGGAAAGAAGCTGACGGAGAGTGACTGGCCGATCGCCGCCAGCAAGCGCCGCGATGTCGATTGAGACAATTTGCGCGCGGATATCATCGTCTATCCCGACATCTTTTTGATCCGCGACCATCAGGATCACGGTCGCGGAAACGACCTTAGAAAGGCTGGCCAATTGCATCAATCCGTCTGCATGTGCCCGGCCAAAGTAATGGGTTTGCCGTTCGGTATCACCATTGAGCACTGTAACAGCCATCGCCGTTACGCCGAGTTTTTCTGCCTCTATTGCGATGAGATTTGGAACGCCGATCGGCGGACTTTGGGTTAGGTTTTCTTCGAATTCTGGATCAACAGACGGCTCAATCAATCCGGCTATTATGAAGGCCGAGGTGATCAGCGCGATTATTGCCAATCCGGCAAGAATGCATCCCTTGGCCTTTGACATCTTATCCCACTGCCGAATTCGCTGCGCTTAGAACGGCGCGCACGCTGGCGGTGGCGACGTCTTCGTCGATGCCGCATCCCCAGATTACCCGGTCGCCGCTTTCGCATTTCAGATAGGCGGCGGCGCGCGCATCGCGTCCCGAACCCAAAGCATGCTCTGTGTAGTCGAGAACTTTGATATCCAGATCAAAGGCCTCCTCGATCGTGGTCACCACGCTTGAAATGAGGCCGTTGCCCCGTCCAGAGACGCTTTGCTCCCCGCCATCGACTGCGATTTTTCCGGCGAACAGGCGGGTGCCGTCTGCCGCACGGCTTTCTTCGTAGTCGACCAGCTGGAAATATTTGTCCGGCGTTTGGACGTGATAGGTCGCCTTGAACGCGTCCCAAATGTCGGCCGCATTCAGTTCACGGCCCAATTCGTCGGCCAATGTTTGGACACGGCGCGAGAAATCGGCCTGCATCGCTTTGGGCAGTTTGAGACCCTGATCCTGTTCCAGAACCCAAGCAAATCCGCCTTTGCCGCTTTGCGAATTGACGCGGATGACCGCTTCGTAATTGCGGCCCAGATCGGCCGGATCGATGGGCAGGTATGGCACGCGCCAAGTTTCATCATTCTGCGTCCCGCGTGCTTCGAAACCCTTTTTGATCGCGTCTTGGTGGCTGCCGGAAAAGGCGGTGTAGACCAATTCACCGCCGTAAGGGTGGCGTTGGTGCACGGGCAAGTCGTTGCAATATTCGACCGTCTCAATCACGCGATCGATGTCAGAAAAATCAAGCTTTGGATCAACGCCTTGCGTGTACAGGTTGAGGCCCATTGTCACGAGGCAACAATTGCCCGTGCGCTCGCCATTGCCGAACAGGCATCCTTCAACCCGGTCCGCGCCCGCCATCAATCCCAGCTCTGCCGCCGCGACGCCGGTGCCGCGATCATTGTGCGTGTGGAGCGATATGATCGCGCTTTCGCGATTGGGCAGGTTGCGACAGAAATATTCGATCTGATCGGCGTAGATGTTGGGGGTCGCTGCCTCAACCGTGGCGGGCAGGTTCAAGATTATGGGCTTATCCGGTGTCGGTTTCAAAACCTCCATAACCGCCGCGCAAACATCGATGCTGAAATCAATCTCTGCGGTTGAAAATGTTTCGGGCGAATATTGGAAATGCCATTCGGTTTCGGGGCGTTTGGCGGCTTCGTCGCGCATAACTGTTGCCCCAGCGATGGCGATGTCGCGCACCTCAGATTTTGACATGCGGAACACAATGTCGCGCCACGCCGGGCTGACTGCGTTGTAAAGGTGCACAATCGCTGCGCGCGCACCGGTCAAGCTTTCAAAACTGGTCTTGATCAAATCCTCGCGCGATTGCGTGAGCACTTGGACGGTTACATCGTCGGGGATCGCGCCCGATTGGACGAGGCCGGAAATAAAGTCGAATTCCGTTGCGCCCGCGCTGGGAAAGCCGACCTCAATCTCTTTCACGCCGATTTCGACTAGAAGGTCAAAGAAACGGCGTTTCTTCACCGCGTCCATAGGGTCGATGATCGATTGGTTGCCGTCGCGCAAATCGGTTGAGAGCCAGCGCGGCGCACGGTCGATGACGCGGCTTGGCCATTGGCGATCGGGCAGGTTGATTTGCGGAAATGGGCGGTACTTGGTCGAAGGCTGTTTCAGCATGGAACTGGCTCTTGCTCTTAAAATAACTTGTGAGAAGTGAAGCGTTTCGAAACCCTTGAACGAATGGGGCCCGCTATACTCTCGCGCAGAACCCTAGACCGCCCAAGGGCGCATAAGTCGTAGAAGGAGTGTTGTGCGATAAGCCATGGCGACAGTCTTTGCCTATTATTCTGCGCAGCGCAAGCCGGGGAGGAAATTGCGCACAAAATCGTTTCCATTCCGAATTTGTGAAATTGGGTGTAACCATTCATTCGCACCGCGCGAATTGCCCAATGTTACCGGCGATACGGCCATAGGCAGCCAGTCGGGACTATCAGTTTTTAAGGAGGACTACCCCATGAAGAAATCAATTTTTGCCCCCATGACCGCCATCGCTTTGATGGCAACTCTTGCTGCTTGCGGTACCGAAGCTGCACCTGAAGGCGACAGCATGGTAGCCGAAGCAACCGAAACAGCATTGTTTGCCGATCTCGGTGGTGAACCGGTTGGCCCAATCTATCGCAAAGCGAAAGCCGACACGTTGGCCGTTTCTGGTTACGACGTTGTCAGCTACTTCACCGATGACGGCGTTCCCGTTGTTGGCGCCGAAGAATTCACCGTGCGTTACGAAGGTTTTGATTACCGGTTTGCCAGCGAAGCAAACGCCCAAGCTTTCATTGAAGAGCCAGCCAAATATGCCCCTGCTTATGGCGGGTATTGCGCATGGGCCATCGGCGCCAATGACGCGTTGGCACCAGGTGATCCAGAAGTTTACGAGATCGTCGACGGCACGCTCTACTTGAACTTCAACGAAAGCGTTCAAGGCAATTGGCAAAAAGACATCCCAGGCTTCATCGCCAGCGGTGACACCAATTACCCAACACATGATGCAAGCGAGCATTACCAAGATTAATCTGAGTTGATCTTAGATGTGCGAAACGCCCCCGTTGCTCGACAGAGTGACGGGGGCGTTTTCGTTTAGGCCCCAATTCATTCTTGGGCCTGTTCGCAATTGGCGCATTGCGGCGCGCGCGTTACCCGCAGCGGGCGTCCCGGATGATGCCTTGCACGTCCAACATGATGTTCAAACGCGGATTGGATGAATCCGGGCGGATATACAGGCTGCCCGCTTCGATAAATCGGACATCGGCGGCACCGGCGGCGGCGCTCAGGATGTTTGCGCGCGTTGCCTCATCCGCAAGCCGCCCCATAAATGGACCCATTTTGTTGGCGTTGCATGTTGCGCTGGCGGGATCCGTCGCGGTGCCAGGCGCAAACGCGCCAGGTGCGGCGTTTGTTCGCGGCGGCGCAGTTGTGGGTGGGGGCGGGGCATAGGCCTGATCCGACGATGCAGTCGATGTGCTGGCTTGCGCTGGAGTTTCGCCGTTGATGCGCGCGGCGAATGCATCCGCTTCGCTGGTTGCGTCGGGCGTTTCGGTTGCGCTGCACCCAGTAAGCGCAATCAGCGCGCTGACGGACACTAAAACAAATCGCGTGTTCATTGATGATCCCACCGGCTCACGTTGATGGATATGCTAAGGCCAAAGGAACTTTGCAACTTAATGACAGGCCCCGTATTCATAACAGGGTCCTTTGCCGAATGCGGTCATTCGTCAATTGATCGACTTGGGTAACCCCCATCAATCGCATGCCGCGTTCGATTTCATCCTTCAAAATGGCCAAGGCTCGCTCGACCCCGTCCTGACCCGCTGCGGCCAGGGCATAAAGGTACAATCGACCGCCCGACGCGGCGGTGGCGCCAGAGCACATGGCCTTTAGCGCATGAGTGCCACGACGAATCCCACCATCGCAGATGATTTCGATCTCACCGCCAACCGCATCGACGATTTCGGGTAATTGATCATAGGGGGCCCGGCTGCCGTCCAATTGGCGTCCACCATGGTTGGAAATCATGATCGCATCCGCGCCGATTTCGACCGCGCGGCGTGCGTCTCCGGCACTCATCACGCCTTTCAAGACGAAAGTGCCACCCCATTGTTGGCGAATGGCGGCGGCGGTATCCCAATCCATCGAAGTGTCCAACATTGTGTTGAAATATTCCGCGATGCTGACCGCTTTGCTCGATCCTTCGCTGACATGGGTGTCGAGGTTGGGCAGGCTGAATTTTTCGCGGAAGAGATAATCCAGCGTCCATTGCGGGCGTGTTGCGTAACTCAAGATGCTGGCCGGAGTGAAACGGGGCGGGGTGGTGAAACCGCTGCGCAAACACCGTTCCCGCTTGCCGGAAACGATGGTGTCCACGGTCAAGGCCAATGCGTCAAAGCCCGATGCCTGACACCGTTCGATCATGTTCGTGTTCAATCCGGTGTCTTTATGGACATACAATTGGAACAATTTTGGGCCGCTGGTCATAGCGGCGATGTCTTCGATGCTGCGGGTTGCGAGGCTGGATATGCCAAACCACAACCCGAATTTCTCCGCTGCTTTTGCGACGGCGGTTTCGCCTTGCCAATGAAAGGCGCGTTGCACCGCGGTGGGAGACAGCATCAGGGGCAGGGCGCTTTTGCGGCCAAGGATCGTGCAGGAGGTGTCGATATCCGCCACGCCGGCCAAAACATCCGGGACCAGATCGACGCCATCGTAACTGCGCGTGTTGCGCGCCTTGGTCAGTTCATCGTCGGCTGCCCCATCAATGTAATCAAACACGGGAAACGGCAGGCGCGATTTCGCCAACTTCCGAAAATCATCAATATTGTGGCAATCCGATAACCGCATGCGCACCCCTTTTGGTATCGTATGTTTCGGGCGAGCTTTACGCCAATCCGGCTGTATGCATCCTACGACACACCGCCTGTAAAACCCGTTGTCCCACGGGCATATTTATCCTGACGCAATGCGACAATCGTGTCGAGTGTTCGTGCGTTTCGGCACCGAAAATCTCCCTCTCAGTCGGAGCGATTTCGGACGTTCTGCAAACTTTTTTGAATTTTTTTTGGGTTGCCTGTCACCAAATTGCGTGACCGGGCGAACTGCTTGATGTGCGCGGCCACTTGGCGGCTCTCAGGACCCCCGGACCGGTAACCCCCTTATCCGGTTCTTACCCCTGACGCCCCATCCTGAATGCCAGCCAAGTGGTCGCAGCACGACGAAATTTAGGAGAACCCCGATGAAACTTAAATTCCTTATGCTCGCGGCTGCTGCGTTCGGCGCTACGGTTGCAGGACCAATTGCATTGACCACACCTGCGCATGCCGATGGTGGCGTGTTTGTTGGTGTCGAAGGCAGCACGGTCGCCCTTTCTGGCTACGATTCAGTCAGCTATTTCCAAGGCAACGGTACACCCGTTTTGGGCAATGCCCGTTTCATGGTCGAACATGATGGTGCCCAATTCCACTTTTCCAGCCAAGCAAACGCCGATTTGTTTGAAGAGAACCCGGATCGCTACGCCCCACAATATGGCGGCCACTGCGCATGGGCGATGAGCCGCGGCTCGCTCGCACCGGGTGATCCGACGCTTTATAAAATCCACGGCGGCAAGTTGTATTTGAACTTCAATCGCAACGTCCAAGAAACCTGGCTTGGCGACGTTGATGGCTTCATCGCAAAATCCGATCCCGCTTGGGCTAATGTGCCCGATGGCAAACGGTTCGGCGATTAAGCTTTACCCCATTGGCGTCCCGGCATTTTGGCCGGCAACTCCCCTGACCCCCCTGATGCGCCGGTCTGATTTTCTGGGACGCCAATACCCGATCACAACAACCCGATCCCCTCAAATACGACACTAGAATTACACTCTGGAAGGAAATTCAAAATGGCTACTACTATGAACCTTGCGAAGATGATGATGGTTGCCGGTGGACTGGCGGCTGCAACAGCAGGCGCGCCGGCATTGGCAGACGCACCATGCGGTCCAAGCGGTTATTCCGCACCGCGCTCCATCGACACCAGTTCAGCAGAACGTCGCGCCAATCGCGAAGCCCGTCGCCAAGCGCGCGCTCAACGCGAAGCCGCCTGCGCCGCAGCTGCATGTGCAGCCGCCGCATGCGCAGCCAAAGCGTGCGCCGCAGCAGCGTGTGAAGCGTCTGCCTCTGCCGCATCGTGCGCTGCATCGGCTTGTGCTGCATCCGCATGCGCCGCTTCGGCTTGCGCTGCCTCTGCTTGTGAAGCTTCGGCCTGCGCCCCAAGCGCTTGCGCCGCATCAGCTTGTGCACCCGCTGCCTGACGGGTGCATACTTGGCGTGGCCGGGGGCCGTTCCTCCTAGTGCCTCCGGTCACGCCTTTTTTCGATAGCCCGCGACCCATCCGGTTATCGTTTTCAGGCTTGCCCTTAGGGTCGCATTTCGATGGATTGTTACGGCATTCCCCCTGATTGAGCGGTTCCCCTGCTGCTCTTTGCTGACAAACCCATCGGCGAAACACACAGCTGCCCGCGAAAGGAGAGGACCCTTTCGCGGGCGGTTTTCGTTGTGATGGATAGAGGTGGTTTAGGGATCGGTGCGCGTCAGCATCCGCGATCCGCGGTGCTGAATCGATCGGCCAATTCTTGCACCGTATAGCTTGAAGGAATGATATCACGGTCACAGGGTCGGTAATTCGGATCCTGTGTCACGCATCCTTCGCCGCACACTTGCCGCGCGATGGCCGTTTCATGATCGATATGCCACAAACGCCCACCGGGCGTCGCGATGTACCCATCCATCCCTGTGGCCACGTCGCTTTCAATATCGACAAGCGAAGGCACTTCTCCGTCAAAGCGGGGGGAGTGCTTTCCGTGTGTGTGAAAGCTGGCGATGGGGACCATGCCGGGTTCATCGAAATAAGCGATGTCGCAACTGGAAATGCTGCCGGCATTGGGACGGGATACGCCCAATTCGCCATTGTCAGTTTCGAATATGATGCCGCACAATTCAATGTCTTCGGCAAACGAGCGCGTTTGCAGTGCATCCAGCTCCTGCCGAGCAAAGGATTGGACCTCTGATTGCGGGACGACCGCGATCAATCCGTCGGTGCCTTTCACATTCAGATAGGCACGTGCCACGATCACCACCCATGCGAAGGCGATCACGACAAAGATTATACGGGTGGAGTTTGCTCTCAGCATCCTCCACCCGATGGCGTTAGTTTTTCGACTTGTCGACCAACTTGTTTGCGCTGATCCACGGCATCATTGCGCGCAGTTCGGCACCGGTCTTCTCAATCGGGTGCGCTTCGGCACGCTTGCGAGCGGCCTTCAATTCCGGCTGACCAGCGCGGTTATCGAGAACAAAGTCCTTCACAAACCGGCCTGATTGAATGTCATCAAGGACACGCTTCATTTCTGCCTTGGTCTCATCAGTGATGATGCGCGGGCCAGTGGTGATGTCGCCGTATTCGGCGGTGTTGCTGATTGAATACCGCATGTTGGCGATGCCGCCTTCATACAGCAGATCTACGATCAACTTGGTTTCGTGCAGGCATTCAAAATAAGCCATTTCGGGCGCGTAGCCCGCTTCGGTCAGGGTTTCGAAACCGGCCTGGATCAGGTGGGTGATGCCGCCGCACAGAACGGCTTGTTCACCGAACAGATCGGTTTCGCATTCCTCGCGGAAATTGGTTTCAATAATGCCGGACCGACCGCCTCCAACACCGCTGGCATAGGCGAGGGCAACGTCGTGCGCGCTGCCGCTGGCGTCTTGGTGGATTGCGATAAGGCAAGGGACGCCGCCGCCGCGTTGATATTCGCTGCGCACGGTGTGGCCGGGGCCCTTTGGTGCGATCATGATAACGTCGATATCGGCAGGTGGTTCGATCAGGCCAAAGTGCACGTTAAGACCGTGTGCAAAGGCGAGGGCGCTGCCCGGCTTCATATTGCCGGCAAGGTCATTTTCCCAGATGCCAGCTTGATGTTCATCTGGCGCGAGGATCATCAGAATGTCGGCCCATTTTGCCGCTTCTGTGTTGGTCAGGACTTTAAAGCCAGCCTCTTCGGCTTTCTTTGCAGTTGCGGAACCTTCGCGCAGGGCAATTGCTACTTCGGCAACGCCGCTGTCACGCAGGTTTTGCGCATGGGCATGGCCTTGCGAACCGTACCCGACAATCGCAATCTTTTTGGATTTGACAAGGCCGAGATCGGCGTCGGCGTCGTAATAGACTTTCATGGGTTTTCCCTTTGTTTTCGTATATTTGTTGAATTCAAAAACTGTGTCGTGCGGTTTAGCTGCCACCGGCCCCGCGCATCATGCCAACCACGCCGGATCGGCCCACAGAAACGAGGCCGAGTTCGCGCATCAACACGATGAAACTGTCAATCTTATCCGGCGCACCGGTTAGCTCAAAAACGAAGCTGGACGTGGTTGTGTCGACCACATTGGCGCGAAAGTGCTGCGCAATGCGCAAAGCCTCGACCCGCGATTCCCCTTTTCCCGCAACCTTGATCAGAGCCAATTCACGTTCGACATGGGGGCCAGCGGCGGTGAGGTCGGTCACCTTGTGGACAGGAACCAGCCGTTCCAGTTGCGCCTCTATTTGGTCAATAACCTCAGGTGGACCATTGGTGACGACGGTGATCCGGCTGATCGCGTGATCATCGGAAATATCCGCCACGGTTAAGCTGTCGATGTTGTAACCGCGCGCCGTGAATAGGCCGGTGATCTTGGCCAGGATACCCGGTTCATTATCGACCGTTACGGTAAGGACGTGCCGTTCGGATTCGGCGTTCTTGATTTTCATGATCTTCGTTTTCCTTGACCGGCGCGGGTTAAACCAACGCTTTGGCTTCGTCATCCATCGTGCCGTCGACCTGATCGCCGTAAAGCAGCATTTCGGTGTGCGCCGCGCCCGATGGAATCATCGGCAGGCAATTGGCATCTTGGGCGACGCAGCAATCGACGATCACGGGACCATCATGGTTCATCATTTCCAAGATACCCGCATCCAGATCGGCCTCATCGGTGATGCGGATACCCTTCCAGCCATAGGCCTCGCCCAATTTCACGAAATCGGGAAGACTGTCGGAATAGGAGTTGGAATACCGGCTTTCATAGGTCAGTTCCTGCCATTGGCGGACCATGCCCATATACTCGTTGTTGAGGATGAAAATCTTGACCGGCAGACGGAATTGGGATGCCGTGCCAAGCTCTTGAATGTTCATCTGGATCGATGCCTCACCGGCGATATCGATCACCAGCGCATCGGGGTGGCCCAACTGCGCGCCAATCGCGGCGGGCAAGCCGTAGCCCATTGTGCCAAGGCCCCCACTTGTCAGCCATTTGTTCGGTTCTTCAAACCCAAAATATTGCGCCGCCCACATTTGATGCTGACCCACTTCCGTGGAGATGATCGGGCTTTTGTCGCGGGTAAGGGCGTGCAGGCGTTCCACCGCCTTTTGCGGCATGATGGCCTTGGGATCTTTTCTTGAGCGTTCGGGATAGGCGAGGCATTCGCGCGCGCGCCATCCGGCAATCCGAGCTTTCCATTCGCCCAGATGGCGCGCCTCACGTTCGCCCCATGCGCTTACCATCTGTTCCAGAACCGTGGCGCAATCGCCTATAATCGCGAGGTCGACCGTCACGTTCTTGTTGATGGAAGAACGGTCGATGTCGATGTGGATTTTCTTGGAATCGGGAGAGAACGCATCAAGACGGCCCGTTACCCGGTCATCAAAGCGCGCCCCGATACAGACCATCACATCGGCCTTGTTCATCGCCATATTGGCTTCGTATGTGCCGTGCATTCCCAGCATACCGAGCCAATCGGAATGCTCGCTTGGAAACGCGCCCAATCCCATTAGCGTCGATGTGACCGGCGCGTTGGTTAGGTCTTGTAGTTGACGCAGCAGGCGCGTCGCCTCTGGCCCGGAATTGATAACGCCGCCTCCTGTATAAAGGATCGGACAATCCGCGTTTGCGATCATGTCGATGGCTTCGGCGATTTGCTCTGCCGGGGCGACCAGTTGCGGCGCGTAGCGATGCGAAGCGGGCCGCGATGACGCGTTGGTTTTGGATGGGACAGCGATCTGCACATCTTTGGGTATGTCCACGACAACCGGACCGGGACGGCCCGTGGTTGCTATGCGAAAGGCTTCTTCGATCGTTGCCGTCAGGTCGGCGGGGTCTTTGACCAGATAATTGTGCTTCGTGCAGTGGCGCGTGATGCCAACCGTATCAGCCTCTTGGAACGCATCCGTGCCGATCAAGGCGGTGGGAACCTGACCCGTAATCACGACAAGCGGAATCGAATCCATCCAAGCATCGGCAATGCCGGTGACCGCGTTGGTCGCACCGGGCCCGGATGTGACAAGAACCACGCCGGGTTTGCCGGTGGCCCGCGCATATCCTTCGGCAGCGTGCGCCGCGCCCGCTTCGTGCCGGACAAGGATGTGGCGAATTCGTTCGTCGCCAAACAGCTCATCGTAAATGGGCAAGACCGCTCCACCAGGATAGCCGAAGACATATTCGACCCCCTGTTCGACCAGACTTTCCATCAACAAGGCGGCTCCTGAAAGCTTCGCCACAACCGTTCTCCTAAAAATTCAACCGCTCAAGAAAAAGGCCCGAAGCGAATGTTCGCATCGGGCCTCTTCAGGATGTTTCGTAATCGAAGCGTCCTAAATCAACCCGTTTCCCGTACTAGAATGACGATAATCATGATTGAAATAGACCTTCACCTATAATCTGCGACGCTACGGATAGCGATATTTTGCGACAGAACCAAGTGCGACTTAAAGGGCTGTCTTGATTGCTCGCTAATGGTCACATTCTATCGCGTCAAGCATTAATGTTGTAATAATGATGCAAAAACGTCGTCAATCTCGATATTTTTTAAGTCTAATTTGGGCCAATCGTCGGGGGATTGGTTCCGCAACCACGTAAATTGCCGTTTTGCGTATTGGCGCGTGGATTGCGCGCCCGCTGCAATCGTATCCTCACGCGATGCGCCATCGCGGATCATTGCGGTGATTTCGGGGACGCCAATCGCGCGCATCACTGGTAATTCGGGAGAAAGGCCGCGTTCCAATAAGGCTTCAACCTCTTCGATTGCGCCGCTATCCAACATTTGTTCAAAGCGCGCGTCGCATCGGTCGTAAACCCATTGGCGTTCGGGCATCATAACGAGAGGGTGCAGGGTCACCTCATCGCCGATGCCACCTGTTTTCGCCTGTTGCCAATCGCCTAATGTCACCCCGGTGGACCGTTTTACCTCCAATGCGCGCGCGATCCGTTGGGTGTCGCCGGGGTTGAGGTCGGCGGCGCGCACAGGATCTTCGATCATCAACGCGGCATAGGCTGTTTCCACATCCATCGCGCGCACAACCTCGCGGATTTCGGGTTCAATGGCGGGGATGGGGGCGATCCCTTCGATGAGGACCTTCAAATACATGCCGGTGCCCCCGACCAAGATCGGAACCGCGCCCTTTTTATGGCATTGGGCAATTTCTGCCTTGGCCCGCACGGCCCAATCGGCGGCAGAGCATGCGTCCGCGCCGTCCCACGATCCGAACAGGCGGTGTTCAACACCTTCCATTTCTTTTTCTGATGGCCGGGCGGATAGGACCTGCAAATCGGCGTAAACCTGCGCGCTATCGGCGTTGATGATAACAGCGTTGCGATCCTGTTTGGCCAAAGCTTGTGCCAGGTCGATCGCACATGCGCTCTTGCCGCTCGCGGTTGGCCCTGCAATGAGCGCCAGCGGGTGTGACGTCGCGTGTGACGTTGGCTCTGACAATGGCTGATCTTTCTTGGCCGGTTTGGGAGATTTCTTGGTGCTCATTTCGCGTCTGATAGCAGACCAGAACCCGGATGGAACGGGTGATCTCGAAACGATGCTCAAGCCGGTTAGCTATGCCTTGGCGCACAGCGATTCCGTTCCGCATTATGAGAGCGCCGAAATATTTGATTTGGATGTGCCGGTTCTGGAAATGCGATGGGGCTGTGATGATGTCCGATTGATTCAAAACATTATCGATGCGCATTTCCCATCGAGCGATTCACTGGTCACATCCGCGGAGCCGCGCGTGCCGCGATTGTTTGTCTCTGATATGGATTCGACCATGATTGGTCAGGAATGCATCGACGAACTCGCCGATTTCGCCGGATTGAAAGAACAAATTTCCGACATCACAGAGCGTGCGATGCAGGGTGAATTGGATTTCGAATCCGCTTTGAAGGAGCGTGTGGCGTTGCTGAAAGGGTTAGAGGAAGCCGCGATAGAGCGTTGTTTGCGCGACCGTATTTCTCCAACACCCGGGGCAAAGACTCTGTGTCAGACATTAAAGGCATTTGGGTGTCGCAATATCTTGGTCACCGGCGGTTTCCATCATTTTGGCGATGAGGTCGGCGCGATGTTGGGTTTTGATCGGGTGGTTGGAAACCGGCTTGGCGTGGCCGACGGTCGTCTAACCGGTGGTCTAGACGGGCCGATTACCGATGCGAACACGAAAATGGCCGTTTTGATCGAAGAGGCCACCCGGTTTGGCGAAGACGCCACCACTTTGGCGAGCGGCGATGGCGCCAATGACATTCCGATGATTGAGGTTGCGACGTACGGTTTTGCCTATCGTGCAAAGCCAAAGGCACGGGCGGCTTCCAATGGCCGGATTGATCGCGGCGATCTGACTTCGATACTTTCGCTTTTGGGAATTCCTCGCGACGACTGGACGACGGGGTAGGGCGCACGACACTCACCCAACACCCATACGCAACATTGCGTGGGTCTCTTTACAGAAATGTAAGCGATTCTTGTTAGCGGTCACATTGCAAACTTTGACCCCTAAGAATCGACCGAGGCCCGACGATCATGCAAAACATCGCCGATTATTCCAATCAATACGCCGCCGATGGCACCGTTTTACTGCACCCTGATCGTCCCAAGGCGCGATATTCATTGCCAAGCGCGATCAAGAACTTTCGCCTTTTGATGAAGAACAAAGAAGACACCAGCTTGGTGTTCAAGATCTACGAGGCGCTTCCCCCGCGCACATTCATGCCGCGCGTGCAGAATTTGTCTCAATCCGAGCACGGCGAATTCTTGCGTCAAACAGAACGCGATTTGCCGGAAATTTTGGACGATCATGCCGCTTTGCGTCGGACGCCAAAGGGCAGTCTGGCCCATGCCTATTGCGATTTCATGGAAAGCGAAGGTCTGACGGCAGCGGGTCTGGTGGCGGATGCAGAAAGCACCGGTCGCCCTAAATATGACGATATGGCCCAATGGTTTGGCGATCGTTCACGCGATCTGCACGATATGTTCCACGTCCTTACCGGATACGGACGGGACGCGTTGGGCGAACAATGCGTGTTGTTGTTCACCCACGGTCAGAGCCCCAGCCACGGTCACTTGTTGATCGGTTATGCTGGCTCGCTGAACATTAAAATGCAGGTCAAAGGGAGCCGCGCACCGATCATGGCCGCCGCCCAACAAGCGCGCCGGACCGGCAAAGGGTCACCGCGCCTCATCGAAGAACCGATCCGCGAGTTGTTGAAACAGCCGGTCGATCGTCTGCGCAACGCGTTGAACATTCCAGAGCCGACCGTGTACCGGGAATGCCATAAGATCTGGTGTTCAGAAGGCATCGATCCGTACAATTTGTTGGCGGCCGAAACGCAATCGGGCGATTTGGTGTCCGCTTAAAGCCAGCTTGAAATCTGGCTTAGGGGTTTCTTTTTCAACGCATGGGCGGGGACGGTGGCGTCGTCGGTTGGGCGACCCACAACCACGATCATCAATGGTTTTTCCCATTCCGGTCGCTCGCAAGCTTCGCGCAAGAACCCCATAGGCGACGGCGTGTGGGTAAGAGTGGCCAATCCCGCTTCGTGCAGGGTGGCGATCAACATGCCGCATGCGATGCCGACGCTCTCATTGACGTAATAGTTTTGCGTCTTGCCGTCTTCGTCGATGCCGCCTTTGCGCTGGGCAAACACCACGATCAAGTAAGGCGCGGTTTCCAAAAACGGCTTGGCGTCGTCGGTGCCCAACTCTTTCAGCGCGCCCAGCCATTCGTCGCTGGCTTTAGGGGCGTCACCATCGGCACCATAGAAGCGGCGCTCTTCCGCCTCTGCCGCTTCGCGAATGGCGCGCTTTTTCTTTTCGCTTTCAACAACCGCGAAATGCCACGGTTGGTGATTGGCTCCATTTGGGGCTGTGCCGGCGGCCTCTATGGCTGCCTCGATTGCCTCGCGCGGGACAGGAGCGTCTGAGAAATACCGGCAGGTTCGCCGTTCTTTCAACGAATCGCGCAGCGCGCGGGCGCGTGCGACGCTTTCATCATCGGGTAGCGCGGTAAGAGCGTAGGGTGTTGTTTCATGGTCTTGCATTGCGCTCTATTGCCATACTGTGCGGACAAGGGAAGAGTGACGTTACGAAACCGGTGGTTGACGACTTACTGACATCAATGTAAGTTTCAATTCATGTACTCAAATCGAGTCGCTCTACTGGGAGGTATTGATGGCAATTCTTGATCTACCAATGGTCGCAAATGACCGCGATATGGCTGGCTTTCGCCCGTTTAAGGCCTTGCATCATTTCAAGAACCTCATCGCCGATAAAGAGGACACCAAACAGGTGTTCTACATCATCGAAGCCCTAAAGGGGCGCAAACCGTTCGATCAGGCCAAAGCGTTCATCCAATCGGAAGAGGGCCGAGATTTCATGATCCGCGAAGACGGCAATCCGATCTCTGAAAAATTGGATGACCACGCGACATGGGCCGATTGTGGTCCGGAAACTTTGGCCCATCACTATATCAGATTCATGAAGCGCGAAGGGCTGACCGCGGCGGGATTGGCCGAAGAAAGTTACGATTGGCGCCCGCGCGAAGAACGACCCAACGATCAGGTGGAATGGTATCTTTGCCGTCTGCGCGACACGCATGATCTCTTCCATGTTCTAACGTCTTACGGCCGTGATGCCTTGGGCGAAGCCGCGCTGCTTGGCTTTAGCTACGAGCAGAATCAGAACTTAGGCGTGAAATTTATCGCCTACGCTGCCGCGCGTCAGATCAAGAAAGTGTCCGGCACAAAAGCGCCGATTTACGCTGCGATCAAAGAAGGCCGCGAATTGGGCAAGGCGGCGGCGAAGCTCGCGCATATGGATGTCGAAAAGGTCATGCGTGAAGACATCAATGAAGTGCGCGCGCGGATGAATATTGGTGAACCCGTGATCTATCGCGAATGCCTACGCATTCTTGAAAGCGAAGGGAACACGGAAGAGCAATTGTTGGCACCGCAAGCTGCCTAACGGTCCGCCCTGCGGATGACGAATTTCATTCCCGGCCAGACGGTATAGACGGCGCAAATTGTATTGATGAAGCCGGTGGCCAATCCGATGGTTTATGCGGCCGCTTGATCCAATTGGGTCTGGCGGCCGCAACCTTTTTCGAAACGAACACGCCGATCGATGGCGTCGGCGGCGGCTTACAGCACCCCATCGAACCAAGATCGATACGTGCCTTACAGATTGCACGTTTTCGCATGTGACGCCCCGGAATACACGGCGGTCATTGTCACCAAACCTGCATCGAGCAATCACCGTAATCCACCACCAGATGCCACAACGCCCCGATCGCGAACGCGCGCGCCCACCATCGCGGGATGAACATCATGACGGTGAATGCCAGCGCGGCCTCCCACCCATGGAGAAGGTGGAAACCAATGCTGCACCTGTCCGGATCGAACATGGGTGTGGCCAACACATGGTCGAAATCGATCGCGTTTGCCGCGGCAATGACCGCCCCGTTTCGCAACCAATCCCGACGCCAAATAACCCACGCAATGGCAAACGGCACCAACCAGTGCCCGCCATAATGCAGGATCGGTTGTAGCGTTTCTATCCGCCCATCCAATCGGCGAAGAAGCTGTTATGCGCAGCGTGCATTTCGGACAAAGAAACGCCCAAAAGGCCATCCCCTCCGACGGTTCCGATGCGGTGGAAGCCGACCATTTCCGCCTCTGGAATATCGGGTCCTTGGGCAACGATCCGGTTGAACGCGTCGGAATTTTCGGGCGACACCGTGATGATGTACCGCGCCTGATCCTCGCCGAACCACCATTGTGCCTTTGTATAGGCGTCGTTTTCGGAAACCGTTGCGCCGATCCCGCCGGACATTGCCATTTCGGCCAAAGCCACGGCCAAACCGCCATCGGACAAATCATGCACCGCGCTAAGAATGCCTGCGCCGATCAATGTGCGCACGATCTCACCCGCGCCGCGTTCTGCGGCGAGGTCCACCGGAGGCGCGCGGCCAGCATCGAGCCCTTTGACAATGTCGAGCCACAAGGACTTGCCCAAGTGCGAACGCGTGGGATCGGGTTTGGCCCAGAATTCTGGCGCAATTATGTAGATCGCATCGCCTTCTGATTTGAACGCCGGCGTGACCATAGTGGCCGCATCGTCGATCAATCCAACGCCACCAATGGCGGGCGTTGGCAGAATGGCACTGCCGCCGCCGGTTGCTTTGGATTCGTTGTAAAGCGACACGTTGCCAGACACGATGGGGAAATCCAACGAACGGCACGCCTCGCCCATGCCATCAAGAGCATGGACAAATTGTGCCATGATTTCGGGCCGTTGCGGGTTCGCAAAGTTTAAACAATTGGTCACGGCGAGAGGCCGAGCGCCAACCGCGCACAGATTGCGATACGCTTCTGCGATGGCTTGTTTGCCGCCTTCATACGGATCGGCATGCACATAACGAGGAGTGCAATCGGTGCTCATCGCGAGCGCTTTATCGGTGCCATGAACACGCACGACGCTGGCATCGCCGCCGGTTTGCAGCGTGTCGGCCATCACTTGGCTGTCATATTGTTCTGCGATCCAACGACGCGATGCGAGGGCAGGGGACGCCAACATGGTGAGCAGATCCGCGCCCGGGTCATCGCATGTCGGAGTGTGGTCGAGCGGCGTGATCTCCGCCCATTTTGCGTATTCATCTTTCGACAGATACGGACGGTCATATTCTGGCGCGTCGGCGGCCAGAGGGCCGAGCGGAATATCGCACACCACTTCGCCATCAAATTCGAGGACCATGTGCCGCGTGTCGGTCACTTCGCCGATAACGGCGAAATCCAATTCCCATTTTTCAAAGATCGCCTGCGCCATGGCTTCTTTGCCGGGTTTGAGGACCATGAGCATCCGCTCTTGGCTCTCGCTCAACATCATTTCATACGGCGTCATGCCGGTTTCGCGGCACGGCACCTTGTTCATATCCAACCGGATGCCGGCCTTGCCGTTGGTGGCCATTTCGACACTGGAGGAGGTGAGGCCCGCTGCGCCCATGTCTTGGATGGCAACGATGGCATCGGTCGCCATCAATTCCAGACACGCTTCGATCAGGAGTTTTTCCGTGAACGGGTCGCCAACCTGAACCGTAGGCCGTTTTGCCTCTGCGTCTTCTTCGAAATCCGCGCTGGCCATGGTCGCGCCATGGATGCCATCGCGTCCGGTTTTTGAACCGACATAGACGATTGGATTGCCAACACCGGTCGCGGCGGAATAGAAAATCTTATCCGTATCCGCGACGCCGACCGTCATCGCATTGACGAGGATGTTTCCGTCATATGCGGGATGAAAATTAGTCTCTCCACCAACGGTCGGAACGCCGACGCAATTGCCATATCCGCCGATGCCGGCGACAACACCTTGAACCAGGTGTTTCATCTTGGGGTGATCGGGGCGGCCAAAACGCAGGGCATTCATATTGGCAACCGGCCGCGCGCCCATCGTAAAGACGTCGCGCAGAATGCCGCCAACGCCGGTGGCCGCTCCCTGATACGGTTCGATATAGGATGGGTGGTTGTGGCTCTCCATCTTGAAGATCGCAGCCTGATCATCGCCAATATCGATGATTCCGGCATTCTCACCCGGTCCGCAAATCACCCACGGCGCCTCTGTCGGCAATTTCTTCAAATGCAGGCGTGAGCTTTTGTAGCTGCAATGCTCTGACCACATCACGGAAAAGATGCCCAACTCAACCAAATTGGGCGTGCGGCCCAATCCGCTGAGCACGCGATCATACTCTTCGGGAGACAGGCCGTGTTGTTCGACGACTTCGGGGGTGATTTCGGAGTTGTGTTTGCTCATGCGAGCACCCCATAAATTACAGGCTCGCTGCCGCCAACCCGCCGCGTTGTGTGAAATAGCGGTTCTCCCCGACCCACACGGCAAATCCGGTTAAAATTCCAAAGGCAATCAGCGATTGGGCATAAACCATCATATTTGCCTCTGTTGGGGGAGGGGCGAACCAGTTGATCGCTTGAAACAGGAACAAGGCGCCGATCAACACCATCGGTTGGATCGCCGGTCCGCGCGACCGTTTGAGGTAATAGATAATCGCGGCAAGGGTGATGCCGATTTCCAAAGGCATCGCGATTTCTGGGTGATTCCAAAGGCCAAGGCCATACACCTTGTCACCGCCGGCCAATGTCAGATCGGGGGCATGGGTCAACCAATCGAGAACCCAATGCGACGCGACAACAACCGCCGACAACAATCCGGCGATCGTATCCTTGTGCCAAATCGCGATGACGATCCCAAAACTAATCGCCCACGCGCCCACCGCGGCTAAGGAATGGGTGTAAGGCATATAATAGAGGTCAAACGGCACCATCACCGTGGCATCTGGATCGATCCGCATTTTTTCCACGCCGATCATCGCCAGCGCAAAGAACGCCCAATCCACCAACTGCGCCGCCACGAAATAGGTGCCCAGTTTGGGGCCGCGTGAATATGCGGCCGCTGCGACAAAAGCGGGTGCAAAATGACCGATAAACATGCGTGTGTGCCCCGTTATCCTAGTATCGCTATTCGGTTGCGACGGTTATCCGTCGGTCCGATGTGTTAGTTTCAGCGTTAGCCACGTTACGATAGCGCTCGTCGAGCCGGTCGCAAACGCGCCCCACATAATGTCCACAATCGTGATCTTCGTCGCCCAAACTTTAAACACAGCTTGGCTGGTTAAATCGAATGTTGCGTAACACAATGCACCCAACAGCACGCCGTTGAGCAGCGCGACCGACACTCTCCCGCTTTCCAAACCGGGGCGAATCGCAAACCACACTGCGCCCGCCAAATAGATGATGTAGAATGCGCCCGCCGCGACCGGGTTGAATTCGTCGGCCATGATTTCGCCAATATGCGGTTCGTACAAATTGGGCCCGGCCCAATTCAACCACATCGCATCCAGCACGCCGAAGATAACAGCCGCCAAAAGTGTGGCGATAACCCATTTCATCGTCGATCGTGTCCCTGTTTGCCCCGCGCATTGCCCTTGCCGGTAGTGCAAAAGCAATTCTTGGGGACTGTGCCCGTTACACAGCCTTGACCGGGCCGACCGTCAGCGTCAATGCTCAGCGCTATGGATGAAGGAAACACTTCGGCCCAATCGGGCACCGACATTGCGAACATGACGTTTGAACAGGCGCTCGTGGCGCTGGAAGATATCGTGCAACAATTGGAACGCGGCGATGTGCCGCTTGATCAATCGATCACCCTTTACGAACGGGGCGAGAAATTGCGCGCCGCGTGCCAGAATAGGCTCGACACGGCTCAGGCGCGGATTGAGAAAATCGTCGCTGGGTCGGACGGAGTGCCCACCGGCACTGCGCCGCTAGACGGCGGCAGCTAAGATGGCTGGTGGCTCCAATGTTGTCGGGATCAACGGCGATATTCTGAAAAGCGGATTGAAACGGGTCCAACAGGAAATCGACTCCGTCTTTGACGCGTTCTTGCCGATCCCATCTGACACCAGCGCGAGATTGGTCGAAGCGATGCGTTACGCCGCCATAGGCGGGGGCAAACGGGTTCGACCGTTATTGGTGGTGTCGACGGCAGAATTGTTTGGTGTCGACCGCACGGCGGCCTTGCGTGCGGGTGCCGCGGTGGAGGCCATCCATGTCTATTCATTGATCCACGATGATCTGCCATGCATGGACGATGACGATCTGCGCCATGGAAAGCCAACGGTGCACAAAGCGTTCAACGAAGCCACTGCGGTTTTGGCGGGCGACGCGTTGCACGCATTGGCGTTTGAAATTTTGGCGGATGTCGGGACCAGCGCCGATCCGTTCGTGCGCAGCGAATTGATCGCCACCCTTGGTACAGCCAGCGGTATGAACGGCATGGCCGGTGGTCAGATTATGGACATGGTCGCCGATGAAGAGGGCGTGGATTACGATCTGCATACGATCACCCGACTGCAACAATTGAAAACCGGCGCTTTGTTGGCTGCAAGTGTTGAGATGGGCGCGGTCCTTGGCAAGATCCCACCGGAAGGACGCGCTCACTTACGGGCCTATTCGCGTGATATCGGATTGGCGTTTCAGATTGCCGATGATCTCCTCGACGTTGAAGGAGATGCGGAACTGGCGGGCAAGGCGCTGCGCAAAGACAGCGAACAAGGCAAGCAAACCTTCGTCACTTTGATGGGGGTGGATAAAGCGCGCGAACAGGCGCGGGCCTTGGTCGATCAGGCGATCGCCCATTTGGCCAATCACGGCAGCGAAGCAGACATGCTGCGCGCGCTCGCCCGGTTCATTGTGGAGCGGGATCGGTGAAAATTGGCATTGCCTCAACCCTAGTGTTGGTGAGCGCGGTCTCCGGCTGTTCATCAGACGTAGAGAGCTCGGGCAATGGCGATCAATCTGTGGACGCAACCCTCGTCGCATCCTTGGTCGATCGTTTCGATGTGCCAGCATGCGCGGATGCGAGCCTACGATACAGCGGTCGACAAGAAAGTCCCGACGGCATGTTTGTACAGCGTATTTACGATGCCCCTGTCGATTGCAGGGATGGATTGATCGCGATGTTCGCGACCGTCAATTTTACTGAGCAAGGTCCTAACAGCTATGCGGGAGAAATTTCGGATGGTTCCAAAGAGCGGATCGAATTTGAATTCAATAACGGCAGCTCAGCCGGGACAATTAGATGGGAGGTCGATGTAGAATGACACGCCGTATTGGGATTTATCCCGGAACATTCGACCCGATCACATTGGGCCATGCTGATATTATACGGCGTGGTTCCAAATTGGTGGATCACCTCATCATTGGTGTGACCACGAACCCTTCTAAAAATCCCATGTTTTCGACCGAGGAACGGTTCGCCATGGTGGAACGCGAAGTGGCGCAAATGGGCCTCGACAATGTCGAAGTCGTTGGGTTCAACGCGTTGCTTGTGAAATTTGCGCAAAAACAGGGCGCCAATGTGATCATTCGCGGTTTGCGCGCCGTCGCCGATTTTGAATATGAGTATCAAATGGCTGGCATGAACCAGCAATTGGACGACGATATCGAAACGGTGTTCTTAATGGCTGACGTTTCGTTGCAACCAATCGCGTCAAAATTGGTAAAAGAAATCGCGCTTTACGGCGGAGATATCACACCATTTGTCAGCCCGCCGGTTTGCAAAGAGGTCAATGTGCGGGTGGAGGAGATCGGCCGCAAAGGGGATTATTGATCCATTGCCCAACTGTCGATGATGGTCAGATCATTCATTGAAGTGTCAGGCTGTGCCGGTTACAGGCGAAATCATGAAAATTGCTATGTTTGAGAACACCATGAAAAACGTCCTATCGTCGATCGCAGCGCCCATCGCCGCATTGGCATTCTTGGCGGCGCCTTCCGCCGCCTTTGCGCAGAGCGACGAAGGCGACATGGATATGTCCCAAGACGAAGAGGCTGCGGCCGCTCCGGTGGACACGCGGACCTATCCCGCGATCAGCTTTGATCAAACTGAAAAGCCCGAAAACATTTGGGTGTTGGACCTTTCAAACGGTGAACGTGTCAAAATCCGTTTGATGGAAGAATGGGCGCCGGCCCATGTGGAGCGTATTAAGACGCTGACCAATCGCGGGTTTTACGATGGCGTGGTGTTTCACCGTGTGATCGATGGATTTATGGCCCAGGGCGGTGACCCCACTGGAACGGGTCAGGGCGGATCTGAGCTCCCCGATTTGAACGAAGAATTCAACCCGATGCCGCATGTTCGCGGATCGTTGGCCATGGCGCGTGCGACAGAAGAAAACAGCGCGAACAGCCAGTTTTTCATCGTGTTCTATCCGCGCTTTAGCTTGGACAAGCGCTACACCAATATCGGCCGTGTGATCGACAATATGGGTGCTGTGGACACGATCAATCGCGGCGAACCACCGCAAAACCCAACGCGCATCCTCCAAGCGTCCTTCGCTAGCGACAATCGTCCGGTCCCTGCGCCCACCGCACCTGTTGCGGCACCATCGCAAGATATCACGGCAGATTTGTTGAACGCGCCGCTTCCTTAAACGGCTATCTTTCGCAATCTCTAGGCGGTAGGCGCGCTATCCATGCGTGTTGACCTGTTTGATTTTGACCTTCCGCAAGAACGGATAGCCCTGCGCCCTGTGCGACCGCGCGATGGCGCGCGTATGTTGTTGGTAAAGGGACAAGATCGTCCGTTCGATGATCGTGGTGTTTCGGATCTTCCCGATATGCTGGAACCCGGCGACGTCTTGGTTTTCAATGACACACGCGTGATCCCAGCCCAATTGGAAGGCCGCCGTGCCAACGGCGAGGCCAAGATTGGTGCAACATTGCACAAACGCATCGATCTGCGCCGATGGCAGGCGTTTATCCGCAACGCAAAGCGGGTGAAGGTGGGCGATCAATTGGTCTTTGGCGGTGGGGTCACAGCGATTGCAGAGGCCCGCTACGATGATGGGTCGATGACTTTGATGTTCGAAGGCGACGACCCGGTTGAAGTTTTGCTGGATCGAGCCGGCACAATGCCTCTGCCCCCGTATATTGCTCAGAAACGCGGCGTCGATGAACGCGATCTTTCCGATTACCAAACGATGTTCGCCGCCGAAGATGGCGCGGTTGCGGCGCCCACGGCTTCTCTGCATTTTACCGATGCCTTGGTTGCTGCGTTGGATGCGCGCGGTGTTCAACGAGAAACGCTAACTTTGCATGTGGGGGCGGGGACGTTCCTACCGGTGAAGGCTGATGACACCGACGATCACGCCATGCATTCCGAGTTCGGGCGGATTGATGCCGAAACAGCAGGCCGGATCAATGCGGCGCGCGCTGCGGGAGGGCGGATTATAGCCGTCGGCACCACCTCTTTGCGATTGCTGGAAAGCGCCGCGGCGACAGATGGCACCGTGCGCGAATTTGCCGATGACACGGCCATTTTCATCACGCCGGGTTATCAATTTCGCGTTGTCGATGGTCTTATGACGAATTTTCATCTCCCCAAATCGACATTGATGATGTTAGTCAGTGCGTTGATGGGGCGTGATCGTATGATGGCGGCTTACCAGCATGCGATTGCTAACGGCTATCGTTTCTATTCCTACGGCGATTCCAGCCTCTTGCTTCCGGAGTGACACAATGAAGAAAACCATTTTGACAATGATCGTTGCGGCAGCGGCAATCCCGGCTAACGCGCAAACTCAAATTGCCTATCCCAGCGAGCAATCGCGCGCATTGGGCGAATGTTTGGCGCTTTCATCGACGGGTCGAGATCGGATCGTGGCGATGCGTTGGATGGCTGCGAATATCGGCAGCAGCTCCGTGATGCAGGATATCGTCACCGTAGACGCCGAAGGGAAAGTTGAAGCGGACCGTGCCATGGCGGCTTTGTTCACGCGGCTTTTTTCGCAAGATTGCGGCGAAGAAGCGGCCGTGTTGATGAAAGCGCGCGACAATGCCGGGATTGAATCGGCGGGCGCGCGTTTGGGTCAAATTGCGATGCAGGAATTGATGGGCGATCCGGCCGTGATGCAGGGGATGACCGCTTATGTTCAATACATCGACGCGTCCGCCTTCGAAGAACTTCTCAAGTAGAATTTGACAGGGCGTGAGCAGCACAATCCTAAAGATCGAAGGACTTACCAAAGTCTATGCCGGCGCCAGAGGCGCAGGGGTCACCGCGCTCGACGGCGTGGATTTGGAAATTCGTCAGGGTGAAATTTTCGCCCTACTGGGCCCCAACGGCGCGGGAAAGACGACGTTGATCGGGGCGGTGTGCGGTTTGGTCCGGCCAACATCCGGCACCATCACAGCGTTTGGCTATGATCTGGCTCGCGATTGGCGCAAGGCGCGTGCGCGGATTGGATTGGTGCCGCAGGAATTGAGCACCGACATGTTTGAAACGGTGGAACGTGCCGTTTCCTATTCGCGCGGATTGTTCGGTCACCCCCCAGATAAAGAACGGATTGCCGACATCCTTAAAAGCCTATCGCTTTATGAAAAGCGGTCCAGTCAAATCCGCGAATTGTCGGG
Organism: Erythrobacter sp. Alg231-14; assembly: GCF_900149685.1. Lineage (NCBI taxonomy): Bacteria > Pseudomonadati > Pseudomonadota > Alphaproteobacteria > Sphingomonadales > Erythrobacteraceae > Erythrobacter > Erythrobacter sp. Alg231-14. The sequence continues at coordinate 2,659,237 of NZ_LT702999.1, read as the reverse complement.
CGGCATGAAGCGCCGCGTTCTGATAGCCAAGGCTCTCGCGCACGAGCCTGAATTGCTGTTCCTGGATGAGCCAACCGCCGGGGTCGATGTGGAGTTGCGCAAAGGTATGTGGGATCAAATCGGCGCTTTGCGAGAGCGGGGCACCACGGTTATCCTGACCACGCACTATATCGAAGAGGCCGAATTGATGGCCGATCGCGTTGGCATAATTCGCGGTGGCCGCATTTTGATGGTCGATGATAAAGACGCGATGATGCAGCGCATGGGCACGACAGAGGCCGTAATCGAATTGTCCGCACCGCTGTCCAAACTGCCAGACTCGATCGCCGCATTCCCCGTAACGATCAGCGATGATGGCCTGAAATTGTGTTACCGAGGCGGGACAGTGTCCTCAGATGGGGGCACAGGCGGCAGCGAAGACGTAGCCGGTTTGACCAAAGCATTGATCGCGGCGGGGATCGATTATCGCAGCATAGATGTGCACGATTCATCACTTGAAGATATATTCGTCGACCTTGTGAATGACGGTTCTGGAAAAGAGGAAGCGGCATGATGCGTTTCAATCTCAGAGGCGCGTGGTCAATCTATCAACGCGAATTGATGCGCGCGATGCGCACCGCGTTTCAATCCATTTTGTCGCCGGTTCTGACGACCAGCTTGTACTTCATCGTGTTCGGCACCGTTATTGGCGCCCGGATGGAACCGGTTGATGGCGTCGCTTATGGGGCCTTCATTATTCCGGGTCTTTTGATGCTGACTCTGTTGGGCGAAACGACCAGCAATTCGAGTTTTGGCATCTACATGCCGCGTTTCACCGGAACCATTTACGAGCTTTTGTCCGCCCCAGTCGGTGTGGCCGAAACACTGATTGGATTTGTAGGTGCAGCGGCGACGAAGGGGTTGATACTGGCGGCGATCATCTTGGTCACGGCAACATTCTTTGTCGATTTTGAGATCGTCCATCCCTTCTATGCGATCGGCTTTATCGTGTTGGTCACGGCGAGTTTCTCCCTATTCGGATTTATCCTGGGGGTTTGGGCGGACAGTTTTGAGAAGCTTGGGATTATCCCGCTGTTGATCCTCACCCCGCTGACATTCTTGGGCGGGACATTCTATTCGATCGACGAATTGCCGGAACCGTGGAATGCCATAGCCTTGGCCAATCCGATCGCGTTCTTGGTGAGTGGTCTGCGGTGGACGTTCTACGGGACATCGGACGTGTCGATTTGGGTCTCGCTTGGCCTGACATTGGGCTTTCTGGCGCTTTGTACGGCGGTGATCGCGTATATCTTTAAGACCGGTTGGCGCCTGCGTGAATGATCCGCGCTTAGGGCGGTCTAACATCGCCAAGTGTGGATTGTTGCTCGACATAGGTACGCGACGGTTTAAGGGGTCTGGCGATGTCCAACAGGTTCAATTTCACGCTTAACGCCGTCGATGGCCGCGCCCGCACCGGGGTAATTCAAATGCAGCGCGGAGAAATTCGCACGCCTGCATTCATGCCGGTGGGCACCGCAGCGACGGTGAAGGCGATGAAGCCAGAGGCTGTTCGTGCGTTGGGTGCCGATATCATCCTTGGCAACACCTATCATTTGATGCTTCGACCGGGCGCGGAACGCGTCGCGCGGCTTGGTGGGTTGCACAAATTCATGAATTGGGATCGGCCTATCCTAACCGATAGCGGCGGGTATCAGGTGATGAGCCTATCGGACCTCAACAAATTGACCGAGAAAGGCGTGGAGTTTCGGAGCCATATTGATGGGTCGAAACACATGTTAACTCCGGAACGGTCGATGGAGATTCAACGTTTGTTGGGTTCCGACATCATCATGGCGTTTGATGAATGCCCACGTTCCGACCGCCCTCGTGATGAAATCGCTGCCAGTATGGAAATGTCCATGCGATGGGCCAAACGCAGCCGCGAAGGTTTCGACAGCGGCGAAGAGCATGCAGAGCGGGCCGCATTGTTCGGCATTCAACAGGGTTCTTTGGACGAAGAATTGCGTGCGATCAGCGCCGACAAATTGATTGATATTGGTTTCGATGGATATGCGGTTGGCGGCCTCGCCGTGGGTGAGGGACAAGAGGCTATGTTCGCCGTGCTCGATTATGCCCCCGAACAATTGCCCAAAGATCGTCCGCGTTATTTGATGGGAGTTGGCAAGCCCGATGATCTTGTCGGTGCGGTGGAACGCGGAATCGACATGTTCGATTGCGTCCTGCCAACGCGATCTGGGCGCAATGGTCAGGCGTTCACTTGGAATGGGCCGTTGAACATGCGCAACGCCCGTCACGCAGAGGACACAGGGCCTCTGGATGAAAAGTGCGGTTGTCCGACATGTTCTAAATATTCGCGCGCCTATATCCATCACTTGATCAAAAGCGGTGAGATTTTGGGCGCAATGCTGGTCACAGAGCACAATCTGGCGTTCTATCAATCGTTGATGGCGGCGATGCGCGATGCGATTTCAAATGGGACATTTGCCGAGTTTGCGCGCGGTTTCCGACGGGATTATTTGAAGAAATAGGATGCGAATGCGCCTGTTTGGCACCCGTCGTGATCACAAGGTTGGACGATGGTTACACTAGGCACTCGACAAACCGTCCGCATCAGGCCAAATCGCGGCCATGACTGAGAACACGGCCAAATCCCCCGAGAGTTGCGAATCGATGATCGACGTGCGCGCAGGCGTTGACGCGACCGATCGCGAATTGGTGGCTTTGTTGGAAAAGCGATTTGGATATATGCGCGCCGCCGCACGGATTAAGCCGACGCGTGACGCCGTCCGCGATGAAGAGCGCAAGGCCAGCGTCATCAACGCGGCGGTTGCCGATGCCGAACATCGCGGCATTCCCGGCGAGGTTGTGGGCGACATTTGGGAACGGCTCGTCGAAGGGTCGATCGCCTATGAAATGGTCGAATGGGACCGCATTCGCGATTAATCCGATTGCGGTTTGAGAAACCGTTCTAGGCGCATTTCTTTCTTATCCGGCGCGTGAGGTTGGATTGATGCCGCCATGGCTTTGATTTTCTTGTCCCATTTGGCGATCCCCTTTCCTGCGGCGCCGTCTTTGATCGCCCCACAGGCAAGGAAGCGCACGGGCTTAAATCCAACAAAGCCCAACACCTGACGTTTCCAGCGGTGGATGATCGAATTCTTATAGAGCAGCCGGAGAAAGAACGGGGGTGTGTCCATTGTCGCAATGACATCCGCGGACCGACCGACCATGAATTTGTCCCACAGCGAACCGGTTTCTTGAAAATTGTACATAAAGCCGGGCAGGAAAAGCCGGTCGATCAAACCTTTTAGCTCCGCCGGTTCGGCGCCCCACCACATGGGAAAGGAGAATACGGCGTGATCGCACGCGTCAAATTGCTCCGCCAGTTTTTGTAAGTCAGGCTCCCAATCGGTGCGTTTGAGATATCCGTTGCGTAAGATCGGCGTGAATTCCAAATCGCGCAGATTGATCCGTGTGACATCGTGGTCATCCGAGATAGCCGATTGGTAGATGTCCAAAAGGTGAGACGAGAAACGGGATTGCCCCGGGTGACCATCAATCAAAAGCACATTCATCGCCATGTTCCTTACTGTTTCACCTTGCTTGCCTTTGCACAGGGCAAAAGAAAAGGGCGGCCCCAATGGAGCCGCCCTTTTTCGTTTTCGTGTCGTCGCGGATTAGCGCGAGTAGAACTCAACCACGAGGTTTGGTTCCATTGTGACCGGGTAGGGCACCTCGTCGAGCTTTGGAACGCGTGTGAATGCGACTTTGTCGTTGCCTTCTGGAACAACGTAGTCGGGAATTTCACGCTCTGGCAGGCTCTGCGCTTCGATGACGAGAGCCATTTCCTTGGCTTTGCTGCCCAGGCTAATGACATCACCAACGTCGATGCGACGGCTAGCAATGTTACACTTCACACCGTTTACATAGATGTGGCCGTGGCTGACGATTTGGCGAGCAGAAAAGATCGTTGGCGCGAACTTGGCGCGGTACACGATCATATCCAAACGGCGTTCGAGCAAACCGATAAGGTTTTGGCCGGTATCGCCTTTCAAACGCGTTGCGTCTTTATAAGTCGAACGGAACTGTTTTTCCGTCACGTCGCCGTAATACCCTTTGAGCTTTTGTTTGGCGCGCAATTGCAGGCCGAAATCGCTCATTTTGCTCTTACGACGCTGACCGTGTTGGCCGGGACCGTAGGAACGCTTGTTCACTGGGGAATTTGGGCGACCCCAGATGTTTTCACCCATCCGGCGGTCAAGCTTGTACTTGGCGCTTTTGCGCTTCGACATACGTCTTTCCTTCAATTTTGCTGGGCTGGCCAAATGCCAACCGTTTAACCCGGCATCGCTCCGTATGAATTCATGCCTGAAAGGCCGTTCTCATACGCGGCTACCGCTTCACCGGGGTGCGGAGCCAATTGCGAAGGCGCGCCATTAGCTTTCGTTGGCGCGCCCGTCAAGCATATGTCGCGGTTTGAAACTCACCGCGTGCGATCAACGTTGGTTGTTGAGGTCGCGCCACCCTTGTTCCGTTAGGCAAACGCGGCTTTTCCGACGGCTCGACATGTCCAAACGAATGCGGCGGCAAATGCGCTCTTCTTCTTCGGCTTCCTGTGCCGCAGCGGGTTCAGCAGGGGCAACTGGTGTCACTGGTGGAATTTCAATAGCGCCAGAGCTTTGTGTGGTCGCTGGTGCATCTGTCGCAGGCGCAGTCGCTGGAGCTTCTGCGGCGGCTGCGTCGCCTTGCGTGTTTTCCTGAGGCTCATTGGCGAAAGCAGAGACGGCCAAAAGTGGTGCCGCGAAGGCAATAGGGGTGATGGCCGCAATACGGGTGAGGGTGAGTTTCATCAGTATTCTCGCATAGTTAGGGAAGAGAGAACGGGATTGCTAGCGAGCCAATTGCGATGTGTCCACCGTCCAGCGATGAACGACATTTGATGCCAGTTATTCGACATTTTTCGGCATTTTACTGCGTCAAACTTTGCCCGATTGATATCATGGACGTGCGTTGTCCATGGTCTCAATCTTCCGGATCGCGAGGCCCCCGTTCAAGCGTGCTCAAAATCCCGCGCAAGGTTCGGATTTCGAGGTGGTTCCAGCCCGGCTTGGTCAACACATTGCGCAGTGTACGAGCGGTCGCCTCGCGGCGCGGTTCGGGCAGAAAGTATCCGCGCGGGTTCAGCAATTTCTCAAAATGCCCGACCAATCCGTCCAGCTCATTTTGAGGGGCGGGCGGGAGCCATTCGTCTTCGGCGGTGGGTTGAACCAAAGTGTCGGGTTGCGGTGCCAATTCTGCGGAAATTCTGGACCATTCATAGGCGACCAAAATGACAGCCTGAGCCAGGTTAAGCGACCCGAATTCTGGGTTGATTGGGACGGTCAGAATGTGGCGGGCAAGCGCAACATCCTCTGTCGCCAATCCGGACGCCTCGCGCCCAAATATCACCGCGTGACGGCCCACCTTTGTGTGCATCAACCGCGCGGCCCCATCGGCGCCCACCACCGGCTTTTGCACGCCGCGTTTGCGGACCGTCGTTGCATAGACATGTTCACAATCCGCCAAAGCTTCTGCGGTGGTGTCATAGATCTTGGCTTGGTCCAGCACGATGTCCGCACCTGCGGCCGATGGACCGGCCGATGGATTGGGCCATCCGTCGCGCGGCGCCACGATCCGCATTTCGGTGAGGCCAAAATTGAGCATGGCGCGTGCCGCTTTGCCGATATTCTCACCCAATTGAGGGCGGACGAGCACGATGATGGGTTTGTTGGTTTCTACCGCGCCCATGGCGGCTTAATCCTTGGCCGCGTCGACGACCGTGCTCGCAAATTCTTCAAAATCGCGGGCTTCGGAGAAATCGCGATAGACGCTGGCGAAACGGATATAGGCGACGCTGTCGATTTGTTTTAGACCGTCCATCACCATTTCGCCAATTCGCGCCGAAGGCACTTCGGGTTCGCCGGCGGTTTCAACCTGACGTTGTATGCCAGAGATCAGTTGATCGATCCGCTCCTGTGTGACGCCGCGTTTGCGACAGGCAAGGGCAACGGATTGTTCGATTTTTGACCGGTTGAATGCCTCTTTGCGGTCGCCCGATTTTACAATCGTGACCTCGCGCAATTGCACGCGTTCAAAGGTTGTGAAACGGGCACCGCACGACCCGCATTGCCGCCGGCGGCGGATTGCGGTGGAATCCTCGGTCGGACGGCTGTCCTTTACCTGAGTGTCGTCATTGGCGCAGAAAGGACAGCGCATGGAGGGAGCTTATTTCCGAATGTGATGATGCAGCGCAAGGCCGGCGCCGGCCACAAGACCCGCTGCCAATCCCACGCCGGGAAGAACAATACCGGCAACCGCGCCAACGGCCGCCGCTTTCAAGACTGGTTTCGTGGAATCGTGGTCAAATCCGTCTTTGATCATGATCGACACTTCGTCACGGGTGTCTTGGACCCAATCTTTATCTTTCTTCTTTCCCATTGCTTCCTCGTCTTCGTTTACAATCACAGCGTCGTTTTTCACAATTTTGGTCATAGCGAACTTTTCTTGCCGATAATGAAATTAATTACTCGGGATATACAGGAAAATTCTTGCAAAGCTCTGAAACTCGACCGCGGACCCGTTCTTCAATCTGGGCATCGCCTTCGGGGCCATTCTTTGAAAGACCTTCGACGACTTCGGCAATTAGCTCACCAATCTGGCGGAATTCCGCCGGGCCAAACCCGCGCGTGGTGCCCGCCGGTGTTCCAAGCCGTACGCCGCTTGTGACGAATGGGGAGCGGGTGTCGAACGGGATGCCGTTTTTGTTGCAAGTCAACCAAGCCCGATCGAGACCTTTTTCCGCGTCTTTGCCGGTCACATTCTTTGCAGTGAGATCGACAAGCATCGAATGGTTATCTGTGCCGCCCGATACAATGCGCAGCCCGTTGTCCTCGAGGCTTGCGGCAAGAGCGCGGGCATTTTCGACAATGCGGTGCGCGTAGGATTTGAATTCTGGTGCCAAGGCTTCGCGGAACGCGACCGCCTTTGCGGCCACGACATGCATAAGCGGGCCGCCTTGAAGCCCTGGGAACACCGCCATGTTCAGCGGCTTTGTGAATTTCTCATCGTTCCAAAGGATAATGCCCGAACGTGGTCCTCGCAGACTTTTATGCGTTGTCGATGTGACGATGTCGCAATGCGGGAATGGGGAAGGGTGCGCGCCGCCAGCGACCAAACCGGAAATGTGGCTCATATCGCACAACAATGTGGCCCCCACTTCATCGGCAATGGCGCGGAATGCTCCAAAATCCCAGACGCGCGAATAGGCGGTGCCGCCGCAAATAATGATCTTTGGTTTGTGTTCGCGCGCCGTGGCCGCAACCGCCTCCATATCGATCAATTCTTCGCCTTCGGTCACACCGTAGCTAACCGGGTTGAACCATTTGCCCGACATGTTGACCGGCGATCCGTGAGTAAGATGCCCACCAGAATTAAGGTCGAGGCCCATGAACGTGTCGCCGGGCTGTAGTAGGGCCAGGAACACCGCTTGATTCATTTGGCTGCCGCTGTTGGGTTGGACGTTGGCAAAATTGCAGCCGAACAATTCCTTAGCCCGGTCGATTGCCAATGTTTCGATTACGTCGGCGTAGTCACACCCGCCGTAATAGCGTTTGCCGGGGTACCCTTCGGCGTATTTGTTGGTGAAAACGCTGCCGGTTGCTTCCAGAACGGCCTTGGAAGCGATGTTCTCGCTCGCAATAAGCTCGATCTTGTCCTGCTGACGTTTCAGTTCGCTGCCAATAGCCGCCGCGATTTCAGGATCCGCCTTGGCAAGATCATCGTTCCAGAAACCATCCAGAGGGGCGGCGGCGGTGGGTTGAGTGCTCATTAGTGGGTCTCAATATGGTCGGTTTGAACAGGTGGATGGCCAAGTTTCGCAACACGGCGTTGATGACGCCCAGCCGGGTCATTCGCATCGGCAAATTCGGTGCTGAGGAAAGTAGCTACGCAAGACTTCGCCATTTCGATGCCCGTCAACCGCGCGCCAAGGGCAATGCAATTTGCGTTGTTGTGTTCACGAGCCAACGCCGCAGAGAGCGGTTCGGAAACCAACGCGCATCGCACAGCGGCGTGACGGTTGACGCTGATTGAGATGCCGATCCCTGATCCGCAAAGAGCGACGCCGAATTCAACCGTTCCATCCGCGATTACAGACGCCAATTTGTACCCATAATCGGGGTAATCGACGCTCTCACCCTCTTCAGGGCCAAGGTCGGCGACTTCGTGTCCTTCGGCCATCAACCATTCGGCAATTTCTGCTTTCATGTCGGTGGCGGCGTGATCTGAGGCTATGGCTATACGCATGGCCGGTTACATAGTCAGAGGCGCGCCTTGGTTCCACCCCGGATCGCCCGCTTTTCGACGGCTTGTGCGCGTGTTTTTCGCAAATTTGCGTTGAATTGGGACAATTAGCCCGAATGAGCCTCTTGTACAGATCGGCTGCATGTTTCATCTTTCGCGACCGTCGCCGTGTTTTCATCGTTTTTCTACAGGTTTGGCCGCCATGCGTTCTGCCCTTTTTGCCTTTCTCATTGCTTGGTTTGCATTGCCGGCATGGACGACGGCGTTGGCCGATCCCGGGACCCCGGCAGAGAGGGTGACACGGGCTTCCGCAATTGACGATGGCTATGGCGCCGTCACGATTTCGATCCGAAGCGAGCTGTATTTGGATGATCCGATCCACGTCTATTTCCTGCGCGACGGCGGTGACGTTGCCAATGATACAGATGTCGTGCGGTTCAACCGGCGTCAGGGCTTCTTCTCGTTCGGCAACGACACGGTCAAATACAAGGTTCAAACGTATCAATTGCGCGCCGGCACCTATCGCCTTGTGGCCCACGGTATGAATTGCGCAAAAGTGCCTGCGATCAACGAAAGGTGCTTGGTCGAAGAGCCGGGCATCTACGGGTCGTTGGAATTGTCCAGGCCCAGCCGCGGCTATGATGAAGATGCGCCTTCATTTGAGGTGCGTGCGGGTGCTCTTACCAATGCGGGCGATTTTGCCTTAACGGCGCGCAACACAATCGAATGGTCGGAAATTCCCGAAGTGGAATTGCGGCGCACGCGCAGCAGGTTTGGGCGATTGCCGGCCGCTCCTGTGCCCGTAGTGCCGGAAGATTATCGCCTCAAATACGGATTGAACGCAAGGTCATATGATGACGATGCCGGACGCCGGTATTAAAGTAATAAGGCGTGTGTCGCACCAATTGTACAGGGCGAACTCTCGGCTTACTTATCCTGCTTTTTGAACGTTTTGCGTAGCCATTTCCACAAGGCTTCGATCTCTTTGGCGGCTTTCCCATCCGGGTCCATTTCGCCGGCGGTTTCACCCTTGGCCGACGACCGGTGAAAGGCGGCGCGATCGCCCAGTTCCACCGGACATACTTTCAATCCCATCTCTTTGGCAGTGCTCCGCGCCTCTTCTGTCAGGACAGTCGCGCCCGATGGCACCGAGTTGAGCACCACAAAGGCCGGTTTTTTCGCAAAGGAGACCAGATCTGCAATCGGCTCCAGTGCATGCAGATCGAATGCACGCGGCTTTGTCGGGATAAGGACAATGTCCGCGGCCTTTATTGCCTCACGTGCAGCCGCATCGGCATGAGGTGGTGTGTCTATCACGATGAAATCGACGCCGTTCTTGGCCGCACTTCCGATGGTTCTGGCAAGCCGGGCAGGGGGCGCGGTCACCACTACGGGTAAGAAATCCCCCCGCCAATCGCCCCACGCCGCCGCCGTCGCCTGGGGATCGGTGTCAATTACACAACTTTCACTCTTGGCTTGGGCCGCTCGCGTGGCGAGGTTGACCGCAAGTGTTGTTTTACCCGAACCGCCCTTTTGGCTGACAATGGCGATGACTTTGGCTGAATTCGACACGGAGTATGCTCCTTAGAGGGGCTATGTCATATGCCCGGCGCGGTTGGAGGAAACAATATGCAGGCGCGGATGTCTTGGTGAAATGCGCAATAAAGCGATCTTTAGGTTTTCGCAGTAGAAGTCATCGGCATGAAAAAAATGACTCTAAATGCTCTCGCTCTTGCCGCGTTTTCGATGACTTCGGCCTGTATGCCGGGTGGCGGCGATTTTCAGGCCGGAGAGTGGGAAGTTGAAGGCTGGATGGAATCTGACATTCACCCAGATCGCATCGAGCCGCAAACCCATTCTGCCAAAGTGTCGGAGCAATTGGCGGCGATGGATGCCAAAACGGTGTTTTTCAACGCGTTCTACAGTGCAGGAGCGGCGGGAGATGTCGTGTTCGCGAATGGCGAGATTTCGGGACATCTCAGCCAATCGGCGGTCGCCCCATTTCCCGAACATACGCAGAATGTGACAGGATCGTATCAGTCGGATGCGTTTGAAGTGCGCATCACATTGCCCGAGATCGCAGGAATCCAAGCCTATCAGGTGGTCAAAGGTCGGTTAGTCGAACCTATGTGACGAGATTATTGTGATCGGGACGCCGATGGCGCCCCGATCAACAACAGATTTACTGATCCAAGAACGAACGCATTTTGCGCGAACGGCTTGGGTGCTTCAGCTTGCGAAGCGCCTTTGCTTCGATCTGACGAATACGTTCGCGCGTCACGCTGAATTGTTGGCCCACTTCTTCCAAAGTGTGATCGGTGTTCATGCCGATACCAAACCGCATCCGCAAAACACGCTCTTCACGCGGTGTGAGCGAGGCGAGGACGCGGGTGACGGTTTCTTTCAAGTTCGCTTGGATCGCGGCATCCACAGGGATGATTGCGTTCTTATCTTCAATGAAGTCACCCAGATGCGAATCTTCCTCATCACCAATTGGTGTTTCAAGGGAGATTGGCTCTTTGGCGATTTTCATCACCTTACGCACTTTTTCCAATGGCATGGACAGACGGGCTGCCATTTCCTCTGGAGTAGGCTCGCGGCCTTCTTCGTGCAGGAATTGACGCGACGTGCGGACCAGTTTGTTGATCGTTTCGATCATGTGAACCGGAATACGGATCGTGCGGGCCTGATCCGCGATCGAACGCGTGATCGCCTGACGAATCCACCATGTCGCATAAGTCGAGAATTTGTAGCCGCGACGATATTCAAATTTATCAACGGCCTTCATCAAACCGATGTTACCTTCTTGAATAAGATCAAGGAATTGGAGGCCGCGATTGGTGTATTTTTTCGCAATAGAAATCACGAGACGCAGGTTCGCCTCGACCATTTCCTTTTTCGCGATGCGGGCTTCGCGTTCGCCTTTTTGCACCATGTTCACGATGCGGCGGAATTCAGGCAAAGCCATGCCGGTGTTGGCGGCAATATCTGTGATTTCGGTGCGAATGCGGTCAATCGCGCCGTCTTCTTTATCCGCGAACGCTTTCCATTTTTTGTCCTTCTTCGCGTTGGCCGCGATCCAGCTGTCGTCCAATTCATTACCGACATAGGATTTGAGGAAATCGATGCGCTTAATCTTATGACGCTCTGCCAAACGCAGCATTTGGCCACCCAACGCCGTTAGACGGCGGTTAAAGGCGTACAGATTGTCGACCAGAAATTCGATTTTGGTCGCGTGGAACTGCATGCTTTCCACTTCGGCAGTGAGCTCTTCGCCGAGCTTTTCGTATTTCTTCTCTTTCGCTTTGGGGAATTCGCCCCCATCGGCCAGCGTGTCGACACGTTCAGCCTGAAGTTTCTCGAAAGATTTGAACAATTTGGTGATGCGGGCAAACCGTTCGATCGCGTCGGGTTTAAGCGCGGCTTCCATCTGAGCGAGAGAAAGGGTGTTGTCCTCCTCTTCTTCTTCTTCTTTCTTTTCAGAGCCTTCTTCGCCCTCTTCACCGTCTTCGCTTTCATCAGACGTGTCATCGTCATCGTCGCGAATGGTGGGGCCGGCGGTTTCTTCCGAAATCTCGCCGTCGTCTTCCTCGTTCTCTTCCTCCATCTTGTCAGGCGGAGGTTCTTTGGAAAGCATGGCATCCAAATCGAGGATCTCACGAAGCTGCATGTCTTCGTTGTTGAGTGCTTCGGACCATTGGATGATTGCGTGGAATGTGATCGGGCTTTGGCAAAGGCCCATGATCATCATGTCGCGGCCGGATTCGATCCGTTTGGCAATGGCGATCTCGCCTTCGCGGCTGAGCAGTTCGACCGCGCCCATTTCGCGCAGATACATGCGAACCGGATCGTCGGTCCGACCATCGGCGGCGGTCTTTTTGACCACCGGCGTTTTGGCGTCTTTCTTGGCTGCGCCTTTTTTGTCGCCAACATCGATCTCTTCGACCTCGGCTTCTTGTTCTGCTTCGGCTTCGGCTTCTTCGTCGTTTTCGACAATCTGAACACCCATTTCCGACAAGGCGGTTTGGATGTCTTCGATTTGATCCGAATTCATGTCGCTCGGCAAAGCGGTGTTCAGCTCATCATAGGTGATGTAGCCTTTCTTCTTCGCCTTGGTCATGAGCTTCTTCACAGAAGCTTCATTCAGATCAATCAGCGGAGCGTCTTCTTTGTCGGCTGTTTTTGCGGTTGATGCCATGAAGTATCGTCAATCTGTTGTCCGGTGAACGGTCGATCGGTCACCCTTTTTTGGGGCCGTCTCGCACACACCATTGTTAATCCCGTACCAGCGCGAAGTGCCGGCTTAATCCTGTGTGGCCGGTGAACCGGCCTTTCGCCTACCGAACGCTTTTAAACGTTCGTCAACTGTCGTGAGCTGTTGTCGCAACCGGGCCTGCTCGGCAAATGACCCTTCGGGATCATCGTCGAACCGAGCAATCGTTGCCGCCATAGCGGCTTCGAGTGCTGGTTTTTGGGCCAGCAACGACACAGCTTCGGCCAGTTCCTCGCGCGCTTCACCGGGGGATGTGCCTTCTCGAAGAAAGGCGTAACGTTGGTCTTCCGGTGGGGCAGGATAGCCTTGCACGTCTGATATGGCGTTTGTTGTGTGCGAATCAAGCGTTTCCGACAGCTCTATCAGCGATTCAATTGCGGGCGCGGCTTTTGGGTCAAGGTTTGCCAGCCTGGAAAGGGCCTCTGCGTGTCTCGCGATTTCACCGGGATGGCGCACCAATCCGGCGATAACGGAGGACAATAAGGTGGCCCGTTGCCCTCCTTGCATCGCTCTGTTCAAAATATCGCGGGTCCCTTGAGAAAGACTGCGTGGCGCCGATTTTTGGCCATTCCATGATCCGCGTTGGAACGGTGTGCCTTGATTGTTGCGCGGTTCGCGCGGCGGATAGGCAAAGGCAGAGAATCGATCGAGCAGTTCGCGCCGGTACAACGCGCGGATGTCTTGATCCTCAATCGAATCTACGTGCTCCATCAAACGCGCTTTCAACCCTGCTTTGGCCTCTGGGCTGGAAAGCGGCTTTGCTTCGCGTTCAAAATTCCACAAAGTATCCAGCAAGCTGCTCGGCTCTGACAGGAGCTTTTCCATCGCGCCGGGCCCTTGATCATTGATCAGATCGTCAGGGTCCATGCCGCTTGGCAATCGCACGATCGACAAAGAACGCATCGGAGCCAGCATGGGGAGCGCGCGGGTGACGGCCCGCATCGCAGCCTTTTGACCTGCCGCGTCGCCATCGAAGCACAAGATTGGCACCTCGACCATGCGCCACAACATTTCCAACTGCATTTCCGTAAGCGCGGTGCCCAATGGGGCGACGGCATCGGTAAACCCGGCCTGAGCCAGGGCGACGACGTCCATATACCCTTCGACTACGACGATGCGGCCCGATTGGCGCGAAGCCGGGGCTGCGCGATGCAAATTGTAAAGCGTGCGCCCCTTGTCAAAGAGCGGGGTGTCGGGGGAATTGAGATATTTCGCGACGCCCCCATAACCGTTGGCGCGTTTGCCCAATATCCGTCCGCCAAATGCGATCACCCGACCACGCGCATCCTGAATAGGCAGCATGACTCGTTCGCGGAAACGATCATAGGTTTTGCCGTCATCGGTTTTGATCCTCATGCCTGACTCAACCAACATCTGTTCGTCGAAACGAGAGAGAGCGGCCTTCAACGCCTGTTTGCTCTCTGGGGCATAGCCAAACCCGAATTCACGCAAAGTTTCCGGTTTTAGCCCACGATCCTTTAAGTAGGTCAGCGCCTCACGCCCTTCGGCGCTGCGCAAGGTGTGCACGAACCAATCCTGTGCCTCGGTGGTGACATCGACCAACTCGGCACGCTTTTCCGCGCGTTTTGCTGCGATTGGATCGGGGGCAGGGACCTCCATCCCGGCCTCCGCCGCCAGTTCCTTGATCGCGTCAATAAACGACAACCCGCGTTGTTCGGTCATCCAGCTGATGACATCGCCATGCGCGCCGCAGCCAAAGCAGTGATAAAACTGCTTTTGATCGTTCACGTAAAAGCTGGGCGTTTTTTCATCATGGAATGGGCAACACGCCGTCCATTCCCGCCCTTTTTTGACGAGCTTGTCGGTGCGCATGATCACGGTTGATAGCGTGATCCGCGCGCGCAGTTCGTCTTTCCATTGCGGGGTTATGGCCATGGCTGCAAAAATGGGCCGAAAGCGACCGGGGTTCAACCCGGCAACTGTCGGCGCTGTGGACCAATCTGTGCGCTAACGGATTTAAGTCAGGATTTGATCAGCTCAAAGCGGCCTTAACCAGCCCGCTGGCCAATTTTCCGTCTAGCACGGCGCCGTGGCGCGATTTCAATTCGCCCATGACTTTGCCCATGTCTTTCATGCTGTCTGCGCCCAATTCCGCTTTGATCGCATCGATTGCGGTTTTGGTTTCGTCCTCGCTCATCATTTGAGGGAGGAAGCCTTCGATCACGGATAGCTCGCCTTGTTCTTTTGCGGCCAATTCGTCGCGGCCGCCAGTGACATACATCTCAATCGATTCGCGCCTTTGCTTGGCCATTTTTTGCAAAACGCTGGTGACCAAGGCGTCATCGTCGATTTCTTTGGAGCTGGTGCGTTCCTCAATGTCGCGATCTTTGATTTTGGCCGAAATCTGGCGAAGGGTCGCGGTGCGTTCCTTCTCTTTGGCTTTCATCGCGGTGATGGTGGCGGCTTTAATATCGTCTCTGATCATGACAAATTGAACTTTGCTGTGGATGGAGTGGTGTTGGAACGCGCCATAACGCATGATCGGGGCCGCGCCTAGGTTGACGCGCGCGCGCACCCTCTCTAGCCGGTGGGTCTTAGCGACATTGCTGCGAAAACCAATTTAACGGAGTGCCCCATGGCCCCATCCGCCACTATTCCTGCGCAACCCAAAGACGCGACCGGATGCGTTGTTCTGGCCGATGGTTCGGTCATATGGGGCAAAGGCTTTGGCGCGGTTGGTGAAGCGGTCGGCGAGGTGTGTTTCAACACTGCCATGACCGGTTACCAAGAAGTGATGACCGACCCGTCCTACGCGGCTCAAATTGTCACATTCACTTTTCCCCATATCGGCAATGTCGGCGCGAATGCCGAAGACGTCGAAGGCGACGTTGATGCCGCCGTTGGCTGTATCGTGCGCGAAGACGTGACCCAGCCATCCAATTTCCGCAGCATCGAGGAATTCACCGATTGGATGGCGCGCAACGGCAAGATTGGTCTGGCGGGTGTGGATACACGCGCTTTGACGCGTCGCATCCGCAAAAGCGGCGCACCGAACGCGGTGATCGCGCATTCGCCCGACGGAAATTTCGAAGTCGCGGCCCTTATTGCTCGCGCACAAGAATGGAGCGGGCTTGAAGGATTGGACCTGGCGATTCGCGTGACCCGCGATGATCAACAAAGCTGGGAAGGCGGATATTGGCGATTGGGCCATGGTTATGGTCGGGCCGCTGACGATGCGACGCCGCATGTTGTCGCGATCGATTTCGGTGCCAAAGACAATATCTTCCGCAATCTGGTGAAGGCCGGCGCGAAAGTCACAATTGTCCCGGCAAAGACATCATTGGACGCGATCATGGCTTTGAAACCGGATGGCGTGTTCTTGTCCAACGGCCCCGGTGATCCCGCAGCCACTGGAGAGTATGCTGTGCCCGTGATCCAAGGCTTGCTGGATGCCGATATGCCGATTTTCGGCATTTGTCTGGGCCACCAAATGCTGGCGTTGGCGGCGGGCGCAAAGACGATCAAAATGCATCAGGGGCATCGTGGCGCCAATCACCCGGTCCAACGCGTTGGAGAAGGTTGGGGCGACACCAGCGGTCTGGTCGAAATCACCAGCATGAACCACGGTTTCGCGGTCGATGGCGACACATTGCCAGAAACGGTGGAACAGACCCATGTGAGCCTGTTTGACGGTTCCAATTGCGGCATCGCAGTAAAGGGCAAAAACGCGTTCGGTGTGCAATATCACCCTGAAGCCTCACCCGGACCGCAAGACAGCTTCTACCTGTTTGAGAAGTTTGTCGGAGGCCTGGCGTGAACAAGCTTTTTGGCCTTGTCCCACTTGCGTCGTTGTTGCTGCTGCCCGCGTGCTCATATTTCGACGATACCGACCCGCGTGAGGGCGCAGAGACGGTAGAGCAGTGCCTTGCGCGTCTGGCGTCCACCGTTGCTGGTCTTAGCGATGAACTCGATACGACCACGGCCCGGATGGCTTACACTTATGACATCACCAAATTGGGGCTGGAAGAGCTGCAACAACTGACCGTTCCGGGCAGTGATGAAACGGCCGGCGCGCGGCTTATGGCGGCGACCAACGAAACCTCTACCGCTGTTGCGCGCTTTAGAGAGCTGCCTGCCACGCCAGAAGGGGCATTCTTCATGGCGACCGATCCCGCGCTTTACCGCGTGTTGGGGGACAACATCCCCGTTAATCAATCGGTGAATGCGGGATGCGAACGGCAATTACCGGGCATGCGTTTGTTATCGGTCGATGGCGTATTTAATGAGACATTCGATCCGCCCGCCGAACCGCCGGCCGATGACAGCGGTGAGGCGATATGATCTTACGATGTTTAGCACTTGGTGCGGCGTCGATCGCGCTTGTCGGCTGTGACAGTTTGCCGACCGATCCGGATTGGCGAGAGGGCGTGGAAACCGTCAATGATTGCCTTGACCGATTGACCAATAGTTCAACAACGCGACCTCGGATGGAATCCGATGAAGGTATATGGATCCCAACTTTCACCTACGACATCACCCATGTTAGCCCGCACGATTTTAGGTCTCTCGCTCGGCTTGAAGAGGGCGAAACACCAGCAACGAGAGTAACGGTCGTACCCGCGGGATCATCCACTCAAAATGCGCGCGACCGGTTTGTCGACACGCCAGCCGTTTTCGAAGGCGCGATGCTATGGGTAGACGACCCGGCGCTCTACAAAGTGCGCGGGGATGCCGATCTCCATCGCAATCTAAAGCGACAAGGATGCGAACGCCAAATCTCGGGAATGCGCCTCATTTCCTATCGGTTTACGTCCGAAGCGTCGCTGGTCGATGGTGAACTGCCGGCCCACTCAATTACGAATGCCCAACAACGGCTTATTTTAGACAAAGGTCTGTAATGCCACAACGCACCGACATATCCTCCATCCTTGTTATTGGCGCAGGTCCGATCATTATCGGTCAGGCGTGCGAGTTCGATTATTCGGGGACTCAGGCGATCAAAGCGCTGAAAGAGGAGGGCTACCGCGTCATCCTCGTCAACAGCAATCCGGCAACGATTATGACCGATCCGGAATTTGCCGATGCGACCTATATCGAACCAATCACGCCCGAAATCGTGGCCAAGATTATCGCCAAGGAAAAGCCGGACGCTCTTCTTCCGACGATGGGTGGCCAAACCGCATTGAATTGCGCGCTTGCTCTGGATGCGGACGGCACTTTAGAAAAATACGGCGTTGAAATGATCGGCGCGAAGGCGGACGCGATCGACAAGGCGGAAAACCGCCAACGGTTCCGCGATGCGATGGATTCGATCGGCCTTGAAAGCGCGCGCAGCGGCGTTGCGAACACAGTCGAAGAAGCGCGCGAAGTGTTGGAACGCACTGGCCTTCCGGCGATTATTCGACCCAGCTTTACCCTGGGCGGCACCGGCGGCGGCATCGCCTACAACAAGGCAGAGTTCGATAAGATCGTCCGTGATGGTTTGGACGCGTCCCCCACGACAGAGGTTCTCATCGAAGAATCGCTGCTGGGGTGGAAAGAGTATGAGATGGAGGTCGTTCGCGATCGGGCGGACAATTGCATCATCATTTGTTCCATCGAAAATGTCGATCCGATGGGGGTGCATACCGGGGATTCGATCACCGTTGCCCCCGCATTGACCCTGACCGACAAAGAATATCAGATCATGCGCACCGCGAGCATCGACGTGCTGCGTGAAATTGGTGTCGAAACCGGCGGTTCTAACGTTCAGTTTGCGGTGAACCCGGCGGATGGACGCCTTATCGTTATCGAAATGAACCCGCGTGTCTCGCGCTCTTCTGCGCTCGCGTCGAAGGCAACTGGATTTCCAATTGCCCGCGTGGCCGCGAAATTGGCGGTAGGGTATACGTTGGACGAGATCACGAACGAGATCACCGGCGCGACTCCGGCCAGTTTTGAACCGACAATCGATTACGTCGTTACCAAGATCCCGCGTTTCGCTTTTGAGAAGTTTAAGGGCGCCGATTCTTCATTGTCGACGGCGATGAAGTCGGTCGGTGAAGTGATGGCGATCGGCCGCAACTTTGCCGAAAGCATGCAAAAAGCGTTGCGCGGCTTGGAAACGGGTCTTGATGGATTCAATCGCGTCACTGAACTCGAAGGGGTTCAACGCGATGTCATCAACGCCGCCATTTCGCGGCGGACACCGGATCGCTTGCTTCAGGTTGCGCAGGCCATGCGTGAAGGGCTGAGTGTCGAAGACATCCAAAACGTGACCGGATACGACCCGTGGTTCCTTCGCCAGATCGAAGCGATCATCGCCGCAGAGAAAGACGTGTCGACCAACGGATTGCCCAACGATGCGGCCGGGTTGCGGCGTCTGAAATCCATGGGTTTCTCCGACAAACGTTTGGCGACATTGGCCGTGCGTTCGGTTGGCGTGGCCGGAGGCATGGCGGAAACTCAGGCGAAGCGATCGGGCCTGTTGCATGATGCGTTGCAAGCGATGGCGGGTGCGACCAGCGAAGAGGAAGTTCGCTCTCTCCGTACAAAACTCGGTGTGCTGCCCGTGTTTAAACGGATCGACAGTTGCGCCGCCGAGTTTGAGGCGATCACGCCTTATATGTATTCGACCTATGAAGCGCCAAGTTTCGGAGAGCCCGAATGCGAGGCGGAGCCCAGCGAACGGCGGAAGATCGTCATTCTTGGCGGTGGTCCAAACCGTATCGGGCAGGGCATCGAATTCGATTATTGCTGCGTGCATGCCTGTTTTGCTTTGGCAGAGCAGGGTTACGAAACGATCATGGTCAACTGCAATCCAGAGACCGTCTCGACCGATTACGACACGTCAGACCGGCTGTATTTTGAGCCTTTGACTGCCGAAGATGTTCTAGAGATCCTGAGGGTTGAACAACAATCCGGCGAACTCGTTGGCGTCATCGTTCAGTTTGGTGGGCAAACTCCATTGAAACTGGCTCAGGCGTTGGAGGATGAGGGCATCCCGATCCTAGGTACGTCGCCCGATGCGATTGATCACGCCGAAGACCGGGAACGGTTCGCCAGATTGGTTGACAAATTGGGATTGAAACAACCCGATAATGGCATCGCCTACACGCGTGACGAAGCCGCCGCCGTTGCGGCGCGGATTGGTTATCCTGTGTTGTTGCGGCCATCGTTCGTCTTGGGTGGTCGGGCGATGGAAATCGTCGATTCCGAAGCGCAGCTGGATGATTACATCAAAACGGCCGTCAATGTGTCGGGCGAAAGCCCGGTTCTGGTCGATCAATATCTGCGCGATGCGATCGAATGCGATGTCGACGCCCTATGTGATGGCGACGAAGTTCGCATCGCCGGTGTGATGCAGCACATCGAAGAGGCTGGCGTCCATTCCGGCGACAGCGCGTGTACGTTGCCTGCCTATTCGCTCGATCAAGACATCATCGCAGAGATGGAGCGTCAGGCAGAAGCCTTGGCCTTTGCATTGGGTGTGCGCGGATTGATGAACGTCCAATTCGCCGTGAAAGATGGCGAGGTGTACCTTATCGAGGTGAACCCACGCGCCAGTCGCACGGTCCCGTTTGTTGCCAAAGCCATCGGTCAACAAGTCGCCAAAATCGCATCGCGCGTAATGGCGGGCGAAAAGCTGGCCGATTTCGAACCGTTTAAACGCAATCTGGATTACATGGCCATCAAAGAGGCGGTTTTCCCATTCGGTCGTTTCCCCGGCTCAGATCCCGTCTTAACGCCCGAAATGAAATCAACCGGCGAAGTGATGGGCATCGATGCAAATTTCGAAGCGGCATTCTTCAAATCGCAACTGGGCGCCGGAATGACTTTGCCGCGCGAAGGAACCGTTTTCGTCTCGGTCAAAAATTCGGATAAACCGGTGATCGTACCGGCTGTGCGCAACTTGATCGATGAAGGCTTCCGCATCATCGCCACATCGGGAACACAGAAATACCTTGTTGAACAAGGGCTTGACGTGGAGCGGGTGAACAAAGTTGCCGAAGGTCAGCCGCACATCGTCGACAAAATCATCGACGGCGAAGTGGCGTTGATCTTCAACTCCACAGAGGGTTGGCAATCGCTATTGGACAGCAAATCTATCCGCGCAACGGCGTTGGAAAAGAAGGTTCCGTATTACACAACCGCGGCGGCATCATGCGCAGCGGCGGCGGCAATTGCGGCAATCACACCAGCCCAGCTTGAAGTCCGGTCATTGCAGGACTATTATAGCTAGGAATTAACGCCGTCCTTCCCGACATTTCTATCGTTTTGGGCCCGCATCTTTAGACGCGGCCAAGGTCGAAATGACTACAAATGCTCGGGCGAGGGCCGAAGAAAACGAAAGAAACGACCATGGATAAGGTTCCGATGCTGGCGGAGGGGTATGAGAGTCTGATGGCAGACCTCAAGGCGCTGCGCGACGAACGCCCACGGATTGTCGATGCGATTGAGGAAGCTCGCGCGCACGGCGATTTGTCAGAAAACGCCGAATACCATGCCGCCAAAGAGCGTCAGGGTCAGGTCGAAGCCATGATTGGCGATATTGAGAGCAAGGTTAGCCGTGCTCAAATCATCGATCCGACAACTTTGACTGGCGATAAAGTCGTGTTCGGCTCGACCGTCACATTGCTGGACGATGATGACAAGCCAATCCGGTATCAGATTGTTGGTGAAACTGAAGCGGATGCCGCCGCAGGTCGCATTTCATTCAGTTCGCCGTTGGCACGCGCCATGATCGGCAAACAGGTCGAAGAAGAAATCGAAGTGACCGTGCCATCGGGCGATAAATTCTATTTGGTAGAGAAAATCGAATTCATCTGAAGAATGGCTGAAAAGTCTTTTAGATAATAAGAGATTTTTCCATCGCGTAATTGTGTATCGGAACCGATCCGCCGGGCCCTTCTATGGTGAAGTCCCGGCGACCGGTTGCCGCGTATCCCGCTTTCTCAAAAGCAGATTTTGCCAATTCGCTGGCCTCGGTGAACAAGCGTTCCACGCCGCTTGATCGAGCTTGTTCTTCTGCTTTGGTCAAAAGCAGGTTTGCAAGGCCGCGCCGCGTGTGGTCGGGATGGCAATAGAGCATGTCGAGATGCCCGCTGCTGACGCCAGATTGTTCAATCGGCGGTTCCAACAATGAATAGGCCACGGCAATGTCGTTTGAATCGGCGGCAACGAAGATGGCATGGCCTATGGCGACGCGTTCCAAGAATCGTTCGGGGCCGGGGTGGTGCGCGGCCCACGCGTCAACCTGCTCGGCGCTATAGCGCGCCGAACCCACCGCGCGGATCGCGGCCAGGGTTAGCGATGCGAGCGATACCGCATCGCCATCACGGAACGGTCGAAGGGTGTATTCCATTGGAACAATGTTGTGTGAGGCCGGGAACCATTTAGCTTTCTGGTGTCAGAAGCTTATGGATGTGCACAATAACATACTTCATTTCGGCATCATCCACGGTCCGCTGTGCCTGCGCGCGCCATGCGTCAACGGCGGCATCGTATGAACTGAACACGCCAACCACATGGACACTCTCAGGATCCTGAAAATCGTGTCCACGAGGGTCTTTGACTTTGCCGCCCATAACAAGGTGCAGGCGTTGTTCTGTGGTGGTTTCTTCCATGTGATCGATCCTTTTGAACGATGTTCCGGGCCTGGGATCCGGTTCTTTGCCCCAGGTATGGGCGATGCGCCCGCAATTATGGGCGCCGTTTAGCGCACCACGCGGTGATAACAAGCCGTGTGTTTACCGCGGGCCCGGCTTAATCGTTGCTCAGTTCGAGACCCGGTCGGTCAAATCACGCACCGCGCGCTCGGCTCTACGCCGGGTGCGCCGGGTTACTGTGCGAGTTTTGTCAGCTGCGGTGCCGGCGGCATAGCTGGCCTCACGGCGCAGTTCGCGCGCCTTTGCGCTTGCGCTGTCGCTGATGTCTTCGGCGGCTTCTTTACCCGATCGCGCGGTGTCCATCGCCTCATCGATCAATTTTATGCCGTAGGCGACAATCGCGTCGGCCAAAAGAGCACCAAAGGCGTTGCCGCGTTTGCGCGCTGCGCTGCCCACGCTTTTTGCCGCGCCGCTTGCCGCTCCGCCAACTGCGTCCGCAGCGCCGCCGACTGCACCCACAGCGCCTGTGGCCGCGTTGCGTGCTGCGCGGCGACCCGGTTTTGTCATCGCGCCGATAAGGATGCCAACGGCAATGGCGCCGCCTAATACCGTAAGAGGGTTTTGTTTTACATAGGATGACGCCGCACCAATTACTTCTTCTGCTTGGTCGGCGAGGGTGCGTTCAGCGATCCGGCGCTCGCTGGCTTCAATCTTTGCGCGCAATTCATCCCGCTTGTCAGAGCGGTTTGCGGAAGGGGTGGGGCTGTCACTGCTCATCATCATCTCCGGATGGCTTTTCTGATACGGGGGTTGGCTGCGGATTTGGTTGCGGTGTTGGCTCGGCGGGGTCTTGGACGTCATCGGCATCGGGTTCGCCAGTTTCGCCATCACCGGTTTCTTCAGGCGTGTCTTCGGATTCGGTTTCCGCAGAGATATCGCTGTCATCATCGAATGCATCATCATTCAACAAGCCTACGATCTCCAAAATCGGCTCTCTCGCCAGCCATAGAAGAAAGGCGCCGATCAAAAGCGCGATGATCCCGCGCTTATCGTCGGAATGGGTTTTGGCGACTTCGAAGACATCCTTCGCCCCATCGCCAATCCGACCACCAACACGGGTCGCGACACCTTTGGCGGAGAAGCTGGTCCGGGCGTATTCGATATCGGCCATGATGACGGCGCGCGCGCTGTTGCGAAGCGCTCGGTCTTGGATGAACTGTTTGTCGAGCTTCATGCTTCACTGTCCGCATGTTTTGTGTCGTCGCTTGATGCAAAGATTGCGGACAGCAACGACACGCGGCGAAATGCAATCCAACCCAGCGCGCCAACAATTAGGAACAGGGCGCCGACCACGATCGCAATGGCCCACCAAATGTTCACGAGCGGTTCGAGCGCGATAACCAATCCAACCGCAAGCGCGAGAAATGCGATGTTGAGCAGGATAAGCGCGAGAATGGCACAAACGACGACAATGCCGACGCTTTTACCCGCCAGTTTTGCGCGGGTCTTTTGAAACGCGGCCTCTGCTTCGAGATAGGTGCGCCCATCATCGATCAACGCCGCCAATTCGTCGGTCAGCGATTCTTCAAAGGCCGGGTGCGCGTCTAGGCCGGGGGCGGATCCGGACACAGATGCATCTGTGTCCGGGTGCCGATCTGTTTCTTCCATTCAACGGCCCCCAAGCCAGACGCGCGTAAGCGTTAGTCGTTTGATCCGCGGAACATGCGTGCAATCAAGAACCCAGCGACCGCCGCAATGCCCAGAGCCACGCCTGGGCTTTTACGGACCATTTCACGGGCATCGTCGCCCAATTCCTCGACGCTTTTCGCTTCGAGCTTGGCCGATGTTTCGGCCAGGCTGCGCGATGCGGTTCGCGCGTAGTCGCCGTATTCTTCGCCGAAACGATCATCAATCTGATCGGCGGTGTCGCTAACCACTTTACCGAGTGTAGAGATGCCATCGGAGACGGCGGTCTTGCCTTCGGTTGCCAATTCACCAGCGCGAGTGCGGGCTTTATCGCCGTATACTTTGGCGTCGTTCATCAAATCATCTCCTCGGCTCTTGGCCTGATCACGGTATTCCTCGGCGCGGCTCTCTGCTTCGGTGCGCAATGCCATGGCGCCTGCTTTGGCTTCTTCCAACGCGGCGTTGAAACGGCTCTTTGCCTCACCACCGGTGGTGTTGGTGTTTGTTTCCGCTGATTTCGCTGTTGCTACGGCTTTTTTCGGCGCAGCCTTCTTCGCAGCGGTTGATTTCGCCGGCGCTTTCGCAGTCGTTTTCGGGGCGGCGCGTTTGGTTGTGCGCTTCGCCGCCGGTTTGGCCGCTGTCTTTGCCGGAGTTTTAGCCGGCGTCTTTGTTGGTTTAGTGTCTGCCATAGTTTCTCTTTGCCCTTCCTTTGCGCGCTTTGCCAGTGCGAAAACGCGCAGGTGTGATATGTAAAAAATACGCAGCTTGCGCCACGCGGTTCCGATGAATAGGGGAGCGGAACATGCGGGGCCGGTTTTGGACCAATTGGTTTCAAACCCGGTGTCTTACTGACATAGCACACTTTCAGGCCGGAGACAAACATGACCGCCATTATTGATATCCATGCACGCGAGATTCTCGACAGTCGGGGCAATCCCACCGTCGAAGTGGACGTTTTGCTCGACGACGGCAGTTTTGGCCGCGCTGCAGTGCCATCTGGCGCGTCTACGGGCGCCCACGAAGCGGTTGAATTGCGCGATGGAGACGCCGATCGTTACAAAGGCAAGGGCGTTCTAAAAGCGGTTGAGGCCGTGAACACGGAAATGCGCGATTTGTTGATCGGGGCGTTCGACGCCGAAGATCAACGCGACATTGACCTTTCGTTGATCGCTTTGGACGGCACCCCGAACAAGGCACGATTGGGCGCAAACGGCATTTTGGGCGTTAGCCTTGCAGTTGCAAAGGCCGCGGCGAATGCGCGGGGTCTTCCGCTCTATTCGTATCTGGGCGGCGTATCCGCGCATGTTCTACCGGTGCCAATGATGAACATCATCAATGGCGGAGAACACGCTGACAATCCGATCGACATCCAAGAATTCATGATCATGCCAGTGGGCGCCCCTGACATCGCCGAAGCGGTTCGTTGGGGCTCAGAAGTGTTCCACACGCTCAAGAAAGGCCTTTCGGACAAAGGATTGGCCACGAGTGTGGGCGATGAAGGCGGGTTTGCGCCTGATCTGGCCAGCACACGTGCGGCGCTCGATTTCATTATGGCGTCGGTGGAACAGGCTGGGTTCAAACCAGGTGAAGACATCGTCCTAGCCCTCGATTGCGCCGCGACGGAATTCTATCGCGACGGCAAATACGAAATCTCGGGCGAGGGGCTTAGCCTCGACGGTGCCGGAATGGCCGAATACCTTGCCAAATTGTGCAATGATTATCCGATCCGCTCGATCGAAGACGGTATGGACGAAGACGATTTCGAAGGCTGGGCCGCCGTCACTCAAATGATTGGCGATCGGGTCCAATTGGTCGGAGATGATCTGTTTGTGACCAATCCGGCGCGGCTGTCCGACGGGATCGACAAAGGATTGGCCAATTCGCTTTTGGTGAAGGTCAATCAGATTGGTACCCTGACCGAGACTTTGGCCGCTGTCGATATGGCCACACGCGCCCGCTACACTTCGGTAATGAGCCACCGTTCGGGTGAGACAGAAGATGCAACGATCGCCGATTTGGCGGTTGCGACCAATTGCGGTCAGATCAAAACCGGTTCGCTTGCGCGGTCGGACAGGTTGGCAAAATACAACCAGTTGATCCGCATCGAAGAGGAATTGGGCGACAGCGCGGTTTATGCCGGGCGTGGCTGTTTCGGCGCTCTATCCGCGTAAGATCCGGGGCTTTGGCAAGGAATAGGCCGAGCCCGATATCACAGGGTGGGTAGGAACAGGCCCGGCCGTCTGGACAAGCGGGAGCGTCTAAATCGACGTTCCCGCGCCAGAGAAGTATTGATCCATCGATGCAATGCCGCGATCGGTTAGCCGGACCAGAACTCGGCGCTGATCCTCGGGGTCGTGTTCGCGCAGGATTAGATCGTTTTCCGCCAACACACCCAACCATCGTAGGCCTGTGGTCGGCGGTGCCGCAGAACCAATGCATGCGCTGGACACAGAGACGGGTTTTTTTTCGGCATGCGCGATATACAGGTCGAGAAGGATGTCCCACGCAGGCTCCCCGAACAACTCTGCATTGCCAAACAACGCGGTGCGCCGACGTCTTTTATCGTACACCTGACGAGCGGCGGCGGCGTAGATTGCCCGCTGTGTTAGAGGATCATGATGACCCAACCGGGTTTCCGATGTTGGATGGGCATGGACGGGATGGGCGTGATCGCTCAAACCGCTGGCCAAGCGAACCGGCTTTATCGGCGCAGTGGGATCTTCTTTTTGCGGTGTGGAATGTTCGCCGCGGCGCAGTTCATTGGCGATCATGGCCAGTTGATCGGCCAAACTGTCGAGGTTTAGACCCGCCTCTTCGGCTTGCTTTGCGTCTTGGATATGCAGATCGGCCAACAAGCGCCCGTCTTTGAGCTCGTTCATGACCGCACCGACGATGCCGAGGTAACGGACTGCGGCGCTGCATCTTCCCTTAGAGGGGCGCGGTTGGTCGCATGGCGATGGGCCGCGCCGAACGGCACGGGGATAGGCCCATTTGAATTGCAGCGCACAAGGATGCTGGCTGACGCCAAGACGGTCTCCACTTGGGGGCAGACACCAAATTGGTCGATCAGATTGATCAGAAATGCCCCTCTCGCCTATTAGGCGAAGGACTTAGGGCTGCACATTACGGAAAAGCGCGTAGGTCACGCGCGTTCGCCATTAACGCTATGAATGTGTTGGCTTTAAAAGTGACCTAGTGCGTCACTCTGGGGATGTCGCCGTTCCCAATGTGATCCCAATTGAAATCATCGCAATGAGATGGTGTCGGGCTTTGCTCCTGACACAATTTGACGATGGCTTCGAGATTGCCGTTCAATTGTTCTATCGCTGCATTGACGTGGATGGCTGCGAGGCCAGCGCCCAAATGGTCAAGCCGATCAAGGGTGCGTTCGAGCGCCCTTCTACAGTCTTGCAGTTCGAGCGTTTCGCCGATTGTCAGGTTGATCACGTTTGTATCCGATCCAGTGCGACCCGGGTTTTTTGGAATTGCTTTGCTTACCGATTGTTAGGCTGCTCTTATGAAGAACTGTATCCGTAGAAACACCTATTTCGGGCCTAAAAACGGCCGATACACGTCTTTTGGGCGCAATTCTCTTACCTAGCGGTCAAATCGTTCTGCCAATTTCAGCAACGCGATTGCCGCTTTTGCCGCTTCGCCGCCTTTGTCCTTCTGCGCTGGATCGGCGCGTACCAAGGCTTGATCGTCGTTCTCTACAGTCAAAATGCCATTGCCGATTGCGATACCATCCATGGTCAATGCCATGATCGCCCGCGCGCTTTCCCCGGCAACAATTTCAAAGTGGTAGGTTTCACCGCGAATGACGACGCCGATCGCGACAAAACCGTCGTATTCGCCACTTTCCGCAGCCAAGGCGATGGCGCCCGGAATTTCTAAGGCACCCGGCACAGTGAGGACTTCTGTTTCGTGTCCCTCCGCTTCGAGAGCGGCCTTTGCCCCGGCGACAAGCATGTCGTTGAGCGCGGCATAGAAACGGGCTTCGACGATTAGGAATTTGGCCATGGGGATTACTCCGGAATAGATTTGTGATCGGTGATCGTGATGCCGTAACCGTCTAGCGCGACAAGGTCAGGTCGGGAATTGGACAAGAGAACCATTTCGTTCACGCCCAGATCGGCCAAAATCTGACTGCCGATGCCAATGTTGCGGATTTCCTCATCCTGAGTCCATTCGCCGCTTGAACCGACACGTTGGGTTAGAATGACAATCACGCCCGATCCGTGATCGCCAATTGCATCCATCGCCCGTTGCAAAGTGCGTTTGCGCGGGCCGGGTGCGCCAAGGATATCGTCGAAGACCGAAATGGGGTGAACCCGGGCAAGGGTAGGCTCATCGGCGGAGACGTGCCCTTTTTGTAGTACATAAGCTTCGCTGTTGGCGACGCGATCGCGATAGGTGATCAAACGCCACTGCCCGCCATAATCGCTTTCAAAATTCCGCTCACCCAAGCGCTCAACCAGATGGTCGTTGCGCATGCGATAGGCGATCAGATCGCGAATGGTGCCAATTTTAAGCCCATGTTTGCGCGCAAAGGTCACGAGATCTTCGAGACGCGCCATCGTCCCATCTTCGTTCATGATCTCACAGATCACGCCGCTGGGGTTCAACCCGGCCAAGCGTGAGATGTCGACCGCCGCCTCTGTGTGACCGGCGCGCACCAAAGTGCCACCGTCGCGTGCGGTTAGAGGGAAGACATGGCCAGGTGTGACGATGTCATCCGGTCCCTTTGTCGCGTCAATCGCTACCGAGATGGTGCGCGCACGGTCCGCTGCGGAAATGCCGGTGGTCACGCCTTCTTTCGCCTCAATCGAGATGGTGAAGGCGGTTTGCATGCTTTCTTTGTTGTTGCGGCTCATCGGTTCCAGCGCGAGTTGATCGACGCGTGCCTTATCCAAAGCGAGACAGATCAGGCCGCGCCCATGCGTCGCCATGAAATTTACGGCCGCCGGCGTTGCCATCTGTGCCGGGATAATAAGGTCGCCCTCATTCTCGCGATCTTCATCGTCGACCAGAATGTACATTCTGCCGTTGCGCGCCTCGTCGATAATCTCTTCGATACCGACAAGAACAGGGCTGTCGTCATTGGCGTCTAAGAACGATTCGAGTTTGGCGAGAGTGTCGGCGGTCGGATTCCAATCCGGCTCCGTCGCCTCGCGCAAAGTGTTTGCATGGAGACCAGCAGCGCGGGCCAAGCCGGCTTTGGTCATCTCGCCGCTGTCAATGAGAGTGCGGACGCGTGTGATGATCGATGTGCTCATTGTGGCTATTTATCACATTATAATGTGATGGCAACCTATCGAATGTGCTATCAGATGTGATCGCGGCGTCACAAAAGACCGTTCTATGCAGGACTGTTGGAAGGGAAAGCCTCTATCGATGATGGTGGTGGACGCAGTAGGGTTCGAACCTACGACCCGCTGATTAAGAGTCAGCTGCTCTACCAACTGAGCTATGCGTCCGTACCGATCCATTCCATCGGTGCCTCATGGGGAAGGGGACTTTGTCATCCCATCCGAATCACGAATGGCGCGTATAACGGTCATACTACAAATGACCACCGTATTCGGCTGCGGTCACGCAGCCACTTTTCCGCCTTTGGTTTGTCCTTGGGTGATCACCGCATCCAGACGCGACTGTGCGTCTGCGTCTACGATCACGACGGATTCAAAGGCATCGCCAATATTGTGGTCGATCGCAATAATCCCGCTGTTTTCGAGTTGCGCAATCACGGTCAAGGCTTTGGGTTGGGACATATCGGAGATTTTGTGCAACTGGCGAAGGGTTGTTTCGTACCCCTCCGAGCGGTGGCGGATCAATACTTTGGCCATGCGTTCCATATCATCGGTGGTCGCATACTGTTCTGGGGTTGGCCTCCGCTGCCAGGCAAGAAGGGTGCGACAGACGCGATTTTTGGCGTTCCGCAAGCGGGTCATGATCAAAACTCTCATCGTTAAAACAGGTGCCTGACGGCAATCAGCGCCATTTGGGGGGTGCGCTTCTGCCGTCAGGACTTAAGCGTTCAACTACGTGCCGATTGTTTCGGTTTTGCGACCCGAACGCCGGGAGCTCCTCAGAGCCTGCGCGGCTTCTGGCCGATGTTTACGTTTACGGAAAGTCGCCCAATTGGGGGACTTATGGTAACAAGATGTATCATGCAGCGGTTTTTCGACCAGATCGAGGCTTTGACCGACATCGGCGCGGTGCTCCGTTTCGCGCGCGATACTTGCTGGGCACAAGGCGTCGTCCGCATGAGTTATCACGTGACACCGTTGTTCGACGAACCGACTTCCCAGACGCCCGCTGTCTACACCGAGGGGTACAGCCCGGAATGGCTTGCGCTTTATCAGGATGAGGAATTCCGGAAGGACGACCCCATTCCGCAACGGGTTTTGCGCCACGGTGGGATGATGACCTGGAAAGATGCCATGGACGCCGGACAGAACAGTCCGGGCAATGACGCATATTTTTCCCAGATGCTGCGCCACGGATTGATCCACGGGTTTGGTGTTCCGTTGTTTGGTCCGGGCGGCCGCGACGCGTATTGCGCGTTTGATTTCGATCGAGCGGTATCAGAGGTGCCCAGCGGTCCAATGGGCATTGTTCGCAGCGTGGCGCAATCGTGCCATCAACGGATCTGTATTCTGCTGGATGAGAGTGCCCAAGTCCCCGCTTTGTCCGAACGAGAAATCGAAGTGTTGACGTGGACCGCTAAGGGAAAATCGGTCAGCGCCATTGCTACGATCCTCGATTTGTCGCCGGACACGGTGAAAACCTATTCCAAAAGGATCTACGTCAAATTGGACGTTAGCGACCGTGTTGGTGCGGTTGTGAAGGCGTTAAGATTGGGCTTGGTTCGGATTTGATCCGAGGGTCTGACGCTCCCGCCTAGCTCGATAAGCCGCCGCGCGGGGCGTTGCGGTTCCACCGATTGACCATCATCATCGCGCCGATACAAATCATGTTGGTCATCATTGATGACCCCCCATGGCTCATAAACGGAAGCGGTATGCCAACGACCGGGGCCATTCCCATGACCATCAACAAATTGACCGCGATGTAGAAGAATATCGTCGCGGCCATGCCGGCAGCGAGCAAGTTGGAGAACCGATCCCTGTTGTCCCGCGCAACGGACAAGCCCCAGCGCAAAATAATGCTGAACACGGCGAGCACAAACAGCCCCCCGACCAAACCCCATTCCTCCGCCATAGTGGCAAAAACGAAATCGGTGTGGGGTTCGGGCAGATATTGCAAATGGCTTTGCGACCCGTTGTTGAACCCTTTGCCAAAGATGCCGCCCGATCCGATCGCAATTTTGGATTGGGCGATGTGATATCCAGCGCCCAGCGCGTCGGCTTCGGGGTCGAACATCGTCATCACCCGGCGCTGTTGATAATCCTGCAAGCCAAAGAAGAACACCAGCGGCGCTGCTGCGATGGCTGCCGCTCCGCCGGTTAAGAACCAACGCATCGGCAATCCTGCCAACAACATGACGACGCCGCCGCCGAACACAATCGCAAGTGATGTTCCCAAATCCGGCTGCAGCAATACCAGACCGACGGGCATGCCGATCAATGCCCCCGGCACGACCAATGCCCGCCAACTGGCTATCATACCGACGGGAAGGCTTGAGAAGTAATGCGCCAACGTCACGACGATCACGGGTTTCATCAATTCGGATGGCTGAAGATCCATAAACCCAAGGTCCAGCCACCGCTGACTGCCGCCGCGCACCTGACCCAAAATTTCAACCGCCAACAACATCAGCAAAACGACGATATAGGCGGGGTAGGTCATGAACCGCACAAAATTGCGGGGTAACGATGCGATCACCGATGCCATCACCAAGAACACGCTGAACCGGATAAGATGCGATGAAGCATAGGGGGTCATTGAACCGCCCGCCGCCGAATACAGAACCGCAGCCCCGAATGCGACCAGCAGAAACAAGGGGATCAACATGCTCCATGGCTGTCGGGCGATGGGTTCGGGGATAATGCCGCCGCGTGCGCTTTGCATCAGTATTGCCCTTCGCGCGGAGCAACAAATTCGTCGGCAATTTTCTCAGATTGCTGCGCGGCAACGCGGGCTTCTGCCTCGACCCTGTCAAAAATCTCTTCGTCGCGACGGGGAGGGGGCGCAACCGTTGCGCCTCTTTCCGCGGCGTATGCTGCGTAATTCTTCTCCAACCGTTCCTGTGCGGTGCCGCCCCATTGTTGTTCGAGCGATCTGAGCGCATCCAACCCTTTTTGCGGGTCAAACAAGAATGTCATCACGTCACGAGCAATGGGATAGGCGGAACCCGAACCACCGCCGTGTTCAATCACAACGGCCCCGGCGTATCGGGGGTTTTCGGTTGGCGCGAAGAATGTGAAGAGGCCGTGATCGCGATATTTCCATGGTCCCGTGCGGCCGTTTGAAACGCTCAATGAAACAACCTGAGCCGTGCCCGTTTTGCCCGCAATCTGTACGTCGGGCAGGGGCAGGCGCGCGCGCCGAGCGGTGCCCGCACCGTTGACGACATTGCTCATGGCCTGACGGATATGGCCGATTTCCTCGCTGTTGAAATTGTAGCTGAGCGGATCTTCTTGCACCCCACCAAGGATCAAACGCGGGTTAAGCCGACGACCCGTGGCAAGACGCGCGCTCATCACCGCCAATTGTAAAGGGCTGGCCAGGTAATACCCTTGCCCGATTGACGCGTTCACTGTGTCAAACGGTTGCCATTCGCGTCCGAACTTATTGAATTTCCAATCCGGTGTCGGGACCGTGCCGTAAAACTGGCTGGTGACGGGCAGCGGAAATTCCTGACCCATGCCCAGGTCCTTGGCCATCGTCGCAACCTGATCAAAGCCAACAGCTTGGGCGAAATGATAGAAATAGCTGTCGCACGATTGGGCAATGGCTTTGTCCATATCGACAACGCCGTGATTGCTGTGACAGTTAAAGAAGCGATTGCCGATCCGCCGCCCACCGCCGCACACAATCGTATCGGTTGGCTTTACCCCTGCCTTCAAGAATGCCATGCAATGCATCGGCTTTACGGTCGATCCCGGTGGATAGAGACCTTTCAAAACCTTGTTGCGCAATGGCACCCGGCGATCTTCGCGCAACATGGAATATTCCACACTCCCGATCCCGTCGGAAAAGCTGTTCGGATCGAAACTGGGCATGGACGCCATGCACAAAAGGTCGCCGGTGAGACAATCCATCACCACGACCGATCCGCTTTCAAGGCCGATCCGGCGCGCGGCGTAATCTTGTAGGGGACCATCAATGGTCAACCGAACCGGATCGCCTTGAATATCGTCGCGCGTTTCCAGATCGCGCACGATCCGTCCGCCGGCGGTGACTTCGACACGGCGAGCACCCGGCACCCCGCGCAAGTCCTGTTCAAACTGTTTCTCCAATCCGTCTTTGCCGATCTTATGGCCCGGCGTGATCAAGATGGGATTGCGGTCTTCTTCGTATTCTTCGGCGTTGGCGGGACCAACATAGCCGATCAGATGGCCCACGCTGGATGCGGTCGGATAGAACCGAGAAAAACCGCGTTGGGGAACCACGCCCTGCATATCGGGGAGACGCACGCTGAGCGCGGCGAATTGTTCATAATCCAATCCGCTGGCGACCTCGATTGGCGCAAACCCACGCGAAGCGGCGACTTCGGTTTTGAGGTCAGTGATGCGATCGGGTTCCAGCCCAAGTAGCCCACCGATTTGATCCAACATTGCGTCGGCATCGGTCAATCGTTCCGGGATGACATCCACGCGGAAATCGGCACGATTGGAGGCGAGCGGGGCGCCATTGCGATCCAGGATCCAACCCCGTCGCGGCGGGATCAAGGTGAGGTTTACCCGATTGCTTTCGGATTCCAGCCGGTATTTTTCATTCTCGGCTATGGCGAGATAGCCCATACGCGCGGCCAACAATATGCCCACGCCGTATTGCAACCCGCCGACAACCACGGCGCGCCGGTCGAATGTATGTTTCAATGTGGATGCGTTGACGAATGATGCGCGTTTGTTTTGCGCCCGTCTTGCGCCGTTTTTGAGACTAAAAAACCGGGTCAACCGATCCTCCTTGATCGGGACAGTCGGAATTTATCCAACCAAGCGATCAACCGCGCAAATAGCGGGTAGAGAAGGACGCAAAATATCATCTGTGGCACCGCGGCCACCACCAAATGTTCAGTCACAGATGCACCAGAAACCACCATAGCTGAGATGACATACAAGATCATGGCTAGACCGGCGGTGAACCAATCCTGCCAAAAACCGCGCCATGGAAACCGTGTTTCGATCAACTCGAGCGCGATCATCGTGATGGACCAAAGAAAAATGGCACTTCCAAACGGTTGCCCGCTGAACAGATCGTCGAACGCGCCCAACGGCACGCCCACCCACAATGGCATCAGCCCCGGCCGCATCACTCGCCAGCACAGGAAAATCATATACCCCAATGGCGGGGCGACGGGCATCACATCGGCCAATATCCATATTGGCAACAGCGATCCCAGCATGATGGAGGCGTATGGCACGGTGTTGGCGCGCCATGGCGATGTAACGCGGTTGATGCCGCCTCTACCATAGGCGCGGCGTTGATGCGGGGTGGCCAGCCGATCGATCACTCACCCGGCTCCGCATCGGACCCGGTGCTTGCTCCGTTATCCGAACCGGCTTCGCCCGATCCGCTATCCGTGGTTGCGGCGGATTCCAGTTCGCTAAGGTCGTCGCGTTCACGCACGCCGGATGCTTCCACAGCCAGCGGTTCGTAAATCGGCTCAACAACGATGTAATTTGTAGCCGAAGGTTCCGCGATCAACCGAGCGATTCCGCCATCTGATGTAATTTCGCTCAACACAGCAACCGCTACACCAGGTCGGTAATATCCTCCGGCGCCGCTCGTCACGAAGACATCGCCGATCTCTAATGGGTTGAGGCCCAGATTGATGAGGCGAATGCGCAGTAAGCCATCACCGCGCCCCTCTGCGAAGGCCACCGTTTGGTCCGATGCCCGCCGCACGGGCAGCACGCTTTCGCTGTCAGTCAAAAGCAGGACACGCGACGAACCGCGCGCCGTTTCCAAAACACGTCCGATAACGCCTCGTTCGGAATGGACCGGCATACCCGTGGCCACGCCGTCGCTTTCACCAACACCAATATAGGCGAACCGCCGCGCGCTCGACGCGCTGGAGCCCACCAAGCGCGCAGACACAATCGGAGTAATTTCCTCGTCTGCGAGACCAAGCAAGGCCTTCAATCGACGATTTTCGGTTTCTACCGCTTCGGCTTCGGCCAATCGGATTCGGGCAATCTCCACCTCCCGGCGCAATTCGGCGTTTTGCCCGCCCGCGTTCCAATAGCCCGATATCGTATCCCACGTGTTGTTACCGCCCGCACGGGCCGTGGCAGTCGCTTGTCCTACGGGAGAGACTGCATCGGTGGCCGCACCGCGCAACGGTTGGAACAAGGATGGTTGCCAAAGAGATATCGCCAGAAGACCCAATCCGACTAAGGCGCCAAGCGTCGCCAACAGATACCCGGTAAAGACCGAATATTGCTGCTTTTTCGAAAAGCCCGATCGACGCGATGTTGGCGGCGCCATGGGTTTGTCCAGTCCCTAGTAGTGTTAACTCCCGCGCGAATTGTGCGTGGAACGAAATTTAGGCTGTCATTAAGACGCCGCGATAAATCGGATCTTCCATGGCCCGACCCGTGCCGATCGCAACACAGGTCAACGGGTCTTCGGCGATGGAAACAGGCAGACCGGTTTCTTCGCGAAGATGTTCGTCCAAACGGCGGATCAATGCCCCGCCGCCGGTCAGAACGATGCCTTGATCCACGATATCGGCGGCCAATTCCGGGG
Organism: Erythrobacter sp. Alg231-14; assembly: GCF_900149685.1. NCBI lineage: Bacteria > Pseudomonadati > Pseudomonadota > Alphaproteobacteria > Sphingomonadales > Erythrobacteraceae > Erythrobacter > Erythrobacter sp. Alg231-14. Next base: position 2,623,510 of record NZ_LT702999.1, on the reverse strand, counting down.
CGGTGTTTTCCAACGCGATCCGAACGCCTTCGACAATCGCACCAATCGGTTCCGAAAGAGCCTCTGCGATGTGTGCCTGGTTGATAGTGATTTCTTTGGGCACGCCGTTCACAAGATCGCGGCCCTTCAACGTGATGCTTTCGCCTGCGCCGTCTTCTGGGATCATGGCGATGCCGTAATCCTTTTTGATGCGTTCCGCCGTCGCGTCGCCGATCAGCAGGTTGTGATGTCGACGGACATAGGAAACGATGGCTTCGTCCATCTTATCGCCGCCTGTGCGTACCGACGTAGTGTATGCCAATCCGCGCAAGGATAGGACCGCAACCTCGGTTGTCCCGCCACCAATATCTACGACCATCGAACCCACCGGTTCAGTAACCGGCATATCGGCGCCAATAGCGGCGGCCATTGGTTCAAGGATAAGGTGCACTTCGGATGCGCCGGCGTTGGACGCCGCGTCGCGGATGGCGCGCTTCTCAACCGATGTAGAGCCCGACGGCACACAAATCACGATTTCGGGATAGCGGAACAGATTGCGTTTGCCGTGCACCTTGCGGATGAAGTGTTTGATCATCTCTTCCGCGATTTCGATGTCGGCGATAACGCCATCACGCAAAGGGCGGATTGCTTCGATGGTGTCCGGGGTCTTGCCCATCATCATCTTCGCATCATCGCCCACCGCTTTGACGCGTTTGATACCGTTGATGGTTTCGATCGCGACAACCGATGGTTCGTCCAAGATGATGCCCTGGTCCTGCACATACACAAGCGTGTTGGCGGTCCCCAAGTCGATGGCCATGTTCTGCGACCCAAATTTGAACAGATTGGCAAAAAAGCTCATTTTTTATTTTTTCCGTAGCGGGATCGTGTTTGCGGTGGTTTCCTCTGAATCAGCCGGGTGCCCGCAATTGATCCCAAAATTGACAAGACCCATGACGCCTAGCGAAACCTTGTCAAAAAGGCTAAAATTATTGTTGACGGGAACGAGTATTTTCCCCCGTAGCCCTCGAATTTGCGGCGTGTGCAGTCTAGATTGCGACAAATGCCCCAAATTCGCCGCCTTCCCAACGCTCTTGTGAACCGAATTGCCGCTGGTGAAGTGGTTGAACGGCCCGCTGCGGCATTAAAGGAGCTGGTCGAGAACGCGATTGATGCCGGTGCGACGCGAATCGGTGTTGCGTTGACAGATGGTGGATTGACCCGTTTGGAAGTGACCGATGACGGGTGTGGGATGGACCCTGACAACATGGCGCTCGCATTGGAACGGCATGCGACTTCGAAGTTGCCGGATGAGGCGATCGAATTGGTGTCTTCCCTCGGATTTCGTGGGGAAGCGTTGCCATCCATTGCCAGTGTCGCGCGGATGACATTGGAAAGCCGTGTGGCAGGCGCAAATGATGGGTGGCGCAAAGTCATCGATCACGGCGAACTAATCGAAGATGGTCCCGCAGCGCTGCCCGTCGGCACCCGAGTTCGGGTCGAGCAAATATTCGCAAAGGTCCCTGCGCGTCGCAAATTCCTACGCACCCCGCGCAGTGAATACATTGCATGCCTCGATATCGTACGGCGGCTTGCGATGGCGCGGCCCGAAATCGCGTTCACTTTGGAAAACGGATCAGAAGGCAAAAGCCGCAAGGCGTTGTCGACCCAAGTTGACGAAGGGTTGGCGACCCGTGTTTCGCAAATTGTTGCGCGGGAACTGAAAGACAACGCGGTTGAAATTGAGTTGGAGCGGGAAACGCCGCACGGGGTGATGCGTTTGACGGGACTGGCCGGATTGCCAACGTACAATCGCGGCGTCGCAGATCATCAATATCTATTTGTGAATGGTCGCCCTGTGAAAGATCGGTTGCTAACGGGGGCGGTGCGGGGCGCCTATTCCGATATGTTGGCACGCGATCGCCATGCGGTTTTAGCGCTTTTCCTCGAAATTCCACCGCAAGATGTGGATGTGAATGTCCATCCCGCCAAGACAGAAGTGCGATTTCGCGATGCTGCCCATGTGCGCGGCTTTATCGTTTCCGGCCTGCGCAAGGCATTGGCCACAGGCGACCGGCGCAGTGCACAGGGCCCGGACCGTGCGGCGATGGAGCGCTGGCAGCAAGAGCCCGAGCAAGCGCCAGCAATGCGTTCCATTTTCGAAGGCCGCGATTGGTCCCAAAACCAGCCATCACCCGGATCGCACGTCGCGGAACCGCGTGTGGATTGGGGAACTGCACCCGCTACCTCACATACAGACACAGCTCTACCGCAAGGTCGCGCCGAAGAAGCGGCACCACTGCCCGAAAATGCCCAACAATATCCGTTGGGGATAGCGCGCGGTCAGGTGGCGAACACGTATATCGTGGCGGAAAGCGCCGATGGGTTGATCCTAGTCGATCAACACGCCGCGCATGAACGGCTCGTGCTAGAGCGGTTGAAGGCGGCAGGCGCAGAAGAGGCGGTGACCCGATCACAGGCCTTGTTGGTGCCTGACGTCGTCGAAATGGACGAGGCAGATTGCGACCGTTTGGAAGACGCAGCGGAGGGGTTAGCGCGCTTTGGCTTGACGGTTGAGCGGTTCGGCCCCGCCGCGATGTTGGTGCGCGCGGTGCCCTCTGCGATTGCGAAAGCGGACAGCGGCAAACTGCTTCAAGACTTAGCCGACGACATCGCCAAACATGGGAAGCAAGAGGACAGCGGATCGCTGCTTCTTTCAGAAAAGCTCGAACTCGTGCTTGCGACAATGGCGTGTCATGGATCGGTGCGGGCAGGGCGGGTGCTCAACGTGACCGAAATGAACGCCCTACTGCGCGAGATGGAAGCAACCCCGCGATCAGGTCAATGCAATCATGGCCGGCCGACTTGGGTGAAGCTGGGTATGGACGATGTTGAGAAGCTGTTTGGACGGCATTGAGCGACATTGTAGAATGTCCGCTTGCGACCCATTTACGGACATTATCACATCCTACTTCCGCGTCCGCTCCAAGAGGTCCACGAGTTCCTCAAACTTCTCGCGTTGCTCACCTTCGTCACCGCTGGTGATGGCCTCTGCAACGCAGCATGCCGCGTGATCCTTGAGAACCTGCGTCTCGACCTTCGCTAGTGCTGATTTGATTGCGGCTATCTGGTGCAGGATGTCCATGCAGTAGCGGTCATCTTCGACCATTTGTGCAACACCGCGCACTTGCCCTTCGATCCGCTTGAGGCGGTTCAGCTTGGCGCTCCTAACATTTTCGGTGCCGTTGGCCATGTCGCGATCCTCATTGAAATACCCTATGGGGGTATATATAGGTTTCTTAATCTTTCAACCGAGATGACCTTCAACATGCCTCAACTTTCTCGCCGTAAACTGATTACCAGCACGGCCGCCCTAGCGGCGGCATCATCGCTTGCAATGCCTGAATGGGCTCGTGGCCAGTCGATGGCGCACGCACGCAAAGGCTTTGGCGAACTGTCAGGTGAAGACATCAACCTTTCAATCGGTGATGCGCATCTCATGACGGGTGGGCGCTCTGGGCATGCCTTTGCAGTGAATGGCACAGTGCCGGGGCCGCTAATCCGTTTGCGCGAGGGGCAGGACATTCGCCTCAATGTCACCAACAATCTGCAAGAAGACAGTTCGATCCACTGGCACGGCCTACTCTTGCCGTTTCAGTTCGATGGAGTGCCGGGTGTCAGTTTTCCCGGTATCAAGCCGGGCGAGACGTTCACCTATGAATTTCCGGTCCGTCAGAATGGCACCTATTGGTGGCACTCGCACTCCGGCCTTCAAGAGCAGGCGGGGCATTACGGCCCGATCATCATTGAGAGCAACGACCCTGACCCACGCTATGACCGCGACTATGTGGTCCTTTTGAGCGAGTTCACCCCGATCCACCCGCACCAGATCATGCGGCTTCTGAAGGTTGGAGAGCACTACTTTCAAAACCAGATGCAGAGCGCGACCGAAGGCGAGATGTCTGGCGAGATGCGGCGCATGTGGGGGCAGATGCGAATGAACCCGCGAGACATCGCGGATGTATCAGGCCAGACCTACACCTACCTTATCAACGGGCATGGGCCTTCCGATGATCTGCAATTGGAGTTCAAACCGGGCGAGCGTGTGCGGCTGCGGGTTATTAATGGCTCTGCCATGACCTTCTTCAATGTGCGCATCCCCGGCGTGCCAATGACAGTCATTCAAACCGATGGGCAGGACGTGGACGAGGTTGAGGTGGACGAGTTCCAAATCGGCGTTGCTGAAACCTATGACGTCATTGTCGCCCCGTCCGATGGCAGCCATGCCATTGTCGCAGAGGCAATGGACCGCAGCGGCATGGGCGTCGCCAGCCTCACCTCGCATCCCGGCCACATCGCTACGCCGCCAGCCCTACGCGAAATACCAACGCTGACGATGACCGATATGGGCATGATGGATCATGCCGCGATGGGACATGATATGGGCAATATGGACCACGATATGCGTGATACCTCGTTGCTGCCCGATGATGTCGAGGCAGGACCCGGCGTCGATATGGTCGCGCCGATGCCGATGGACCGCATGGACTTCCCCGGCCTCGGCCTAGACGATGTGCCACACCGCGTGCTGCGCTACACCGATTTAAAGGCCAAGCGTATGAACCCGCACCGCGAGGTTGAACGGGAGATGGAGATACATCTCACCGGGAACATGGAACGCTATATGTGGTCGTTCGATGGCAAGAAGTTCACTGCCGTAACCGATGAACCGATCCGCTTCGGTTATGACGAGCGTGTCCGCGTCAAGCTGGTCAATCAGACTATGATGGCGCACCCAATCCACCTGCACGGCCATTTTTTCGAGATGGTCAACGGAGCGGATCACATGCACCAACCCTTAAAGCACACGATGGTTGTCCAGCCGGGCGGCACCGCGACCTTTGATCTGACTGCCAATGAACCGGGCGACTGGGCCTTCCACTGCCACCTGCTCTATCACATGCATGCAGGGATGATGCAGGTTGTAACGGTGCGGCCATTCCCCGACGGGGCTTTAGGCTGATGCGCGTTCTTCTGCTTGCTAGTGCGGCACTGATTGCCGTTCCGCTCTGCACGCCATTGGCGGCACAAGATCATTCGTCTCATGGAAGCGGCCTGCAGCTAGAGATGGCCCCCGAAATCGATCATTGCGCGATGGGGCACCTGCCGCCCGAACAGTGCCCGCCGAAAGATGAGCACGAAGGCCATGACGGAATGGACCATGGGTCCATGGACCACTCTGAACATGGCGACAGCGATCAGGACGCCCATACTGACCATTCCACCATGGATCATGGGTCAATAGATCATAGCCAGCACGGTGTGACCACGGACAAGTCTGTCCCCGGCGCAGCGCCGGAAGACGCAGTGCCTGCACGAGCCCTCGATGGCCCTCGCCATGCAGCCGACGCGATCTGGGGTGCCGAGGCCATGGCACCAAGCCGCGAGAGCCTAGCCCGCGAGAACGGCGGGATGCGCACAGGCAGCGTTCTAATCGAGAGACTAGAGGCTCGTATCGCCGTCGATGGTGGCGAGGACGGGTATGTCTGGGACGCGCAGGCCTTCTACGGTGGTGACATTGACCGCTTCGTGATCAAGACCGAGGGTGAAGGCGAGTTTGACGGAGAATTGGAGGACGCAGAGATACAGGCTCTCTACAGCCGTGCCATCGGCCCTTTCTTCGATCTGCAAGCGGGTGTGCGTTTTGATCCAGAGGCGGACACACGCGGGCATCTCGTCATCGGTGTGCAAGGCCTCGCGCCTTACTTGTTCCATGTCGACGGCGCGCTGTTCTTATCGGATCGCGGCGACCTAACGGCGCGCTTGGAGGGCGAGTATGACCAACGGATCACACAGCGGTTAATCATTCAGCCGCGTCTTGAGGTTGAATTGTCAGCACAAGACATTCCCGAGCGCGGCATCGGTGCTGGGATCACCAAAGTCGAGCCGGGTGTGCGGTTGCGCTACGAGATCGAACGCGAGTTCGCGCCCTATATCGGGATCGAATACGAGGCCGCACTCGGAGAAACGGCCAACACAGCTCGTACCGCTGGCGAAGACCCGAATGGGCTGAAGGTGGTAATCGGTTTGAGGGCTTGGTTTTAATCGGAGAAGCAATGTCCGCTATCACCCGCAACAGCGGCCTTATCGCAACCCCATCAAACGTTAAATTTAAACAGCATGATATCGCCGTCTTGGACGTCGTAATCCTTGCCCTCTTGACGCATCTTGCCGGCTTCTTTCGCGCCCGCTTCGCCGTTCAGTTCGATAAAATCATCGTAGGCGATCGTTTCTGCGCGGATGAAGCCTTTTTCGAAGTCCGTGTGGATTTCGCCGGCGGCTTGTGGGGCTTTCGCGCCTGCGGGGAAGGTCCATGCGCGAGATTCTTTGGGCCCTGCGGTGAAGAAAGTCTGCAGGCCCAGCAATGTGTAGCCTGCGCGGATCACACGGGTCAGCCCGCTTTCCGTTAGGCCCAGTTCGGTGAGGTATTCTTCGCGGTCTTCCATCGGCATTTCGACCAATTCGGATTCAATCGCGGCGGACACAACAACCGCCTGCGCACCGTCGGCTTCGGCTTTGGCGAAGACTTTGGCGGTAAGCTCGTTGCCATCTGCTGCGTCTTCTTCTGCGACGTTGCAGACATAAAGGATCGGTTTTGCCGTCAGCAATTGCGCCTGCGCGAACAGGCGTTCTTCTTCGTCGCCTTCTGGAACGGTAAGGCGGGCTGGTTTGCCGTCTTTGAGCAATTCGAGCGCTTGGCCCAACACACTTGCGAGCGCCTTGGCTTCTTTATCGCCGCTTTTGCCGCGTTTTTCTGCGTTTGCGACGCGTTTCTCAAGACTTTCGAGGTCTGAGAGCATCAATTCTGTTTCCACCACTTCGGCGTCCGCAATGGGATCGACATGGTTGGAGACGTGTTGAATATCGTCGTCTTCGAAACACCGCAGAACGTGCACAATTGCATCGACCTCGCGGATATTGCCTAGGAACTGGTTGCCCAAACCTTCGCCCGCGCTGGCGCCTTTCACAAGGCCGGCAATGTCCACAAAGCCAAGCTGTGTTGGGATCACTTTCGCGCTTGTCGCGATTGCGGCGATCTTGTCCAAACGGGGATCGGGCACGGCGACCTGACCGACATTGGGTTCAATCGTGCAAAACGGATAATTCGCAGCCTGAGCGGCCTGCGTCTCTGTCAGAGCGTTGAACAAAGTGGACTTTCCAACATTGGGCAGTCCCACGATTCCACAACGGAAACCCATGGCTGTGTGCTTTCTTTATAAAATTGATTGCGCGCCCTCTAACGCCCGTCGTGCGGATTGACCAGTCAGACGTTGTGAACATCCTTGATCCATGGGCCAAATGGGCTGGCCCCCAGCCAATCGACCTGTACTTGCGCAGTCAGAGTGTTGATCGCGATCTGTGGCTTTCCTCCCGGGTGAACCGGCACGCGAAGGGGGCGTGTGCCCGGCGGTTGAGCGATAATGTCGGCCATGGCGCGCGGCACGTCCATCGGATCGGTCGATCCGCCGCCGGTGCGTTGACCAAGGCGAGAGACGAGCGCGGGATAGCCAGATGTGTGCGTGTCATCGGACCGTTCCAGCAGGGCGACCGAATTTGTGTTCGCGTTGGACCAGATCATCGTGGGGTAACCACCCGGTTCAACGATGGTGACATCGACACCATGCGGCACCAATTCATAGGCGAGCCCTTCGCTCAACGCCTCAAGCGCAAATTTGCTGGGCGAATACATGCCGTAAGACGGCGCGATCACGCGGCCCAATTGCGATGTGATGTTGATGATTAACCCGCTGCGCGCTTCACGCATGCTGGGCAAAACGGCGCGGATCATCCGTTGCGCGCCAAAGACATTGGTGTCGAAGGTGAGTTGGGTTGCCTCGATATCTTGGATTTCGACCGGACCGCCAAACGAAATGCCGGCATTGTTGATCAAAACATCGATTGGCCCGCCATTGATCTCCATCGCTTTTGCTACGCCAGATGAGACTTGATCATCGGAAAGGACATCAATTTCAATCAGATGCAGATCCCAATTTTCAGCGGCGGCCAGAGCAGTCAATTCGGCTCCCTCTGCGCGGGGGAGGTCGCGCATCGTAGCAAAGACGCGCGCGCCTTCGCGGGCGTAATGTTCTGCTGCCAATCGACCAAAGCCCGTGGAGCAACCGGTGATCAGGATGCTTTTGCTTGCAATGTTGGGCCGTACCTCAACCGCGTCTTGAGCGGCGACATGGGCGCCTGCGGTCAGGGCGGTCGTTGCGGCTGCTCCGGCAAGAAGGGTGCGGCGGTTGATCTGTGGCATAGGGTCTCTCTCTAATCGAAAGGTGTGGTTACGCGTCCTGCATACGCAGGGCGAAGGCATTCATAAATCGGGCATCGTCGCCCTTGGCTAGCCATTCCGCCTCGGCGCTGATGGCGCCCAGCATCGCAACGAGGCCGTCTTGTTCGGATTTTGCATAGTTTCCAAGGACGTGGCCGTGGACCCGTTCTTTGTGACCGGGATGTCCAATGCCAAGCCGGATGCGGCGAAAATCCGCACCCAAATGTTTGTCGATGGAACGCAGGCCATTGTGCCCGGCATGCCCACCGCCTTGTTTCACCTTCACCCGAAACGGATCGATGTCCAATTCATCGTGAAAGACGGTGAGGGCGTCTGTGCCCAATTTGTAGAACCGTATCGCTTCACCAACGCTGCGCCCGCTTTCATTCATATACGTTGCGGGTTTGAGCAGTAGGACTTTGGATGAACCAATGCGGCCCTCTTGAACCCAGCCAGAGAACTTCTTCTGAACGGGTTCAAAGTCATGCATGTCGGCGATGACGTCCAACGCCATAAAGCCAACATTGTGCCGGTGCATCGCGTAGCGCGGTCCGGGATTTCCAAGGCCTGTCCAGATTTGCATGGTGCTTAAATAGAGGCTGTGTTGCTGGGGGCAAGCAGGGACGGCTTTGTTTTGCGGGTTGCAGCCAGCGGACCCTTTTCAAAAGGCGCATGGGCAAGGTGCTGGTCGGGTCGCGTAGGCTGTTAGTTTCGATATGCGATCCCGAAACAAAAACGCCGAGCTGGTTTCCCAGCCCGGCGTCTTTGGTGATTGGTTTGAGAAAGGTGGGCTTATTCGCCGCCTTCTTCCTCTGCTTTTTGCGAAGTGGCTTCGACAGCATCCGCTGCGACTTCTTCGCCTTCGGTTTCTTCGTCGTCGCTCTTCTTAAGAGCCGATGGAGCAACCAGCGTGGCAATGGTGAAGTCACGATCGGTGATCGCGCTTTCGCTGCCTTCAGGAAGCTTGATTTCGCTGATGTGCAGCGAATCGCCAACTTCTTTGCCGGTGACGTCGATTTCGATCTCGCCTGGGATCTTGTCGTTATCACAAACCAGTTCAAGTTCGTGACGGACAACGTTAAGAACGCCGCCTTTTTTGAGGCCCGGCGATGCTTCTTCGTTGATGAAGACCACTGGGACGCTCACGTCAATTTTGCCACCTTTTGCGAGGCGGAAGAAATCGGCGTGGGTCGGGCGGTCAGTGACCGGATGCAGAGCGACATCTTTTGGAATGGCGCGGATCGTGTCCTTGCCAAGCTCGATTTGCACGATTGAGTTCATGAAGTGACCGGTCATCAACTGACGGACCAATTCCTTTTCCTCAACGTGGATCGTGATGGGTTCTTCCTTACCGCCGTAAATAACAGCGGGGATCCGACCTTCGCGGCGAAGTGCACGGGAGGCTCCCTTGCCTGCCCGTTCGCGCGTTTCAGCCGGCAGTGTGAGAGCGTCGCTCATAACATTAGCCTTTCGAATACGTGTTTATGTGTTTTACTTATCGAGTCTCCGGCGCGCCGCCTCCAGGGATGACCAGAACGCCGAAGCGCGGGCACATAACGGTTACGGGCGAAAACTCAACTCTAAAGTGAGGGTGGGAGTGACCTAATCGACCCTGCGGACGGTGTATCCCTCTTTTTCCAACATCGCGGTCAAACCATCAGGGCCCACCAAATGAGCGGCTCCGACCGCGATCAACGGCTTTCCGCTGTCTTCTAATTGCGTGAGGATTACGGGAAACCAAGTGTTGTTTCGGGCCACCAACAACGCATCGTGCAGCTCGGGATCGGCCATGATGCCGCTCGTCGTTGCGGCTTCCAGTGCTGCGACATCCCCATCAAGCCATGCGCGGATCAAATGCCCGCGATTGTCGCGAGAAGCGCTCCATTCCTCGATGGTTCCTTCGAGCAACGCGCGCTGATCCTCTTCCGCCAAGCCATCGAAAATACCCAATTGTGTACGAGCCAATTCAAAACCGTATGTCGGCCGGCCTTCAAATCGCGATAGAACGTAGCGATCTACACCGTTGCGCGGTTTGCCCACGGCATCCACGCGGGCCAATAAAAGAGCAGCGCCCCATGTTTCGGTGTTGTTGAATGTATCGTCGGAGACGCCGGACTTCTCCGCCATCGCCATCAATTGCTCGGCAAGCTCGGGGGCCACGCGATCGACCAACGGGCCTATGTCGGGTGTTGTAGAAAGGTCATTGAATATTTCGGCGATGTTCGACCCAGATCCAAGATCGACAACTTCGACAAGCACCCGGTCGGCATCGCGGATCGCACCGTCAATTGGGGCAGTGCGCCAGTGTGTTCCGTCCGGAAGCGCATGGATCGTGCCCAACATCCAGCCCTCAACACGGCCCAACCTGTTGGTGATCTCATAAAATGGCGGATTGGGTTTGCCATCGGCGCTCTGGATGACATCTTCTGAAACGGGTTCACCCCCGCTGCATGCTGCCAAAAACAGAACGCAAACGGAGGCGAATATACCGGCAAACCTTGGCACTGAGTAAGCGTCCCTTATTGAACGCGGGTCGTTTCGATCTCGCGCTCTGCGAGGTAATCTTGAACGCTGCGTTCACCGGCAAGATGCCCGGCGCCAACGGCGATAAAGACCGTGCCCGGTGTTGTTTCAAGGCGGGATTCAATCCATTCCGCCCAATTGGCGTTTCGATTGTAGAGCAACGTTTCGGCGAAGCCTTCATCGTCCATGTTTTCGTTCATAACCGCGGCCAAGCCTTCGGCGTCGCCTTCGATCCATTCTGCAACCATGCTGTCGAGAATCTTGGCGGCTTCATCGATCCCTTCGACGGCGGCCATCATAAATTCGATTTGTTGTTCCTGTGGCAGACCATCGAACAGGCCCAACTGGAATTCGGCTGTTTCCAACGCGTCCTGTGGCGTGTCGCCGGCTTTGGATAGGATGACTTTATCGACGCCCGCCTCAAGATTGTATCCTTGTTGAACCAGCGGAAGAACACCCAAGGTTAGACCGGCCAACCAAGGCTCCAACCCGTCCAAGGCCTCTATCGGAAGGCCCAATTGCACGACAGCGGCTTCGTATGCGGCGGTTTGCTCTTCATCGAGCAGGGACCTCAAATTCGTTCCGTCGGCTGATAGACCTTTTTGCATCGACAATTGTTGCATGGCCGCTTCGCTTGCGGGATCCATCTTGATTTCTGTGACGACCGTATCCGAGGAGTTCAAAGCCGCGTCGATCTCTGCGTCGTACCAAACGATGTCGGAGGGCAGAGCGTGAACCGTACCGAACAGATAGATCGTCGTGTCTTCGTCGGAAACTTTCCAAAGGGCAGGGCCTTCAGGGCCGCTGGGCAATTCCGCCACAACCGGCTGAGCCTCTGTGTGCGCTTCGGCCAAAGTCGGGGTCGCGGCCAATGCGGCAAGCGAAGCGGCAGAAGCGGCGCAAAGGGTTTTGATCGTGTGTGTCATCAAGGATCTCCAAATATTTGGTGTTCGATATAGGGATTAAGGGCGAAAGGTTAAGGTGGGGGCGGGGCCTTCTATGCCCCACGCTTGTATGTCCAAACGGCGGAAAATACGGTCAAAATCAGGATGTACATAATCATCGGATCTTGAGCCGGGATAAGCATCGAGCGTTGCGCCATCCACCATGCCGGCGCTGCGATGGTGTATGTGTAGAATGAAGCATAAAGACCTGCATTGATCGCCGCGCGTTCGTGTTCGTCTGAGCTTTTGTGCCAGTGAAAGCACGCATAGATCATGCCGACAACGTAGAGAGCCGCAGATCCCAGTCCGAGGATAGGCGGAATGGGTGAATTGCTAAACAATGTCACGTTGTCGAAGCTTTCGCCGCTGACCATGATGGAGACGTAGAAAAGGATCGCTATGGCCCCGCCGAAAACCGCCGATAGGATAAAGACCTTGCGGCTTTTTTGGGTGCTGGGCGCGACCGGTTCATCGTCATTAGACGTCAGGTCCAACGCCTTCAGCCAAAGAATGGTGATCGTAATGACTAAGAGGGCCGAACCTAAAATCAGAGCCAGTCTGATCCCTTCGCCTAGGGCATCGAATGTGCCGTTATCTTGGCCGACCATGATAAACAGAGCGGCGAGGTAAATAATTGAACACACGCCGATTTTAATCATCCGGGCGATGTCCGATGGTTGATCTAAGGTTTCGTTGCTCACATCGCTCTCCGAACATAGTTGGTTGTAGCCATGACCACCAGGGTCGCCAAAAATACGATCATGACGTCGGGTTGCGGCAGAAAGCCTCCGCGCCATCCGATCCACCATACGGGTGCAACAACACTAAAGAAGTGGATAGCCATGGATTCGCCAAGCCGCTGATATTCCATATCAACTTCATCGGCATTGCGACGCGCAAAGAAGGTAATCAAAGGTATGCCGATGGCCCACAACAACATTGCAGCAAGGGCGGCATTGGACGACAGCGGTCCGTTGGAGAACAATTGTGTCCTGGCGTTGCCGTCCTCGGGTGAAACGAACATGAGCGAGATTACGCAAGCGATTGCGATCAACGCCATCATGATCAAAGCGACCCGGCGTGTTCTAGGCGTGTCGGGTTCACCGATCCTAAGCGTTGGCCATTTGCGGAATGTGAGAACAATGATCAGCGCGCCGAACGCACTGGTCACGGCACACGCCGCCATTGCTCCGAAAGTCGCGTCATACTTTTGAAGAAAAACCACTCCCGCGCCCATACCACCGAGGAAGAATCCAAGGCCAACTGAGAATATCATGGCCGGGATAAGCACGCGTTTCATACGAGCAAACAGGGCGTTATCGTCATCTTCCATCATCATGTTCTCAGGTATTTTCGTCATGGAAAATCTCCTCAATGGGCATTTCGAACAAACGAGAAATACGAAAGGCAAGCGGAAGCGAGGGGTCGTGTTTGCCCGTTTCAATGGCGTTCACGGCCTGGCGCGAAACATCGAGTTGAAGAGCCAATTCGGCCTGGCTCCAATCGCGTTCAGCGCGGAGCACTTTAAGACGGTTCTTCATGACAGTGCCCGCCACCGATTGAATTGAAAGATGATGACAAAGGCGACCACAAACATGCCCCAGACATTCATTAGGATCTGGATCGGTGACGTGTCGTTGTACAACCAACCCAGCCATACAGGTGGCGTGTCGCCGCCTGCGATTGTGTAGGCGACCCAAACGCCGATGAAGACTGCGAATGGCGAAATCGTGGCGATCCAAACAAGATGCCCGACGGTCTGTTTCCAGATCATTTCGGCATATTCGTCTCGTATCGCGCTTGTCACGATCAAGATCGCCGGAACCCAGCCACCCAGAATGCTGTAGAGGACATTCAGAACACCGACAGTGCCAGGGGACATTTCAAAGGGTCGAAAACCCAAACCCTGATACAGAATGGTACCGGCGAAGGCGACCACAATGACCAGCAAGCTTAGATCCATCAGCCAGAAATAGGAGCGGTATCGGATGCTGCCGTTTTTAAAAATATAGTCCTTCATTACTCAGTATCCTCTGATACGACAGATCGCGAGAACAGAATGGAACGTGGCGGCTATCAGACCTAGTCCGACGACATGATTTGTAACGTACTCTTCGGTGATCGGTGCGATGCTAGCGAACAGCCACAATCCCGCGGCGGCGCAAGCCCAAGAAGCGGATTTGCCGACCATGCGTTGAAAATACTCGTCGTGTTTCCCGACAAAGATTAACCCGATCAGGGTGCCTGAGGTGATCCCTCCGATAAGGGCAATGACAAAATCGTAGATGCCAAACAATTGACCTGCGAGCAATGTGATCGATCCAGGCAGTCCGACCCACATCATGTTGAGGGCAAAAGATCTGTCATCGCCTGTGATCGAATTCGAAGTATAAACCATCAGAAGTCCGAATTGTTGGGGTGTTTGAAAGGTGATCCGCAATCAAATTGGGAAGGGCAATAGGGGGTGCCGCCCTCATGATCGGAACCTATCGGGGAGAAGGTCCAACCATAAGAGCGGCGGATTGCATCAAGCGCCCGGAGTGTCGGCGTTTGTTGCAGTGGTCGCGCTTGCAAAGCGGGGGCGTTCTGCGTGCGCTTGGTTGATGGCAAAGCGGACGGCACCTTGTGCGGAAGCATAGGCGCTTTCTCTGCAGGCGCGTTCCAGTCGGATCGATTGGCTGTCGCGGCCGCCATTGGCGCAGGCCCGACGAATCTCGGTACGGATGCGGTCATCAAGCCGGGCAATGCCGCGCTGGGTCGACAGATCGAGATCGTCGTGTTCGATTGTCTCGTTGAACTCGGTTGCATTGACAGCGGTCGCGGATGCCACGGCGGGGGTCGTGATGGCGGCAGTTGCGGCGGCGATGATCAGAACGGTTTTCATGGCGTAAACTCCTGGGGAGGAAGAGTGGTTTGTCGTAACAACCTTCCTGAATGTCAGGTTGCCTTTACTTTATGTCGCGATTCGCTGACCATGTCAACAACACCTGACATTTCGTCATGATACCCTGACGTAGAATCGCCGAATTGTGCGGGTTTGGGGGCTGTGGATGGGTGACATGCTGCGCTGCGGCATTGACGCTGAATGGGTCATAAGCCATGGCCGCAAGCATGGAATCAGAGGTCAAAAACTCAACGCACGAATCGGATTCGCCCATGGCAACTGTGGGTCGCGATCCGTCCCGTTCCTTTCAGGACATGATCCTGACCCTGCATGATTTTTGGGCGGATGCGGGCTGTGTGATTTTGCAACCTTATGACATGCGTATGGGCGCGGGCACGTTTCACACCGCAACCACATTGCGCGCATTGGGGCCGGAGCCTTGGAACGCGGCGTTTGTTCAACCGTGTCGCCGTCCAACCGATGGTCGTTACGGGGAGAACCCAAACCGGTTGCAACATTACTACCAATATCAGGTGATCCTAAAACCATCGCCGAGCGACATCCAGGACCTGTACCTGAAAAGCTTGGCCGCGATTGGGATCGACCCGCTGAAACACGATATCCGCTTTGTTGAAGATGATTGGGAATCGCCCACGCTCGGCGCTTGGGGCCTAGGATGGGAGGTTTGGTGTGACGGCATGGAGGTCACCCAATTCACATATTTCCAACAAATGGGCGGCTTTGATTGCAAACCGGTGGCGGGTGAATTGACCTACGGGCTAGAACGGTTGGCCATGTATATCCAAGGCGTGGACAGCGTTTACGATCTGGCCTTCAACCAACACGGCGTAAGCTATGGGGATGTGTTTCTCGAAAACGAAAAGCAAATGTCCAAGTGGAATTTTGAGGTCGCCGAGACCGATGCTCTGTTCGACCTGTTCACCAAGGCAGAGGCGGAATGCCGCAACGCATTGGCGCACGACGTTCCGATTGCAGCCTATGAACAAGCGGTGGAGGCCAGCCACATCTTCAACCTGTTGCAAGCCCGCGGCGTGATCAGCGTCCAAGAACGCGCCAGCTATATGGGCCGGGTGCGGGATTTGGCCCGAGGGTCTTGTGAGAAGTACGCAGAATTGAAAGCGCCTGAATGGGCCGAGAAATATCCGGAATGGAGCCTCATCTAATGGCTGATTTCCTGTTTGAATTGCGCTGTGAAGAGATCCCGGCACGTATGCAAAAAGGTGCGCGCGGCGAGCTGGAAAAGCTGTTTCGCCGCGAGATGGATGCGTTTGGCGTTTCCACAGGCGACCTAACCGTGTGGTCCACGCCGCGTCGCTTGGCGATGATCGTACGGGGACTTCCGCTTGAAACCGAGGCAGTTCGCGATGAGGCGAAAGGTCCTCCCGTTGGCGCTCCCGATCAGGCGGTCGATGGCTTCTGCCGCAAAAACGGCGTGGAGCGCGACAGCCTTGAAGTGCGCGAAGTTAAGGGCCGCGAGGTCTATTTTGCCGTTATTGAAAAGCCGGGCCAATCGGTCGCCGATCTGTTGGCCGCTGCGATCCCATCTATCATTCGCGATTTCTCTTGGCCAAAGAGCATGCGTTGGGGCGATGCATCAATCAGCAATGAGAGCCTGAAATGGGTTCGTCCAATGTCCGGCTTGATCGCGCTGCTCGATGGCGAAATTGTCCCATGCGCCGCCGACGGTTTTGAAAGCGGGCGCACGACAGTCGGCCACCGTTTCCATTCCGCTGGCGAGATCACAATCGCGAATGCCGATGAATACGAAAGCAAACTGCGCGATGCCCATGTGATCGTGGATCACGAAGTGCGCGCAGGGATCATTCGCGAAGGCGCCCGCAAAGCCGCGAAGGCCGCTGGATTGACCGTGGTCGAAGACGAAGGTTTGGTGGTCGAGAACGCCGGTCTGACCGAATGGCCGGTGCCGCTGCTAGGGCGGTTTGAGGATGATTTCCTCGACGTGCCGCCAGAGACGATCCAGCTGACCGCGCGGGTGAACCAGAAATACTTCGTGTGCGAACAGCGCGCGCCGGACGGCACGACATCGCTTGCCAACGCATTCATTTGCACCGCCAACATCGCAGCGGATGATCCCGCCGTGGTGGTGGACGGCAACCGAAAAGTTCTGGCCGCACGCCTCGCCGATGCGCGCTTCTTCTGGGAATTGGACCAGAAGAAGACGCTGGCGCAGCACGCGCAGGGGCTGGAGCGGATTACGTTCCATGAAAAGCTGGGAACGGTGGCCGATAAGGTCGACCGGGTGGCGAAATTGGCGCGCTGGCTGTGCGAAGAGGGGATTGTCACGGCGGACCTCCAAGACTGGAGCACGCGCGAAAGTCTGCCTGATCTGGCCGAACAAGCGGCGCGGCTGTGCAAGGCCGATCTTGTTACCGAAATGGTTGGCGAATTTCCTGAGCTGCAGGGCCTGATGGGCGGATATTACGCCGCAAAAGAAGGTCTGCCGGTCGAAGTGTCAGACGCGATCCGCGATCATTATAAGCCGGTGGGGCAGGGCGATGATGTGCCGACCGCTCCGGTTACGGTGGCGGTTTCACTGGCGGATAAGTTGGATACGCTAGTTGGGTTTTTCTTGATCCAAGAGCGACCAACTGGCTCGAAGGACCCATTTGCCCTTCGTCGTGCTTCGATTGCGTCGATAGTCCTGTTTTTGACGCACAAGCTCCGACTGGATTTGGTGCGAACACTGCTAGAAGCGTTTGACAGTTATCTGACTCAATTTGCGCGACAGCTCGGCCGACTTGCGGAGAAGTTTGCCCTACTTAAGAAATTCGACGCGCTTACTTCGCAACTTGATATCAGAGACGATCAGATCCGGGTCAGGTTTTTTGACAATAGAGTGGTAGACCGTTTTGAAGAACTGGAAGTTCAGTGGGAGGTTTTGGATCGTCCGGGAGATAGTGCGGGCTTGGTAGCGTTTCTCCAAGAAATCCTTTTTAAACAGCACAGAGTGTCGAGAGAATTGAGAGACTTCTTTGCAGACCGCCTCAAGGTCCAACAACGTGAAGCGGGCGTTCGCCACGATCTCATCGACGCGGTGTTTGCGCTCGGCGGCGAAGATGATCTTGTCCGCCTCCTCGCCCGCGTAAAAGCCCTCCAAGCCTTCATCGAAACCGACAACGGTACCAACCTGCTCGCAGGCTACAAACGCGCCGCGAACATCCTGAAAAAAGAGAAGTGGGAAGCGCCGGAAAACCCGTCTGGCAAAGACCTTTCCTACTCGCCGGAAAACGCGGAAAAGGCTCTCATTGATGCTCTTGCCGATGCGGCGCCCAAGGCGGAGGCCGCAATATCCGAGGAGCGGTTTAAAGATGCGATGGCCGCGCTTTCTACATTGCGCGGTCCTATCGACGCTTTTTTTGAGGATGTAACGGTCAATGACGATGATCCAGCAAAGCGCGAAGCCCGACTTAACCTCTTGTCCCGCTTCACAAATGCCGTTGATAATGTCGCCGATTTCAGCCGGATCGAAGGCTGATGACGCGGCTGACACTTTGGCGGATATGGCACCGAAACTTTCTCATCTAGGACCGTGTAACATGCGGTCCATGTCTCGAAATACGTCTCCCTCACTCACAGCCTCAAAAGGGCCCTCTCAATGAGCAATACGGTCTACACCTTCGGCGGAAACGCCCCTCACACCGACGCCCGTCAAAAGGACAAGACGGTCACCGGGGGCAAGGGCGCGAACCTTGCGGAAATGGCGAGCATTGGCCTGCCGGTCCCGCCGGGTTTCACCATCACGACCGAGGAAAGCGTGCGATACCTGCGCGAAGGGGCGGACTTCAGTGATGCACTGCGCGCCGATGTCGCGACCGCGTTGACCCATATCGAAGGCGCAGTTGGTAAGAGCCTTGGCGATGCGGCGGATCCATTGTTGGTTTCGGTTCGGTCCGGTGCTCGTGTTTCCATGCCGGGCATGATGGACACGGTCCTCAACCTTGGATTGAACGATGCAACGGTCGAAGGCTTGGCCAAAACCAGCGGCGATGAACGGTTCGCTTGGGACAGCTATCGCCGATTCATTCAAATGTATTCCGACGTTGTCTTGGGTCTCGATCATGGATTGTTCGAAGAAGCTCTTGAGATCGCTAAAGAAGACCAAGGGTTCTACGCCGACACAGAAATGAGCGCGGACGATTGGCGCAAGCTGGTCGCGGAATTCAAAGCCTTGGTGGAACAAGAGCAGGGCAAGCCTTTCCCTCAGGACGTGACCGAACAATTGTGGGGTGCAATCGCGGCGGTCTTTGACAGTTGGGACAGCGACCGGGCGAAAGTGTACCGGCGTTTGAACGATATTCCCGCCGATTGGGGAACCGCTGTCAACGTGCAGGCGATGGTGTTTGGCAATATGGGCGAAACCAGCGCCACTGGCGTCGCGTTTACCCGCGATCCCGCCACGGGTGAACGCGCCTATTACGGCGAGTATCTCATCAATGCGCAGGGTGAGGATGTCGTCGCCGGCATTCGCACGCCGCAATATCTAACTCTGGCCGCACGCGAAGCCGCAGGCGCGAAACCGCTTTCGATGGAAGAGGCGATGCCGGACGCCTATCACGAATTGGCCCGCGTATTTGACCTGTTGGAAGCGCATTATCGCGATATGCAGGACATCGAATTCACCGTGGAACGCGGCAAATTGTGGATGCTGCAAACTCGTTCGGGCAAACGCACTGCCAAAGCCGCTTTGAAAATGGCGGTCGATATGGTCGGCGAAGACTTGATCGACAAACGCGAAGCAGTGCGCAGGGTCGATCCGATGGCACTTGATCAATTGTTGCACCCGACATTGGACCCAACCGCGCCGCGCAATGTGTTGACCACGGGCCTTCCCGCGTCGCCGGGCGCTGCCGCAGGCAAGATCGTTTTGGACGCCGACACCGCCGAACAATGGGCAGGACGCGGCGACAAAGTCGTCCTTGTCCGGGTTGAAACCAGCCCTGAGGACATTCACGGGATGCACGCAGCGCAGGGCATTTTGACTGCGCGCGGCGGAATGACAAGCCACGCGGCCGTGGTTGCGCGCGGCATGGGCCGCCCATGCGTTTCGGGTGCAAACGGCGTTTCGATTGACCGGGATGCGCGCACGCTCCGTATTGGATCGATGGAATTGAAAGAGGGTG
Source organism: Erythrobacter sp. Alg231-14 (assembly GCF_900149685.1). Lineage (NCBI taxonomy): Bacteria > Pseudomonadati > Pseudomonadota > Alphaproteobacteria > Sphingomonadales > Erythrobacteraceae > Erythrobacter > Erythrobacter sp. Alg231-14. The sequence continues at coordinate 2,603,683 of NZ_LT702999.1, read as the reverse complement.
ATGAGATCACTCTCGACGGCGCAAAAGGCGAAGTGATGTTGGGCATTGTGCCCACCGTTGAACCGGAACTTGTCGGTGATTTTGGAACACTGATGGAATGGGCTGACGATCTGCGTCGGATGCGCGTGCGCACCAATGCGGAAACTCCCGCTGATTGCAAAATGGCCCGGCAGTTTGGCGCCGAGGGCATTGGCCTTTGTCGCACAGAGCACATGTTCTTTGACGCATCACGCATCAGCGCGGTTCGCCAAATGATCCTTGCCGATGATGAAGCGGGACGGCGTAGAGCTTTGGAGCAATTGTTGCCCGAACAACGTGCGGATTTCACTGCCATTTTTGAAGTGATGACGGGCCTGCCTTGCACGATCCGCCTGCTTGATCCGCCGCTACACGAGTTTCTGCCGACGCGTGATGATGAATTTGCCGATCTTGCCGACGCAACGGGATTGGGTGTCGATCATCTCAAACGTCGCGCCGATGAATTGCATGAATTCAACCCGATGTTGGGTCACCGTGGATGCCGTCTCGGTATTACATATCCCGAAATTTACGAGATGCAGGCGCGCGCAATTTTCGAAGCCGCTTGCGATGTTCAAGCCGCTTCCGGCGAAGCGCCGCTGCCTGAAATCATGGTTCCGTTGGTCGCAACGCGCAAGGAATTGGCGATCCTACGCGCATTGGTCGAACGGGTGGCCGATGAAGTGTTCGCAGAAAAAGGCACCAACGTCGCCTATCTCGTGGGCACGATGATCGAATTGCCGCGCGCCGCTTTGATGGCCGGAGAAATTGCCCATGAAGGGGCGTTCTTTAGCTTTGGCACCAATGATCTTACCCAAACAACATTGGGTGTGAGCCGGGATGATTCCGCCCGCTTCCTCGCGCCGTATGTTGATCAAGGGATTTTCCCACGCGATCCTTTCGTAAGCTTGGATGTCGACGGTGTTGGTCAATTGGTCGAGATTGCCGCCGAACGAGGTCGGGCCACACGCGAAGGCATCAAGCTTGGCATTTGCGGAGAACATGGCGGCGATCCCGCCAGCATCGCATTCTGTGAAAAGGTCGGCTTGGACTACGTTAGCGCGTCGCCTTATCGAGTGCCTATTGCTCGCCTAGCAGCGGCGCAGTCGGCGTTAAGTTCCGGCGAGTGATCGTCGGCCCGTAAGGGTAACGATTTCAAAGCTTTCGGCTACTTTCCCATCGGGATCCGCCGCCTCCGAAAACGCGTTTTGGGCGCGGCGCAATCCTGCCTTTCCAATCGCTGGCGGTTGGTCTGCGAGGACACCAGTTAATCCCTGTTCGCGCAAGTCGTGGATCAGCCGGTCCATTGCGGAGTACCGCGCGGTGATTGTGTGAGTGTCCACAACTGGATCATTCCATCCCGCGCGTTGCATCAATTGCGGTGCTGCGCGTGGATCGACCAAGGGGTGTATCCGCGCTGCGGGCCGATCACCATCCGCCGCCAGCATGGCCGCGCGCAATTGGGGTAGGCTGGCCCCACCAACAAAGCTGGCGATCATCAATCCACCCGGTCGCACTGCATTGCGCATATGGATCAATGCACCGGGCAAATCGTTGACCGCGTGCAGGAGCCCGATGACGGCTACAAAATCGAACCCTGTATCGGGATAGGGTTGCTCTGGATCGATCCGTTCACATCCGGGGCGATCGAAAACATCACCTTCGACCACGCTGTCATCGTTGCCTTGGCCAAACGTCCCGCGCAAATGGGGCGCAAGCGTTTGCGTGTATTCGCCCAATATCAAACTGCGCGCCGGTTCATAGCGAACGAAGCTCAACCGTTCGATCACATCTTCAACAGCGTCTTCAACGACGAAGCGCGCGCAATCGCGATTGCGCAGGGCCGCCATCCGACGACGCCTTTGCTCAAGACGGGAAGCGTCAAAAATGCGGGGCACTTGAATGGTAGTCATCGCCAGTCCCACTGCCGCGCTTGCGCGGGGTGCGCAAGGGGTGCACACCAACAAGTATGGGCTGGAGGTCGCATCTTGCCGAGGGTTTGGCGCCAGTTATCGATCTGGTTTACCCGCCGCGCTGTCCACTGTGCGGCGACGCTTTGTTGCAACAAGGCGGGTTGTGCGCAGACTGCTGGAGCAAGTTGGAGGTGCCCGGGGATCCATCCTGCTCATCATGCCAACGGCCCATGGGCACGGTTGCCATTAGCCGGTCCGATCAATGTTTCGAATGCACAAATGATCCACCGCGCCATAGCGGAGTGATTGCCGCCACAATCTACAACGATGCCTCGAGAAAATTGATTTTGACGTTCAAACATGGCGGCAAAATTGCGTTGGCGCCGCTGTTGGGTCAATTGCTCGCGACGCGCATGCCTATTGATCCCGATTGCGATCCGCCTTTGCTAATCCCGGTGCCGTTGCATCGGTGGCGCATTTGGAAGCGTGGTTTCAACCAAGCGGCATTGTTGGCGAATGATCTCGCAAAGCGTGGGAAGGGCGACGTATTGGTAGATGGTCTGGTGCGGCGCAAACAAACACCAAGTCTGGGTGGATTGAGTCAGGAAGAGCGGAATAAAGCGTTGGAAGGAGCGATTGCCGTCCGTCGCGGAGCGCGGGCGCAGATCGCCGGACGCGCCATTATCTTGGTCGATGATGTTTTGACGAGCGGCGCGACCAGCTCTGCGTGTGTCGGCGCGCTGTTGGATGCCGGCGCCGCGAATGTCACCATTGCGTGTTTCGCTCGCGTCGCAAGCGGCTCAACCAGCAGCGATTGATAAACGGACCGCGCACAAAGCAGGTGAAGTGAAACAGGTCATTTGGAAGCGGGCGACCCAAAAAGTGAAACGCCCGAGGCCATTACAGCCCCGGGCGCCACGTGACGAATTGGTTTGGAACCGCTCTTAAAGAGCTCAGATGGCGACCCCCTAACTTCGCCATCAGGATCCGATCCCGTATCGTTCAACTGATCACTCCAACACCCCGCTGTTGGCTCTGATCAATCACCCCCTGAACCTGGCATCTTAGTGATACCTTTGTCTGGTGGTTGAGCATTTGCACACTCAATAACGCCGTTGTTTCATTCCTCTTACCGATGGTGAAGTGGAAAGGCGTTCTTGTTGAGATTTTGACGTGCATCTGTTGTTATCCTGCAACAAACCACCGCAAAGGATGAACCACCCACCGCTGAAAAGTGCTAGGGAAGGGCATCTAGGAGTGCTTCATTGTCCGATTCTCAACCATCTTCCTCCGCCACGTCACGTTCGCTGCTTTCATCACAAGAGATTGAGCAGGGAACACATTTTGCGCCCAAGTATGATTCTGCGGGATTGCTGAGCGCCGTCGTCGTCGATGCTGTGTCTTCAGAAGTCTTGGTTTTGGCCTTCATGAACGAAGAGGCACTGCGCAAAACACGCGAGACTGGCAACGTCCATTTTTGGTCCCGTTCAAGACAATCGCTCTGGTTGAAGGGAGAGACATCGGGAAACTTCCTGAAAGTGGAAGAGATATTGGTCGATTGTGATCAGGATGCTTTGGTCATTCGTGCACGCCCTGCGGGACCGACATGCCACACTGGGGCGGTGAGCTGCTTCTACCGAAGGTTAGAGCCAGGTGCAGATGACGCTGCCGCTCTCGTAAAGGTCAAGACTTGACGCTCACGTAAAGGTAAGGTAGTTCGTGATGCATGGCTACTGCATCTGATCACACATCCAACGAAACCGGGACTAGGGAAAAAGGCGTGCAGCGTCGCAACGGCGCGCATCTGGAACGCCCTGATAAATTGAGCCGAGAGCAATATTCGATCTCTGATTTGACATCGGAATTCGAATGCACGGCGCGCGCTTTGCGTTTTTACGAAGACGAAGGCTTGATCAGCCCGGCACGTATCGGCCTTACGCGAGTGTATTCCAAACGGGATCGCACACGGCTTGCGTGGATTATGCGCGCGAAGAATGTTGGGTTTAGCCTGACAGAAATTCGCGAGATGATCGATTTGTACGATCTGGATGATGGCCGTGTTGAACAACGCCGGGTCACCGTCGAAAAGTGCAAAGAACACATCGCAAAACTTAAGGCGCAACGCGCCGACATCGATTCGTCGATCAAGGAATTGACCGGTTTCGTCACCGAAATCGAAGAGCTCGATCTGGGCTAGTCCGTTCCAACACCTATAAATTTTCACGTTTTTCATTTCACGCTCAGAAGGGAATGCCCTGATGCCAACTTACACCGCTCCCACCCGCGACACGCGTTTTGTCGTCAATGAAATGCTAGATCTGGCCAGTTACGGAAATCTTCCTGGTTTTGAAAACGCCACGCCAGACATGATCGAAACAGTCGTGAACGAAGCGGGCAAATTCTGTTCAGAAGTGCTCGCCCCGATCAACCAAATCGGTGATGAGCAGGGCTGCACCCGTCACGAAGACGGATCGGTCACAACCCCCGATGGCTTTAAAGAAGCATACGAAGCCTATGTAGAAAGCGGTTGGGGCACGTTGGCCAAGTCGGAAGAATTCGGCGGGCAGGGCCTCCCTCACGTTTTGGGTTTCGTGGTTGAAGAGTTCACCGCCACCGCAAACCAAGCGTTCGGTATGTATCCCGGCCTAACCAATGGCGCTTCGGCCGCTATCGAAGCCGCCGGTTCGCAAGAGCAAAAAGAAACATACTTGCCCAAGATGATTTCGGGCGAATGGTCGGGCACGATGAACCTGACAGAGCCGCATTGCGGTACCGATTTGGGCTTGATCCGCACGAAAGCGGAACCCAATGCCGACGGATCGTACGCTATCACGGGCACCAAGATTTTCATCTCCGCCGGTGAACACGACCTCACCAGCAACATCATCCACCTTGTTCTGGCCAAGACACCGGGTGCTCCGGACAGTTCAAAAGGCATCTCTCTTTTCATCGTGCCGAAATTCATCCTCGATGAAAACGGTGAGCCGGGTGAGCGCAACGGCGTGTCATGCGGTTCGATCGAAAAGAAGATGGGCATCCATGGCAACGCAACCTGCGTCCTCAATTATGATGGCGCCACCGGTTTCATGGTTGGCGAAGAGAACAAAGGCCTCGCCGCGATGTTCGTTATGATGAACGCGGCCCGATTGGGCGTCGGTATGCAGGGCCTCGCGCAAGCGGAAGTTTCGTATCAGAACGCTGTGACCTACGCGATTGACCGTCGTCAGGGCCGCGCATTGACCGGCCCGGCCGAAGCGGAAGAGAAAGCGGATCCGATCTTTGTTCACCCCGATGTGCGCCGGATGTTGATGGATGCCAAAGTCTTCAACGAAGGGATGCGCGCATTGTGCCTTTGGGGTGCTTTGCAAGTTGATCTGACGCACAAAGCCCAAACCGAAGAAGAGCGCCAAATGGCCGACGATCTGATTGGGTTGATGACACCGGTGATCAAGGGTTACGGCACCGACAAAGGCTATGACATCGCCAACAACATGCAACAGGTTTACGGCGGCCATGGCTATGTAAGCGAATGGGGCATGGAGCAGTTTGTCCGCGATAGCCGGATCGCCATGATCTACGAAGGCACCAACGGCGTACAAGCCATGGATCTTTGCGGACGTAAGCTCGCCAGCAAAGGCGGTCGCGCTGTTCAAGCGTTCTTCAAAATGATCGACGATGAAATCGCGTCTGCGAAAGCGGATGAGGCCTTGGCTCCGCTTGCTGATAAGCTTGATAAAGCACTGGGTGAGCAGAAAGCCGCGACGATGTGGTTCATGCAAAACGCCATGGCCAACCCGAACCATCTCGGTGCGGGTGCACATCATTACATGCACATCATGGGCATCGTGACGCTCGGCTTCTTCTGGCTGAAAATGGCCAAGGTCGCAGCGGCCGCTTTGGCCGAAGGCACCACGGATAATGCGTTCTATGAAGCAAAAATGACGTCTGCGTCCTATTATGCAGAACGCTTTTTGCCCGATGCAGGGGCTCTGCGGCGCAAGCTGGAAGCAGGCAGCGACCAGATGATGGCGCTTCCTAAAGAAGCTTTCGCAACCGCAGCCTGACGGGTACCCGGTTCGTCATGTAGAAGAGGCCCGGTTCTGGGGGGAACCGGGCCTCTTTTTATGTGCACCGAACATACGGTCTAAAGTTCTCCGCGCTCCGATTTGGCGTAAACCTCTTCCCAATCCCTCAGATTTCTTTTTGCGTCCGTCACGAATTGGCTGCGCCGAACATACGCCAACGAGCCAGCGGCGATCCATTTGCCCGGAGGGGCCAAGGGGCGCTCCACCTGACACAGTAGAACAATCCGGGTTTCATCGGTGTCGTTGCGCACTTCGTGTTCATATGTGTCGTCAAAGACGGTCCACTTGCCTTCGTCCCAATGCAGACGTTGGTTATCGACCCGCATCCAGCAGTTTTCCCGATCACGCGGTACGGAGAGGCCAAGATGCGCGGTGATGATCGCTTTGGTCACACCGCGATGGGGTACAATCACCGCCCCCGGCGCCAAGATAGAGAAAAACGCGGAATTGAGGCCCGGAATGGTTTCGATCAACGCGGCAGTTTTGGGGGCTCGGGCAAGATTGCCTTCTTCGCGGTGCCCGTATCCGATGAGGAAAAAGCTGCGCCAAGAATCGTTTTTCATAATTCGCCGGTGGTCCGGCGAAATTTCCCTTAGCGGAGGAATGGCGTCCCGGTGTTTAAACACGGCGAGGGCTTCCGCCCGAATGTCATGCCATTTAGCCGTAAGGGCGTTGGTCCAACTGAATTGAGAAGGATCCAGAACAGGATCGTTGGAAATGAGAGAGCTGCGCGCGATCAAACGGTTTGCCGTGTGCCGCTGCTTCTTGGCAAATCGGTAATGCAATGGACGACTTCGATCTTTCGAAATCAGCCCAAACGCATTCGACCAGCCCATCACTGCCTCCGTTCAATTGCATCCAATGATGCCTGAAAACCGGGCAGCCTCCTTGCACAAATTGGACAAATTGGGGGAGGGTGGGAATGGCATTGTGCCCTGCCGATTTGGCCATTGCGGACCGCATCGGCAGGGCACAGTGCCAAGTTGGATCATTACACCGGCAAGAAGTCGGGCACCGACAAATACCGTTCGCCGGTGTCGTAGTTAAAGCCCAAGACCCGGCTGCCTGCGGGCAATTCGGGCAATTTCTTGGCGATAGCGGCTAACGTTGCTCCGCTAGAAATGCCGACCAACATACCTTCTTCCGCGGCGGCCCGGCGGGCCATATCTTTGGCCGCTTCGGCGGCAACGGCGATGGCACCGTCGATCGCACTCGTATGCAAGTTGCCGGGAATGAAGCCTGCGCCAATCCCTTGGATTGGGTGCGGGCCTGGTTCGCCGCCATTGATTACTGGCGATGCTTCGGGTTCCACCGCATAGGCTTTGAACCCGCTCCAATGTTCCTTCAACGCCTCGGCGCAACCGGTTAGGTGACCGCCGGTTCCAACGCCCGTGATCATCGCATCAATCGGCGTGTCGGCGAAATCGGTTAGGATCTCTTGCGCAGTCGTGCGCGCGTGCACAGCGGGGTTGGCACCGTTGTCGAACTGACTGGGCATCCATGCACCGTCGGTTGTTTCGACGATCTCCGTCGCGCGACCAATCGCCCCCTTCATCCCTTTTTCTTTCGGGGTCAGATCGAATGTAGCGCCATAGGCCAACATCAATCGGCGCCGTTCAATCGACATCGATTCCGGCATGACTAAGATCAATTTGTACCCTTTGACCGCGGCGACCATCGCCAATCCGATGCCGGTGTTGCCGCTGGTGGGTTCAACGATCGTTCCGCCGGGTTTCAAATCGCCTTTCGCTTCGGCGTCTTCAACCATGGCCAAAGCGATGCGGTCTTTGATCGAGCCACCGGGGTTTGATCGCTCCGATTTCAACCACACTTCGTGGTCAGGAAACAAACGTGACAACCGAATGTGGGCGGTGTTGCCAATCGTCTCGAGAATGTTTGCAGCTTTCATTTCAGGCCTCCTGAGATTTTCATTCTGATTGTCGTTCTATCAGATGTTCTGGCGGATCGAAGCTCTTCGTTGTCCGCAACACTGGGAATATTCGGCTCCAGACCAAAACGGTTACAAGCGCGCCGGCACCGCCCGCGACAATCGCCCCGACCGGACCGATAATATAGGCAAGGCTGCCCGAAAATGCATCGCCGCCTTCATTCGAAGCGCTAATTGTCATCATGCTAACCGATGACACCCGCCCGCGTTTGTCATCGGGGGTGTGCAATTGGATCAGCGATTGTCGGACATAGACGCTGAACATATCCGCTGCGCCGATGATGAACAGCATGGCGAGGCTCAAGGTAAGGCTGGTCGAAAGACCAAATAGGATCGTGGCCACGCCGAACACGCCGACCGCACCCAACATTTTGGGCCCGACCTGCGTTTTGAGGGGACGGAATGAGAAAAAGATCGCCGTCACCAACGCACCCGCCGGAGTGGCCGCCGCCAGCATTGCGAGCCCGTTTTCGCCAACTACCAAAATGTCGCGCGCGAACACCGGGATCAACGAATTGGCACCGGCTAGAAAAACCGCAAACAGATCAAGGGTGATCGCGCTCAAGACCATTTTGTTGCGAATGACATAGCGCAACCCATCGATGATTGCACCGATAGGACGTTGATCCGCGCGCATCGCGGGCTGGGGCACTTTGCCCACCAACGCCAAGGCAATTCCCGCGATCACAAACAACCCAGCGGCAACGATATAGGGTAGGGCGGGCTCTTGCGCGTACAACAACGCTCCGATCGCCGGACCAACCAACATGCCAACCTGCCATGAGATTGATGACAGCGCGATGGCGGTCGGCAAGATCGCCTTTGGCACCAGATTAGGGGAGAGCGCCGATAAAGCAGGGCCAGCAAATCCGCGCGCAACGCCCAGAACAATGGCGATCCCAAACAGAATGGGGAGGGTGACCATGCCTGTCATGCTGAAATAAGCAAGGATGACGGCGCAAGCCAACTGCATCGCAATTGTGATCAGCCCCAACATCCGCCGGTCAAACTTGTCGGCAGCAAGACCGGTAAACGGTGTAAGAATGAACAAGGGCAGAAATTGGAGCAGGCCAATGATCGCGAGGGTCCCGGACCCTTCTGCGACGTTCATGCCACTGTCGCGCGCAAGATTGTAGGCCTGCCATTGGATCACAATCAGCATGGCGTATTGCGCCAATGTCACCGCCAAACGACACACCCAATAGGCGCGGAAATTGTGGAATTGAAATGGATGGGTGGGTTCTAAATCGCTCACCCAAACGCCATGACAGGTGCGATGCACACTGCCAAGCTTTCACCCCATCAGATTGGTTCAGATCTTTTAGAAGGTCGTCAGATTACCGATCGCGGCGAAGGCGCGGGTTCGGTTGCAATGTGTCGATAATCGCCACAAAATCATCAAGTCGGATGATCCGTTCAAATTGAAATCCAGCACGCGCATCGCGGGTCCAGATGACATAGGCTTCAATTCGGCCAACAACCGGCAAACGAATTATGACTCGATCGCCGCGATCAAGTTTACCTGCATCATCAACCATAAAGCCATGTGCAGAAATATTGCAGACATGGAGGTTCAAATCACCATGGGCGAAATGTTCAACGATCACCGGAAAATCCACCGGATGACGCGCCGCGCGACGCATATCAGTTACGCTAAGACTTGCTCCAGCAGACACAGTCCACACCCCTTCTTGGTTTGACCCTACCCAAACTTACGCTGGGTACCTGTCACTAATGCGGGGTAAAGGCTGATAATTCGTAAAGTTTTGTCTCAATCCTAACCGGGATCTCGAACATCAAACGCAAGCGCAGCACGTATCAACGCGTAATTAGGCCGTGTTTCTTTTTGCCCAGGCTGAGTTTTAGGCTGGCTCCGGCATGTGCAACCACGACGTATCCAGCGTCTAGGATGGTGTCGCCATCGATCTTTACCGCGCCCTCGGCAATCTTGCGCTTTGCCTCCTTATTGGATGCCGTAAAGCCAATATCCGTCAACACTGCGCCCAACCGCATTCCGGATTCGCCGACGGCTAAGGTCGGTAGATCATCACCCGCTCCGCCTTCTGTAAATGTATCGCGCGCGGTGATCTCTGCGCCCTCTGCTGCGTCCTCACCGCGAACCATCTTCGTCACTTCATTGGCAAGAATGACTTTGGCGTCGTTGATTTCCGCGCCTTCCAACGCTTCCAATCGAGTAATTTCATCCAATGGTAAATCGGTAAACAGGCGCAGGAACCGTCCAACATCACGGTCATCGGTGTTGCGCCAATATTGCCAGAAATCATACGCCGGCAATTGCTCTTCGTTTAGCCAGATGGCGCCATCGACGGATTTGCCCATCTTTGCCCCATCGGCGCGAGTGATGAGCGGCGCGGTAAAACCATAGACTTCGCGGCCGTCAATGCGGCGGTTCAACTCGATCCCGTTGACGATGTTGCCCCATTGATCACTGCCGCCCAATTGCAATTGGCAATCATAGTCGCGCGCCAAAACGAGGTAATCGTAAGCTTGCATGATCATGTAATTGAATTCGAGGAAGCTCAGCGGCTGTTCCCGATCCAAACGGGTTTTCACCGAATCAAAACTCAACATCCGGTTGATAGTGAAATGCGGGCCGACATCGCGCAGCAATTCAATATAGCCCAGCTTGCTCAGCCAATCATCGTTGTTGATTAGGATCGCACCGCTTTCACTTTCATCAAAGCGCAGAACGCGTTCAAAGCTACCCTTGATAGACGCGATGTTCCCCGCAAGCCGTTCGTCGGTCATCATTTGGCGCGTTTCATCTTTGCCCGATGGATCGCCGACTTTGGCGGTGCCGCCGCCCATGATTACGATCGGGCGATGGCCGGATTGCTGCAACCGGCGCAGCAACATGATCGACGCAAGGTTGCCGATATGGAGCGAAGGGGCCGTAGGATCGAAGCCGACATAGCCGGTGATAACCTTGCGTTTGGCAAGCGCATCAAGCGCCGCAGCATCGGTTATCTGGTGCAGGTGGCCGCGCGCTTCCAAAAGGCGCAGCAGATCGGATTCGTATTTGCTCATAGCCTAACCGCTTAACAGTGTGCGTTGACCGCTTCTAGTGGCTTACGCACCCGATGCTTGCTCAACGTGTCTTGCTGCGCAATAGATGCCGATATGCAACCGCTTATGCTTCACAAATCCTGCGATCTCGGCCCCATCAAAGCTGTAACCGCACGCGTTCATTCCACCCCCACCGGGTGTCAGGCCGAATTTCGCCTCGATGGGGCAGTGGATGCAATCACCCTGCCTCCTGAAGGGCCCTCGCTGCGCACCGATGACCTATGGAAAACCACCTGTTTTGAGATTTTTTGGCAGCCGATCGGCGGCACTTGGTACCGGGAATTCAACCTGTCGCCGTCGGGTCGGTGGGCAGCGTATGATTTTGATGCGTTCCGCAAGGGTATGCGTGATGCCCCGGTTGACGCCATTTCATTGAGTTGCGGTAAATCGGTGACGAATGGTCAGGGTGAGTTGGTTTTGAAAGCGAACATTTCCGCAGAATTGCCCGTTCCTGCTCAGGTTGCTCTCAACGCTATTGTCGAACACGCCGATGGCGGTCTTCAATTTTGGGCTCTTGCCTTTGGCCCTGGCAAAGCGGAATTTCATTCCGAAGCATGCCGCCAGATCATCGTTGAGCGTGACTAAACCGTCGACAGGCGCAAAAGCAATTGCGTTTGGCGCTGGGCTGTTCCACTTCGCTTTCTATGACTTCTTCTGTGAAATTCGGAATCGACCGGCTCCTCGCTGATCCTGCTCTGCTTAAACAATTGGAGGGGCGTCGCGTCGGCCTCGTCGCGCATCCGGCGAGTGTGACGGAGGATCTAACGCATTCGCTGGACGCGTTGATCGCGGCCGGTGTCAATGTGACCAGCGCCTTTGGGCCGCAGCACGGTCTTAAAGGCGATAAGCAAGACAATATGGTTGAAACCTCTGACGAGGTGGACGCGCAATATGGTATTCCGATCTTTTCGCTATACGGGGAAGTGCGCCGCCCAACCGGGCAAATGATGTCGAGCGCGGATGTCTTCCTCTTCGACCTTCAGGATCTGGGATGTCGCATCTACACCTTTGTTACCACCTTGCTCTATCTGCTTGAAGAAGCAGAGAAAGTTGGAAAGGAAGTGTGGGTCCTTGATCGACCAAACCCAGCAGGGCGGATAGTCGAAGGTACAATGCTTGTTCCAGGACATGAAAGCTTCGTGGGAGCAGCCCCGATGCCAATGCGGCATGGCCTGACATTGGGTGAAATGGGCCATTGGTTCGTCGAACATTTCGACTTGGATGTTTCTTACAAAGTGGTGCCGATGGAAGGGTGGCGTCCTGCCTCCGGGAATAAGACGGTCGGGTCCGGCTATGGCTGGCCCGCCGATCGGGTTTGGATCAACCCTTCGCCCAACGCCGCCAGCGTCAATATGGCGCGGTGTTACGCCGGGACCGTGATGATCGAAGGCGCCAGCGTGTCAGAGGGCCGCGGGACCACGCGGCCATTGGAGGTCCTGTTCGGCGCTCCTGACATCGACGCCAAAGCGGTGATGGCGGAGATGAAGTCCTTTGCGCCGGAATGGTGCGCCGGTGTGCGCGTTCGCGATTGCTGGTTCGAACCGACTTTCCACAAACACGCAGGAAAGCTCTGCAATGCTTTGATGTTGCACGCAGAAGGGCCGGATTATCGCCACGATCAGTTCCAACCGTGGCGGTTGCAGGCGCTCGCGTTCAAGGCGATCCGGCGGCTTTATCCCGATTATGATCTGTGGCGGGGGAAAGACTTCAAATATGAATACACCAATGATGTGCTTGCGATTGATGTGATCAATGGTGGCCCGTCACTGCGCGAATGGGTTGATGATGCCGATGCGGGGCCGGACGCGCTAGACGCGCTGGCATCGCACGATGAGGCGACATGGGCGCAGGCCGTGCGGGAACATGTGATTTATTGATCCACAGCGGCGAGAGGAGCATCTCTCAATGCGGTCCATGATCCCAACGCAAAGGCGGCAAAGCCAACGAGGTTGATGGCAATCGCAAGGACCCAAGCGAGCTGCGAGGCGTAGTCGGTCGGACCGGCAATCACATGTTTGAGAACGCCGCCAAGCAACAACAGCACTGTGACTGTTGGCGCGAGAAAACGGTATGCCAAAAGCCAACCTTTCAAGCCGATCAACGTCACCGTGGTGAATGCGATGACGGCCCCCATGGCCGAAAGGGTGGTGGCCTGATCGCCGGCATATCCGGTCTGAGAGTGGGTCAAAGAAAACAGGCTAAGGCAATTGTAAATTGTCGCCATCGCAAACCACGCCAGCTGGCCGTATAGTGCTTTATTGAATAATGGCATTATTGCTCACAGGTGTTCGCTACCTTGCCGTCGGATAATACCAGCCTAGCAAAATCTTGAGCGCCTTGCGTGGATTTCAATAATCCTTGATTGTGGTTGGCGCCCTCGTAGGTCACAGCATTGATCGTCGCTCCAGCGGCGCATGCGTCGGCAAGAAACTCCTGTTGCATGAAGAAGGGCGTGATTTTGTCGGCCGTGCCCGATCCTGCAAAAACCGGCGTGTCAAAATCAAGGTTATACAAATTCGCGCGCGAAAACACTTGCATAAGTGGGACTTCGACCCGGGATACGAAAGTAGTGCTATTGGAAAGCTCGGCTTCCTGCGTGTTGGCAACAAAGTCGAACACGCAGGTTTGACCGATCTGCTCCACGACCGGCCTTGCTTGATCAGTAAGCACCGGGTCCAGCTTAAAATCGGGATCCAACATTTCAGCAAAGGTTAGCATATACAAAGATAAACTGAGCGATGCGGAGGCTTCGTCGCGGTCAGAATTGGCGACCAGCTCCCAGATGACTGGCGCTGAAAAATGTGGAATGCCTGTGGCTATAATGCCTGCAAGATCAACGTCGGGCGCGTAGGAATTGGCATAGCTTGCGCTCGCGATTGCACCGGTCGCCCCTTGGGATTGCCCTGCAATCACTAAGCGAGCCGACAATGGCACATCGCTCGCCTGAAGGGCCCTCGCCAAATCCAGATTATTATACGCCATTGTGCGCGCATCCATGTATGGGTGCGTTCCCGGTGTGCCGAGGCCCTGATAATCAGACGCCGCAATCGCAAACCCCTGTTCAAGCCAAGGGTTGAGGTAGATCGGATCACGCTCACCCCGACCAGCATAGGAAGGCGCGCAGACATCGCCGATGCCAACGGTGCCATGCGACCAAATCATCAGCGGCCACCCCCCTTCAGGCGGTTCGCCTTCGGGCAGATATAGTGCGCCAGAGACGGGCGTGATCGCTTCGGCCCCAAGTCCATCGGTCGAACTGTATAGAAGGCGAATGTTTGCACCCGCGCTTTCTAGGATGGAATTGCCACTGAGATCTTCTTGCCGGATCATCACGCCCGGTTCAGCGGGCATGCGTTCGGGTGGCGCATAAAACCCTGACAAGACAGTGTCGCCGCGCGACGGCGCTTGAGAGGGTGGCAAGACAGTAGGCAAGTGAACTGCGGTCCACAGCCAAATGGCAAAAAATAGCAAGAGAGTTACGAGCAGCCCAAGAATAACCAGGCCGCCTTTGAGGGCAATTTTCACCTGATCAATGCCCCTGCTTGCGGCTCAGCTCCCGCATTGCATCGTCCAAGCCATCGAGTGTCAGGCCGTACATCCGGTCGTTCACCAGCTCTTTCATCATCTTGGTAGATTGCGAATAGCCCCATTGCTTTTCGGGCACGGGGTTTAGCCATACGGTCGCGGGGTAGGTGTCGGTGACGCGTTTCATCCACGCGACGCCGGCCTCTTCGTTCATATGTTCGACACTGCCGCCGGCATGGGTGATTTCATAGGGGCTCATCGCAGCATCGCCCACAAAGATCACTTTGTAATCATGGCCGTATTTGTGCAGCACGTCCCATGTTTTGGTGCGTTCTTGCCAGCGGCGTTTGTTGTCTTTCCACACGCCTTCGTAGAGGCAGTTGTGGAAGTAGAAGAATTCAAGGTTTTTGAATTCTGCCGTTGCCGCGCTGAACAGTTCTTCGACCAGTTTGATGAAGGGGTCCATGGATCCGCCAACATCAAGGAACAACAGCAATTTTACCGCATTGCGGCGTTCGGCGCGCATGTGAATGTCGAGCCAACCTTGCTTTGCTGTGCCATCAATCGTCGCATCCAGATCAAGCTGGTCCTGAGCCCCTTCGCGGGCAAAACGACGCAAACGGCGCAGGGCCATCTTGATGTTGCGCGTGCCCAGCTCTTTGGTGTTGTCGAGGTTCTTAAACTCGCGCTTTTCCCACACTTTGATCGCGCGCTTGTGCTTGCTTTCGCCGCCAATGCGCACGCCTTCGGGATTGTAGCCGGAATTACCGAACGGGGATTTGCCCCCAGTGCCGATCCATTTGCTGCCGCCTTCGTGGCGCTTTTCTTGTTCGGCGAGACGTTCTTTCAACGTCTCCATAATCTTGTCCCAATCGCCAAGAGATTCAATCTCGGCCATTTCCTCTTCGGTGAGGAATTTCTCGGCGACGGCTTTCAACCAATCTTCGGGAATATCGACCGGGTTTTGACCGTAATCGGTCATGATCCCTTTGAACACTTTGTGGAACACTTGATCGAACTTATCGAGCATCCCTTCGTCTTTCACAAAGGTAGCGCGGCTGAGGTAATAAAATGCCTCAGGCGTTTGTTCGATGACGTCTCTATCGAGCGCCTCAAGCAGCGTCAGATGTTCTTTGAAGCTCGCGCCAATGCCGGATTCGCGCAGCTCGTCCATAAAGTTGAAAAACATACCTTGTTTCTAACCGCGATTGTCGCCTCTTACCACCCCTTTCGCCCTGCCTGTTCGCTGCATGGAAAGGCATCAAAGTAAGGCATCCGTGGGATCGCTTAAAGGTTCGCTAACCATATCTGAGCTAGGCCCACGCTACACAGGGGAACGAGCCAGATAATGAAGCCTATAACCATAGACACAGCCAACGCATCGGCGCTGGACCAAATTCCGGAAAAATGCGGGGCCGTTACGGTCGGCTGTTCCGACGTGGCCGGCGTGGTTGAGGCCGTGATCCAATCGTCCGAAGCGTTGCGCGAAGAACACGAAGCGTTGCGCGGCACAGTGACCGCATTGGAAGCCGATCAAACCAAAGTTTCCGAAGCCAGCGACGAAGCGCGATTGTTGTCCGAGCGAGCGATTGAACGGTTGGGTGAGGGCACCTCCTTGATCCAATCGTCATTGGGGCAGATCGGATCCTTGCTCGAAATGGTCGACACATTGGGTCAACACGTGACCAGCTTTTCCGCCGCCATGGAACAAGTCCGCCGCAGCGCCAAAGACATTGAAGACATTGCCGAAACCACCAACATATTGGCGCTGAACGCTACAATTGAGGCGATGCGCGCAGGCGATGCAGGTCGTACGTTTGCTGTTGTTGCAAGCGAAGTGAAGAGCCTCGCCAATGACACCCGCCAAGCGACGATCGAAATCGCTTCAACGATCGATGCGTTGGGCGATGAAGCCAGCACCGTTATTGGTCGGATCGAAGATGGATCAGAAGCAAGCGGCGCCGCCAAAGAGTCCGTGGCGCGCATCGAAAGCACGATTTCCAGCGTTGGCGAATTGGTCGAAGAAGTCGACAAACAGAACGATGTTATCGCCCGTTCCACCGGCACGATCAGCGGCCACGTGGATGCCGTACAAAAAGTGCTCACCAGTTTTGACGAAGCCGCGCGCACCAATGAAGACAAACTGCAGGGCGCGCACAGTCGCATGGAAGAACTGGATCTAACCGCCAGCGAAATGTTCGATTCCCTCGTGCAGGCCGGTTTGTGCCCGCAAGACAGCGTGATGGTCGAACGCGCTCAGGGGTTGGCGCAAGAAGTTGCGAAGATCGCAGAAGAAGCAATCGCCAAGGGTGAAATCACGCAAAGCGAATTTTTCGACGACAATTACACGCCGATTAAGGGTAGCAATCCGCCGCGCTTTTTCACCGCTCTGAACGATTGGGCCGATCGCAATTGGCAACCTTTGTTCGATGCTGCAACAAACACCGGCAAAGACATTTTGGCGGCGGCATGCACCGATATGAAAGGCTTTCTACCGACCCATCTCAGCGCGATGTCCCAAGAGCCAACAGGCGACATTGCGCATGACACGAAATATTGCCGCAACGGCCGTATTTTGATGGAGCCAATCGACAAACGCGCCAAGAAAAGCGCCGCCCCATATATGATGGCTGTGTACCGGCAAGAGGGCGACGGCCAACATTATGTGGTCGTGCGCAACGTCTATATTCCGTTGTTCATCAACGGACGGCGTTGGGGTGATTTTGAATTCGCCTACAGCGCTTAATCGTCACTGCTTTCAGATTCTGAAGAGGCGTCGGATTCGGCCGTCGAGGTGCCGGACGACACACTTATGGATTGTCCTTCATCGCCCAACGTTCGATTGATCGTTGCGATAACGCGCCCGTTGTTCACGGCCTGTATGGTTTGATCAAGGTTGGGTATCGCATCAAAGACACCAAGGATTTGAGTGATTAATCCCGATGAAGTGGACACCGTGATGCGATGAACCTTCGCCTCGTCCCCGGTCAAGAGACCCAACAATGGATCGGGCGCAACCATTACGCCAAAGCCGGAATCGCCCGTTGCCACATAATATTGGTTAGCGGTTTCGTCTGGACGGTAGACATTGAAACTGGGCTCGCGTTCGCCGACCCGGCAATATTGACGAGGACTTTGCCCATTAGGCGCACCGTTTGGGTCCGCCAATTGGTCTTGAACCTCGGTTTCGTTGCCAGTCACAAAACTCAATCCAAGCGCAACCGACATCCCAGAATCTGCCTCAATTTCGGCCGCGGATTTGGTCGACATTGGAGTTTCGCACAGTTTGACAAAATAAGCCGGCGTTCGCGAAATATTCTCAAGTGCAGGGAGGGCGCCATTGATCGATTTGAGCAGAGTTTCCATTGGACCCACGCTCAATTCCCGCGAACTGATGCGGAGCTTCACAAGCCATTCACCCGCTTGATAAAGAGAGACTGCGGTGCTGCGAAACCTTCCGGATGGTTTGATGACGGCGTATTGGCCGCTTTCCACGGTGCCACCATTGGGCACGAAAGAACCAACCTTAATTTCCTCCAAATCGACATCGCCGTAGATATCGCGGGCACCAATCGACATCAGAGCGCGATCAAACCAGATTGCGCTGTTGGGATTGCCGGGACGGTAGATGTAAATAGAAAGAATCGTCTTGGATTCTTCGTCGTAATATTGGGACGCAATATTCGTGTCGCGTTCTTCAAACTGGCTGATCGATTGCCGTTGGAAGCTGTCGATCTGGGCAGGGAACACCATCGGCGTCCAGTCGTGCTGCCAATCCTTGTCGTTGGCTATCTCGATTTCGGGCACTTGCGCGGAAGCGGGCGTTAAAATCGCCACATTTGCCAGCACGCAAAAGATTATCGCGGCGATCCGCGATGGTGTCTTCATTAGGAAATTAGGTGACATTCTACGCCCCGCCCATTGCATGAGAGGGAGCATAGGCCACCCGTTTAACTGTGCAAGTGCTGAGACTTAGGTCGGGTTCCGCCGCGCCATGAACGCGAGCCGTTCGAACATCATCACGTCTTGCTCGTTCTTCAACAACGCACCGTGGAGCGGTGGGATCGCGCTGTTCGGGTTGGAATCTTGAAGAATATCGAGCGGCATGTCTTCGTTCAAAAGCAACTTGAGCCAATCGAGCAACTCGCTGGTCGACGGCTTTTTCTTAAGGCCGGGCACTTCACGCAATTCGTAGAAGATATCCATCGCCTTTTTCACCAAGGTTTTTTGGATACCGGGATAATGCACATCGATGATCGATTGCATCGTGTCACGGTCGGGGAACTTGATGTAGTGGAAAAAACACCGGCGCAGAAAAGCGTCTGGCAATTCTTTTTCATTGTTCGATGTGATCACCACAATCGGGCGTTCTTTCGCCTCGACGCGTTCTTGTGTTTCATACACGTCAAAGCTCATCCGATCGAGCTCTTGCAAAAGATCGTTCGGGAATTCGATATCGGCTTTGTCGATTTCATCGATCAGCAAAACGGGAAGCTTTTCAGAGGTGAACGCCTCCCACAATTTGCCCTTTTTGATGTAGTTGCGGATGTCGTGAACGCGTTCTTCGCCCAATTGGCCATCGCGCAAACGGGCAACCGCATCGTATTCATACAGGCCTTGTTGTGCCTTGGTGGTGGATTTGATGTTCCACTCAATCAAGGGCGCGCCCACCGCTTTGGCGATTTCGTGCGCGAGAACCGTTTTACCTGTTCCCGGCTCACCTTTGACCAACAACGGACGGCGCAGCGTCACGGCGGCGTTAACGGCGACCTTTAGATCTTCGGTCGCGATATAATCGCTTGTGCCTTCAAAACGCTGTTGTTCAGTTGTCTGGTCGCTCATGGGTTTCCCTTCAAAACGTATATTTGATCGTGTCGATACGGTGACAATGCGAGCCTTGCAAGGGGGGAAGAAAAGCGGTGGGCATACCGGCGCCTATCGCGGTAGGTTTAAGATGCGTTCGGCGATCCGTTCCAGATCATCATTGGTCAAACTGGCTTCCGAATTGCTCCAACTCAGGACCAAGGCATGGTCTTGGCCAGCATTATCGGTAACCAACCATGTCAGATTGAGAACGCCCGGCTCTGATCCTCCCTTATACCCTGCATAATCCCACTGTGAGCGCGTGCTCGCTGTCATCGATGGATTGATGCCCATGATTTGGAATGCTGTCTCCTCACCATTTTCACGCATAAATCGGAAAAGACTGGTCAAATCGGCGGCGTTGCCGAACCATTCCACGTCAATCGTGTTGGGACCGCTGGCGAAGGCTGCGCCGATGTCGCCTATGGAAACGGGATTGTCTTCAATCCCTTCAAGAATCTGCAGCCGCAATTCTGCGTCACCTTGAGCATAGGTCTTCAACCGCCCTGCTGGTCCGCCTTTTAACATGAATAATTCGCGCGTGGTCAGAAACGGATCGTTCAGCTCGGGTGCGCTGTGGCCACTGTCGACCATAGCCTGGAAAACGGCGTCGCGACCTAGGATGGCGATCAATTGATCGGTCGCGGTGTTATCGCTGATCGAAATCATGAGGCTGGCCAGCGTGTGAAGCGTGACCGGCGAGCCTTGAGGCCAATCTTGCATCATGCCACTGGGAAAGCTGCTGACGCTCAAATCGACGCGGTCGTCCCAATTGCGTTTCCCCTGTGCCACTTCGCGGGACAAGGCGGCCAAGACGTACAATTTGAATGTCGATCCCAACGCCATTTGTGCATCTGCGTTCACTGCAACCGTGGGTGTCCCTCCATCAAGCGGGCCGAACCATGCACTGACCGTTCCGGGAAGGGCGGCTAGATCAGATTCGATTTTCTCGACTGTGTCATTAATGGGATCAAAGGATTGAAAGATCAGCTCGCTGATCCGGTTGTCGTCGTCTGGATCAATCGCCATTCCACCCCGAGCAATCGCCCGTTCCATCCGAATTGCCAAAGCAGTTCGTGTGTCGCTTACGGGACCGAGGTTGTCGACCGATTGCGCCGCCCCGTATTGGGCCAACCATTGCTGGATCGTCGCGTTCAGCATCGCGGGCGGAACCTGCGCAAGGAAACCATCGGTGAAAACGTCTTGCGGGTCCATCTCGCCATTGAAGATGGCAACAACGTGCTCGGCTCTAATCTCGAGCGCGCTCTGCTCCGTCTCTTCCTTTGCCTCATTCTGTGACGCCTCTTGGGCCAATGCGGGGGCTGGCAATGCAGAAAAAGCAATCAACGCGGCGCCAGAAAGGACGGCAGCAAGGCCCGCCTTACAGACGATATTCTGAGGTGCGATGTTGGATGAGAGTGTCATGCGATTACTCCTGATATGCGGTATCGTTAGGGTAGGGGATGGGATCAGGCCAGCGCGTCGAGCGCCTTGATCTTACGCAGGATCGCGCGAGCGCCCATCCAGTTGACCCCCGCAATCGCGGCAATCATCACGGTCAGAGCCGCAACCGACCACGAAATTCCATCAATGGCACGCGTCCAACCGACGTCTTGTGCGACTTGATAGGTGATCGCGAACAGCAAGAGGTAAAGCCCGGGCACCAAGGGGCCAATATACCAAAGGGGCACCGAACGAAGGGCAATGAATTGACGCTCATACTGTTTGCGCAGATGGGTGACGCAATCGTCCTCTGGCATGCGAGCGAGGGAACTGCCCCGGCGATAAAGTCCCCATAGCAGCACGACGATACCGACAATGACGACCACGCCGGATAGGGCTATCAACCATTCGTCCTTCATCGACGCTGCCACGGTCAACCCGATAAAAAGCAACAGGCCGAGCGCCCCGGATCCATACTCAATTGCATTGCGAATGTGCACATATAGCGAAAACCGATCCGCTTGCGCTTTGCATGTGTCGGGGGCGGCGAACTGCGCCTCCGATGCCAAATTGCGCCACGCGGCGAGGGGACCATTGGGTCCGTCCGATTGTGTCACGATGTTTCTCCTGTTTCAAAGGGCTCTTCAAAATGTCCCGCAATCAGCGATTTGATGCGGTGAACCCGCACACCAACCGCGGTTTTCGAAAGGCCGGTAATGTCTGAAATATTGACGGTGCTTTCCCCTTCGAGCCAAAGCACAATCACCTGTGCATCAAGCGGAGGGAGACGGCGGATCAATTCTGCCACCTGAGCAAGAACCAACGCTTGAGCTGCGTCCTTTTCGGGGTCTTTCATCGCTGGCAAAGTGTCGATGTGTTCCAACGGCACTTTCTTGGGTCCACGCACCGATTTTTCGATGTGATCGGCGGCAACATTGTGAGCGACTCGATAGACCCACGTTTTCAGCGCACAACGCCCGTTAAAGCGCGTCAAACTTGACCAGATCGCGCAGTGTATATCCTGCTCAAGATCGCGTGCTTTTTCTGGGTTGCGTTCAATTGCTTGGGCCAGACGGGCAATAGCGGGCGCAAATTGCTCGCCTGCTTGCCGGTACAATGTCTCTGCGTCTTGGTTCATGCCCCTTTAGTCTTCCAAGGGACGATTTTCTTACAGCCGCGCGAAAGAATTTTTGTTCGTCACGCTAAATTCGCGCCCCAGCGCCAAGGCAGACGAACGCAAGCTGCACCAACAAAACGATGATCGTGGCCACTTTCCACCCCGTTGGCGCTTCGCGCATACCGCGATCCCACGTCCATTGCCCGATGATCCCAGTTGCCAACCCTGCTGCCGCGATCGTAAGCCAACCGCTTTGTCCGGACAAGAGGATGAATATCCCCGCCAACACGCCCATTTGAAGCAGGAATGCCCCTGCAAACCATGCGATGGGGATCGGGCGATAGGCCGCATCGGGCATTTCCCAGTCGGGCAGAGAGCTATCGGGTCGCGAGATGCGACGGTCGCCCGCCATGATGTCTTCTTTGGTTGGGTCGGGATATTGCGAGCTGGTGGGTTCGGTGTCGTGGTCGTCTTGCCCCGGATCAGGCATCGATCATGTCCCGGTCCATTTCGCCCGCGCGGTTTTGGATGAAGTTAAACCGGTGTTCTGGATTGCGCCCCATCAATTGATCGACCAACTCTTTCACACCGGCCCGTTGCTCAAATTCCACCGGCAGGGTGATGCGCACCAATGATCGGGTTTCTGGGTTCATTGTCGTTTCGCGCAGCTGTTGCGGGTTCATTTCGCCCAAGCCTTTGAACCGCCCGACTTCGACCTTTTTCCCCTTAAAGACGGTGGCTTCCAATTCCGCGCGATGCACATCGTCGCGTGCGTACCGGCTCTCTTTGCCCGCAGTTAGGCGGTAAAGTGGCGGCTGTGCCAGATACAGCGCACCGCTTCGCACGACATCGGGCATTTCTTGGAAGAAGAACGTCATCAACAAAGTCGCGATATGCGCACCGTCAACATCGGCATCGGTCATGATGATGATGCGGTCATACCGTAGATCGGTCGCGTCACAATCTTTGCGCGTGCCGCAACCCATCGCCAAAGTCAGATCCGCAATTTCGGAATTGGCGCGAATCTTGTCCGCCGTCGCACTGGCAACGTTTAGGATTTTACCCCGGATCGGGAGAATAGCCTGAGTTTTCCGATCGCGCGCTTGTTTCGCGCTGCCACCCGCGGAATCTCCTTCGACGATGAACAATTCAGTTTCCCGGTCGCCTTCGCCCGAGCAATCGGTCAGTTTTCCGGGCAACCGCAGTTTCTTCGCATTGGTCGCAGTTTTGCGCTTAATCTCACGTTCTTGCTTGCGACGCAGGCGTTCATCCATGCGCTCCATGACTTCGCCCAGCAACGCCTTACCCCGATCCATATTGTCGGTCAGGAAGTGGTCGAAGTGATCGCGCACCGCATTTTCCACCAAACGCGCGGCTTCTGGTGATGTCAGCCGATCTTTCGTTTGAGATTGAAATTGAGGATCGCGAATAAATACAGAAAGCATCACCTCGCCGCCGGTCATAATATCATCGGCCGTGATGTCTTTTGCTTTTTTGGCACCGGTCAAATCACCAAAGGCGCGCAAGGCCTTGGTCAAAGCTCCGCGCAACCCTTGTTCGTGAGTGCCACCATCGGGTGTGGGCACGGTGTTGCAATACCAGCTTGTCGAGCCGTCCGAATACAATGGCCACCCGATCGCCCATTCGACCCGGCCCATGGATTGGCCGTTATCGTCTGGGAAATCTTGATTGCCGGCGAACACTTGCGCGGTGACACATTCGCGCGATCCGATTTGCTCGGCCAAATGATCGGCCAAACCACCGGGGAATTTGAACACAGCTTCTGTGGGCACGTCTTCGCTGGATAGGCTTTCTGCACACTTCCAACGGATTTCCACGCCGGCGAACAAATACGCTTTTGACCGGGCGAGTTTGAACAAGCGGTGCGGTTTAAACTGACGGTCGCCAAAAATTTCCGTGTCTGGGGTAAAACTCACAGTCGTCCCGCGACGGTTCGGCGCCGCGCCGACCACTTCAATTTTGCCTAGGGTCTCGCCTTTAGAGAACTCCTGCGCATAAAGTTGCTTATCGCGCGCCACCTCAACTCGGGTGTGGGATGACAATGCGTTCACCACGCTAACGCCGACACCGTGAAGGCCGCCGCTTGTTGCGTAGGCTTTCCCCGAAAACTTGCCGCCCGAATGGAGCGTCGACAAAATCACCTCTAGGGTCGATTTGCCCGGAAATTTCGGATGTTCATCAACCGGGATGCCGCGGCCATTGTCCGAAATATGCAACCGGTTCGCTTCATCCAGACGCATTTCAATCCGGCTGGCGTGGCCGGCCACCGCCTCATCCATGGCGTTGTCCAGCACTTCGGCGGCAAGATGATGCAGCGCGCGATCATCAGTGCCGCCAATATACATGCCGGGACGACGACGCACCGGTTCGAGTCCTTCGAGGACTTCGATGGAGGAGCTATCGTAATCGCCGCTTGAGGTGGGCGTGTTTTCAAACAGATCATCAGACATAGCCATTGATATGGCGCGCCTGAGGCTCACTCACAAGAAGCGGTGAGAGCGTTTTGCTCCGGTTTCAGTCGTCAAAGCTGGTTGGAGCTGCATCAACCGGTACAAGTTGGTTGCCGCGCACCTCATTAACTTCCAATGCGCGTTCTGCGATCCCATCGCGATTGAACCGAAATGGCCCATCAACACCCAAGAATCCGCCGCGGTCATACAATTGCGGGACGGGGAAGTTTTGACCCACGCGCCAATCGCGGGCGATCCGCAATGTCAGCAAGACGGAATCGTATCCCAATGTGGCGATGCGATACGGTTTGGTTCCGAAACGAGCTTCGTAACTGTCGGCGAAACGGCGGAACCGGCGATCCGATACGGCGGAAAACAGCGCGCCGTTGATCGACGCAGAACGGGTGAGGGCGGCTTCCCCTCTCCACAATTCGGTACCGAGAATGCGAGTGCCTTCTGCGCCGTCACTGCGCAATTCACCCGATGCCTGAACCGCGAGCCGCGCGCCATCGGCGATCAAAACGGTGTCATAACCGCCGCGCGTGCGCAGACGCTGTGCTGCGCCAACGATGGAGGTGTTGCCACGCGCATACCGTTCAAAACCCACAAGGGTCCCACCGTAATCGCGGAGGGAATTTTGGAGCGCATTGTACGAACGCTGCCCATAATCCCCTTCGGGAAGCAGAGCGCCAAAGTTGTTTGAACCGTTGTCACGCGCATACTGAATAGAGCGTCGGATCGATTGTTCGGGAATGTGCCCCATTAAAAAGACATCGGCGCTGGCGACCGTTGCATCGTTGCTGAAAGCGATGGCGGGCACATTGGCCGGACGCGCCGCCGCCTGAACCGCCGGAACATTATCGGCCAACAAAGGGCCCAGGATCAAACGATTGCCATCGGCAATAGCCTGACGCGCGGCAGCCGCCGCACCGCGCGAAGTATCGTATGTTGTTATGCGAAGGTTTTCCGCGTTGGTGTCCAACAAAGCCATTGTCGTCGCATTGGCCAAGGATTGGCCAACTTCGGCAGTGGTGCCTGACATAGGCACCAACAACGCCACACGATGCCGTTCTGCATCGGATGGCAGTGCAGTCGCGCTGGGTTGCGGTGTTGGCGCCGGAGGAGGGGCGGTTGAAACCGTTTCGGTTTTTGGCACCAATTGACACCCACCCAACAACAAGGCGGTGCCTGCAATGGTAAGGTTGCGTCTGTTCAATTTTTCCAGACCTGCGCGCATCCATTTTGCACGAAAAACTGGTTTTGCAGTGAGCTTCATTCTTGCCGACCCCTGATCGCTGCTTCATGTAACGGCGCGTGAACACGCAACGCTCTGAATCAGTCCGTAATAGTAAACCTCTTGAACCGGGTCTTTATATTGTCGCAACGCCTATTGGCAATCTTGGCGATGTAACGATCCGTGCTGTCGACGTGCTGCGCAATTGCGCCGTTATTGCATGCGAAGACACGCGCGTGACCGGCAAACTTTTGAAGGCGATCGACGTTTCGACCAGAATGCGGCGTTACGATGACCATGCATCGAGCGAAACGCGGGATTTTCTGCTGCAAACGGCGCTAAGCGAACCTGTTGCCTTGGTAAGCGATGCAGGGACGCCTTTGGTTTCTGATCCGGGATATCGTTTGGTCCGCGCTGCGCGCGACGCGGGGATCCATGTCACCACAATTCCCGGTGCATGTGCAGTGGTTGCGGGATTGACGTTATCGGGCCTGCCCAATGATCGGTTCTTGTTTGCTGGCTTTCTACCGAACAAGGATAAGGCCCGAAAGGATGTCTTGAATGAATTGGGCGCAATAGAGACGACCTTGGTCTTTTACGAAACCGGTCCTCGTTTGGAACGGTCGCTGCGCGCGATTGGAGAAATGTGGCCGACCCGTGAAATCGCCGTGGCCCGTGAATTGACGAAATTGCACGAGGAATGCCGCGCAGGCACCGCCGATGATTTGGCCCAGCATTACGCGGCGCATCCTCCGAAAGGTGAAATCGTCCTGCTGATCGGCCCACCGACGGATAACGCACCAACCGCCGATCCAGACGATCTGTTGCGCAGCGCACTGCTCGATTCCAGCCCAAGCAAGGCGGCGGGGAAAGTTGCGAAGATGACCGGTTTGGATCGGCAAACTTTGTATTCCCGCGCGATTGAATTGAAGTCGGAGTGACTGAAAAACGCGCAACCGCGGAGCGCAAAGGCCGAGAGGCCGAGGCTCAGGCCGCGCAATGGATGATGCAGCAAGGCTGGCAATTGGTCGCAGAGCGGGTGAAGACCAAAGGGGGCGAGATTGATCTGATCATGCGCAAAGCCGGCATGGTCGCCTTTATCGAAGTGAAATGGCGTAAACGCGCCGCCGACCTTGCCACGGCGATTGATGAACGCCGTTTATCGCGGGTTGCTGCGGCGGTGGAAATGGTCGCGCACGAATATGCAAATGATGGCGAAGATCTAAGAATTGATGTGCTCCTCCTTGCGCCGGGCACTAACCCACGCCACATCGCCAATGCTTGGCAGCCTTAGGAAGAACGAATGACCCGTCAAAACCCCCTGCGCATCGCCGTCCAAATGGATCCGATCGAAGACATCAACATCAAAGGCGACAGCTCATTTGCCTTGATGTTGTCTGCGCAAGAACGCGGATATGAGGTGTTTGAATATCATGTCGAAAGCCTGACGCTGGACGCGGATGATCGGTTGTTCGCGCAAGGGTATCCAGTCAAACTCCAACGGGTCAAAGGCGATCACTTTGAAAAAGAGGACGCTGTTCGTCTTGATCTAGGCAAAGACATCGATGTTATTTTGATGCGTCAGGATCCCCCGTTTCACATGGGTTACATCACCGCAACCCACATGCTTGAGCGGATTAAGGATGAGACATTGGTCGTCAACGACCCGGCCAATGTTCGCAACGCCCCTGAGAAAGTGATGGTGTTGGATTACCGCCAATATATGCCGCCCACATTGGTCACACGCAGCGTCGATGAAGTGCGACGATTTATGGCGACGCATGGCGCGATCGTGGTCAAACCGATCCATGGCAATGGCGGTAAAGCGATCTTTCGCGTGCCCGCAGACGGCGACAATCTGACCGCTTTGTTCGAAGTCTTCAATCAGACATGGCCCGAACCGCATATGGTCCAACCCTTCTTGCCCGAAGTGGCAGAGGGGGACAAACGCATCGTCCTGATCGACGGCGAAGTGGCGGGCGCGATCAACCGCATTCCGGGCGAGGGCGAGTTCCGCAGCAACCTAGCGATGGGCGGTAGCGCAGAACCGACCGGCCTGACGCAGCGCGAGCAAGAAATCTGCGATGCTATGGGGCCCGAACTGAAGCAGCTTGGCCTGACATTTGTGGGTATCGATGTGATCGGCGGCAAATGGCTGACCGAGATCAACGTGACTTCGCCGACGGGAATTGTCGCGATCGATGAATTCAACGGGACGGACACGGCCGGGATGATTTGGGACGCTATTGAGGGGCGATTGAAGATTTAAGTCCGATATTGGGGGTAGCTGTAAAGTTTGTTCTGTCGTATTCTGGGGGTGAAAGCGGTCACTTCTGTGGTTTAACCGCTAGTGGAAGATCACCAAACAAGGTTGCAGCCCCACCAAATTGAGCCCCTTCAATTTCGAGCATCTTGAATTTGGTTTCTACGCCGCCTGGCGCTGAAAAGCCGGTAAGTTTGCCATTCGCACCAACAACACGGTGGCAAGGAACGATGATGGGGATAGGGTTGCGCCCGAGAACCTGTCCCACCCTTTGAGCAAAGAGCTTGTTCCCGATTTGCAGGGCAACATCTCCGTAAGTGAGCGTCTCGCCAACTGGGATCGCGCGCGTGATAGCGTAGACCTTCGCTGTGAACGCATCGACTTCACCAAGGTCGCAGGCGACAAATGACAAATCTACTTTTTCACCGTCAAACAGCGCCGCGATTGATTGAATAGCGCGGTCAATGGCCGGTGGCGGCTTGGCTCTTTCTGCTCCGGTTCGTTTGACAATGCGGGCGGTCGTCGCGGCAGGTGTCTCTTCAGGCAAAGAGGCTGCGACGACTTTATCGCCGCGCCATGCAATGCAACAATCACCGATCGCCGTCGGGAAAAGAGCAAGTTTCACCATATCTCAAAAAGCCCTAATCCAATTCAGCCTGCGGCCCGCGTTCGAGCAATGTCGTCAATACAATGTGGCTTCGAGTATTCGTGACTTCACCAAATTCGCGCATTCGCACCAAGAGCCTATCAAGAGCAGGTGCATCTGTGCATCGGGCCTTGATCAAGAGGCATGAGTCTCCAGCGACGCTGTGAATTTCCTCAACATCAGCATCTTCATGCAGCTTGGCAAAATTCTCTCGGGCTGCCGCGCCCGTGTAGTTTACATGGATAAAAGCCAAAAACGGACGGCCAATCTTAGCGCCATCCAGATCGATGGTGGTTTTCGTAATTACACCTGCGGCTTTCATTTTCTTCACTCGTTCGTGAACTGCCGGCGCTGAAAGGTGCACTATTGCCCCGAGATCAGAATACGATTGCGACGAGTCCTCACCCAGCGCGCTTAACAATTTTCGGTCAGTACCATCGATAATTAGGTCCGGCACCCGTTTCTGCTGAACGATATTCGTATCTTTATCCATATGCCGAAATTCCCTTGTGGCGGAACATTATTCGGCCATATCTATATATAGCAATACGATATTCAGCAACAGGAGAGTTTCGATGGAACTCGGAATCTATCTCATATTCTTTTTCACCACCGCCGTGGTGATCTTTGTTCCGGGGCCTGCTGCAATCGCGATAGCGGCGCAAGGAGCGGGTAATGGCCACAAGCGCGCGGCCTACGGAACTTTGGGCGTAGCGTCTGCCAATGCGGTCTATTTCATTCTCTCCGCGTTGGGCATTGCATCATTGCTGATCGCCTCGACGTTCATTTTTAATGTCATAAAATGGGTGGGCGTCGCCTATCTGGTCTATCTTGGACTGTCGGCCATTTTCAGCAAAACTGGCGGCATTCGATTCCCGACAGGCAAGTTGCAATCCGCCTCCTCGCTATTTGGCAAAGGATTTCTGGTGGAGTTTGCGAACCCAAAGGCGCTGCTATATTTTGCAGCGATACTCCCTCAGTTTCTCGATGCCTCAAGGCCCATCGCTCTCCAAATGCTCCTCATGGGCGGGACCACAGTCGTGCTCGATCTGATCGCATACAGTCTATACGCCTATGCCGGGGACCGGCTGACCAGTGGGCGCGTCAAAGAATGGATTGTCCGGCTGATCAACCGCGTAGCTGGCGGTGCTCTGTTGTTGGCGGGTGCCCGGATGGCGACCGTTTGAGCAGGCATCTGAGCTCACTTAGGAACGCGGACAGAAGGATCTGACATGACCGAGCTATTTCCAGCGATCGAACCGTATGAAACGACGTTTCTGGATGTTGGTGACGGCCATAGGGTGTTTGTTGAACAGGCCGGCAATCCAGACGGCAAGCCCGTCGTCTACCTGCATGGCGGGCCTGGGGCAGGCAATTCAGCCGCTTTGACTGCCAACGCGATTGGCTTTGAGCCCGTTATTGTGGAGCTGGCATCGCCGCCATGCGCACCAAACGCGAATCAGCAATCGCTGCGCTGCGGTGGAAGGCGTGTTCTCGGTAAGCTGGATCGCTCACGAAAGAGAGAAAGCTGGCAAGGTCAGGATAGGCGACGATGAAAGCAACATCCCACTCTTCATCATTCGGTCCGATCAGCATCAGTTGCGGCAATCCCGCGAATGCAACCGATCCGCCAAAGCGCTGGGCAATCGGGCCGGAATGACGCGAATATTCGGCATAGGCCTGTTCACCAGTCCAACCATTTGCCGCGAACTCGCTTCCCTCTTCATACTTCGCCTCGTCATTGAAGCGCAGAAGGTTGAGCATATAGATCGGCTCATCGGTGGGAAGCTGATGCATCTTTGCGTAAGCCTCGGGCGTTGAGTTGACATAGACTTGAGGTGTTCCCCCCTCTCCCATCTCCTCTTCCTGCGCCAATGCGGGCGAAGCGGCGAGCGAGGTCATGGCTAGGGCGATCAAACCGATCAGGGCATTTCGAATATGTTGCATCGGAATTCTCCACTTAAGGGATTAGAATGAGGATCAGAACGCCGCTCAAGCGATCCGGGTAACGACCGAGTAGATAAGGAAGAGGCTGAGCGTGATGCCAGTTAGCCCGCTAAGGACCGCTCCAAGCATTCGGGCGATTAGATATTTACGCGTCCCTTCAATCTTTTCGTGCGAGCCACCGAGCGAGTTGAATGCAAAGGCGTGAGACACGCGCGCTAGCGCAAAAACGACGCCGAATGCCACCACGGTAGGGCCCGTGCCAACCAGCATCTCCGTCAATGCCAGCACCGCGATGAAGATCGCTGCATTCTCCGCGAGATTGCCGTGGCGCCGGATTTTGCGCTCAAGATCGCGATCATCGCCAAAGCCGACGCCTATGCCAGCTTTGCCGCGATAGCTGCCGGTGTTCATCATCAGGCCCTGCTGCAATATGTAGAGGAACGCGCCAACCAGCGCTGCTGTGTAGGGATATGCCATGGAGCCTCTCTTGGTTGCTTGTGCGGCTTGGTTCGACCCAAACTTGCGGGCATCCATGGAGGCGCGTTTATGCGCTGTCACGAGGACAATGCGCACCTACGTGGTGCGTCAGTGCGCCACAGATGCGCAGCTAGAGGTTTTGCTGGCGGATGCCCTGAAAGGCCGGCTCCGCCTCGCGCAGCACTTTCTCTGCAAAATCCATAAAGGCGCGAATACGCGCCGTCCGGCGAAGGTCGCTGTGGGTGAGGAGCCAAATATGGCGCGCCTTGAGCGGCCTTCGCTCCGATGCCCGCACAAGCTCTGGATCAGCATCTCCGATAAAACAGGGCAGCAAAGCAAGGCCAAGGCCCGCACGCGCAGCCGCGCGTTGGACGGCTGGATCGGGGAAATAGCCCCACAGCGGAACCTTCCCAAAGCCTGCCTCTTTTGTACGGTCGATGAACTTGTCCTGCGTTTCCTTCCAAGAGATCCATCGCGCAGCCTCTGGCTCGGCTTCAAAATCATGCGCGTCGAGATAGGCTTGTGAAGCGTAGGCGGCCTCGTAATAGGGGAACAGCCGCTTTCCGACGAGCGATTGCGGCGGATTATTGTCGACCCGCACCGCCACATCCGCCTCATGCCGAGAGATGTCGAGGATTTGCGTTGTCGCCGCGATGCGCACTTCGATACCGGGATGCATCTCTGCAAACTCGGCCAATCGCGGGGCAATAATCAGCTCAGCAACAGGGCCCGCCATGGTCGCGGTCACCGTCCCGCTCAAGTCACGATCTTGGCCGGTTATCAGCCGCTCTGCGACATTTAACCGAACACCGCATTCGCGCACGACTGTCACCAAATCTTCGCCCGCGGCGCTAAGAACATAGCCCTCTGGCTGGCGCAGGAAGAGTTTAGCGCCAATCGCGTATTCGAGGTTGTCTATCCGGCGGCTAATCGTGGAGTGATGCACGCCCAACTCACGCGCCGCGCGTCGGATCGACCCCGCATCTGCGACCACCGCGAAGCTCTTGAGCTCCTCCCAATCCAAATCTTTCGCGCCCAGCATATCCCAATGCACTCCTTCAGGTGGCTAACTCACGCACCAGAATGGTGCATGATATCTGAATGACGTTCTATAAATAGCACGTTATCTCGATCTGTCACCGGTGAAAGGGACGCAGGATTTGATCGACCTTTATACGTGGGCGACCCCGAATGGCCGCAAAATCTCGATAGCGTTGGAAGAGATGGGCCTGCCCTATTCGGTCCATTGCGTTGATATCCGCAATGAAGAGCAGTTTGCCGATAGTTTTCTAAAGATTAGCCCCAACAACAAGATCCCTGCCATCTATGATCCCAGCACTGGCGCCTCCGTTTTTGAGAGCGCGGCGATCCTGATTTATCTGGCAGAAAAGACCGGTCAGTTTCTTCCCACTTCATTGGGTGAACGGACTAGAGTGCTCGAATGGCTAAGCTGGCAGATGGGTGGGCTTGGTCCGATGCTGGGGCAGCTCAACCACTTCGTGAACATTGCCGACGAAAAGGTCCCATATGCGATGCGTCGCTACTTTGATGAGGCCGCGCGGCTGTTCAGAGTTCTGGATCAGCAGATGGAAGACAAACCCTTTGTCGCCGCGGACTATTCGATAGCGGATATGGCGATCTACCCTTGGTCGCTCCCAGCAATTGACCCTGTCAGCGAGCAAACAGACCAGAGGTTTGAAAATGTCGAGCGCTGGCATGCCTCCATGGCCGAGCGTGCGGCGGTGCAGGCAGGAATGCAGGTCCCCACTGCCTGACTGTGCCACCTGTCTCTGCACGGTCGAGCAAGCAGCCGGCCTGATCAAAGTTTCGAACCAGCAAGGGGCTGGCAGATTTCACATTTAAGAAGGAGCGAAAAATGGAACTCACACAGGGACGAACTGTAAAGATCATCGCCTATATGCTTATTGCGCTCGCAGTCTCGCAGCCGATCTACACCGCTTTGTTCCTAGTTGCGCCCGATGTGGACCGCCTGTTCATGTGGCGGTTTGAAGCGGTAATATTCGTTCTGTTAGCAGCGCTTTCCATGTCGGCTGCAATCACGGCCAAGCAGTTTGCTCTGGGCTTCTCTGCAATCGCGCTCGCCGCTTTACTCAAGCTTTTGGCCGTGGGGTTGGGGCTGACTCAGTTCTGGCCGTTTGCGGCAGTTGGAGAAGCAAACGCAGACCTCGCAGAGGTAGCGACTTCGGTCGTGGCGCTGTCCTTTTTCAGCTACAATGCTGGCAACATCCTTTTGGGGCTTGCCGCGGTGGTTCTCGGCACAGCTAAGTCGCGCGCAGGAGGCAGCATTGTTGGCCGTGCGACCACTATCGTTGGCGCTCTCGCGATCCTCGCCAATGCACTGGTGATGATGTTTGGTTTCCAAGGCGCAATCCCGTCTCCCGTCGGAGGGGCAACCGGGGTCTTGGCAAGCGTCCTGATCGGCCTTTGCATGTTCAGCATCAACCCAGAAGAGTAAGCGTCTCGCAAGGAGAAGCGAAAGGAGCCCAGCGCTATGACAGAAGTCAAACTCTATGGTTATGCAACCAGCCCGTATGTGCGCAAAACTGGCTGTTTCCTTTACTATAAGGGGATCGATTTCACACATGTGCCAGTAGATCCGACCAATCCCGACAAGGTAATAGGCTTCACCGGCAAGACGCAGGTTCCGGTGCTTGAGATCGATGGCGAATGGAGGCACGAATCTTCCGCGCACGCGCATTGGCTCGATGAGATGTTTCCAAGCAAGCCGCTTTGCCCCCCAGAGCATCGCGCCAAGATCGAGGAGATAGACGCATGGATCAGCAACAACTTCTTGCTCAGTATCTTTCGTTATCCGATCGATGGACCTGACACGCTCCAGTTCCGGTATCGTGCTTGGCGCTTGGCGGCGCTGCTGAGCGCGCATACGCCGTTACCTGAAGAGGTACGGCATCATTGGCCCGAAGCTCTACGCGAGGCTCCCTTCATTAAGGTCATGGCGCGGCAAATGAACCTTGAAGAGAGCATTCCCGACATGCAGATGCGGATTGGTATAGAGCTGGCGGCGCATATCGGGGAGGGGCCGTATCTCGGCCGGTTGAGCGCGCCGACGATGCTGGATTTCGCGGTTTTCCCACAAGTGGTCTGGGGCTACATGTTCGGCCTCGAAGAGCAGATAACAGCCGCCGCGCATCCTACAATCAAGGCATGGCTGAAGCGGGTGGCAAGCCACTTGCCGCCAAATCCAACTTTGGTGGCCGACAGTATGATGGTCCAATCACTAGAGGGCGGCTTGAAGTAGCTGTGCTGTCCACTCTGACCGCAATAGTCTTTACTGGGATGGGTGGGGACAATAGCAATGTCCGCAAATGGGTCGTAAGCGGA
Source organism: Erythrobacter sp. Alg231-14 (assembly GCF_900149685.1). Lineage (NCBI taxonomy): Bacteria > Pseudomonadati > Pseudomonadota > Alphaproteobacteria > Sphingomonadales > Erythrobacteraceae > Erythrobacter > Erythrobacter sp. Alg231-14. The sequence continues at coordinate 2,569,283 of NZ_LT702999.1, read as the reverse complement.
CCGACCGCTTTCTTAGGTCAATCGGCTGGGCCCAGACGGTCCGCTCACGGCCCAATTCGAGCCAATGCTGTATGACTGATATTGGGGGTGAAAGCTGACGATTACAGCCTGTCACAAAGATGGACTCGACCAGCCCAAAATTCTGGCTACCTTGCCATGAGTTTAGCCGATTTTTTTTGGGGGGTACGTCTAATGCCAAGGCTTGATATTGGGAATTCGTGGTGATCGCGGCCTCGCGCTTGATCCGGCCCGCAACGCGTCACGTGCGGAGCCGCGTCTTTGACAGTTCGTGCTGGGACGATTTTCCGATGCGCGCTGACGACATCGTCATCTCCACCTACCCGAAATGCGGCACCACCTGGACACAGCGGATCGTGGGCATGATGGTGTTCGGCAGTGCAGCCCCGTTCCCGGTGCAAGACATTTCGCCATGGCCTGATTTTAGGGTGCCGCCGCCCGGTGCTATGCACGAATTGGCTGCCAGCCAAGAGCATCGCCGTTTTCTAAAGTCTCACCTGCCTGTTGATGCTTTGCCCTACTACGAAGGGGTCAAATACATACACGTCGCCCGAGACGGACGCGATGCGGCGATGAGCTTCTTCAATCACAAGGCCAATTACACGCCGGAGGTCAATGAGCGCTTTGTCGAGATAAGCAATGTTGATCCAAAGTTCGGCGACGGCGACAGCTTCGACTTCTCACCCCAAGACGCCGCAGACCACTTCGCTGGATGGGTAGACGGACCCGAAGACGAGCTGGGCGATCCGGGAGCGGGTTATTTCGCGATGGAGAACAGCTTCTGGGCGGCGCGACAGGATCCAAACGTGTTGTTGGTGCACTATAATGACATGAAGGCCGATCTTGACGGCGAGATGCGCAGGCTCGCCAAATTCCTTGATATCAACATCGCCGAGGATCTCTGGCCTGAATTGGTCGAAGCGGCAGGCTTCAAGGCAATGAAAAAAGCCGCTGAGCAATTGATGCCGGAAGCAGGCGGCATTTGGAAAGGTGGAGGCAAAACCTTCATCAACAAGGGCACAAACCGCCGCTGGGAAGGTGTATGCCGCCCCGAAGATCTTGCGCGCTATGACGCCAAAGCAGCAGCTGAATTTAGCCCCTCACTGGCTGCATGGTGTAAGCACGGTCGGCTGATAGCGGGCGACCCGCGTAAAGTGCCAGATTGACGCGACCTTATATGGCACAATGCGGCTAGCCTCTAAGTCCGCAATTAGGGTCGGTAGCCGAATGTCTGCTTTCGGAACCTAATCACCCCTTATTCGCCCTAGGATGAGCCTTGCGATAACTCTCCAGCAAGCTTGCCGCATCCACCTTTGTATAGATCTGCGTCGATCCCAGCGAGGCATGGCCCAGCAATTCCTGCAAACTGCGCAAATCGGCGCCTGCGCCGAGCAAATGCGTGGCGAATGAATGCCGCAATGCGTGCGGCGTTGCTGTATCGGGCAGGCCCAATGCGTGCCTTGCTTTCGCCATCGCTTTTTGCACCATGCCCGGGGACAACGGCCCGCCTTTTATCCCTCTGAAAAGGGCATCATCTGGAGCAAGGGGCCATGGGCAGGATTGTGCGTATTCGGCCACCGCGTCGCGTGTGATCGGCAGGATCGGTACGATGCGCTGTTTCCCGCCTTTACCATTCACCAACAGTGTATTGCTTAGCGGCTCATCGCTTGATCTGATGGCCAAGGCCTCAGCGATCCGTAGGCCGGAACCATACATCAACAACAACACCGCACGATCGCGAGCGCCAACCCAATCCTCGCTCGCCGTGCCATCGATGAGATCCGCTATATTCACGGCATCATCGGGTGTGACGGGGCGGGGCAAACCTTTCTTGATACGGGGCCCCCTTAGTCGCGGCGCAGCGGGATCAGGATCGCCGCTTTGTGCACGGGCAAACGCGATAAACGCTTTCAAAGCCGACAATTCCCGCGCCGCGCTCGTATTGGCAATCCCCTCGGCGCGTCTTTGTGCAAGGTGTGTGCGCAGGTCATGCGCCTCTACGTTAGCAATATCGTTCCATGCACTGGCATTGCGGGCATACGCCAGGCGCTGCGCTGCGGCGACATATGCGCGCACAGTGTGGGGACTGCGCCGACGAGCATCGGTGAGATGCGCCCGCCATTGCGCGATCAGATCCGACGGAGTGCCCGCCGCCATCATGCTTGCACCAAATCGTCCGCGACCAATTCGGCCAAAACGGAATTCAACACGGGTCGTCCGGTTTCGGACACCCCAATGCGGGCTTGGTCTTCCCAAACCATGCCAATGGATTTGAGGTGCACCAATTTATCGCCCTTAATCAAGTCATTGGCCGCAAAACCGAAACGACCTTCGAGGGCTTGCAAATCAACTCCTTCGCGCAGGCGCAATCCCATCAACAAAGATTCCGCCGCTTGTTCTTCAATCGGCAGATGGCTTTGTTCGCAGATACCATGGCGATTATCGTGCACAGCCTTGAGGAAGTTTTCCGGTTTCTTATGGCGGACCGTCGCAAATCCACCGCGTCTCCCATGAGCGCCCGGGCCAATACCGACGTAATCCTGATACCGCCAATAGGTCAGATTGTGACGGCTTTCTTCCCCGATCTTGGAATGATTGCTGGTCTCATATGCCGGTAGGCCCGCCGCCCGTGTCATAGATTGGGTCAATTCGAACAATTCGGCGCTGGCATCGTCATCCAACGGCGCAAATTCGCCGCGCCGCACATCGGTTGCGAACCGTGTCCCCGGTTCAATAGTCAATTGATACAGCGACATGTGCGACGTGCCAAAGGCCAAGGCACGGGCCAATTGCGCCTCCCACTGTTCCGGCGTTTGATCCGGCAGGGCATAAATCAAATCAAAATTGACGCGGGCAAAGTGTTTTTTGGCGACGTTGAGCGCGCGCACCGCTTCATCGGCCCCGTGCAATCGGCCCAGCCATTGCAGAACTTCGTCATCCAACGATTGTATACCTAAAGACACACGATTGATCCCAGCCTCCGCCAATTGCGCGAAATTGGCCGCCTCAACCGATGATGGATTTGCCTCCAACGTGATTTCAATATCGTCGGCAAATCCCCAAAGTCGCGCCGCCTCTTCCAACAATGCGCCAACCACATGCGGCGGCATTAAGGACGGCGTTCCTCCGCCGAAAAAGATGGACGATAATGCTTCACCACCAGCAACCTGCGCCTCTGCGCGCATATCGGCGATCAACGCCGTTTGCCAAGCGTTTGCATCCACCGACGCGCGGACATGCGAATTGAAATCGCAATAGGGGCATTTCTTCGCACAGAAGGGCCAATGGATGTAGAGCGCGCGGGCCAAGGTTTGAATTCAGTCTTTCTTAAAAGCTTGCGTCGCAAACCCTACGCGATGAACATTCGCGCGACAATTCAATCCGGCCTAACCATGATCGGCCCTGTGATTGCCATTGCCGCGATGGGCGTTCCCGTCGCCACAGCTCAAGTTGAGGATGGCGATGCACGGAACGAGCAGATCTGGCTAACGGCTCACAATGTTGAACGCGACGAATTCGGCGTCGCACCGTTGGTTTGGAACGCGCAATTGGCGCGGGAGGCACGGCATTGGGCCAATCAATTGGCGACGGAAAATCGATTGCGCCATGCATCGGTGCAAGAACGCGATGGGCGGGGCGAGAATCTATGGATGGGCACCGCAGGGTATTTTAGCGCCGACCAGATGATTGGGCATTTTGCCGATGAGAAGCAATTTTTTCGACCAGGCCAGTTCCCCTCTGTTTCGACGACCGGAAATTGGGCCGATGTTGGACATTACACCCAAATCGTGTGGGCCGACACGCGTGAGGTCGGATGCGCCAAAGTGCAAAACGCGCGGTTTGATGTGCTGGTGTGTCGGTACTGGCCCGCTGGCAACATCTTGGGCGTTCCAATCGTCCCGGCCCGAAGTCGTTAATCAGCCTCCCATTAAACCCCGAATTGATCCGACACCAATTTGGCAAAGGCATCGGCCCTATGGCTGATGCGATGCTTTTCCGATGGTTCGATCTCGGCAAAAGTCTTTGCGTAACCGTTCGGCACGAAGACGGGATCATAGCCAAAGCCCAATTCTCCGCGCGGAGGCCATGTGAGTGAACCGGGACATTGCCCTTCGAACACAGCGTGGTCGCCATCGGGCCATGCCAAAGCAAGGACACAATGAAATGCAGCGCCGCGTTCAACATCGGGGCCCATTTGTTGCAACGAACCTTCGACTTTGCCCATCGCCATGTACCAATCCCGACCCGGTTCCCCTTCGAACCATTGCCGTTCAGCCCAATCGGCGGTGTAAACACCCGGGCGACCATCCAATGCATCCACGGCCAATCCGCTGTCATCGGCCAATGCGGGCAGGCCAGACGCCTGCGCCGCAGCGCGGGCCTTGATCAAAGCGTTCTCAACGAAGGTTTTGCCCGTTTCCACCGGTTCAGGCAGGCCAAGCGATCCGGCAGAGATGCACTTCATCCCATACGGATCGAGCAGAGCCGAAATCTCTTTCAATTTGCCCGCATTGTGGGTCGCGATGACAAGCGAGCCACCGCCGAGTTTGCGCGTCATTTTCGCCGTTTACCCCTCTTTATGCAGTCGCTTTCGATGAAGGCGCCGGAGAACCCGTGAAATGGCGGGATCAAGCTCAAGCGAACGCGATCCCGCCCGAAATTACTTCACCGCGTCCAATTGCGCAGCAAAGATACCGTCGCAACCGATACGAGCAAGGCGCAGCAATCGCAGCAACCCTTCTTCGTCATAGGTCGCGCCTTCTGCCGTCGCTTGAACCTCGGCAATTTGGCCGCCGGTTAATAGGACGAAGTTGGCATCAGCATCGGCATCGCTGTCTTCGGGATAGTCGAGGTCGAGAACCGGCGTGCCTTTGTAAATGCCGCAGGAAATTGCACCGACTTGCGATGTGATGGGGTCATCCTTGATCGCGCCCGATTCCATCAGTGAGTTCACTGCCAAACGCAAAGCCACCCACGCGCCCGAAATCGACGCCGTTCGTGTTCCGCCATCGGCCTGAATCACGTCGCAATCCAATGTGATTTGACGCTCACCCAGTTTCTTCAGATCGACGACAGCGCGCAATGAGCGCCCGATCAGTCGCTGAATTTCTTGTGTCCGGCCCGATTGCTTGCCGCGTGCGGCTTCGCGGCTGCCACGGGTGTGCGTGGCGCGGGGGAGCATGGAATATTCGCCTGTGACCCAACCTTCGCCTTTGCCGCGCAACCAAGGCGGGATCCGTTCTTCGACGCTGGCGGTGCAAAGCACGCGGGTGTCGCCAAAACTGATCAAGCAGGAACCCTCTGCGTGTTTGGTATAGCCGGTTTCGATCGTGATGGCGCGCATTTCGTCGGGCGCGCGTCCTGATGGGCGCATGGTTGTTGTCCTTTGTGTCGAGTCGATTGTTGCAGCGGGGTTTGGCTGGGAACAGAGTTAGGGGCAAGGCTTGGCTAGTCGCAGTTGATTGCTTATCGCCGGTTTATGACTTCCGTCCCGATTTCCGAATTGACCGAACGTGCACGCGATATTTTTCGTCGGGTCGTCGAGGAGTATATCGACAGCGGACATCCGGTGGGTTCTAAAACACTGGCGGCCGATAGCAGGATCGATTTGTCGCCCGCCTCGATCCGGTCGGTTCTTGCCGATCTGGAACGGTTGGGATTGTTGGCCGCCCCGCACACCAGCGCCGGGCGTTTGCCGACCGATGCCGGCCTTAGGATATTTGTCGATGGTATGATGCGTGTGGCCGAACCCTCACGCGAAGAACGCGCACAGATCGAGGCTCGGCTTTCTGAAAGCGGACCGGTCGAACAGGCGCTGCAACAAACCAGCATGCTGCTTTCTGAATTATCCGGCGCGGCCGGCATGGTGATGGTGCCCGCGAACGAACAGAAACTGTCGCAATTCAGCCTTGTGCCGCTCGACCCATCACGGGCCTTGGCGGTTTTGGTCGGTGAAGACGGCGGCATCGAAAACCGTGTTGTTGATATTGACAGCAGCAGCGCCGGATCTCTCGAAACCGCCAGCAACTACATTTCCGCTCATCTTGCGGGCAGAACATTGGCCCAAGCAACGCAGGCCATGCAGGCGGAGATCAAAGCTGGGCGAACACAATTGGACGATGCCAGTCGCGATTTGGTTACCCGCGGATTGGCCGTGTGGAGCGAGGATGCGGGCAAACGGCCCGTTTTAATCGTGCGAGGCGCGGCCAACCTGCTCGATGAAGCGGCCATGGGAGATATTGAACGGGTGCGATCCTTGCTTGATGATCTCGAAGACAAACAATCGGTCGCCACATTGTTGGAACGCGCGCGCGACGCCAATTCCACGCGCATTTTCATCGGCAGCGAAAACCGCTTGTTCGGCCTTTCGGGATCATCGGTCATCGCCTCACCTTATCGCGATATTGAGGGCAGGGTGGTCGGCGTTTTGGGCGTTATTGGCCCGACACGGTTGAACTATGCGCGCGTGGTCCCCATGATTGACCTGACGGCGCGATCGCTTGGTCGCGCATTGGGTAAGCTCACAGTTTAAGCGGAAAACCAGAACACATGATCGACAATGATAAGTCGCAGGCAGATGCGGCAGCAGAAGAACTAAAAGGTGTGCCCGAGGAATTCCTCGATGATGGCGGCTCTGATGAAGAATGTGAGGCGGCCTCTGATGCGGCGGCCATGGCCGAAGTGATTGAAAATCTGCGGAGCGAAGTCGAAACGGCCAAGCAAGACGTTCTCTACGCCAAAGCGGAACAGCAAAATGTTCGTCGCCGGGCGGAGAAAGACATCGCGGATGCGCGCAATTACGCGACAACCGGCTTCGCTCGTGATATTTTGAGCGTGGCCGACAATTTGTCGCGCGCGATCGAAGCGATCCCGGATAGCCTACGCGAGGATGAAAAGATGAAAGGCCTTGTGATCGGCATTGAGGCTACGCAGCGTGAGCTTGAAAAAGTGTTCAAACAGAACGGCATCGAACGCGTTGCCGCGATGGGTCTACCGCTTGACCCGAACCAGCATCAGGCGATGATGGAAATCCCTTCGACCGATCATGAACCCGGAACCATCGTTCAAGAAATGCAGGCCGGTTGGATGATCAAAGACCGATTGCTGCGTCCGGCCATGGTAGGCGTTTCGAAAAAGCCGGATTGATCAACATATAACCCTGAACGAAAACGATCGCTATCGGCGCTACGATAGCGATCGTTTTGTTTGTCTGACGCGCTTAGATCAACAAACTAAGTCGCCTAGCAAAAAGTTCGCCAAATCCTTACCCGAAATTGAGTATTCTGCGTGCGACACACTTCATGACCGGATCTGTTCGGGCAGTGAAGTTGGCGCACTGATGAATGCTCAAGCGGCAGATCCTCGGCAATGCGTCAAATTGACACCCGTATTGAATCAGTAGCGCCGTTGCGCTTTTGTGTACGGCTATAACGCCGCGCTGAAAATTCTTGGCGAACAACTAGGGGCTTACCCCGCTTTGTTCACCCAAAATTGGGCAGCGGGCTTGCCTCAATATCCGCGATCAATTGCGCGTTCATGGCCGACTTATTGGCTCCAAACGCACCGGGATTGAGCGCTTTCATCTCACCCAAAATTTTTGCCAATAAAGCATCAATGTCTTCCGCTGCGGCGACATGATCGAAATACCCGACCTCACGCGCTTCGTGCGGTGTGAACATTTGCGAAGTGGCGACCGCTTTGCGGCCCGTGGAATTCAACCGCGCCGCGCCCAAGATCATCGGGTAGATCGGCAAAGCCATACCAATCGCACTTTCATTCATGCCGGTGATAAACTCGCCTTCGGTGCCAATCGCGCGGTCAGCGGCCAGCATAAGGAAAGCACCCATTGGATAGGCGTGGCCTTCGCACAATGTCACGACCGGGGCAGGGTGACGCAGGATCGCGAGGATCGCGTCTTTGCCTGCCTGCAGTTGGGCGGTGGCGATATCTGGGCCAGCGGCGAACCCTTTTAGGTCAAACCCGGCAGAGAATATCCCTTTGCGACCGCGGATTACGACCGGCGCAAAATCGCCCGCACATTCCGCCAATTTTGCCACCAATCCATCGAGCTTTTCTTTGTTAAAGGCATTCACCTTTCCATCGTCCAAAGAGAGGATATGCGCGCCGTCGGATTTGGTGTGCGTGATCATTGTGGATTGTCCTATGCTGGATGCGAAATGCGTTGTTTCACTGCGTAAAGCACAGGATTATCCGCGCGATCCATCCTCAATTTCAAGGTTCCGTTACGGCGCGCTGCGGCAGCGATGAAATTTTATCAAAGTTTGACCCTAACGGGTCGCGCCATCAAATCGGACCAGCAGATCATAGACCGCTTTGTCCGCAATCCCGGCGACTTTAATTCCATGTCGCAACCAAAATGCGTGTTTCACGATCTCCGCTTGCTGCTCAATCCCGTAACCGGTGAATGGCAGGCCCGGTTTTATGGCATAATTGTAGCGGCAAAACGGATGCCGGTTGAGCAGCAAATACCATTGCCCGCGTTGTTGCGTTTGCCAAACATGGGTGAGTTCGTGGATCAACAATCCTTGTCTAACCATCGATTGTTCCGAAAAATCGTCGCAATACGCTTCGCCCTTCGGATGAAAATGAACATGACCGCGCGGGGCCATGGTGATCCGCTTGGGTTGAAACGGAAACCACTTTCTTCGGCGCAATTTCACTGCGCCATAATCAATCTCATCTCCAAAAACACTGCGTGCGATTTCGACCTCACCCGGTGTCATATGCCGCTCTCCGCCAACGGGACAGGCATAAACCATTCCCGTTGACGCAAAGGTGTTTTGGGGTTTCATATGTGGTGTTTCCGATGGCGAACCATCGTTCAGCGTTCTTCACCAGCGGCACGAATTTCAGCATCAAATTTGTGCCGCGCTCCGCCAGAAATGTTCAGGGTCACTTCGGCTGTTCCGCCCGCTTCCATGCCTTCGCCCAATTCGAACGCCATGATGTGCAAACCACCGGGTTCAAACGATTTTTCCTCACCCGCAGGCAAAGCAATCGGCCCCGCCTCGGCCATAGTCATTTCGAAATTGTATTCCATCATGGCGTGCACCGCCGCGCTTGATGCGCCTTCGACGGATGCCCCGCTGATGGAGACGCCCCGCTCGCCGTTATAGACCACATCGAAATAGACCGCCGCAGGATTTCCGGCCACCGGTGCGAGCACCAAACGTGCATCCGTAACCTCAAGGCCCGGCACCACGCCTTCGGGCGGTGCTTCCACTGTTTCGGCCTCTCCGCCGCATGCGGCAAGAGCCAAGCTGGCGACCATTGCAAACCCTGTTGTAAACCGTTTCATATCCGCTCCCATCGTCTTTTTCAGCATTTCAAAAATTGTCCCGTCTGTGGAAAGGATGAAAAACTAGGGCAGGGGGCTTCTTGTGCCAAGCGAAACCGCACCTATATCCGCCTCATATTCGAGCCGCCGAACGGTTTCGCCCGAAGGTTAACGCCACAGGGGAAGCGCATGGCGCGGTGTCCAACACATGTCCAATGGATGGGAAAATAATGGGTAAAGTAATCGGTATCGACCTCGGAACGACCAACAGCTGTGTTGCTGTGATGGACGGGGGAAAGCCTAAAGTTATCGAAAATTCCGAAGGCGCACGCACCACGCCCTCGATCGTTGCATTCACAAAAGATAGTGAGCGACTGATCGGGCAACCTGCGAAACGCCAGGCCGTAACCAACCCCGACAACACTCTTTTCGCGATCAAGCGTTTGATCGGTCGCCGGTTCGACGATCCATTGACTAAGAAAGATATGGAAATCGTTCCTTACGACATCGTCAAAGGCAAAAATGGCGATGCGTGGGTCGAAAGCGCCGGTGAACAATATTCACCTTCGCAAATTTCTGCATTCATCCTGCAAAAGATGAAAGAAACCGCCGAAAGCTATTTGGGCGAAACGGTTGAGCAAGCGGTCATCACCGTTCCTGCATACTTTAACGACGCACAACGTCAGGCGACCAAAGACGCCGGCCAAATCGCTGGCCTCGAAGTTTTGCGCATCATCAACGAACCAACCGCCGCTGCTCTCGCATACGGCATGGACAAAGACGACGGTAAGACCATCGCGGTTTATGACCTTGGTGGCGGCACGTTTGACGTGTCGATCCTTGAGATTGGTGACGGCGTATTCGAAGTGAAATCCACCAATGGCGACACGTTTTTGGGCGGTGAAGATTTCGACAACACAATCGTTGAATGGCTTGCCGAACAATTCCAGAAAAAAGAGAACATGGATCTGAAGACGGACAAGCTTGCGCTTCAACGTCTGAAAGAAGCCGCAGAGAAAGCCAAGATTGAACTTTCCAGCTCGGCCACGACCGAAGTGAACTTGCCGTTTATCACGGCGCGCATGGAAGGTGGTTCATCCACTCCTTTGCACTTGGTCGAAACCATCTCTCGTGCAGATCTGGAAAAAATGGTTGGCGCGCTTATCAATCGCACTCTCGAGCCTTGCAAGAAAGCTCTGACCGATGCGGGCGTGAGCAAGAATGAAATCGACGAAGTGATCTTGGTCGGCGGTATGACCCGCATGCCTAAGGTTCGTGAAGTGGTTGAGAAATTCTTCGAAGCCAAGCCGCACACCGGCGTGAACCCTGATGAAGTGGTGGCCATGGGTGCCGCCATTCAGGCCGGCGTTCTTCAGGGCGACGTGAAAGACGTTCTCCTGCTTGACGTCACACCTCTGTCATTGGGCATTGAAACATTGGGCGGTGTCTTCACCCGCATGATCGATCGCAACACGACGATCCCAACGAAAAAGACGCAAACCTACTCAACCGCCGAAGACAATCAGAACGCCGTGACAATCAAAGTCTTCCAAGGCGAACGTGAAATGGCGGCTGATAACAAGCTGTTGGGCAATTTCGACCTTGTCGGTATTCCGCCTGCGCCGCGCGGCGTCCCACAGATCGAAGTGACCTTTGACATCGACGCCAACGGCATTGTGTCGGTTGCGGCGAAAGACAAAGGCACCGGCAAAGAGCAAGTGATCAAAATTCAGGCCTCCGGCGGTTTGAACGATAGCGATATCGATCAAATGGTTCAGGACGCTGAGAAGTTCGCAGAAGAAGACAAGAAGCGCCGCGAAGCAGCCGAAGCGCGCAACCAGGCCGACAGCCTCGTCCATGCCACTGAAAAGCAATTGGAAGAGAACGGTGATAAAGTTGACGCCGATACCAAGACCGCGGTCGAAGAAGCGCTTGCCGCAACGAAGACTGCTCTCGAAGGTGACGACGCAGAAGAGATCAACGCCAAGGCTCAGGAATTGACCCAAGCCGCCATGAAAATGGGCGAACAGATCTACAAGCAAGAGCAAGAATCGGCACCAGAAGGCGGCGACACAGCGGATGCAGCCGGCGAAGATGATGCTGACGAAGAAGTTGTCGACGCCGAATTCTCGGAAGTCGATGGCGACGCCGATGCGGACGCTGACGCCGACAAAAAGGCCTAAGCGATTTAACCCTCTGCCACCCCGTCACGGATGCAAATCCTTCGTGACGGGGAGGTGTGAAAGGTACAACAATGGCCGCCACTCAAACCGATTATTATCAAACACTGTCGGTGTCGCGCGATGCGGACGCCGCAGCGCTTAAAAGTGCCTATCGCAAATTGGCGATGAAGTTTCACCCGGACAGAAATCCGGGCGATGCCGAAGCTGAGGCGAAGTTTAAGGCGTGCAATGAGGCGTATGAATGCCTCAAAGACCCGCAAAAGCGCGCAGCCTATGATCGGTTCGGCCACGAAGCCTTTACCCAAGGGATGAATGGCGGCGGCGGCGGCGGCTTTGGTGGTCGCGGCGGTCAACAGGGCGATTTCGGCGATATTGGCGATATATTCGAAACCATATTCGGCAGCGCATTTGGCGGCGGCGGAATGGGCGGCGGGCGCCAACAACAACGCCGAGGTGCGGATCTGCGTTACGATATGCAGATCAGCCTAGACGAAGCGTTTGACGGCAAATCAACAGAAATTGAAATCGAAGTCTCGCAAAGTTGCGACACGTGCGATGGATCGGGCGCGACACCGGGCACTTCGGAACGCACGTGCAATCTGTGCCACGGCGCAGGCGCGGTTCGCGCGAAACAAGGATTGTTCGTGGTCGAACGCCCATGCCCAACATGTGGCGGGCGCGGTCAAGTGATCGAGGACCCTTGCGGTGAATGTCGCGGTGAGGGGCGTGTCGATCGGGCGCAAACTTTGGCCGTGGACATACCGCCCGGCGTGGACACAGGCACCCGCATTCGTCTTTCGGGCAAGGGCGAAGCAGGTCCACGCGGCGCGACGCCTGGCGATCTGTATATCTTCATCCATGTGAAGGATCACGAATTGTTCGAGCGCGACGGGACCACATTGGCCACGCGCGTTCCAGTGAGCTTCACCACGGCGGCGCTGGGTGGGCGTGTTGATATTCCGGACCTTGATGGCAGCACCAACACGGTCGAAATTCCAACCGGCATCCAATCGGGCAAACAATTGCGCGTTCGTGGAGCGGGTATGCCCGTTCTACAGGGCCGCGGGCGCGGCGACATGGTGGTCGAAATTCAGGTCGAAACACCCACCAAACTTAGCCGCAAACAAAAAGAAATCCTTGAACAATTCCGCGAAACGGAAACGGGCGATGAATGTCCTCAAAGCAAGGGATTTTTTAGCAAATTGAAAGAAGCGTTCGGGACCTAAGCGGCCGGGATCCCGGCGACGGGGCGAGAACGAGCGCTATGCAAAACGTTGAGCGATTTCGCCCCTAAGTTTGTCGATCAATTTTTGTTTGCATCGGCCCGCGCCGCTTTCCTCATCCAGAATGGCGTTGAACGCGGCGTGTTTTGCGCCCCGGATCGCATCGCGTTCCATCCCACCTTCGACCGTTGAAACGACCAGATCGACCATTCGTTCTGCACCGTGCAATCGACCCCATAGATAATCGTTTTCGCGATAGGCACGGCTGAAAAACGCGCCGAAATTGTAGAACTCGATCCCACGCAATGTGGCCTTTGTTCCCCCTTCGCGGATCGACAAGGCATCGTCTGGCGAAATTCTGTCAATCTTCACGGGATGATATTCGCCCAAACTCTCTCGTTGGGTGAGGGGCAGGGTTGCCACATCGTAGAATGGAAAGCCCAAATAGGTCAGCAACATGCGCCGTTTCAAATTCTTAGGCATGGCGTTCAACGCTTCGGCCAACATTTCCTCGGCCTTCAAATCGACCTCTGGCAACATACGTTTTTCGGCAAGGTGATCCAGAAGCGCGCCCGGATTTTCCAACGCACACCGCGCCAATTTGCCGAACGTCTCTGCTTCCTTCCCGGTTAACATCGATGCGTCATCCGCACGGCGATAGAGAGCCAGAATGTCGTAAATTCTCTCCCGCGCGACATCCAAGGCATCGTCGGGGATTTCGGGATCCACTTCCCAATCGCGCGCCAATCGACGCGCCAACAATTGCAGGCGGCGCATGCGAAAGGCGATGTCGTGTTCGCGGAAGAAACGGATCGCTTGCGCGTTTGCGCCGCCGCCCTCTTCGGTGAGCGTTTCCAACCCTCTGGATTCCATCTCATTGCGAAATGCCGCTGCGATGGGGGTGTAATCGGTCAACCGCAATTCGGGTGCAGCGCCAAATGTTAAACGCGCTAGCCGAGCGATGATCGCGCTGTATTTCGTGTGAGCATAAGCCCCAAACGCATAATCGGCCCGTTCGGCGGCGGCCTGTTGCGCACGCTCTCTCCAATTCTCAAGCCGCTTGGGCGTTGGACTGTCCATGAAGAATGTCAGGCCGAACAGCTTTTCAACGGCCCGGTCGATCTCTGGACGCAATCCCATCACGATCCGACGAAGGCGTTGCGCGTCGCTCGATTGCTTTTCAATCCGTTCCAAATCATCGCGGATCGGTTGTTCACGCGGGATAGTCGATAGAGAACCAAAAATAGCACCGAACCATCCGATTTCAGCCGCGTCACCCTCTGGCCGGCCGGCACTTGCATCCGATCGATCGGGACGCGGATCGATGTAGACACACCGGCGGTCCACCTCGCGTTGCGATGACCGGGCCTGCATCGCCTTTAACGCCGCACCAAACGGGGCGTTCACCAACACAGAGCCATCAATCAATGCGGTGCTGCCTTCGGTTCCGTCGCGCATATGAACGGGCATGATGCGCGACAGAAAACTGGCCCGACTGTTCCAATTGCAATCCTGAGCCGCGGCCAGATCGTCAATTTCTTTTAGCGCCAAAGGCGGAAACGCACCGGGAAAGCTTGCGGTGGATCGCGCGGCCAGAACCAATTCCAACGGGTGGGCTAGGTCGTTGCCAGTCTCTCCCGGTGTTGCGGATCGAAAATCGATCGGCATCCTGTGTTCGGTTTCTTGGATGACCGGCGGAGAATTCAACCGCAACATTTCCGCATGCCCCCGAAAATCGGTCGCGGTGACAAGCAGGTCAATCGGGTGCGCTGGTGGCAAAAGCGGCTGTCCAGACGGCGTTTGCGCCATGCGCTCCAACGCTTCAAACAACATAGCGGAAAAACGAGCACCGGAAAATGGCGGGCTGAACCATCGGCCCCGCACAAGTTGGGACACTTTCGCCCGCACTTCATTGCGGGTTTCGGGCGATACGCTTTCGCTGACTGCGTTCCCCGGCCGTCTCAAAAACCAATCGGCAATCGGCTGCGCCCAAATTTTGGCATAGCGCCACATCGGTTGAGCATCCGGGTCGGTCAGCTCGCTAACATCGGCGTTCTCCAACCAGAGATTGGTCAACGGCTCGAGCGATTGGCCCGAATGGATCGCTTGGGCCAAAAACACCGCATTGATCCCGCCGGCGCTAGCACCGGTTAGAATATCGGGAAGCACTCGAAGCTTCAATTGCTTGTCGCGCTCAATCTGGATCAGCAAATCGCGGTAAACCGCAGCGACCCCGGTCAAATCGTCACCATTGCCGCTGTGATAGGCACGGCTGGCGCGGGCTAGGTGCCACACCTCTTTTGTGACGCCGTGCATATACACCGCCAGACTAACGCCGCCGTAACACACAAGAGCAAGGCGAAGTTCTTTCTGCCGCATGCGCCACAAATGGCGGGGTTTGTAGTGAAAGGCAATTGCGAATGCGAATAGAATTTCACGATTGCGTTCTTCAAATGTTCCACCTACAGATCATCGGATGGCGAAGACGAAACGGCGATATGTATGCGCAAATTGTGGCGCGGTTAGCCCGAGATGGCAGGGGCAGTGCGGCGAATGCGGTGAATGGAACACCCTAACCGAAGACGCACCCGCAACGGTCTTCTCCCAAAAACATGATTTATCCAGTGGCGGACGGGGCATCGAATTCATCGCCTTGAACAAGCCGACCGAACTGCCGGTTCGCAAATCAACCGGATTGGCGGAGTTTGATCGCGCCTTGGGCGGAGGTATCGTTCCGGGTTCTGCGGTGTTGATGGGCGGCGATCCGGGTATCGGAAAATCGACCCTTTTGCTGCAAACGGCAGCGACAATTGCGCGCGGCGGCAACGATGTCGTTTATGTCAGCGGCGAAGAAGCCGCCGGTCAGGTGCGCTTGCGGGCAAAAAGGTTGGGCGTGGCCGATGCGCCAATTCGGTTGGCTTCGAACACATCGGTGCGCGATATTTTGACCACTTTGGGTCAGGGCGAGCCGCCAGCTTTGTTGGTGATTGATTCGATCCAAACCATGCATTCCGACACGATAGAGGGCGCCCCAGGGACCGTTAGTCAGGTGCGCGGGTGCGCGTTGGAATTGATCCGATACGCCAAGGCAAGCGGTTGCGCGGTCATGTTGGTCGGGCATGTGACCAAAGATGGCAACATCGCCGGACCGCGTGTGTTGGAACATATGGTCGATGTTGTGATGAGTTTTGAAGGCGAACGAAGCCATCAATATCGGATCCTTCGTGCGCTCAAAAATCGGTTTGGCGCGGTCGACGAAATCGGCGTCTTCTCAATGGAAACCGGCGGGCTTGAAGAGGTATCGAACCCTTCGATGTTGTTTTTGTCGGGACGCGACCATCCGTTGGCCGGGAGTTCGGTCTTCCCTGCATTAGAAGGCACGCGCCCGGTGCTCGTCGAGATTCAGGCGTTGATCGTAAAATTGCAATCGGGCGCGACCCCGCGTCGTGCAGTGGTCGGTTGGGATAACGGTCGCCTTGCGATGTTGTTGGCCGTGTTGGAATCGCGGTGCGGTTTGAATTTCTCTTCTGCCGAAGTGTATTTGAACATTGCCGGCGGATACCGCCTTTCCGATCCCGCAGCCGATTTGGCGGTTGCCGCCGCTTTGGTCTCTGCTCTCGCGGACAAACCACTCCCCGATAAGTCGGCGTGGTTTGGGGAAGTTTCTCTTGCCGGAGAGATACGGCCGGTCGCGCATTCTGATCTTAGACTGCGCGAATCGGCGAAACTGGGCTTCACGCGGGGGTATGGACCATCCAGCTCTCGCGGATCATCGGACGACAAGACCGGCTCATCGACGTTGAATTATTGTTCGGTGAATGGATTGAGCAATCTCGTTGACCAGGTGATGGGTAGCGAATAATTGATCAAACCTATGACGGGTTTTGATATTATCGTTCTGATCATTGTCGCGGTTGCGGCTATTGGTGGGTTTATGCGCGGATTGGTGCAGGAGGTTTTGAGCCTTGCTGCGTGGATCCTTGCGGCATTTTCGGTCTATTATCTCCACGGTACGCTGACCGAGTTTCTGCGTGGCTATTACGATGCCGATCCGGCCACGTCGATCTTGTCATTCGCGATGCTGTTGTTGATCCCCTATGCAGCGATGAAAGTGATCGCGGGCAACGTTGGTGAGGCGTCGCGTGGATCGATCCTTGGCCCGATTGACCGTGTTCTTGGTTTTGGATTTGGCGCGGTCAAGGGCGCGTTGATTGTCGTGTTCGCGTTCTCTGTCCTCGTGTTGGGTTTCGATACGGTATGGGGCTATAAAGGGCGACCCGATTGGATCACACAAGCGCGCACTTACCCAGCAGCGGACGCATTCTCTCGCGAATTGGTGTCGATGATCGCAGAGCGCCGCGCACAGTTGTTGGGCGAAGAAGAGCCAGACCAATAACGATTGTGGCTGATCACAAGGACACAATCGCCCGCCCGGCCAAACTCTACACGCCGCGTCTCTTGGCTTTGTCCGCCGATTTGGCGTTGTTCCCACTGATCCCACCCTACCAATACTCCGCGCAAGCGCGGTCTCGCACATGCGGCAGCGTTTTGGACGTTGGCCTGAACCTCGACGATGACGCCTGCGTGAGCGCCGTTGGATTGCAAGTGACCGCCTGCGCCATTGGCCAAAGTTCCGCCGCGATCATGGCGCATTCCATAAAGGGGCGCGCGGCGTCCTATGTTCCGAACGTCTGTCTCGCAATAGAGGCATGGTTGCGCGGCGATGGCGAATTGCCCGATTGGCCAGGCTTTGACGCATTGGAACCCGCGCGTGCGCATCCCGGTCGCCACGACGCATTGCTGCTTCCATGGCGCGGCGCGGCGAAGGCCCTATCAACAGGGACGGTTTCATCCTGAGCAGCCTGTCGCTAAGGCATGCAATTCAGGATAGGAAAGACCGCAGAGCCGACCGATTAACGGTTGGAAAGCGGGCATGATGAACGGGGACACATGACAAGTTCAACGACAGAAGCGGAAATTTTGGCCGCTCATGAGCCGTCGGCGAAAGAAATTCGCCTTGTGGTGGGCGCGTCCAGCGCGGGGACCATTTTCGAATGGTACGATTTCTTCATCTACGGAACATTGGCGCTAGTTTTGCAAAACGCCTTTTACGATGTCGATGATCCAACCCTTGGATTGTTGTTGGTTTGGTCGACCTTTGCCGTTGGCTTTGCATTCCGTCCTATCGGAGCGGTTTTGTTCGGTTTTCTAGGCGACAAACTGGGGCGCAAATACACCTTCATTGTCACGGTGACATTGATGGGTATTGCGACCGCTGGCGTCGGCCTGATCCCGACGGTGGAGCAACTTAAGGCAAGTTACGGCGAAGAGTATGTCTTCATCGCTCCGATGATCGTGATCTTTTTGCGCGTTCTCCAAGGGCTCGCATTGGGTGGTGAATATGGCGGCGCCGCGATTTACGTCGCCGAACACGCCCCGCCGGAACAACGCGGTTTCTACACCAGCTTTATTCAGGCCAGTGTCGCAGGCGGTTTCGTCCTTTCAATCGTGGTCGTGTTGCTGTGTCGCTGGATCATCCCACAAGAAGAATTCAACGATTGGGGTTGGCGTGTGCCGTTCCTCTTGTCGATCTTGTTGCTCGCCATCTCATTGTGGATGCGTGTCAAATTGTCGGAAAGCCCCGTGTTTAAGGCGATGAAAGAAGCAGGCGAAACGGCCGGCAATCCGTTCATCGAGAGCTTCACCTATCCGGGCAACCCTAAGCGTATCTTTGTCGCTTTGTTCGGTGTGGCAGGGATTTTGACCACGATTTGGTACACCGCCTTCTTCTCAAGCTTGTCCTTCCTAAAAGTGGACATGCGGCTTGATGAATTAACCGTGGAATTGATCTTGTTGGCGGCCGGTCTGATTTCGCTCAGCTTCTACATTATCGTGGGCAAATGGTCCGACCGTATTGGGCGTAAGAAACCGATTATCATTGGTGCCTTGGCCTCATTGGTCCTTTTGTTCCCAATATTCTGGTTCATGGGCAGCTTGGCCAATCCCGGTCTCGCAGAAGCCGCGGAACGCACGCCCGTAGTTGTTTCCGGCGAACAATGCGTCACCGATCCGTTCGCCAAACTGTTCGATCGTGAACAGACCGATTGCGGCAAAATCCTTGGTTCGCTCACCGCTAGCGGCGTGTCGTATACCGTCGAAGCGGCGGATACGTTGGGCGTAACGGTTGGCGGTGAAACCGTGGCAATTGGTGATGATTGGATGGCCGACAACAGCGTCCGGACACTGGGCATTCAGGCCGCTTTGACTGAGGCTGGTTTCGACTTCACTCGCCAAGTACCCCCGATGATCAACATCATTGGCATCGTGCTGGCGTTGTTGATGTTGGGTGTGCTGTCGGCGTTGACCTACGGTTCGGTCGCGGCGCTCTTGTCCGAGATGTTTCCGGCGCGCATCAGGTATTCATCGATGTCGATCCCGTATCACATCGGGGCAGGGTACTTGGGCGGCTTCTTGCCGTTGATTTCCGGAATTATCGTCGCCAGCACGGGTAATGTCTATTCTGGCCTATGGTACACTTGGGGCGTTGTAGCCTTTGGTGTCGTCGTCGCATGGTGGGGCCTTTCGGGTGGACCGCCAAAGGACTTTGAGGACGACGTTGCCTAATCCGGATCAGTCTAAGCCGACGTCTACGCCGGCCTACACATCGCCAGAGCCAACCTTGAGGTTGCGGGTTGATACATCCGCATTGGCCGCCAATTGGCGCGCTCTGGATGAATTGTCTGGGCCGGCTAGGGCTGGCGCGGCGATCAAGGCGGATTGTTACGGATTGGGCGTCGATGCCTGCTTGCCGGTCCTGCGCGATGCGGGTGCCGATCGGTTCTTCGTCGCCCATTGGAGCGAAGTTTCCGGCGCGTTGATGCATGTGCCCGCAGATCAGATTGCTGTTCTGCATGGTCCGGTTCGTGACGATGATGTTGCCTTTGCGTTGGCGACAGGCGTGGTGCCGGTAATCAATTCCCTTGATCAGGCGCGCCGATGGACAATGGCCGGTGGGGGCGCATGCCATTTGATGGTGGACACCGGCATCAACCGATTGGGCGTGTCACCGCAAGAATTAGGCGATCCGACCATTGCAGACCTGTCAGTCAACATCCTGTTGAGCCATTTGGCGAGCGCGGATGAGGACGAGAAGGGCACGAATTTCGCGATGAATGCGCGCCAGCTTGCGGCGTTCAAGGAATGCCTAACGATGGTACCGCACGTGACAGCCAGTTTGGCAAACAGCGCGGGAATTGGGTTGGGCCACGATTACGCGATGGACCTAACCCGTCCCGGCATCGCGCTGTATGGCGGGGTTCCGCGCGATGACATGGGGGCACACCTCCAACAGGTCGGTCATATCGATGCCGCCATCATCCAAACGCGTATGTTATCCGCCGGTGATGCGGTCGGATATAACGGCGAATTTGTCGCGGAAAAACCGATGCGCGTTGGGACCGTGTCACTGGGTTATGCGGACGGATTTTTGAGAAGCCGTGGCCCCGGCGGGGTGGTGATGCGCGATGGAGTCACCTTGCCGCTATTGGGCAAAGTATCGATGGATATGGTCGTTGCGGACCTTTCCAACGCGCCAAACCTGGGTGAAGGGGA
Organism: Erythrobacter sp. Alg231-14; assembly: GCF_900149685.1. Lineage (NCBI taxonomy): Bacteria > Pseudomonadati > Pseudomonadota > Alphaproteobacteria > Sphingomonadales > Erythrobacteraceae > Erythrobacter > Erythrobacter sp. Alg231-14. The sequence continues at coordinate 2,548,950 of NZ_LT702999.1, read as the reverse complement.
TTGGGTCAATGTGCCATTCGATCTTCCCCATGTTGCGCAGCAAAGCTCTGTTTCTCAATATGAATTGCTGACGATGATCGGGCGGCGATTGCGCGGCTAATGCAGTTTTAATCGCACTTGCGAACAGGTCTTTGGCGTTTGTGTTGCGCCGCACATTGTGCAGATGCTAAGATACAGAAAAATACAATCGGGATCACCATAATGGCACGCAAGTCGAACGACACTTCCGCCGACATTTCGGCAGACACGACTATCATCAAAAAGTACGCCAATCGGCGGCTCTACAACACGGCCTCGTCCAGCTACATTACGCTCGAAGATTTGGCCAAGATGGTGCGCGATAATGTCGACTTTGTGGTTTTCGATGCGAAATCGGGTGACGACATCACGCATTCGATCCTGACGCAAATCATCATGGACGAAGAAAGCAATGGCGGCCAAATGCTGCCCGTCAGTTTCCTGCGCCAATTGATCGGCATGTACGGCAATTCCATGCAAACGCTTATGCCGTCATACCTCGAAGCGAGCATGACCAATTTTCGCCAGAATCAGGGCAAAATCCGCGAAGCCTTCGAAAAGGGCATGAGCAACAACCCGCTGGCGGCGATCCATGAAACCAACATGGCGATGATGCGCGCCGCCGCCGAAACGTTTATTCCAGGCGCAAGCAATTTGACCGGGGGCAAATCTGCGCCCACCAGATCCGCACCGGCCAAACAGGAAACTCCGGCAAAATCGGACCCTTCGGACGAACTGGCCGCGATGCGCGATCAAATGGCCGCGATGCAAAAGAAGCTGGACGAATTGGGCAAATAAAGCCACGCGATCCGGCAACGAACAACCGCCAATATTGGCACCGGATTAGACAGGAACTTTTGTGGCAAATACCGGCTCAAACATTCGGCACGCGCTCAATGTGAAGCGCGAAGACGATTTCGCCAAATGGTATCAAGAAGTGATCAGCGCGGCCGACCTCGCAGAGGAATCCGGCGTGCGTGGTTGCATGGTGATCAAACCATGGGGCTACGGCATCTGGGAGCGCGTTCAACGATTGATGGATGACCGCATCAAAGCCGCCGGCGTTCAAAACACCTATTTCCCCATCTTCATACCGCTCGCCAATTTTGAACGCGAGGCGGAACATGTCGAAGGTTTCGCCAAAGAAATGGCGGTCGTCACCCATCACCGTTTGATCGCGGGCAAAGATGGCGGTTTGATCCCCGATCCCGAGGCGAAGTTGGAAGAACCCTTGGTGGTTCGCCCGACGTCCGAAACGATCATTGGTGATGCGATGGCGCGGTGGATACAATCGTGGCGCAACCTGCCGTTAAAGATCAACCAATGGAGCAATGTTGTCCGTTGGGAAATGCGCACGCGGATGTTCCTGCGCACCAGTGAGTTCCTTTGGCAAGAAGGGCACACTGCGCACGCAACTAAGGAAGAAGCGTTGGAAGAAACGCATCGCGCCCTGGAAATGTACCGCGCCTGTGTCGAAGAAGATTTGGCCATGCCGGTTATCGCAGGCGAGAAGCCTGAGAATGAGCGTTTTCCCGGCGCCGATGAAACATGGTCTATCGAAGCCATGATGCAGGATGGTAAAGCCTTGCAGGCAGGCACGTCGCATTATCTGGGCACCAATTTCTCAACCGCTGCGGGCATTCAATATCAAGACCGCGAAGGCGTCCAACAACACTGTCACACGACCAGCTGGGGCACGTCGACCCGGTTGATCGGCGGCGTGGTGATGACGCATGGCGATGACGATGGATTGCGCGTGCCACCGCGGATCGCGCCGCATCAAATCATCATCCTTCCCATGCTGCGCGACAAGCCCGAGGATGAGGCGGTTCTTGCCTATTGCGAAGAATTGCAAGCATCGATCCGAGGCACCAACGCTTGCGGGGAAAGCGTACGCATTTTGCTCGACAAAAGCCCTGGCAAAGCCACCGCCAAACGGTGGGATTGGGTGCGCAAAGGAGCTCCGATCATCGTAGAGGTCGGCCCACGCGATATGGAAAACGGCAAAGTCGCCATGTTGCGCCGCGATCAACTGTGGAACGCGGACAATGGAAAACCCGCGATGCAATTCATCAAGCGCGAAGAATTTGCCGACGGTCTTTCGGCGCTGCTCGAAGACATTCAAACGCGCATTTTCAAAGAAGCGCAGGATCGGCGCGATACCAACATCACGCGCGGCGTGACGCAATGGGACGAAGTGACCGAATTCTTCGCAAGCCAAGGAAAATATCCCGGCTGGGTTGAAGTACAATGGTCCAAACCGACCGGTGCGGCGTTGGAGAAAGTCGTCGAGAAATTGAAGGGTGAGAAACTGACCATCCGCAATGTACCCTTGGGTTCCGATGCAAGTGATGGCACATGTATCTTCACCGGCGATCCGGCGGTTGAACGAATTTTGGTGGCGCGCGCCTATTAAAACGCTCGCGGTGTATATCAGAGAGGGACAATTAAGATGATACAATCGATCCGCCATGGTTTGACCCACATCTTCGATGTCTCGGGCCGCGATGCGCGACAGACATTCTGGTTTTACGTCCTGTTCTTGGTTGTCGCCCAATTCATCATCGGGATGGTTGCCGCGATCCCCCTATATGTCTCCGTTTTCACGCAAGCTTTGGAATCGGCATCCGCGGGGGCCGAAAGCGCTGAGGCGATGGAAGCTTTTATGAGCAACATGATCGGGCAAATGCGATTGCAAATGATCATTTCGACCGTCTTGGGAGTTATCATGACGGTGATGTTGATCGCTTCGTTTGTGCGCCGGCTTCACGATGGCGGGTTTAGCGGATGGATCGCTGCTGTGCCGGTGTGCACACAGATATTCAGCCTTGTTTACACCTACACGTTCTTTGACCGCATCGAAGAAGTGATGCGCGAATCAATGGCGACGACACAAAACGCTGCACAGAATGGCGATTTTGACCCCTTTGCTGCCCAGGCGGAGATGGGAGTCATGGGATTGGTCGGATGGATCGGATTGTTGATCATCATCGGGTTCGGGATCCTCAAAACAGAAGACGGACCCAACGCCTATGGTGACGCGCCCACGCGCTTTTGATCGCATCGGATGGGTCCGGTGATCAGACCCCTTGCATAAGGTTTAGACGCAAGGCAGTCATGCGCGCATGATAAAAAGCGCCTCCATACTTGCCGTCCCCGCCATGATAATCATGGCACCGTTTTCACCCACTGCCTTGGCGGATTCGCGTTCATCCGAAGCGAATCCCGGTGATCCGGGTTTGGAAGTGTCCGAAGCGCGAATGCGCGGCGATATGGACACAATCGTGGGATTTGGCACGCGGCACACGCTTTCGACGCAGACAGATCCCAATCGTGGGATCGGCGCGGCGGTCGATTGGGCGTTAGATGAATTTGGCCGGATGAGCGCGGAATGCGGTGGATGCCTGGACGTGCAACCGGTGGGACGGGTTATCGAAGCGGATGGCCGGCGCATCCCAGAACCAACTTTGGTCCGCAACGCTGTGGCAATTCAACGCGGAACCGAACGCCCCAATGAAGTCATCATCGTTCAGGCCCATTATGACAGCCGCGTCACCGATCCATTGAACGAGACGGATGATGCGCCGGGTGCAAATGATGACGGTTCGGGCAGCGTCATGGTGTTGGAGGCTGCGCGAATTCTGTCGCAGCGCGAATATCCATCAACCATCATTTACGCCCTGCTGACGGGTGAGGAACAGGGCCTGTATGGAGCAGGCATCCTTGCCGATTGGGTAGGGGAACAAGGGATGACGGTGAAGGCCGTTCTCAACAACGATATGATCGGCAATTCATGCGGGTCAGATGGATATTGCGAGCCGGATGTTGTTCGCGTTTTTTCCGAAGGGTTGCGCGCCGATTCCACACCCCGCTTGCGCGCTCTGCAACGCCGTTTTGGGGGAGAGAACGACTCTCCGGGGCGCAACCTCTCTCGCTGGCTAGCCAATCTCGCAGCGGAGCATCCCGATGGCATGCAAGTGCGCCAGATTTGGCGGACCGACCGCATGGGCAGAGGCGGGGACCAAATCCCCTTCCTTGATCGTGGATACCCCGCTGTTCGCGTTACCGTGGCGGTCGAGGACTACGATCACCAGCATCAGGACCTGCGCGTTGAAGACGGCGTGACTTACGGCGACACGGTGGATGAGCTGGATTTTGAGTATTTGACGCGGTCGAGCGTTCTGAATGTGCGCGCACTCAACCATCTTGCAATGGCACCCATGCCGCCGAGCGTGACCGCCGATGGGGCTGTTCGGACCGACACAGAGCTACAGTGGAGCTATCCAAAGGGAGCTACGCATTTCCGCTATTATGTTCGCAGGACGGATGAGGCTCATTGGCGCAGCGGCGTAAAACTGACCCCCCTGGATGACACGGCAAAAGAAGGCGGCACGGTTACCATCGCTATTCGCCGCCGCGCGGATGATTGGATTTTTGGCGTAGAGGCTTGCAACGGGGAATATTGCTCACCCGTCTCAACGGCAGTCCCCGGCGGCGCGTTTGAGCCCATTGAGCAGCCCGAGCCCGCTGCGGAGTAATCGCTTCCCACTGTCCGAGCGAACGGGTAGGGCGCGGAGATGGTCAAATACTCCCCCAAATACCCTCAAGGTATGCCCTCGGCAAAACAGGTTCTCCGTTTTATCCAAGAAAGCGACGGCCCCGCAGGCAAACGTGAAATCGCCAAGGCTTTTGGCCTGAAGGGGCAGGAGAAAATCGCTCTTAAACGCCTGCTCAAAGACATGGCGGAAGAGGGACTGATCGATGGTAAGAAGACGGCCTATCATCGGATGGGCGGGGTGCCGAAAGTCACCGTATTGCGCGTTGTCGAAATTGAAGACGGGGAACCCGTCGCCATCCCCGACAACTGGGCACCGGATGCGGAGGGCGAACCACCGCGCTTAATTGTGCGGGAAATGAAGGGCGCAAAGGGTAAATCAAACGGCGCCCGACGCGGCCCCGCTCTCAAACGCGGCGATCGCGTCCTTTCCCGCACGGAAGAACGGGACAGCGGCTGGATCGCGTATCCGATCAAGAAACTGCCCGCTCGCACAGAAGGTTTGATGGGCGTGGTTGAAATCGACGGCAGCGGCAAAGCGTGGCTTGCCCCGGTCGACAAACGCATCCGTCGATCTTCACCGATCAGCGATGTCGGGGAAGCAGAAGAAGGCCAATTGGTCTTTGCAGAGCGCACGGGGCGATCCGAACGGTCCGGCCTCAAAGTCATCGACGTAATCGGTGACCCGCTGGCACCAAAGAGTTTTAGCCTGATCGCAATCGCCAAACACGGCATTCCGCACACCTTCCCACAGGAGGTGAATGCCGAGGCGACCTACGCGGTCGCACTGACATTGTCGGAGGAGAAGCGCGAAGATTTGCGTGATCTACCGATCGTCGCGATCGACCCCGCCGATGCGCGCGATCATGACGATGCCATTTGGGCCGAATCCGATGGCAAGGGCGGTTTCAAGGCTTTGGTCGCGATTGCCGATGTCTCGTTCTATGTGCGCCCTGGTTCGGCATTGGATCGAGAGGCCCGGAAACGCGGCAATTCGGTCTATTTCCCCGATCGCGTCGTTCCCATGCTGCCCGAGGTTCTATCGGCGGATGTATGTTCCTTGCGTGAGAACGAAGATCGCGCGGCTATGGCGTGTCACCTTCATATCAACGCCGATGGTCAAATAACCAAGCATCGTTTCACTCGCGCAATTGTGCGCATCCATCACAACATCCCCTATGAGGATGCACAGGCAGCGGTCGACACCGGTTCGCCTCCTGATTATTTGGCCAACCTATGGGCCGCGTGGGCGTTGCTTGCGGATGCGCGGGCAAAGCGCGATCCGCTTAACCTCGACCTGCCAGAGCGGCGGGTGATGTTGAACGAGGAGGGGCAGATCGCCGAAATCGCTGTGCGCGAACGGTTGGACGCGCATCGCGTGGTCGAAGATTTCATGATTGCCGCCAATGTGGCCGCCGCCAAAGCGTTGGAGTCCAAAACCTCCCCGGTCGTCTATCGGGTGCATGACACGCCGAGCCGGGAGAAATTGATCGCGCTTCGCGAATATATGGGCACGCTGGGCAAGAAATTGTCGATGGGTCAGGTTATCACCCCAAGCCTGTTCAACCGATTGCTTAAAGATGTGACCGAAGAATCTGAGAAAGCTCAGGTTATGGAAGCCGTCCTTCGCACGCAGATGCAGGCGTTTTACGGTCCCGCCAATGGTGGACACTTTGGGCTCGCACTGGGATCGTACGCCCATTTCACTTCGCCGATCCGTCGCTATGCCGATTTGTTGGTCCATCGTGCCTTGGTTGACGCATATGGACTGGAACAACCCAAACCGACCGTCGATTTGCCGGAAAGAACAGGGCTATCCGACAAAGATCGCAGCAGTCTTCAAGAAATCTGCGACGCCATCAGTCAAACCGAACGGCGAGCGATGGAGGCGGAGCGCGATACGATCGATCGCTATGTGGCGGCGTGGCTTTCTGGTCGTGTAGGTCAGGTGTTCGACACCCGGATCACCGGCGTCCAAGGATTTGGCTTCTTCGCCACGATCGAAGGGCTTGGCGGTGATGGATTGGTGCCCATTTCGACGCTGGGCGATGAATATTTCCGCCATGATGAGGCCGCCCAATCGCTGATCGGGGAAAATAGCGGCACCACTTATTCCGCCGGTGACCGCCTCAAATTGAAATTGGCCGAATCCAACGCACTAACAGGGGCGTTGAAATTTGTGCCGGTTGATGCGGATGGCAATGCGATCGAAACACGGGGACAAAGAGGCGATGGCGACAGGCGCGGCGATCATCGCGGCCGCCGCAGTGGTCCGCCCAAGAAAGCGGGGAAATACACGGCCGGAAAACGCGGACGTCCCGGAAATATTAGACATCAAGGCCGGCGCAAAAAATAGGCCGATTATCGAGGTTGGTTAAGCTTTGTGATCGCTGCGTTCTTCATCATATCCATGTGGGATGACGTAGAGGGGGCAGGGTAGAGCGCCGGAATGAACGGCAAAGTGGGTCACCAACGGCCCGGGATTTCCGCCCTTTGCTGCGCCCAATACCAATGCAGCCACTTCGTCGTGGCTGTCCAAAAATTCGCTAACGATCTTTTGGCCGTTGCCAATTTTCACCGATATCGTCGGCATTATACCGCTTTCAGCGAGCAGATTACCCGCGACGCCGTGGGCCAAGACTTCGGCGCGATCGCGCGCTTCCTGTTCGATGGTGGCTTGGACACCGCCAAACGCGCTGAAATTCTGTTGCGCGACCAAAGCCAGCAAATGAACCGCGCCATCGACCTGAACAGCGCGCCTTGCGGCAAATCGCAAAGCCGCTCTTGCTTCGTCGCTTTCATCAATGATGACTAAGAATGTGCGCATGACCGCCCCTTTGTTTCGGCAGGATATCCCGACAAACTGGCAAAATTGCAAGTGGAGCGGTCAAAGATCACGTCAGAAGACTTGCTCCTATCGCGTCACGGGTTAAAGCCACCGAACGCCATTTATTCGAGAATGCCGTAAGGGAGTTTTGCAAGTATCATGGCCATCGAAATCAAGATGCCCGCTTTGTCGCCCACCATGGAAGAGGGCACCCTCGCCAAATGGTTGGTGAATGTTGGCGATTCTGTTCAATCGGGCGACATCATGGCCGAGATCGAAACGGACAAGGCGACCATGGAATTCGAAGCGGTCGACGAGGGCGTTATTGCTGCCATTGTGGTTGGCGAAGGCAGTGAAAACGTTGCCGTCGGCGCGGTCATCGCAATGTTGGCCGAAGAAGGCGAAGATATTGGCGATGTGAGCGCTCCTTCTGCCGATGCAGCTCCTGCACCGACACCCGAGGCAACATCTGCGCCTGTCTCTGCACCTGTGCCGGCGGCGGCTAACGGACCCGCCGCGTCTCCGACTGCGAAACGTTTGGCCGAAGCACACGGTGTTGATTTGAACCAGATTGAAGGCACCGGCCCCAAAGGCAAAATCACCAAAGGCGATGTCGAGGCCGCAATCGACAGCGGCGCTGCCACTGCAACGCCATCCGCTCCGGCTGAGGCTCCCGCTACCGCGCCTGCTGCTGCACCGGTTTCCGGGTCGTCTGGCGGCCGTGTCGTTGCATCCCCGTTGGCGAAACGGATCGCAGCGGCAAAAGGCATCGATCTTTCGGCGGTGACAGGTTCCGGTCCTAACGGCCGGATCGTCAAATCGGATGTAGAGAATTTTGTCCCAACGGCAGCAGCGGCATCCGCTGCATCATCTCCGGCGGCGGCCCCTGCGCAAAGCGCATCCGCACCGGCGGCCCAACCTGCGAACGAATTCGATGCTCCGTTCGAAACGCAAAAATTGAACAATGTCCGCAAAGTCATCGCCCGCCGTTTGACCGAAGCAAAACAAACCGTGCCGCACATCTACCTTACCGTGGATGTTCGTCTCGATCCGCTGCTTGCCCTGCGCAAACAATTGAACGCATCGTTGGAACCCGATGGGGTCAAACTGTCGGTCAACGATTTGATCATCAAAGCGCTTGCCCGCGCGTTGCAGCGTGAACCGCAGTGCAACGTTTCGTTCCAAGGCGACGTGATGCATCAATACACACGCGAAGACGTGTCGGTCGCCGTTGCGGCCCCATCTGGTTTGATTACTCCGATCATCCGCGATGCAGGCCGCAAAGGCTTGGCCGAAATTTCAAAGGAAATGAAAGAGCTCGCCGGGAAGGCACGCGATGGGAAGCTGCAGCCGCATGAATATCAAGGCGGCACTGTATCCCTCTCCAACCTCGGTATGTTTGGCACCAAACAATTCGACGCCGTGATCAACCCGCCACAAGGCATGATCCTAGCCGTGGGCGCAGGGGAACAACGCCCCTATGTCGTAGACGGCGCGTTGGATGTCGCGACCGTGATGAGCGTGACGGGCAGTTTTGATCACCGCGCTATTGATGGTGTGGACGGCGCCAAATTGCTCGACCAATTCCGCAGCTTGATTGAAAACCCAATGGGGCTTGTCGTCTGATTTTTGAAGAGAAGGCTCCCCGTATGAACGTCCGGTTTGCTCCAGCAATCGTCGCCCTTGCGGTGTCTATGGTGACATTGTCATCATGCCAAGAATACCAAAGGGACCGCGTGGAAGACGCTGTCGAAGAGGCGGTTGATGCGAGCGCATCTGACGAAGATATTGTTAGCGCGACACCTACGTCCAAACCCAAATTTGGGGTGGAGGCGCGTCCAGTTCGGATAGGACATGACGGACCTGATTTCGATGCGTGCGGATCCTATGGCACGATCACCGGCCTAAATCCCGACGGCGACAATTTCCTTTCCGTGCGTTCCGCGCCCAGCATCGATGCCGAGGAACTCGATCGGCTGACCACCGGCACAGGCGTTTCCATGTGCGACAGCGCCAACGGATGGATCGGCATTGTCTACGAAGGGTCAGGAACAGCGGGAACGGATTGCGGCGTTGGATCCCCGGTTAGCAACGAGCGCGATTATGATGGCGCCTGTCGATCGGGATGGATCAGCGAGCGTTTCGTTGAATTGGTCGCGGGATAGGCGATTTGACTGATGTTTTAGCAGTGATCGGCAAAGCCAATATCGTCGCCCTATTGGCGGCCGTGGCGGCGTGGCTGCCCATGGGCATTCTGTTTTATTGGTCAAATGGCGGCGTGAATTTCAACCTGTTTCTGATTGCTTTACTTGGGTCTTTTGCTGTCGGTCTGCCGGTCGCGCTTTTGTGCTTTTTCATGGCAGGCAACTACTTGCGTCGCTCACCCAAGACGGTCTTTCTAATGGCGAATTTCGCGGGGATCATGTTGATGCTGACAAGTTACGCCTTTGCTGATTCATTTGGCTTGGTGTTTTTCGGCGGGCCCAGCCTTATCGCGGCCAACGTTTTTGCCGCGCTCGGCTATCTATGGATAATCAAACCTCAGCGGGAAACACCGAATGTCTAAGAGCGAACTCACCATCCGCGCCACCGCGATGCCCACCGACCTTAACCCCTATGGCGGGGTGTTTGGTGGTTGGTTGATGGCGCAAATGGCATTGGGCGCAGGGTCATTGGCTAGCCGGGTGGGCGGTGGCAAAGCGGTCGTGGTGCATGCCACCGATTTCACCTTTCCCGGCGCGATGGCGGTCGGTGATGAGCTCTCGGTCTATGCTCAAGTCACCGCGACCGGGACCACATCTCTGACAATTTTGGCCGAGGGCGTGGGCCGCGAACGAAACGGCGAGCAAACCACAAATGTCTCTCGCGGAACGTTCAAATTTGTGTTGTTGAACGACAATGATCGGCCTCGCCCGGTGGAGCAGGAAAGTGATTGAGCACCGTATCAAACGCCAACCTATCACCACACGTTCAGGGCAAATATCCGGCACGGCGTGGACGCGTCACATTCAAACATTATACACCCGCATAAACGGCATCCTGCCCATTGGCGGTCGTTGCAATTTCCCTCCCCAGGATCGCCCAACATGCGGTCCACGTCACAGCATTGTTACAGGAAACACCCATGGCTAATCCATCATATGACGTCATCGTGCTCGGCTCTGGTCCCGGCGGCTATGTCGCGGCGATCCGCTGCGCACAACTTGGTTTGAAAACCGCGATTGTAGAGCGAGAGAATCTTGGCGGCATCTGCCTCAATTGGGGCTGTATCCCAACAAAGGCACTGCTGCGTTCGGCCGAAATCAAACATTACATGGATCAGGCCGCCAGTTACGGATTGAAAGTCGCCGGAACGATCGAGGCCGATTTGGACGCGATCGTAAAACGCAGCCGCGGTGTGGCGAAACAGCTTAATCAGGGCATCGGGCACCTGATGAAGAAGAACAAAATCACGGTCCATATGGGCGAGGGCACATTGACCGGCCCAACATCTATGACGGTGGCAGGCGCGAAGGGTTCAGAGAATCTAATCGCCAAGCATGTTATTGTGGCCACCGGTGCGCGGGCCCGCGATTTGCCGTTTGCTCCTGCCGATGGCAAACGCATTTGGACATATCGTCATGCTATGGTGCCGCCCGAAATGCCGACCAAATTGTTGGTGATCGGCTCGGGAGCGATCGGGATCGAATTCGCCAGCTTCTACAACGATATGGGCGTTGATGTGACCGTTGTCGAAATGCTCGATCGGGTGGTCCCTGTCGAAGATGTAGACGTGTCCACCTTCCTTCAAAAAAGCCTGACGAAACAAGGCATGACAATCATGACCGGTGCCGGGGTCGAAGGGCTAAAACCACACGCCAACGGTGTTACGGCAACGATCAAAGACAACAAAGGATCGGTTGCCACGACCGAGTTTAGCCACGTTATCAGCGCGATCGGCATTGTCCCCAACACCGAGAATGTCGGCCTTGAACCGTTGGCGGATATGGATCGCGGTTTCATTCAGATCGATCCGTTCTGCCGGACCAAAAGCAAAGGATTGTGGGCCATCGGCGATTGCACCCCCGGCCCATGGTTGGCGCATAAGGCAAGCCACGAAGGCGTCACCTGTGCAGAGGCGATTGCGAAAGAAATGGGCAATGCAGACGCTCATCCGCATCCGCTCAACCGCGATGCCATTCCCGGTTGCACCTATTGTCACCCCCAAATCGCCAGCGTCGGCAAAACCGAAGCGGCCGCGAAAGAGGCCGGATACGATGTAAAAGTCGGCAACTTCCCCTTTATCGGCAACGGCAAAGCGATCGCTTTGGGTGAGGCAGAAGGGTTCATCAAAACGGTGTTTGACGCAAAAACTGGGGAGCTTTTGGGGGCGCACATGATCGGTGCCGAAGTGACCGAGCTGATCCAAGGCTACACCGTCGGCAAAGTGTTGGAGACGACCGAAGCAGAGTTGATGCAGACCGTATTCCCGCACCCGACATTGTCAGAAATGATGCATGAAAGCGTGTTGGATGCTTATGGCCGTGCGATCCACTTTTGATGGCGGATAAACCCAATGACCCGGCAAACCCCTTCCTAACCAAAGAGGAATTGATTGCCCATCTAAAGGGATCGATGTTCCCCAAGGGGAAAGCCTTTGCGCCCTCTTTGGTCATGTGGGGCGATCCGCACGGCGAAGAGGTCGACCTCGATCATCTGGACCATATGGAACCACCCGAAGAGGGTAATGCCTCTGATGGGTAGGGCCCGGACACACCTTCGCGTTGTCCCGCCATTCAAAGGGACCGCGATGCACCCAAAGAAGCGTAATCATGCTGGGTCGATTCGGGGAATTGGGATCGTGGCGGACAGGGTGGGATTCGAACCCACGGTGGGCTTGCACCCACGCTGGTTTTCAAGACCAGTGCATTCAACCGCTCTGCCACCTGTCCGCTTGGCAAAAGCCGTTAGCGTTGCAAAACGCACTTGTCACTAAAAGATAAGGATTGAATGAAAACGAAATGGCAAAAGGCACTCACGATTACGCCGCTGATCCACGAAACGATGTGGTTTTAATCAATGTGAACGGCGATCTGGTGCCGCGCGCTCAAGCGAGCGTTTCGGTTTTCGACAGCGGTTTCATGTTGGGCGATGGCGTGTGGGAAGGATTGCGATTGCACCGCGGGAAAGTCGCCTTTCTCGATGCGCATCTTGACCGGCTCTATGAAGGAGCCAAAGCCATTGCGATGGATATCGGCCTAACGCGTGAACAACTTACTGCACGCCTCGACGATACGATTGACGGCAATTCCATGCGCGATGAAACCGGCGTGCACATGCGGTTGATGGTTACGCGTGGCATTCGATCCACACCTTATCAGGACCCTCGCGTCGTCATCAGCGATGCGACCATCGTGATCATCCCGGAATACAAGGCTCCTTTGCCGTCAACGATCGAAACGGGCATTCGATTGTTCACCGTTCATGTTCGGCGCGGCGATCCGGCAGTTCAGGATCAAAAGCTCAACTCCCATTCTAAACTCAATTGCATCACCGCATGTATTCAGGCGACCCAAGCGGGTGCTGACGAGGCGTTGATGTTGGACCCGCACGGTTTCGTCGCGACGTGCAACTCAACCCATTTCTTCATTGTGCGCAAAGGGGAAGTGTGGACCTCAAGCGGCGATTATTGTCTAGGCGGAATCACGCGATCCAGCGTGATCAAAGTCTGCAAAGAGGCCGGCATTCCTGTTTTTGAAAAGAACTTCTCGCTCACCGATGTTTATGGAGCGGACGAAGCCTTCGTCACCGGAACGTTCGCCGGCGTGGTCCCCGTCACCAACATTGACGGTCGCGATCTAACCGAAGGGCGCGGGCCAATGGTAGCGCGCCTGCAAGGGCTGTATCGCGATTTGATGGATCGGAACTGCGCATGACCATTCGCATCGCCATGTGGTCCGGCCCGCGCAATCTATCGACTGCGATGATGCGCAGTTTTTCCAGTCGGCGTGACACATTCGTGAGCGATGAGCCATTTTATGGCGCTTATCTCAAAACCACCCATGACCCGCAGCCTATGGCCGATGCCATCATCGCCGATATGGATTGCGATTGGAACAGCGTTAAGGTCGCGCAAAATGGGCCGACACCGGGTGGGCGTCCCATTTGGTATCAAAAACACATGCCGCATCATATGGAAGGCCCGGTCGCGATTCTGGATTTTCCCAACACTCGCCACGCTTTCCTGATCCGCGATCCAATCCGCGTCGCGGCAAGCTATGCCAACAAACGCACCGCCATTCGTCCGGATCACCTAGGCATCACACGGCAACGACATTATTTCGAGATGGAGGCTGACCGACTGGGCCAAGTTCCGCCGGTCGTCGACAGCGCAATTATCCTCAGCGACCCGAAAAAGATTTTGACGAAACTGTGCAGCGCGCTTGGCATTGATTGGGATCCCGCCATGCTCTCATGGGAAAAAGGGCAACACGCCCAAGATGGCATTTGGGGATCGCACTGGTATGACGCCGTGAGCGGATCGACGGGATTTGGTAAAGCGCCGGGCGCGTTGCCGAAATTAGACGAAGCCTTTCAGAAAACGGTTGATGCGTGCCGCGACGACTATGAGTTTATGCGCAAACATGCGATTGAGGCGTAAATGTCGTGACCGCCTTTCCCGGGTTGGTCACCTTCAATTCAGATCACCTGTGAGAGCATTGAACCATGCCCCTTAATCGCTTTTGTTCCGTCGCACTTCTCGCACTCGCAACGCTCGGATTGGGCGTCACATTCGCTCCTGTGCCAACACAGGCTCAGGTTGCCGCGCGCGATGGCATCGATTTTGACGCCTATATGGAATTGCTCAAGGCCCGCGCCCGTGCAGAAGGTGTGAGCGAAGCCACGTTGAACCGGATGACTGCCGGCCTCACACCCAACGCCCGCGTCATTCGACTGGATCAGGGACAACCCGGGCGGCCAACCCGGCGCGGCTATCCCGCGATGGCGCCGTACATCCGGACTCATGTCAACTCCGCACGTATCTCTGGTGGGCGCAGCGTCTATCGCGCCAACAGCGCGGAATTGCGCCGTGCAGAACGCGATTACGGCGTCCCGGCCGAAATCATCGTTGCGATCTTTGGCCACGAAACCAGCTATGGTCGCATCCGGGGCAATTTTGACCTCTCGCGCAGCCTCGCCACACTGGCGTGGGAAGGACGACGTCGGGATCTCTTTGCGGGGGAATGGGTCGCGTTGATGAAGGTCGCCGATCGCGGTTTTTCTCGGCAAGAATTGGTGGGGAGCTTTGCCGGGGCGTTTGGCAATCCACAATTCCTCCCCTCGGTCTACTTGCGCCTCGCCACCGATGGTGACGGCGATGGAAGGGCAAACATCTTTAGCAATCGGGCCGATACATTCGCGTCCATCGCCAATTATTTCCGCGACGCGGGATGGCGCACCGGTCAACCATGGGGCGTAAGGGCCGCCGTGCCGCGCGGGTTTGACGTGGACGCGTACCGCACAGAGTTGGTCTCGCCCGTCTGTTCGCGCGTGCATGAACGCCACAGCCAATGGAAAACCGTTGCCGAATGGCGCGCATTGGGCGTCCAACCCCAACGGGCATTGCCCGATGATGCGCTGACATCCCTGTTCCAACCCGATGGTCCGGGCGAACCGGCCTATTTGTTGACGGGCAATTACCGCGTGATCCTAGAATACAATTGTTCGAATTATTACGCGATGAGCGTCGGCCTGCTCGCCGATGAAATCGTGAACTAACGACATCTGTCCTCTCGCATGTTGCGCGCGCTGAGCCTATGCAGATCAGTGTGAAGACGACTGCACCCAAAGATATTATGCGTTCGACGGCGCGCTTGATGGCGCGTTGGGCCTTTGTCGTCTGGTGCGCATTTGGTTCTGTGGCATTGGCCGCACAAAATGGACCAGAACCTCCGTTGGCTGATGAAGTCCCGATTGTCTTACTGGTCGACCTCACCAGTGGTCAGGTGCTTCACGCTCGTAACACCAATAGGCGGTTCGTCCCGGCATCCATCACCAAAGTGATGACGATGTTTCACGCCTTTGAGTTGATCGAAGAAGGCGCGATGGACCCGGCCCAAATGATGGTCATGTCCGATGATGCGTGGCGCGACTGGAATGGCGAAGGATCCACTATGTGGATCAATGCCGGTGATCGGGTTAGCGTCGATGACCTCTTAACCGGGATTGCGAATATTTCGGCAAATGACGGCGCCATCATGTTGGCCGAGGGGCAGTCTGGATCGGTCCAAA
This sequence comes from Erythrobacter sp. Alg231-14, assembly GCF_900149685.1. Taxonomy (NCBI): domain Bacteria; kingdom Pseudomonadati; phylum Pseudomonadota; class Alphaproteobacteria; order Sphingomonadales; family Erythrobacteraceae; genus Erythrobacter; species Erythrobacter sp. Alg231-14. Next base: position 2,533,279 of record NZ_LT702999.1, on the reverse strand, counting down.
ACTGGGTTAGCGGCATGAACGATCGCGCCCGCGATCTGATGATGACCAACAGCCATTTTGGAACACCCAATGGCTGGCCTGATGAAGGGGCGACATTCACCACGGCAAATGATCTTGTGACGTTGGCTGGGGCGTTGATCGGCCGACATCCCGAGAAATATCGGCGTTATATGGGGCTCCCCGGTTTTCGCTATAATGGGATCGAACAAAGCAACCGCGATCCAATGATAGGGCGGGTCGATGGCGCCGACGGTATCAAAACGGGTTACACGAACGAATCCGGGTTTGGATATTTGGGCACGGCACAACGCGGCGGTCAACGATTGGTCGTTGTCGTCGCAGGCGCCGATCGCAACATCATCCGCACACGGACCGCCCGCACATTGATAGAATGGGGCTTTGACGCGTTTGATCGAAAACCCCTTTACGGGAGTGGCGAGACGGTTGGGTCCATTCGTGTGCAGAATGGCACTCAACGGACCATCGCGTTGAAAACAGATCGTACGGTGTTCGTGAATGTGCCTGCCCAAAGCGCAACGGCACCGCGCGTTTCGATCGCCTATGATGGGCCTGTGCGCGCGCCCTTTGATGTTGGCGATCAAATTGCCACTTTGGTTATCGAGGTTGACGGAATGGAACCGGCCAACGTGCCTCTGTTGGCATCCGAAACCGTTGAAGAGGCCGGCATATTTTCGCGCATCATAAACGGAATTGCGGGATGGTTTTCATGAACGACCACACGGCAAAAGGGCGCTTCATCGCGTTTGAAGGGGGCGAGGGGACGGGCAAGTCCACGCAAAGCCAACTGCTCGCTGGCGCGCTTAGAACCTTGGGCAAACAGGTCGAAGTCACACGAGAACCCGGTGGGACGAAAGGCGCCGAGGCGATCCGAGAATTGCTGCTGCATCCGCCCGGTGAGGGTTGGAACGCGCAAAGCGAGGCATTGTTGTTTGCCGCCGCGCGCGCCGATCATGTTGCGCGCCGTATCCGCCCTGCCATCGACAACGGTGTGTGGGTGGTATGCGATCGGTTTGTGGATTCGAGCCGCGCCTATCAAGGTGTCGCGGGCGGATTGGGCGACGATGCCATCACCGGATTGCACGCCTTTGGCAGCCATGGCCTACGACCGGATTGCACCCTCTTGCTCGAGGTGGATGAAGATCGATTGGCCCAACGATTGGCCGCGCGCGATGGCGAAGACAGCGACGCCATCGGAGGGCGCAGCATCGATTATCATCGCGCCGTCGCCGCCGGCTTTCGCAGCTTGGCCGAGGCTGATCCCGATGGGTTTCACATTGTCGACGGCACCGGCACGCCCGATGACGTGCATGCTCGCGTTATGAAGCTAATTGGCCCCATGGTTGACCCAGCATGACCATCGAAGCCGATATCAATTGGCCCAATCATGTGGGCGCATGGCGCGAATGGCGCACCGCGATGAACAGCACCCGGATGCATCATGGTTGGATCCTTGCTGGGAAAAGCGGCCTGGGCAAACATGATTTTGCGTTGGATGCCGCGCGTGAATTGGTGGCGGAGGAGGGCATCCCTCAACCCAAAGGCGATCACCCTGACATCATCGTTCTGACCTACGGCGCAAAGAACGATAAAGAAGCGCGCGCCCAAGCCGATGGCAAGAAATTTGAACTCGCCCGCAGCATCCGAGTCGATCAAGTGCGCGCGATGCAAAAACGGCTTAACACGCGACCAACCCTCGGTTCACGGCGCGTGGTGATCGTTGACCCGGCGGACGATATGGAAGTCAGCGCCTCAAACGCTCTGCTCAAAAGTTTGGAAGAGCCACCGCAAGGGACATTTTTCCTTTTGGTCACGCATCGTCCGGCCCGCCTGCTTCCCACGATCCGGTCGCGCTGCCGGATCCTAAGATTTCCGATCCTGACGAGCGGGCAACTCGAAACCATGTTGGAAAGCTCTGGGATTGCCGAGACGGGCGCGGGCACTTTGGCCGCGATACGCGCTGCTGAGGGATCCTACGGTGCGGCTCTGCGATTTGCTGAACAAGAATTGGCTCCAATCGGCGATGTCGTCACCGGCCTTCTAACCGTTGGCGATCCGACGATGGCCGGGCGCGCAGAATTGTCACGGTTGATCGGGCCCCGCGCCGATAGGGCCCGTTTGCAAGCGGTAATGGAGCTATCCCAATCCATCGTCGCTGACCTTGCGCGGACGACGGGCAATGCCGCGCAGCGGGGCGCTTTGATCGAAACGCACGCCGCTTTGGTCACCCTTGCAGCACAGGCACCGAACTACAATTTCGACACCGGATTGCTCACCCTTGAAATCGGCACCTTGCTCATGCGCGCCGCCCCAGCTAGCGACCACGCCCATGGCTGATATTGATAATTCTCCTTTCTACATCACAACCGCGATCAATTACCCCAATGGCCGCCCGCATATCGGGCATGCTTATGAAGGTATTTCTGCCGATGTGATCGCCCGGTTTCAAAAACTGCGCGGGCGCACCGTTCGTTTTCAAACGGGAACCGACGAACACGGGCTAAAAATGGCCCGCAAGGCCGAAGAGCAAGGGCGCACGCCGCGCGATTTGGCCGATGAAATGTCGGGCTATTTCCGTGAAATGGACGAAGCTCTCAACATTGGCTTTGATCGATTCATCCGCACGGTTGAACCCGAACATCACCACGCCAGCCAAGCCATTTGGAAGCGGATGGAGGACGCAGGAGATCTGTATCTGGACCGGTACGAAGGATGGTATTCGATCCGCGATGAGGCGTATTACGACGAAAGCGAACTGAAAGAGGGGCCGGATGGCGCCAAACTTTCACCGCAAGACACGCCGGTCGAATGGACCGTTGAAGAAAGTTGGTTCTTCCGCCTGTCAAAATATCAAGAACCGTTGCTCGACCTGCTCAAAACACCCGGGTTCCTGGAACCAACCAGTCGGCGCAATGAAATGATCGCCTTTGTCGAAGGGGGCCTGCGCGACCTATCGGTTAGCCGAACCAGTTTCGATTGGGGTGTGAAAGTACCGGGCTCTGATAATCATGTGATGTATGTTTGGGTCGATGCCCTGACCAATTATCTCACCGGTCTTGGTTTCCCTGATGAAACAGAGGACATGGCCAATTTTTGGCCAGCGTCTTTGCATTTGATCGGCAAGGACATCGTGCGTTTCCACACGGTCTATTGGCCTGCGTTTTTGATGAGCGCGAAATTGCCCGTCCCAAAGGCGGTTTTTGGCCATGGCTTCCTGCTCAATCGCGGGCAGAAAGAATCCAAATCAGAAGGCAACGTCACCGATCCTTTGGCATTGGCCGAACACTTCGGGGTCGACAATTTGCGTTATTTCTTGATGCGCGAAGTCGCCTTTGGTCAGGACGGTTCCTATTCCGCCGAAGCGATTGTCACCCGGACCAACGCCGAATTGGCAAACAGTTTCGGCAATCTGGCACAGCGCACTTTGTCGATGATCGCCAAAAACATGGATGGCACGCTTGAGGCGTTCGACGGGATTGACGTTGATCTCGCACTGCGAAAAACGGTCAACGATGCTTGTAAAGTCGAATTGCCGAAAGAGTTTGAAAACCTTGCCTTCTCTGTCGGTATCGAAGCTTGGATCCGTGCTGTTTACGCCTGCAATCAATATGTCGATGAACAGGCGCCATGGACTCTTAAAAAGACCGATCCCGAACGGATGAAGGTGGTCCTACAAACGATCTTTATCGTGTTGCGCGACCTAGCCATCGCCATTCAACCGGTCGTGCCCGAGAAAGCGGCCTCGTTGCTGGATGCGCTTGGCATTCCGTCTGACGAACGCACATTTGCGGCTTTGGACGATAGTGATTGGTTCGCGCGTCATGTTGAAAGCGGCTTTACCGTCGACAAACCCACACCCATCTTCCCACGCCTTGAAATGCCAGAGGAAGGTGCCGTCTAATGCTGATCGATAGCCATTGCCATTTGGAATATAAGGGTCTTGTCGAGGATCAACTTGGTGTGTTGTCGCGTGCGCGGGCCGCGGGGGTAGGGGCCTTTCTCAATATATCGACCAAACAATCGGAATGGGAACAGGTCGTGGCCACAGCCACTCGCGAGATCGACGTGTTCGCCAGCGTTGGCATTCACCCTCATGAGGCTGACGGTCATGACGATCTGGGGCAGGGCGTGTTGTACGCGGCAACGGAAAATCCTCGTGTAATTGCCATTGGTGAAACGGGCCTCGACTATTTCTACGAGCATTCTGATCGCGAAACACAGGCCAAGTTGTTCCGCATGCACATCGCCGTCGCGCGTGAAACGGGATTGCCGGTGATCATCCACACCCGCGATGCAGAGGATGATACGTATCAAATTTTGAGTGAGGAAATGGAGAAGGGCGCGTTCCCTGCGTTGATCCATTGCTTCACCGCGTCGGCAGATTTTGGGCGCAAAGTCCTTGACCTTGGCCTAACCATTTCGATTTCGGGCATCGTGACGTTTAAAAACGCAAAAGACCTACAGGCCGCAGCAAAGGACGTTCCCTCGGATCGTTTGTTGGTGGAAACAGACAGCCCATTTCTTGCACCAGTGCCGCATCGCGGACGCCCATGTGAGCCGGCATTTGTCGCCGACACAGCGAGATTTATGGCCGAATTGCGCGGCGTAGAGCCAGATTTGCTGGCCGAACAAACAACTCGCAATTTCACCAAGCTGTTTCCGAAGGCGATGCTGTGAAATTCATCATGCTTGGATCAGGCACTTCGACCGGAGTACCCCGCGTCGGTGGTGAGGATGGGACCGGTGATTGGGGCGATTGCGATCCCAATGAACCGCGCAACCGCAGAAGCCGCGTTTCGATCATCGTTGAGAGCAACGAAGGCAAACGGTTGTTAATCGACACGTCATCGGATTGTCGTGCACAGTTATTAGCAAACAAAATCAAATCGTTGGACGGTGTTTTTTGGACACATGATCACGCCGATCACTGCCACGGAATCGATGATCTGCGGGTGATGCGATACGGGCGAGGAGGCCCTATTCCCTCTTACGCTCACACCGAAACAGTGCGCCGTTTGCGCCAGCGTTTTGGTTATGTTTTCGCCGGGCAAGAAGGGTATCCCACCATTTGTTCGATCGACACGTTGGACCGATTGCGCATGATCGCTGGTTTTGGCGTGGAATGGTGTCAAATGGCGCATGGCCCCGGTGAAACCACGGGATTTCGATTTGAAGCCGATGGCAAGTCAATCGCATATGCAACTGATTTTAGTGCGATTTCGGATGAAATGATCGAGACCTTTGAAGATGTCGATATTTTGGTGAGCGATTGTCTGCGCCGCGATCCGCATCCAACGCACGCGCATTTGGCCATGGCAATAGAATTGGGTGAGCGCGTTGGTGCCAAACGCGTCGTTTTGAGCCATCTGGACAAGAGCATGGATTATCAGACGCTCGTGAACGAAGTGCCGGATTTTGTTACGGTTGGTTATGACGGATTGGAGATGACCGCATGAGCGAAGGTTTAATTCTCTCGATTGTTTTGTTGCTAGGATCGTTGTTCCTGTTCTGCAGCTCTTATGCAGGGTTACGACCAAGCTGGCGTGTGACCGCAAAGCTTGCTGCGATCTGGGTCGGGATTTTCGGCGTTCTTTTCCTCGTTGCGGATCTGTTTGAACTGAGGCTGCCGAACTGACTTAGTGGAATAGCCATTGGACGCTGCCTCATTTATTTAACATAATATATATTATCATCCTTGCTTGCGTGAGACTGGATCGGAGATCACCGCATGTCCAAAACCGCCCCATCACCAATCAACCGCTTGCTTTCAATCATGAAAACACTGCGCGATCCAATCAATGGTTGTGAATGGGATCGCGCACAGAATTTCAAAACCATTGCGCCGTACACGATCGAAGAAGCATACGAAGTATCCGACGCAATCGATCGTATGGATATGGATGAGCTTAAATCGGAACTCGGCGACCTCTTGTTCCAAACGGTCTTTCACGCACAAATGGCGGAAGAAGCCGGTTATTTCAGCTTTGACGATGTCGCGACAACCATCAGCGAAAAGATGGAAACGCGTCATCCCCACATCTTCGGCAATGAAGACGGCGTGATGGATGGCGCGCGCTGGGAAGATTTGAAGGCCAAAGAACGCGAACAAACTGGTTCGACCAGCGCCATGGACGGCGTCGCGCAGGCTTTGCCTGCTTTGATGCGCTCAGAGAAACTTCAAAAACGCGCTGCTCGCGTCGGGTTTGAATGGCACGACATCAAAGGTCCGAAGGAAAAGCTCGAGGAAGAATTGATCGAGTTGGACGAAGCAACCGATGCAGAACGTCTGGTCGAAGCCGGCGATGTCCTATTCGTGGCGGTGAACATCGTTCGCCGGTATGGGATCGACGCTGAACAGGCTCTAAAAGCGTCCAACGCCAAGTTCGAAACGCGTTTCCGCCAAATGGAGGCGTTGGCTGAGGCCGATGGACATGTATTTGGCGCTCTCAATCTGGATGCGCAGGAAGAATATTGGCAGCGCGTCAAAGCACTTGAGAAGTAATCCCAATTTTAAGCTCTAAAGAGTTGAATATTGCCCCAATTCCTTGGGGTTGAGCCGCACCGTTAGCCGGCGCAGTGGGCCCTCATCGCCCTCACCCGCATCCTCATCTTGCAACACGTCTCCATGCGCGTGGAGCCACGCAATACGGCGGCCATCGGTCACCGGAAGCGTGACGCTGACTTCGCTTGCTTTTGCCGTGAGCATTTCCGCGATCTTCGCCGCGAAATCGTCCACGCCTTCCCCTGTCACCGCGGAAACTATAACCGCGTCGTGGCCGCTTGCCGCGTCGCGCAGTTCATCCACTAGCTCTTCACTGATCAAATCGGCCTTATTCCAGATCTCCAAGATCGGAATTTCGCTCGCCCCGCTCTCCCGATCGACCACGTCTAGATCGGCCAAAACGTCCAAAACCTGTTTCTTTTGAGCGGTATGCGCGGGGTTTGCCATGTCGCGAACATGGCAGATGATATCCGCGCCGGTCACTTCTTCCAACGTCGCACGGAACGCGGCGACAAGTTGCGTGGGCAGGTCAGAGATGAAGCCAACCGTGTCGGACAGAATCGCTTTCTCGACCCCCGCCAAACTGATTGCGCGCATGGTCGGATCCAATGTGGCAAAGAGCAAATCCTCCGCCATAACCTCTGCACCCGTCAACCGGTTGAACAAGGTCGATTTGCCCGCATTGGTGTATCCGACAAGGGCGATAACCGGCCAAGGCGCCCTTCCCCGTCGTTCACGATGCAGCGTGCGAGTTTTACGCACTTGCTCCAATTCGCGACGCAATCGGCCCATTCTTTGCCGGATCATGCGGCGATCGGCCTCGATCTGGGTCTCACCCGGACCGCCCAAGAATCCAAAACCGCCCCGTTGGCGTTCAAGGTGCGTCCAGCTGCGCACCAGGCGGCTTTGTTGGTAATCGAGATGCGCCAATTCGACCTGAAGCCGCCCTTCGGCGGTTGCCGCGCGTTCACCGAAGATTTCCAAGATCAATCCGGTGCGGTCGATGACCTTCCGTTTCAATCGATCTTCCAAATTGCGTTGTTGGATCGGGCTCAGCGCCCCATCGACCACAACCAATTCGCATTCATATTGCTCACACCAAGTGGCAATATTTTCGACCTGACCAGATCCGAACAAAGTGTTTGGCTGCATTTGGCGCACGGGAAGGATTGTCGAATGTTCGATCACCACGCCAATCGCAAGAGCCAAACCTTCGGCCTCAGCCAACCTTTCGGCCGCATCAAGATCATAGGATAAGCTTCTGATATCTGGACATAACACAAGGGCCCGCGCACCGCGGGTCACCTCGTCCATCAGGTCATCATCGAAACTCAGTAGTCGGCCCCAAGATCATCATCGTCGCCTTCATCCAAATCTTCACCTTCGTCCGAGAGGTCGACCGGGTTGGCGGGTTGGATGGTGGAAACGGCGTGTTTATACGCCAATTGGACTGCGCCATCGCGTTCCAACAGCATACAGAATAGATCGTAGGCCGCGATGCGCCCCTGAAGCATAACGCCGTTAACCAGGAACATAGTGACCTGAACACCGGCATCGCTCACTTTGCTAAGGAATACATCCTGCAACTGGCGTTGTTTCCGATTGTTGCTCGAATTGCCGAATTGCTCTGCATCCACGGGCCCGCCGGGCATGATCGTAGAGATCGCGTGCTTGTAGACCAATTGCGATTGGCCATCGCGACGCAACAAGATCGAAAAATTGTCAAACCATGTGACAATACCCTGAAGTTTAACGCCTTTTACAAGGAACATCGTCACCGGGGTTTTGTTTTTGCGCAACAGATTTAGAAAGGCGTCTTGCAGATTGCCTTGCCGTGAAACGTTGCCGCCTGAATTTTTATTGGACTCAGCACCGGTCGCACTTTGCGGTGCGGTGGTGCGAGGGCGCGGAGAGAGAGTTCGCCCACTGGACATATTAATGCTCCTTTTTATTGGCGGCCGTCCTTACGGTCCGCAAGGCGTAACATGGCGGCACAGCGCCGCGCCTGCAAGGTAGAGTTTTGAAAAGAACGCAATCTTTGCCTTTAAGGCTTGCGATCTGCTTCCTTACGATCGGCCATGCCCAACAATTTCAATTTGCGGTGCAATGCCGATCTTTCCATCCCAATAAAGGTCGCGGTCTTGGAAATGTTGCCGGAGAAACGACGGATTTGGATTGTGAGGTACTCCCTCTCAAAACTCTCCCGTGCTTCCCGCAGCGGAACTCCCATCATCGCAGACAACCCTTGGCCCGACGCAGCTAGCCGACCACCGGTGATCTCCGCTGGAAGCATGTTCGTTTCAACCACAGTCAATTGATCGCGCGGTGTCATAATGATCGTGCGTTCAACGACGTTGCGCAATTGGCGAACATTGCCCGGCCAATCATACGCTTGAAGCGCGGCCATCGCCTCTTCTGAAATGTTGGGTGGCGGGATCCCTTGATCGTTGGAATAGCGGGTAAAGAAATGTTCAGCCAATGCCGGAATGTCATCGCGCCGATCCGAAAGCGATGGAATCGCGACGGGCACGACATTCAAGCGATAAAACAGGTCTTCGCGGAACCGTTTCTCTTCCATCTCAACCGAGAGATCGCGGGTGGTGGATGAAACAACACGCACATCCACGCCAATCTGACGCGTACCGCCAACCCGCACGAAGCTCTGTTCGGTCAAAACGCGCAGGATACGCGCCTGTGTCGAAAGCGGCATGTCCGCGACTTCATCAAGATACAATGTGCCGCCATCGGCCATTTCCAACAGACCCGGACGCACCTGTTTTCCGTCGGCCTCTTCGCCGAACAGTTCTTGTTCAAAACGTTCGGGTGTGATCCGGGCGGAATTGACCAAAACAAAGGCGTTTTCGGACCGGTTGCTCCACGCGTGAAGCATTCTAGCTGCGACCTCTTTACCCGCTCCCGCAGGACCGGAGATCAGAACGCGGCTGCCGGTGTTGGCCACTCGTTTTAACGTCGCGCGAACGGTATTGATTGCCGCCGAATTTCCGGTGAAGTCGGCACTGCCCCAAGTCGATCCGCGCAATTGGGTGTTTTCGCGGCGCAATCGTTCGGTTTCGGTCGCGCGTTCCACCAACAGCAATAGCCGCTCTGCCTCAAACGGCTTTTCAATAAAGTCCATCGCCCCGCGACTGACCGCAGACACGGCCGTGTCGATGTTACCGTGGCCGGAAAAGATGATCACAGGCACATCGGGTTCGCGAACCTTGATCGCATCGAGGGTTTCTAACCCGTCCATTTCGCTGCCGTGGAGCCAGACATCTAACAAAACGACACTGGGCCTGCGTTCGTCGATCGCGGCCAGCGCGCTGGTGCTGTCGGCGGCGGTACGGCATGCATAGCCTTCATCGCCTAGGACACCAGCGACCAATTCCCGAATGTCGCGTTCATCGTCTACAATCAAAATGTCGAGGGCCATGCGCCTATCCTTGAGGGGGTAGTGTGTTGATGTGTGCAACGGAGTTCGTGCGGCAAGGGCGAAAATGTGACATCACCCCACCCTTTTATTCGCGGGTTCGACACCCGGTGGTTCTGGATTGCGGGCAAATCTTAAGGTGACCAAAGTTCCCCCGCCCTCGCCGCTTGCAAAGTTCATGTCGCCGCCATGTTCATCGACGATCTTGTTAACGATCGCGAGGCCAAGGCCGGTGCCTTTTTCGCGGGTGGTGACGTAAGGTTCAACAATGCGTTCGCGATCTGTTGGCAGGCCGATGCCGTTATCGGAAACCACAATCGCAATTCGCGTGCCGTGGTCTTTCATCGTGACGGTGATGGCACCGGCATAGGTTTCGTCCTCATCCAAAGCGCGCGCTTCCACCGCTTCAACAGCGTTCTTCAGGACATTGGTCATCGCCTGTCCCAATTGATGCCGGTCGCATTGGATTTCACGCTCTGACAGGTCATCCGTGCTCACGCCAAAGCCGATGTTGGGATGCGCAACCTCTTGCAGGAACACGGCCTGACGGACGAGATCGACGGCGTCCTCTGAACGAAAGACAGGTTTGGGTAGGCGTGCAAAGCTCGAAAATTCATCGACCATCTTGCGCAGATCGCCAACTTGGCGAACGATTGTGCTGGTCAATTCGTCAAACAATTCGCCGTCCTCGGCCTCAACTTGTTTGCGATACCGCCGTTTCAAACGCTCGGTGGCCAGTTGGATTGGTGTGAGTGGATTTTTGATCTCATGCGCGATGCGCCGCGCAACGTCTGACCACGCCGCTTGGCGTTGATCGATCAATTGGCGCGTGATGTCTTCGAAGGTGATGACATGCCCACTGCTGCCCGGGGCGACTTTCACGGCCAAGGTTAGCAATTCGCCCCCCTGTGCATGGGTGACGATGGCGCGTTCCGTTCCGTCGCGCACCATTTGGCAAATTTCCGGCGACAAATCGGCAAGGGATTGTCCGGTTAATCCGTCGCCCAACTCATCGCGGGCACCCTCTCCGCCCAGCAAGGATTGCGCGGTGCTGTTCATCAACAAAACGCGGCTGTCATCGTCGACTGAGATGATACCCGCGGTGACCGAACCCAAGACCGCTTCCATAAACGCGCGGCGATCATCGATCTGGCGATTGGCGTTGACGAGGTCGTCGGTCTGTTTTTCCAATTGCGATGTCATGCGATTGAACGCGCGATTGAGCAGCCCAATTTCATCGGCCCCGGTGCGTCCTTCCAATCTCAGCGCAAAATTGCCTTGCCCCACTTTGCGCGCGGCGCCGACCAGATCGGTCAACGGTTCCACCTGACGATCGGCAAATCGCAGAGCGAACCAAACGGCTAGGCCCACCAACAAAAGGCTCATCGCGACCAGCGCAATGTTGAAACGGAATTGCAGCGTCCGCGCGTCTTGGATCAAGGTTTCATACGCATCCGTGATCGCCAGCGCACTTTCCCACCGGTTGAACATGGTCTCTTCGGTTGTGCGCGCGTTGTAGAGATACACGCCGGCCTCGCGATCAATTGGCGCTACAGCCGCGATCCGTTGCGGGCTGACTTCGATCACTACAAAGGCGCCTGCATCAAGCTCTGGCAATGACGCCATACTGAATTCCAATGGGCGATTGTCTTCCATCAGATTGAGGATGGCGGCTGTGCGCAGCGTACCGTCTTCCAACCGCTGCAAGATCGCGCTTTCGGAGATCTGGCGCCCTTGGGTTTGGACAGCGTAAAATTCTGGAAAATCGGGATCGGCGATGGGGGCGCGTTCTAGTATGACCCGCATATCGCTTGCCATGATGATCGTTTCTTCTTCGACCTCACGCTGATTTGCGTCGTAATAACTTTGGGCCAGTTCGTTTGCGTTTTCGATCAAGCCGCTGGATTCACCCGAGAACCAGAAATCTACCCCTGTCTGAAATAGGAATGCGGCAAAACCGGCAACCAACAGAGTCGGAACCGCCGCCACCATGGAAAAGAAAAACACGAGCCGAACGTGAAGCCGTGCAGTGCTACCCGCAGCACGGGCCATCGCCATCCGCCGCCCAATTAGGACCAAAATGGCCATCGCTGGGACCAACAAGGCAACCAAAAGCAGCGACACTTGTATAGTCGGCAGGACGTTGGGATCACTCGTCGCGTCAGAATACGCCATGTAATTGGCGACAACCGCAATCACCAACGCGATCAGGGACAGCGCCTCAAGCCATAGAAAGATGTTGGCTCGGCGCGATGCGACCACAAAACGGCGCCACCATCGCGGCGATTGTTGCGAGGATGTCGATTGTGCGGAGCGAGGCGTGCTAGACGCGGTTTCGCCCGCTCCGTCCGCCACATCATCCATTTCTGCAATCGAACCGTTCATCGTTGCCCAGTTACAACGCTAGTGTTGCATTCATGCAAGTCAAAAGTGACATTTGAGCCGCATATCTGCGTTAAACCGGTCTTGCGAAGCGATCAGGTTCAATTTTCAACTCAGTTATCCGTTTGCGCAACGTGTTCCGATTGATGCCTAGAACCTTTGCGGCCCGCAACTGATTGCCGTTGGTGTCGCCCAAGACATGTTCAATCAAAGGTTTCTCAAACGCCGCAAGCGCGCTGGCATAGACTGTGCCCGATGCGGGCTCTTCCTGTGCCAACCAAATGTTCAACGCGGCGCCAATTCCGGCATCGCCATCGTCGTCTTCATCTGCGGCAAATGGGGTTTCGACCCCCAAAATATCATCCAGACTGTCGGCATCAACCATGTCTTCGCGTGACATCAGCGCAAGGCGATAAATCACATTGCGCAATTCACGGACATTGCCCCGCCAATTGCGAGCTTCCAAGTTTTCAATTGCTGCGCGGGTCAATTGACGACGCGGCAATCCATCTTCTGCGGCTTGAACCAAGAAATGTTGGGCCAGCACGTCGATATCTTCGCGTCGATCGCGGAGAGGCGGCAAAGGAATTGGAACCACATTCAAGCGATAGAACAAATCTTCGCGAAATTTCCCCGCAGTGATCATCGGAGCGAGATCTCGATTGGTGGCCGCTATAATCCGGACATTGACCGCAATCTCTTGTCGCCCACCCACCCGGCGGATGCGCCCTGATTGCAGGGCTCTTAACAACCGTGTTTGGGCCTCTGCGGGCATATCGCCGATTTCATCGAGGAAAAGCGTGCCGCCATTGGCTTGTTCAAATTTACCAATGGCCTGTGAGACCGCGCCGGTAAACGCGCCCTTTTCATGGCCGAACAATTCGCTCTCAACCAAATCCTGCGGAATGGCAGCTGTGTTCACGGCCACGAACGGGCCCGTGCGACGGCTGCCCAATTGGTGGATTGCTTCTGCGACCAACTCTTTGCCAGTTCCGCTTTCACCCGTCACAAGAACGGTGAGGTCATTCCGAAGGACGCGGGTGATCATGCGATACACGCCCTGCATCGCCGGGCTGCGCCCGACCAATGGCATGTTGTCGCCGTCGCTTTGCGGTTGATCTTCTTCCGACAATTCAGAAATGCGGCTGCCGGCGGCCTGACATACAGCTCTAACCAACTCGTCCAAATCGAACGGTTTGGGGAAATATTCGAACGCGTCACTGTCGCTGGCCCGCACCGCCGTGTCGAGTGTGTTTTGTGCCGACAAAACAATCACAGGCATGGTCGGCGCCATTTCGCGCACTTCGGCCAGTGTTGCCAACCCGTCGCCATCTTCGAGCATAACGTCGGTTAGCATCGCATCAAACATCGAGCCGTTTGCACTGGCTTCATCCAGTTTGGCGTCGCGGTCGCTGATCGATGAACAATGGACGATCGCGAACCCTTCATCCTCCAACGCAGCGGTAATCACCGTGGCGATGGCGACGTCGTCTTCCACCAAGAGCAAAGTGCCTGACATAAATCCGCCCTATTCCTGACCCGTTTTTGCCAACGGCAAGTGCAATCGAAAATGTGTCAACCCACGCTTTGCATCGCGTTCATGTCCGATGCTGCCGTTCATATCGCGCACCAATTTGCGAACCAAAGCCAGGCCCAATCCCTGCCCCGATTGTTTGGACGACACAAAGGGTTCAAAAACGCGATCGCGCATCGCCGGATCAACGCCTGGACCATTGTCGCTGACGGTGATCTCAATCGGCAGGCGCACCGCCCGGCCAAGCCGAATGGCACTGAACGCCAACCCGCTTACGAAGCGCGTTTGAACGGTGACTTTTCCCGTCCCGCCATTGCCCGCCGCATCCCGCGCGTTGGAAATAAGGTTGATCAACACCTGCTCCAACGCATCGCGATTGGCCAAAACCGGCGGCAAGGATGGGTCGAATTCTTCGCAAATCTCAATTGAATTCTGACTACCGGCCCGCACGGTTGCGATGGCGGATCGAATGGCCTCATGCGGGTTGCACGGTTCGGCAACTTCTGTGTTTTTGGCGCCCAACAATTGCATACGATCAATCAACCGCGCAATCCGGTCCACCTCATCGGTGATCATACGGGCGAGCTTCTTGTCCTTGAGCGGCAATTTTCGCGCGGCAAGCTGTCCCGCCCCACGGATCGCGGCGAGTGGATTTTTGATTTCATGCGCAAGGATCGATGGCGCGCCATGGGTCGAGGTCAATTCATCCTCGCTGCCTGTTTCTTCATGGCCGACTTGCGACAATGTAACGACGCGCCAACCGGGGAAACTTCCCAATGGCGATACCGTCAGATTGACCCTGCGCTCATTTCCGCTGGCGTTGATTTTGATGTCGCGCGCAACCAAGGCCGAATCCACGACCGCCAATCGCGCCTCAACCCGCGGATCAAGCGGGCCGATCACTTCCACCAAGGGTTTGCCCAGCAAACGTTTTGCGCTGACGCCGATCATATTTTCGGCCGCGTGGTTTGCTTCTGCGATCAAGGTGTTTTGATCGACCAACAAAAGGGCAAAAACAAGCCCGGCGATCTGCGCATCCGCTTGGGGGCGCGAGGGGTCGAAACTGGCAATGTCAGTTCCCAATGCCGGCGTATCGACCGTCATTCTTAGGCCGCTTTCGCTGGCAAGTCGGTGCTGGTGGTCGCGGCCGACTGGCGGCCCAGAAACGGTTCATAAAACCGTTCGATCTCGCCCAACACTTGATCCGGATCGTCTATGCAGTTCGCTTTGTTCCGGAACTCCGCCGATCCGTGCATCCCTTTGGTGTACCAACCGATATGCTTGCGCGCGATCTTGGCACCGACATCACGGCCATAATGTTCCAACATTCCGTTATAATGTTCGACCAGCACGGAATATTGCTCATCGAAGCTTGGCGTTGGGATGCTTTCGCCGGTTCGCCACCAATGCATTACCTGTCCCAACAACCACGGTTTGCCATAGGCGCCGCGTCCGATCATCAATCCATCCGCACCCGATTGTTCCAACGCTTTGGCAGCGTTATCAATCGTGCAAATATCACCGTTCACGATGACGGGGATCGAGACGGCCTCTTTCACCTTCGCGATGAAGGACCAATCCGCTTCACCTTTGTACATTTGGTTGCGGGTGCGGCCATGGACGGTGATCATTTTCACGCCCAAATCTTCGGCAATCCGGGCAAGCTCTGGCGCGTTAAGGCTTTGATGATCCCACCCCATGCGCATTTTTACCGTGACCGGCACATCAACCGCGTTGACGGTGGCTTCCATCAATTTTGTCGCCAAAGGCACTTCGCGCATCAAGGCGGACCCGGCCAATTGGCCCACGACTTTGCGCACCGGGCATCCAAAATTGATGTCGATAATCGCTGCGCCGTTGCCTTCTTGCAATTTCGCAGCCTCGCCCATGCTTTCGGGATCGCACCCGACAAGCTGCATCGAGACGGGTTCTTCGGTTTGATCCCAAGCGGTTTTTTGAATGGATTGCCGTGTTTCGCGGATAGCCGCTTCGCTCGCGACCATCTCCGTAACATTAAGGCCAGAGCCATATCGGCGCACCAATGTCCGAAACGGCATATCGGTCACACCGGTCATCGGCGCAAGCACGACCGGATCGGCGATCGTTTCCGGGCCAATCTGGATTGGCTTAAGCGGTGGAGGGGAAGGAATGTCTGTCATGAGAGGATTTGCCTAAATATTGGGCAGGCGCATAGTGGATTGCGAAAACTCCGTCCAGACTTTAAGCGCTGCGCATGATGGAAGGTCACATCCCCCTCCCCCCATTTGCGGCCCTCGTTGTCGCCGCTGGTAAGGGTTTGCGCGTGGGCGGCGATGTCCCCAAACAATTCCGCTCGTGGCGCGGCCGCTCTTTGTTGGCCCACTCGGTTGAGACATTGTTGTCTGTTGGCGCGAACCCATTAATTGTTGTCATTGGCGCGGACGCGCTTGGCGAAGCCACAATTGCGTTGGAAGGGTTGAGCGGGTTTGCTTTTGCCACGGGCGGCGCGACGCGTCAGGATTCGGTCCGCGCCGGTTTGGAGGCGATGGCCGATGCATCGCCCGACAAGGTGTTGATCCATGACGCGGCGCGGCCCGATCTGCCCGTTGCGGTTATCGAACGCTTGCTCAGCGCCCTGGACACACATTCTGGTGCGATTCCCACGTTGCCGGTCGTCGATAGCCTCGCCATTGCCAGTCCAACGCAAACCATGGCGGGCAAGGCCGAGCGAGAAGCGTTGCGCCGGGTTCAAACCCCTCAAGCGTTTCGGTATCGCGATATTCTGGCGGCGCATCAGTTTTGGGCAGGGCCAACCAATGCAGGCGACGACGCGCAAGTACTGGTTGAAGCGGACAAAGGTTCAGATGCGGCACACGCCACATCCATCGCAGGTTCAGTTGCATTGGTGCAAGGCGATGAACGGCTAAAGAAAGTCACATTTGCAGAGGATTTGATGGAAGCAAACTCAATCCCCCAATTTCGCATCGGCCAAGGGTACGATGTTCACCGGTTGGTGGCGGGTGAGGAATTGTGGCTGTGTGGCATTCAATTGGACTATGACAAAGGTCTTGCCGGGCATTCCGACGCAGACGTCGCGCTGCACGCCATCACGGATGCGGTTTTGGGCGGTGTTGGCGATGGTGACATCGGAACGCATTTCCCGCCCAGCGATCCGCAATGGGCGGGTGCTCGCTCTGGTCAATTCCTTGAACACGCGGTGAAATTGGCGAGTGACGCCGGATATCGCGTCGGCAATATCGACCTAACGATCATCTGCGAAGCGCCCAAAATTGGACCGCACCGGCCGGCAATGCGGGCCGAAGTTGCCCGGCTTTCTGGGGTGCCAGAGAACGCCGTTAGCATTAAAGCAACCACCACTGAAAAGCTGGGATTTACGGGCCGCGGCGAAGGTATCGCTGCGCAGGCCATCGTGGGTCTTCTACGCAAGAGTTAACGCCCACACTTTCGCGCAAGGAGCACGATATGAAACGCATCGCAGTACAAGCAAGCGCCATCGCAATGGGAATGGCCGTGTTGGCCGCTTCACCCGTGTCAGCACAACCGAACGACCTCGATCCCGTCGCGGTGACCGCCGCGGCGCGATACGCATTGCCATCGGCTTTCGAAGGCTACGTAGCCCAATGTTCTGCATCGCTTTCACCGGATGGATACACATTGACCAACGCATCGTCGGTCAGCGCGAAATTCACCGACGGCGCAGACGAATCATGGCCCACCGCCAAGGTTTTGATGATGGAAATCATCCGAGAGGAAGCCGGCGACATGGTGTCGATGTTGGAATTGATGGACGACGACAATCTGCGTCCCTTTGTCGATGGGATGATCGCCGGTCTGGTATCCCAAGAAATCCCAACCGCTGATTGCGGCACGATTGAACGCGCTTTGGAAATTCTAGACCCATTGCCCGCCGATAACGTTGCTGCCTTGTTTGGCTTTGCCATCGAAATGGGATTGGCCGAAGAAGACGATGCTGCCACCCCCGATGAAGCCGAGTAATCGAACATGACCAGATACCTCCTCCCCGATCCTATCTCTGAATTGGCGGCACGCGTTGTCGCCGAAAACATCGAAGCGGGTCGTAAAGTCGTCACAGCGGAAAGCTGCACCGGGGGGTTGGTCGCCGGTGCGATAACTGAGATTGCCGGATCGTCTGCGGTGCTGGATCGCGGTTTTGTGACATATTCCAACGAGGCGAAGATGGATGCGTTGGGCGTGGCCCAAGACATTATCGAAACGTTTGGCGCAGTGTCCATCGCCTGTGTTTGGGCCATGGCGCACGGCGCGTTGGAGCGATCAAACGCGGATGTCGCCGTTGCGGTTAGCGGCGTGGCCGGCCCCGGAGGCGGCACCCAATTGAAGCCGGTGGGCACCGTGGTGTTCGCGCGCGTTACGCGCAATTCCGAAGGGGAGCCGGAAGGCGAATTGAAATTGTTTGACGGCGGCGACGGACCCAATGGCCGCGCCGCAATCCGGCATCAGGCGACGATTTGCGCGCTGGAATTGTTGCTGCCGTAAAGTTCGTGGGCGCGTTTTTCGAACGCCTCCACCATCTTGCGAAAGGCTTTGTCGAAATACTGCCCGGCAAGCGATTGAAACACGCGGTTCTTGAATTGAAAATCGACCGCAAAATCGATCTCGCATGTGGCGTCATCAATCGGGCGAAAGGTCCACACATTGTCCAAATCGGATAAAGGGCCATCAATGTAGTGCACTGCGATTTCGCTCGGCCGCGTTTTGGCGACGCGCGATGTGAAGCTTTCGCGAAGTGATTTGAAACCCACAACCATATCCGCGACCATTTCGCTGTCACTGTCGGACCGAACACGCGTCGCGATCACCCAAGGCAGAAATTGGTTGTAGCGCTTAACATCGGCCACCAAATCAAACATCTGTTCCGCGCTATAAGGCAGCCGCCGGGTTTCGCGAATGCCGACCATTATGTATCGGACGCAATCGATAGACGATCAGGCTTGCGCAGTTTTTCTTCGCGCGCTTTCTTCATCACAGCAAAGTCATCGCCCGCGTGATAGCTTGACCGGGTCAGCGGGCTGGAGGCGACTTGTAAAAAGCCTTTTGCCCGGGCGATCGAACCATAGGCATCGAACCCCTTGGGAGGCACGAATTCTTCGACTTTGGCATGTTTGGGGGTCGGTTGAAGATATTGACCCATCGTGATGAAATCGACCTCTGCACACCGCATGTCATCCATGACTTGGTGCACTTCCAAACGCTGCTCACCCAGACCCAGCATAATGCCCGATTTGGTAAAGATCAGCGGGTTGTGCGCCTTGACCTCTTCCAACAATCTCAGCGACGCATAATAGCGCGCGCCCGGACGGATTGTTGGATAAAGGCGCGGGACTGTCTCCAAATTGTGGTTGAAGACATCGGGACCGGCTTCGCAGATCGCTTCGATCGCGGGCCGCATTTTCCCGCGGAAATCAGGGGTCAGAATTTCGATCGTCGTGTTGGGCGTGTTGCGCCGCAATGCTTTGATGACCTTCACGAATTGTGACGCGCCGCCATCGGGCAAATCGTCGCGATCGACGCTAGTGATCACAATATGGTTGAGGCCCATTTTGGCCGCCGCAATCGCGGTGTTCTCTGGCTCCATCGGATCAACCGCGCGCGGCATCCCCGTTTTCACATTGCAAAACGCACAGGCACGCGTGCACACATCGCCAAGGATCATGACTGTTGCGTGTTTCTTATCCCAACATTCCCCAATATTCGGGCATGCGGCCTCTTCGCACACGGTGTTGAGGTTAAGTTCACGCATCAATTTGCGCGTCTCATTGTACCCTTGGCTAACAGGCGCGCGAACGCGGATCCAATCCGGCTTGCGCTGACGCGGCGGGCGGTTTTCGCCCTCGCCCGATTTTGGCGTGGCTTTGGGAGCGTTGGTGAGATCGTTCATGCGGCATCATTTAGGCCCACCCTGCGTCCGCCGCAAGCGCAGCGAACATCTGATTTGCGTCCGTTGGGAACATAAAGGCCCAATGCGGGGTTGCTAAGATTGCAACTGCAATCCCCTCTCATACATTCAGTTCACAGGACAATCGATGTTCGACACCGCAATTCAGACGTTCTCTTCGCCGGTCGTGCTGTTCTTTGTCCTTGGCTTGTTGGCGGCGTTTGCGCGGTCCGACCTTTCCATTCCAGAACCCATCGCGAAAGCAATGTCGCTGTATTTGATGGCGGCAATTGGGATCAAAGGCGGCGTGGCGGTGTCCAAGTCGGGCATCGATCTAACGGTGATTTCGGCATTGGGTGCAGGCATCGCGGCGGGGTTTATCCTACCCTTGTTCGCCTATGCCGTTTTAAAGGGGTTCGGCCGTTTGGACCGGATCAATTCTGGCGCTGTCGCGGCGCATTATGGTTCGATCAGCGTGGTTACATTCGTCACCGCCGTTGAAATTTTAACCGGTCAAGCACGCGAGCCTGGTGGGTATATGGTCGCGGTCATGGCCGCGATGGAGGCGCCCGCCATCCTCGCTGGTCTATTGTTGGCCCGCGGATTGGGCAGCGCAGGCGGCACACAAACAACCGGCGAGATGTTGCATGAAGTGTTCACCAACTCTTCGATCGTTTTGTTGCTGGGCGCATTTGTAATTGGAATGATTGCCGGCGAAAGCCGGTTTGCCGCCGTAAGCCCCTTTTTCGAAACAGGGTTTAAGGGGGTGTTGTGCCTCTTCCTGCTCGACATGGGGCTGATCGCTGCACGTAGGATGATGGAATCGCGTTCGATCACTTGGCGGCTTTTCGTGATTGCGATCTTCCTTCCGATCGTAAACGGGATGGCGGGCACCGTGTTGGGCGTGGTCGTGGGCCTTGATGCGGGATCGTCCGCAGCGCTTGGCGTGCTGTGCGCCAGCGCCAGTTACATCGCCGTTCCGGCGGCCATGCGTCTTGCCCTACCAGAGGCCGATCCGGGCATTTACCTCACAATGTCTTTAAGCATCACATTCCCGTTTAACGTTCTGATCAACATTGGTCTGATCAGCGCATTTTCCGCTTATCTCACCGGCCACGCAGGAGCGATGCCATGATCGAAACCGTCACCCGCAAACGCATCGAAATCCTAGCTGATAAAGCGTTGGTCAAACGCGTCACTGAAGCGATCGACAAAGCCGAGATCACCGGATGGACCATTGTTCCTGTCACCAGCGGCAAAGGGCGCGACGGACAATGGCGCCAAGAAAGCGTTATGGGCACCGATAAAGTGTTTGTTTTGACGATAGCTGCGGAAGACAGAGCAATGGCGCTTGCCGAACAGCTAGCCCCTATGCTTACCAATCTCGGCTTTATCTTCAACATGTGGGACGTTGAAGTTATCCGGGGAGAGCGATTCTAAACGCCGCATCCGCCCCGAAATAGGGAGACGATTGTGCCAGAATTTGCCGAATTGCTTAAAGGGTATCGCCGTTTCCGCGAAGGCACTTATCCGCGCCAACGCGAACGATTTGAACAAACGATCAACGAAGGTCAGAAACCCAAATTCCTGATCATCGGTTGCAGCGACAGCCGCGTGGACCCGGCGCAAATCTTTGACGTGGATCCCGGCGAGATTTTCGTCGTGCGCAACGTCGCCGCTTTGGTCCCTCCCTTTGAGACAACCCCTGGCTTTCACGGGGTTTCTGCGGCCGTTGAATTCGCGGTCCAGATGTTGGAAGTGAAACAGATCATGGTCATGGGCCATGGGCGCTGCGGCGGCTGTGCAGCCGCGTTGAGCCAAAGTTTCAATTCCAAACCGATGGGCGAAGGCGGCTTCATCGCCAATTGGATCAATCTTTTGTCCGAGGCGCGCGAACCGGTCGCTCATCAACACGGCACATCTGGACGCGAAGCGGAATTGGCCATGGAATTCGCCGCCATCCAATTGAGCCTTTCAAATTTGCGCAGTTTCCCATGGATCGCTGAAAAAGAGAAAGCGGGTACGTTGAAGCTTCGCGGCGCACATTTCTCGATCGGCGAAGGAATGCTGTATTCACTCGATGAAGACAAAGGCGAATTTTTCCCCGAAGATTAAGGCATTCCCGCCGCCCACCCGCGAAACCATGGAGTTCGTATGGCCGACACCGTCCTAAAGAATATCGCTTTGTTGATTGACGCGGACAACACCACACCGGACGGTATCGATCCGGTGCTGACCGTTATGGCGGAATTGGGTCAGGTGAACATCCGCCGCGCCTATGGGAATTTTGCCAAGGCAAATTTGAAGAAGTGGGGCGACCTCACAAACAAATACGGCATTCGCCCACAGCAACAATTCGACGTGTCAAAAGGCAAAAACGCCACCGACATGGCCATGACAATCGACGCCATCGACCTTTTGAATCAGGGTAAGGTTGATGGGTTTGGGATCATGACTTCCGACAGCGATTTCACGCCGCTTGTCACGCGGCTTAGGCAGGATGGGATCGTCGTCTATGGTTTTGGCGAGGCAAAGACGCCCCAAGCGTTCAAATCCGTCTGCACGAGATTTATCGACATTCGCCAATTGATCGCCAACAGTCACGCGGATCGTTCCGGCGATGCGGCCGCCGACGAAGCGATCCGGGCCGATGCGGTTGTCGACAACGATTTGTTGGAGTTAATCACGGCAGCGTATTCCGAAGCCAAACGAGACGAAAAAGGCTTCGCCAAACTCCAACAAGTGGGTCAGATCGCAGGCAATCGATCGAGCTTTGATGTACGCAATTATGGCTTCAAAAGCCTGTCAGAGTTGTTTGCAACGCTCGACAATTTTGTCGTGGAGCGCAGCACAGACAATCAGGTTTATGTAAGGCGATTGCGATGAATCTGGGCCGGCTCTGAACATGAAAAAGGGCCCAAGGATTAAACCTCGGGCCCTTTTCAATTGGGTCGCCTCAGCGACATTTCACATCGTCAATTTACATCGGCAATGGCGCAGGGGCAGGCCTTGCGGCCGCTTCCAATTGGTTTGCATGCGCAATCCAAAGCTTGGCGATAGGCATACGGTTGCCTTGTATCTGGCCAAACGTTGTGCGGGCCGCATCGTATTCACCCATGCTGAGTTGAGCGATACCAAGACGCGTCAACGCCTCAGCGGTGTCGACACCCGGCATACCCAAAGCGCGTTGGTAGAACGTGGCCGCCTTGGCAAACTCACCATAGCTCAAGAATGCGCCACCTGCGGCAACAACGGTCCGCAAACCGGCATCAGCAGCCATCGCGTCTCTTTCAAGCGCAGGCAGATCAGCACGGTCGCTGGCGATGCGTCCATCGGCGATTTCGAGGGATTCGGTGATGAAAAGGTTATCGGCGGAGATAACACCGGACGCCCTGCCCTCACCGATGATGTCGCGCACCTCTTTCGGCAGACGACGCGCATCAGCGGCTTCGACGTAGTAATCGTAATCCGATTCGTCCTGGAGAGCATCGACACGGCGGCTCAACCGGAACAGGTCGAGGATCTCGGTCCGCTCAAACGAATTCAAGTTGCGGGTCACATTGATCGCTTCGCGCCAGTTCTCGGCCGTGGGATAATCGCTCACCCACATCGTCGCGAAGTCATAGACCTCTGGAGAGATTTCGTTCTGATACGAAACAGCAACACCGCGACGGTACCAGTTTTCGGCAACCGGTTGATTGCGCGCCTTGCGGTCGGAGATAATCTGACGAAGGTAGTCAAAGCCTGCCTGATACTCCTCAGTGGTGAAGTAACTTTCCGCCATCGTGATCCTTAGATCGTCAGACGAAATATCGGCGGTGGTGAAATTGTATTGGATCGCGCCCTGCAGATATGTGCGGGCCTTGGCATAGTCGTTTTGACCATTCGCCAACTGATAAGCGATGAAATTGTACCGGCCGGTTTGATCGATAGGGATCTTGCCGCTTGCCAACATGAATTCCATGCCGCGCAATTGCAGCGTAGGATCGGAAGTGGAGATGCCCGCATTGTACATGAGGCCGCCACCAGCGATCTTTTCATCGTTGGTGTTCAATGTGCCAGCCAAGGCATCGATTTGACCGCGCAAAGAGGCCACATCGGCACCCTCAGCCTTAAGAGCTTCGTCCAATGGAACATAGATCGCGCGGAATTCATCGCTGTAGCCGCCGCCATTGTCTTCGCTGGACGAATCACGATCGCGGTCGCGATCACGATTGCGTTGCGCGCTTGCTTCGGCCGGAATAACGGCCGTGGCGACTACGGCGGTGCCGGTTGCCAATGCCATCGCGAGTGCAAGCGACGAAGCTCGGCTTTTCTTAAAAAGAGAAATCATCGGGGAACCTCCTAAATGTCGTGTCGCCATTTGGCGTACTGTTTTCCAATTTGCAATTCGTTCTAACCAATCGGTGCTGAACGAGGATTGAATGGCGCGTATCATCCGTTCACATTCGCGCAATATATGCAAAGCATCGCCTTCGTTTACCCCCTACACAAGCGAAGTTCCCGGCAAGTGTGGAAAAGACGCAAATGCGACAATTTTGTTTCGTTGATTGAGTGGCGCTTACCCCTTCAAACGCCTAGATTGGTCGGAACGAAAAACACCATCATCAACAACAGAAACGGCCGCCCCTTTGAGCGACGACAGCGACATTCTCGACCCCACTCCCCCCGCGCCTGAACCGGCGTCCGGCGGAGAGTACGAACGCATCGACATCGTCGATGAGATGAAGACGAGCTATCTCGATTACGCGATGAGCGTGATCGTCAGTCGCGCTCTTCCCGATGTGCGCGATGGCTTAAAACCGGTTCATCGCCGGATCTTGTTCGCAAGCAAGTTGGGCAATTTCGTCGCCGGTCGTCCTTTCGTGAAAAGCGCTAAGATTGTCGGCGACGTGATGGGCGATTTCCACCCCCACGGCGACAGCGCTATTTACGACGCTCTCGCTCGCTTGACGCAACCGTGGTCGATGCGCGTTCCCTTAATCGATGGTCAGGGTAACTTTGGCTCGATGGATCCCGATCCACCGGCGTCTATGCGTTACACAGAGGCGCGTTTGGCCCGTGTGGCGGACACGTTGTTGGATGATCTTGATAAAGACACCGTCGATTTTGTGGAAAACTATGACGGGCGCAAACAAGAGCCGTCCGTACTCCCGGCGCGTTTCCCCAATCTTTTGGTGAACGGCGCCGGCGGGATCGCCGTGGGCATGGCGACCAATGTACCGCCCCACAATTTGGGCGAAGTGTTGGATGGCTGCCTCGCCTTTATGGAAAACCCGGCGATCACATCCGAAGAATTGATCGAGTACATTCCGGGTCCAGATTTCCCGACAGCACCACTCATACTTGGCACTAGTGGCGCGAAGTCGGCCTACACGACCGGCCGTGGCTCTATCCTAATGCGGTGCCGCCACGAAATCGAAACGCGCCGTGGTGACCGCGAAAGCATCGTTTTCACATCGATTCCCTATCAAGTCGGCAAAGCCGGTTTGGTTGAGAAAATTGCAGATGCGGCCAAAGAGAAACGCATCGAGGGCATCGCGGATATCCGCGACGAAAGTTCTCGCATCGGTGTTCGTGTTGTTATTGATCTTAAGCGCGATGCAACCGCCGAAGTGGTCTTGAACCAGATTTGGCGTCACACACCGGCACAATCATCGTTCCCAGCAAATATGCTGGCGATCCGCGGCGGTCGTCCCGAAACGTTGATGCTGCGCGATTTCATTCAGGCGTTTATCGCATTCCGCGAAGAAGTGATCACGCGTCGCACCAAATTTGAATTGGCCAAAGCGCGCGACCGGGCTCACATTTTGCTCGGCTTGGTGGTGGCCGTTTCCAACCTTGATGAAGTGGTTGCGATCATTCGTGGCGCACCCAATCCGGCGACCGCACGCGAAAGATTGTTGACCAAAGAATGGCCGATTGGCGACATCGCGCAATACATTCGATTGGTCGAAGCGATTGAACCAAGCGCCGATCAAGAAGGCGGGACATATCGCCTTTCAGAGCGGCAGGTTAAAGCGATCCTCGATTTGCGGCTCCATCGCCTAACCGCGTTGGGTCGTGATGAAATCGGTGATGAGCTGGCCGAACTCGCCAGCAAGATCGAAGAATTCCTCGCCATTCTGGGTGACCGGGTGAAACTCTACGCCGTGATGCGCGAAGAACTTGAAGAGATTCGAGCCACTTACGCTACACCGCGTATGTCCGAAATCGCGCCCGCTTGGGACGGTTTGGAAGATGAGGACTTGATTGAGCGCGACGACATGGTCGTCACTGTAACGCTGGACGGCTATATCAAACGGACGCCGCTTTCCACGTTCCGCGCGCAAAATCGGGGCGGTAAAGGCCGGGCCGGCATGTCGACCAAAGATGAGGACGCCATTGCAGAAATGTTCGTCACATCGACGCACAATCCGGTCCTGTTCTTCTCCACCGCGGGCAAGGTCTACAGGCTCAAAGTGTGGAAGCTGCCCGAGGGTGGGCCGGCAACACGCGGTCGTCCGATCGTCAACCTATTGCCGTCTTTGGACGAAGGGGAGACCATTCGCACCGTTCTGCCTCTACCCGAAGACGAATCGGAATGGGGTGCGTTGTCGGTTGTGTTCGCCACTGCCAAAGGCAATGTGCGCCGCAACGCGATGGACGCCTTCACAAACATCCCATCAAACGGCAAATTCGCCATGAAGTTTGATGAAGAAAGCGCCGACAAATTGATCGGCGTTGCGTTGTTGTCCGCAGGCGATGACGTTCTCTTGGCGAGCCGGATGGGCAAAGCGATCCGTTTTGCAGGAGAAGATGTGCGCGAGTTCACCTCCCGCACCTCCACCGGTGTGCGCGGAATGAAATTCAAGGAAGCAGGCGACGAAGTTGTGTCGCTTTCCATCCTAGCCGGCGGATCTGCCACGCCAGAGGAACGCGACGCCTATCTCAAAGTTGCTCCTTGGAAGGCAGATGAGAATGCTCCGGCGCTCTCTGAAGATCACGCCGCCATGGCTCAGGAAGAGCAATTCATCCTGACTGTATGCGCCAATGGCTATGGCAAAGTATCCAGCGCCTATGAATACAGGCGAGCGGGTCGCGGCGGCATGGGGATCACCAATATCGACAACATCGCCCGCAATGGCCCGGTT
This sequence comes from Erythrobacter sp. Alg231-14, assembly GCF_900149685.1. Lineage (NCBI taxonomy): Bacteria > Pseudomonadati > Pseudomonadota > Alphaproteobacteria > Sphingomonadales > Erythrobacteraceae > Erythrobacter > Erythrobacter sp. Alg231-14. The sequence goes on along the minus strand of NZ_LT702999.1, from coordinate 2,506,366 downwards.
GTCGCCAGCTTCCCTGTGGAACGCGGTCAGCAATTGATGCTGGTCACCGATCAGGCGAAACTCATCCGGATGGGTCTGGAATCTTTGCGGATTATCGGGCGCAATTCGGCCGGCGTTCGCCTGTTTGACGTTGGCAAGAAAGAAACCATCGTCAGCGCGGTCAAAATTGACGAGACCGAAGAGCCAGAAAACGAAGCCGAAGAGGCCATCGTCGAAGAAATGGTCGAACGGCGCGGCGGCGGCGATACAACGTCGCCCGATACAACGCCGCAATCGGACAAGGACATCGGAGAGGCGCCCCCTGAATGAATGGATTCCAATGGCATTAATCATCGAACCCAGCGGGCAAGCATGCGGCGCATTGGTGAAAGGTTGCGACCTATCGGGCGAACTTGATCCAGCCATGCTGCAGCACATCCGCGCAGCATGGCTTGAACACAAGGTTCTCGCATTTGTTGACTCTGGGATGGATGATGATGCGCTGGAACGGTTCACGGCGGCCATGGGTGGGTTTGGCGAAGACCCATTTTTTGACCCGATTGAAGGGCGCGAGAACATCGCATCCATTGTAAGAGAGGCCGACGAAACATCGCCTCTCTTCGCCGAAAATTGGCATTCGGATTGGAGCTTTCTGCCAAAGCCTCCATCGGGAACGTGTCTTTTGGCCGTCGACATCCCGCCCGTTGGCGGTGACACATTGTTCTGCAACCTAACGGCCGCGTTTGCGGCGTTGCCAGATGCTCGCAAAGCTGAGTTGAGGAAGATCATCGGCGTTCATTCCGCGCGCCGTGGCTATGCCCCCGAAGGGTTGTATGGCGACGATGACGATGGCCGTTCCATGGCAATCCGCCCAAGCGAGGCCGCCCGCGCAACGCAATCGCACCCACTTGTCAAAACTCATCCTGAAACGGGTGACGAAACGCTGTTCTGTTCGGTTAGCTACACCATTGGGATCGACGGCATGACCGAGGCCGACGCTATGGCTTTGATCGCGGAGTTGCATGTCTGGTCCGAACAAGAACAATTCATCTATCGCCATCGTTGGGAACCGGGGATGTTGGTGATGTGGGACAATCGTTGCGTCAATCACAAAGCGACCGGCGGATACGAAGGGCATCGCCGCGAACTGCACCGCACGACCATCGCGGCGTAACGTTTGCGGATACGCTTCAGCGAACGGGATGTTCTCCGCGCAGTGTTTGAACAACGCCGGTCGCGATCATGAATTGTCCGATGTAATACAGCGGCCAGATCAACAGGTCGGGCAAAACGCCAAGATCGACGGTCCCTGCCCTGCTGAAGATGAGAAAGTCGCTGATCACGAACAAGACCGCGCCCATCCCTACCCGGTATCGCGGGAAACGGCTGGTCCACGCTGCGGCGGCCATCGCGGCAAGCACGCTGGCATAGATAGCGATCTCAATCTGACCACCGCTCAATCCATATGAAATAATCGGCACGCCAATCAAAAGCCCGATGGCCAGCAGACGTTGGCTGGGTTCGGTGTGTTCGCGTCGATTGCGCAAATAGAGCGCGATTGCGAATGCATGGGACGCCGCGAACAACGCGCCACCGGCTTGAAAATTGATAACCAGAACCGCATCCGCCAACGCGGAAAGGGCCAATGCGACGATAAGGATCACGCCATCCATGCCGGTGGTTCGACGCCAAGCGTACACTGCAAGAAAGCCGACCCCGGCCCCTTTTAACAACAACAACCAAATCTCTCCGATTGGATTGTTCTGCAACACATAGAAGGCCACCGCGGCGATAACGCTTAAAAGCAACCATGGGCGGTGTTTGATCAGGGCTGGTTTCACTGTCTGGACAATCCCGTTTGGCGGCGGGTCCCCGTTCCAAGCAGGGGTGCGCCGTGTTTGAGGCCTTGCCGTTTGGCTAGCACGCAATTATCGCGCCCACCATGACCAACACCAATCACGATCACGATGTCCACATTATCGGCGGCGGCTTGGCCGGATCAGAGGCCGCGTGGCAATTGGCCCAACGCGGTGTCAAAGTTCGCCTGTCGGAAATGCGCGGATCGGGCGAACAAACCCCGGCGCACCAAACCGATGGACTTGCCGAATTGGTGTGCTCAAATTCGTTCCGCTCAGACGATGACACCAAAAACGCGGTTGGTTTGTTGCATCATGAAATGCGCGCCTTGGACAGCATCGTTATGCGCGCGGGAGAAGTCGCAAGAGTCCCCGCGGGCAGCGCGATGGCCGTGGATCGCGATGTGTTCTCGGCCGAAGTGGAAAAGGCGCTGGATAACCATCCCAATGTGAACGTCGTCCGTGAACGGGTGGATAAGCTCCCGACCAAAGGGCTCACCATTGTCGCCACTGGGCCGTTGACCGCGCAATCATTGGCACAAAGCATTGTTGAGGCGACGGGCGAAGAAAGGTTGGCATTCTTCGATGCCATCGCGCCCATCATCCATCGCGACAGCATCGATATGTCGAAATGTTGGATCCAATCACGCTGGAACAAGCGGACCGAAGCATCCAACGAAGACGGCGACTACATCAACTGTCCGATGACCAAAGAGCAGTACATCGCGTTTCACGCCGGATTGGTCGAAGGTGAGAAATCCGAATTCAAGGAATGGGAAAAGGACACGCCCTATTTCGATGGCTGCATGCCGATCGAAGTGATGGCGGAACGCGGGGTCGAAACGCTGCGTTACGGTCCAATGAAGGGTGTCGGCCTCGACAATCCCTACGACACCAACGAAGAATTTCCCGAAGGGCGCTGGCCCTACGCCGTCGTTCAATTGCGACAGGACAATAAGCTTGGCACGCTATGGAACATGGTCGGTTTTCAAACCAAAATGAAATATGGCGCACAGGTTGAATTGTTTCGCACCATCCCCGGCCTTGAGAACGCCGAATTTGCCCGACTTGGCGGGCTGCACCGCAACACATTCCTGAACTCACCAGAGGTGTTGGACCGTCAATTGCGGTTGAAAGCGGCTCCGCATGTGCGGTTTGCCGGCCAAGTCACCGGCTGCGAAGGCTATGTCGAGAGTTCCGCCATTGGCTTAGTCGCGGGCATGATGACAGCGGCACAATTGGCCGGTGAGGAATGGCATCCCCTCCCCCCATCCACGGCGTTGGGCGCTTTGTTAAGCCACATCACAGGCGATGCCGATGCAACCACGTTCCAACCGATGAATGTGAATTTCGGCCTGTTCCCGCCCTTGCATGACGTGAAAAAGAAGATCCGAAAAGAAGCCTACACCAACCGAGGTAAAGCGGACCTTCAAACGTGGCTGTCGCAAAATGCGGCGGCGGTTCCTGCTTAAGAGAAGCAAGAGCCAGTTCAGCCACCTTTATCCGGACAAGGGGCTAACATCGGCACGCTGGCCGTGATGCGCGTGGGCGCGGCGCACTGGTCGCGAATTCCGTTTGGGTCAGTTCGGCATTGCCGTCCGCATCCATCCCTTCAAATCGTTCGGACGTGCTGATCGCCCATTCTTCAAAGGTCAGCAGATTGTTGCCGTCCGTGTCCAGTGCGCGGAAAGCCTTCGATCGGCTCGACAGCATTTCATTGCGCGTGATGATGCGGTCGCGGTTTCGATCATAACGGAAAAAACGGCGCTCCTCCCGCGACAATTCGCTGGCCTCTGGGGGTGCGGGACCGGTCAAGTCACCCGGATCGACTTCTGGCAATATATCTGGCGCTTCTTCGACCACTTCCTCTTGTTCAGGGGGTGGTGGGGCGTTTGTTTCAACCTGAGCGCGTGCCTGCCACCAAAATACACCGACGCCTGCCAATATCAGACCGACAAACACACCTAGTATTGTTTGACGCATTTCTTTCCTCGCAACCTATTTGAGCAAGGGAATACACGTAATCACTTTCCGATGATAGCGGCTCTTGTTGCGAGTAGTGACGCAGCGCGCCCTTCCATCAATGGTCGCGCGCCGCGATTCAACGCGCGGGCACCCAATGTTCCCAAGACAGCCAAACCGCGCGCAGGCTTTGACAGGCGGGCTCGCAGCGGCCCCTTTGAACGGCCAAGATCAACCATCAATTCGCGCTCTTCATCCAAAGAGACTTTTGAAGCCATATCGGCAAAGGCCCAAACCCATGCGGCCGCTTCCCACGCTGCTGATCCGTGCTGGTCATGGTTTAAGGCGGCCAACAGACCCGCCGACCGCCCATTAACAAACCCCAAGGCATCGTCTTTGCCCATCGGGGCGGGCGCCAGCATATGCTCCCAAGCATCGACCAATCTGATCAACGGACTCTCTCGATCGAGCCAATGCGCGCCAATGCCATCCAAAACCGCGTCATCATGGGGCCGTTCTTCGATCGGTTTGCCCAACATATCGCGCCACCATGCAAGCCGCATCTGACCCAACATCGGTTCGGTTGTCGCGGCGACAATGCGGGATAATCGATGATCTAACTCAAAGAATATCCTTAACGCATCGCGAAATTTTGGCGGGGTGTGAGCCAATGCGATCTGCAATTCGGTGGCTAAGATTTCGTCGGGTTGATTGGGCATAAAGGGCGCTCAAAGGCTTAGAATAGGGCCAATTGTCAAGTTTACGCCCCTACAAAGCGGCAGACAATCTCCGATCACAGGTGCGGTTAAAGCAATGCTCGGTCGGTAATGTCTTGTTTACCACACTGTTTGGCAATCCCCTTACCTACCTTGGGCTATCACCCTGCGATGTAACCGAGAATCCGCGCAATTGTGTGTCGGGTTTGACCTGAGGATGTGCACCCATGGGCCACAGAATGAACGCCGCTTACTCCTTCCTTCGCTTTGTTGCGAAGGACCCTGCTGCAAACACGCTCGCCATTTCTGCGGCGACGCTTGTTCCATTGATGGCCATGGTTGGTGGCGGTGTGGATGCCGGTCGGTATTACATGACCGAAACCCGACTTCAGGCGGCATGCGATGCCGGTGCGCTTGCGGCACGCCGCGCGATGGATGACGACGATTTCTCCAGTGAGCACAAGCAAGTTGGCCTCAACTTTTTTGATCAAAACTATCCCGACGGCACATTCGGGTTGGACGCGCTAAACCGCGATTACACCGCAACAGCCGAGGGCACCGTCAACGGAACCGCATCGGGAACATTGCCGACCAGCATCATGGGCGCGTTTGGTTACAACGAATTTGATCTATCCGTCGATTGCTCTGCAGAGATCAACATTTCGAACACAGACATTATGTTTGTGCTCGACGTCACCGGCTCGATGAGCTGCGATTCCGACGGTTCCAATTGTTCAAACGGACCCAATTCACGCATCAACAGCCTGCGCTCATCGGTTTTGACTTTCTACGACACCGTGGATTCGGCGACGTCGAGCTCGGCCCAAATCCGTTATGGGATCGTGCCCTATTCCAATCAGGTGAATGTCGGCGATTCCCTCGATAGAGCGTGGATGGCGAATAGCCACACTTACCAATCACGCGAAGCAGATTGGGACATTACGGTTACGTACACACCCGAAGGGTACACCTACATCCGAACGGGTGATGGCTACAATTGGGACTATCAAGGTCTCACGGAAACCAACGATTACGGTGTCAGCTATAACGAATGCGTCGATATTGCGTTTGGCCAAGACCGGTCAGAAATCTTTGTTTCTGCCGACCCCGGCGGGTTCACTCAGGTTTCTCAATCCGGAACGGATCCACGCATCACGCAATATACCGGCCCCGTTCGGTATCAACAAATGACGTTCAGCTCGGGAACGTATTACTATTCGAATGAACGCTGTCGTTTGTACTTCGAGGATTACTACTACTACGCCGAGTCCGACATCACCTTGACCGAAGGCCGCACCGAAACTCAGGAATTCTTCTGGGCCTATCGCCCCGTGGAATGGGACCTGACCGGTTTGTACGCAAGCGGCACGATGTCTCAACCAACCGGTTGGGAAGCGGCCAACGAAAATCACACCTGGAACGGTTGCATCGAAGAAGCGATCACCGTCGCCAACACTGTTTGGAACCCGGTCCCATCCGGTGCGAAAGATCTGGATATCGATCTGGTTCCAAGCAACGAAACCGAACGTTGGAAGCCTATGCTGCCGTCGCTCACCTTTATGCGTTACAATGATGGCGAAAATTGGTGGGACAGCAGCGAGTGGGTTCAAGCCGACATCACCGGCTCCACCGAAGACAAAGTGAACGCATCATCCACCTGTCCTAAGGCTGCCCGCAAATTGGCACCGTTCGACAATCGTTCCGATTTGGAAACCTGGGTCTCTGAAGCCGAAGGTTTCAGCGCCGGCGGTAACACCTATCACGACTTTGGCATGATCTGGGGGGCGCGCTTCATCTCGCCCGACGGGATCTTCGCAGACGAGAACACCACCGCACCGAACGGTGACGCAATTTCGCGCCACATCGTGTTTATGACCGATGGTGAATTGGTCACCAACAACCGCCTCTACACCTTGTATGGTATGGAATGGTGGGATCGCCGGGTAACCGCCGATGCCAATTGGACCCAACAACAAGCCAATCACGCAGAACGCTTCCAAGCGGCCTGTCGCGCGGCGCGAAACAAGAACATTTCCGTTTGGGTTGTTGCCTTCGGGACGTCGCTTACACAGAACTTGATCGATTGCGCCACGACTGGTCGCGCCTATTCGGCGAGCGATGCTGATCAGCTCGACAGCGCATTCCGTGAGATCGCCGAGAAGATCGCAGCGCTGAGGTTGACAGCATGATCGGTTCAAACTTTCTCCGAGCTTTCATCAGGGATGAGGAAGGTGCGACGCTTACTGAATTTGCATTCGTCGCACCGATCCTGATCCTAATGGTGATGGGCATCTTTGACATGGCGCACACGCAATACACGTCGGCGTTGGTCAACGGGGCGATGCAAAAGGCCGGCCGCGATCTCACATTGGAGACCGCTGGCAGTCTTGAAGGCACCATCGATGCACGGGTCATCGACAGCGTAAGCGCCGTCGTGCCGGGTACGGCAACCGTGACTTTGGAAAAGCTGTCGCACTTCGATTTTGAAGACATTGGCGAAGCCGAAGAATTCACCGACGCAGGCACCTTTGATGGCATTTGCAACAACGGCGAGGTTTTCGTTGATGCCAATTCCAACGGTCAATGGGATGCCGATCGCGGCGAAGAAGGCATCGGTGGCGCGCGCGACGCGGTTCTTTACACTGCGGTGGTGTCCTACCCTCGCCTTTTCCCGATGTATGGCCTTGCTGGCCTACCTCAGGAAGTTGAATTGCGAGCGTCCACGGTGCTGCGGAACCAACCATACGACCAACAAGATGAAACCGTTACAATCGGGAACTGCGACTAATGTTTAGCAAGACGATCCAATCGGCAAAGGGCGCCCTTTCCAGCCTTAAGGCACTACGTCAGGACAATTCTGCAGTCGCGATGGTGGAATTCGCCTTTAGCGCACCGATTGTTCTGGGCCTTGGCCTCTTGGGCACGGAAACGGCGTATTTCACGATCACTCACATGCAGGTGAGCCAAATCGCCATGCAGGTTGCCGACAACGCCTCACGCGTTGGTGAGAGCGATATTTTGGTGGCGCGCAGAGTCTTTGAAGACGATGTAAACAGCACCTTTGTCGGCGCAGAGAAGTTGGGCGATAGTTACGACATCTTTGAACAAGGTCGTGTCATTCTATCCAGCCTCCAACGCAACAGCGACGGGGGCCAATGGATCGCATGGCAACGTTGTCGCGGTGCGAAAAACTATGCCTCCACTTACGGAACAGAGGGCGATGGTTCCAGCGGAACAAGTTTCCCCGGAATGGGCGAAGCCGCCAACCGTATCACGGCCAGTTCCGGCACAGCTGTGATGTTTGTCGAAGTGTCCTATACTTACGAACCCATCACGCCGTTCGAATTTTATGGTGACACCGATATTCGGTACACAGCCGCGTTCAACGTGCGCGATAGCCGGGATCTGACCCAGCTGTATCAAACAAATCCGATTTCGCCTGTCGCCAGCTGCAACGTGTTTTCCGCCGATCGTCCAACCTGATCGAACGCAACACAGTGACGCTTTAAAAAAAGGGGCGCGGTATTTCCGCGCCCCTTTTTTTGTTATGTGTAACACACCTTTTTCACCGCTTCGACGATGCGCGGTGGGTCAATCAAGGCGAGTTTTTCCAGATTGGCCGCGTATGGAAGTGGCACATCCTCGTTGCACACCCGCAGGACCGGGGCATCAAGGTCGTCAAACCCTTCCTCCATACAAATCGCGATGATTTCGCTCGCAATGGAGCATGTCGGCCAACCCTCTTCAGCGATGACCAATCGGTTGGTTTTCTTCAAACTGTCGAGAACGGCCTGTTTGTCCAATGGACGCAGAGTGCGCAGATCAATGACTTCGGCATCAATCCCTTCGCCCGCGAGAGTTTCCGCCGCTTCGAGCGCCAATCCCACCCCGATTGAATAGGTGACGATGGTCACATCGGCCCCTTCACGCATGATCCGCGCCTTGCCGATTGGCAGAACGTAGTCATCCATGTCGGGCACATCAAAGCTCCGGCCATAGACCAGTTCGTTTTCAAGGAAGACGACCGGATCTTCGGAACGAATGGCCGCTTTCATCAACCCTTTGGCATCGGCCGCATCATACGGTGCAATCACGATCAAACCGGGCACGCTGGCGTACCATGGGCCATAGTTTTGACTGTGCTGTGCGCCGACACGGCTTGCCGCGCCGTTGGGGCCACGGAACACAATCGGGCAGCGCATTTGACCGCCGCTCATATAGTTCGTTTTAGCCGCAGAGTTCACAATGTGATCAATCGCCTGCATGGCGAAATTGAAGGTCATAAACTCCACCACAGGCTTCAACCCGCCCATCGCAGCGCCCGCGCCGATCCCGGCAAAACCGTATTCGGTGATCGGGGTGTCAATAACGCGTTTCGGGCCGAATTCTTCCAACAATCCTTGGGTGACCTTATATGCACCCTGATACTCGGCGACTTCTTCACCCATCACAAAGACTCGGCGATCCGCGCGCATCTCTTCGGCCATCGCATCGCGCAACGCTTCGCGGACTTGGGTGCTGGTGAAGCTTGTTCCAGCAGGGATGCTCGGGTCAGCTGCAGGGGCCGCCGCCGCGACAGGTGCAGGAGCAGGAGCAGGTGCGGCAGGCGCGGCCGGTGCCGGTTCTACAACGGGTGCTGTGCTATCGCCGGCATCTGCGTCGTCGCCCTCACCCGCCATTTCGGCGATCACGGCGCCAACGGCGACATTCTCCGTGCCTTCGGCCACAAGGATTTTAGTCAACACGCCATCGTCGATGGCTTCGAATTCCATCGTGGCTTTGTCCGTTTCAATCTCTGCAATGATATCGCCGGGCTCGATCGTGTCGCCTTCGGCTTTCAACCATTTGGCAAGAGTGCCTTCCTCCATTGTGGGCGAAAGCGCAGGCATTTTCAGTTGAATAGCCATCAGTACTTCTCCACCAGAACTTCAGTGTAGAGCTCAGAAGCATCCGGCTCAGGCGAACTTTCGGAGAAATCGGCGGCTTCGGTCACAACTTTACGGATGCCTTTATCAATCGCTTTAAGGTCGGCCTCATCATGGCCTGCCTCCATTAGGGTTTTCTTCAACCGCTCGATCGGGTCGTAATTTTCACGCTGTTCCTGCACTTCGTCGCGTGTGCGATATTTGGCTGGATCGGACATGGAGTGCCCACGATACCGATAGGTGTTCAGCTCCATCAAAACGGGGCCTTTGCCTTCGCGCACATGTTTAAACGCAACCTCGGCGGCGGCGCGAACTTCTAGGACATTCATCCCATCGACATCGATGCCCGGGATGCGGAACGCCGTGCCGCGCCGGTGGAATCGTGTTTCCGCCGATGAACGCGAACTGGCCGTGCCCATCGCGTATTGATTGTCTTCCACCACGAACACGATTGGCAGGTTCCAAAGAGCAGCCATGTTAAACGTTTCGTAGACTTGGCCCTGATTGGCGGCGCCATCACCGAAATAGGCAAGGCACAAACCGCCGTCTTCATTGTATTGATGAGCCAAAGCGAGGCCACCGCCCAACGCCACCTGGGCGCCGACAATGCCATGGCCGCCATAAAATTTATGTTCGGTGCTGAACATATGCATGGAGCCACCCTTGCCTTTTGAAATGCCGGCTTCGCGCCCGGTCAATTCGGCCATGATGACTTTGGGGTCGATGCCATAGGCCAGCATGTGCCCGTGATCGCGGTAACCGGTGATCACGCTGTCTTTGTCGCTGTCCAATGCAGATTGCAGCCCGATCGCGACCGCCTCTTGTCCAATATACAAGTGACAGAAACCGCCAATTAGGCCGAGACCGTAAAGCTGACCGGCCTTTTCCTCAAAACGACGGATCAAAAGCATCTGCCGATAAAATTCGAGCATTTGATCATCGGACGCGTTGAAGCTTTTCGCGGCGTTAAATTCTTCCTGAAGGGAATGAAGGATGAAATCGGGATCATCCGCCGGTGCCGATGATGTTGCTGCGCTGGACGCGGGTGTCGCGGCCTTGCTGGGCGCGCGTTTCGAGGCGGCACGTTTTGCGGGCGCCTTTCCGGCTGCGGGTTTTTTCGCCAATGTGTGATCCCTTCTCAGATTGTTGGCGTGCATCCGGGGAGGAGGTGCGCACGCGCAAATTCGGGACCGCTATAGGCGCGATTTTACACCTGACGCAACGGAAAGCAGCCCGCGAGGCAAGCAATTACCAAACCGGTTAAAAATGGTGAATCGTCAAACCAAAAGAGCCCTAATTGGGCCTCAATCGTCATCCAAGGTTACGACGATCTCATCCGGGTGGAGCACACCAAGGTCTTCGCGGATAAGTTCGCTAACCAAATCGGGATCGGCGCCGTTGGGGTCGAGCAGTTCCACCCGATTGCGCAACGCGTCGCGTTCTTCGATTAGGATGGCGATCCGCGCTTTGCGTTGTTCCAACACTTCGTCATTCTCGGCCCAGGCCAACAGCCCAGTTGGCCCAGCAATCGCAGCCACAGTCAAGGCAACGAGCAGCACAAGCGCAAGCGCCTGCTTTGTCTGCTCGTTTGCTGTCTTGCGCATTGTGGTGTCCCCTGATCTGTTATCCACAGAATCATAGTTAACCGCCCGCATCAAGGGAAATGCGCCATTATGTGCAAATTAGCTGGGCCATAGCCCGCGGATGCGGCGAAAATGCCGCAAGAATCCAAAAGAGCCGCGAAATTTCTTAATTCGACACTTTCTTGGAACAACCGCCCCGCCCCACCCATTGATCCCACCTAAGGAGGAAATCTTCCCTCATGATTCAAACTTTGATCGAACAACTCAACACAATGGCCGAAAACTTGGTGGCGTCCATTCCAGCAATTGTGATCGCCTTGATCATCATTCTGCTCACCGCTGTCATCGCAAAATCCGCAACCCGAATTAGCAAGAAATTGATCGGCAAGACCGAGTTGCGCCCATCGTTGCGCAACCTCTTGGACACTCTGGTTCGGCTTGGCGTGTGGGTCACCGGCATGATGATCGCGGGGATCGTCGTGTTCCCGAATTTCAGTCCATCCAGCCTCATCGCAGGATTGGGTATCGGCGCGGTGGCGATCGGGTTTGCGTTTCAAGATTTCTTTGAAAATTTCCTCGCTGGCGTGATGATCATGCTGCGCGACAAGATGCAGATCGGCGATGTGATCAAAACAGGCGACATCCACGGTACGATCGAATTCATCAGTTTACGCGAAAGCCATATCCGCGCGTTTTCCGGAGAGCTGCACGTCCTGCCCAATTCGCAATTGTTCAAAGATCCGGTCGAAATCGTCACCGATTTGAAAGAGCGTCGTTATGAGTTGGTGATCGGCGTCGCTTATGACACCGATCTGAACCGGGCGAGCGAGGTTATCCGCGCATCCTTGGAAAGCTGTGATTTGATCAATGCAGAACGTGACATTTACGTGCTTGCTGACGCGTTCAACTCCAGTTCGGTTGATTTCATTGTGCGATGGTGGGCGGCGTCTTCGGGCGCGGCATCCGCGTTAAACCGTGATCAGGCCGTTCGAGCAATCAAACACGGATTGGACGAAGCCGGAATTGAAATCCCCTACCCCCAAGTCACCAACACTTTCAAAGGGCGTCTGCAGTTGGAGCAATCGTCTGCGGAAGATGCAGCGGGGGCATCTTAGGAAATCGGCGATCAGAAAACCGGCGTGTGGCCAATAAGTTTTTCCGTGCTACTGATCTTTCGACCTAAGGAGACAATGCAATGGAAATTCTAAAGGCTGACCTTGCACGCTTTGCTGCCATCCCAGACTATCCGTTTGCCGAAAATTGGACGGATATCGATTTGGGTGACGGGCATACAGGCCGGATGCATTACGTGGATGAAGGGCCCAAGGATGCCCCGCCCGTCCTGCTGTTCCACGGAGAGCCCAGCTGGAGTTTCCTTTATCGCAAGATGATACCGGTTCTGCTCGATGCCGGTTTTCGTTGCCTCGCGCCCGACCTGATCGGATTTGGCAAAAGCGATAAGCCGGACGATATCGGGTTTTACACCTATGACCGTCACATCGATTGGCTATCCCAATGGCGCACCGCCGTTTTGCCACAGCCCGCCGGTCTCTTCTGCCAGGATTGGGGCGGATTGCTCGGCCTAAGAATGGTTGGCGAAAACCCGGATCTTTTCAGCTTTGTCGTCGCCAGCAACACGTTCCTTCCCGAAGGCGGCGGAACCGCATCACCAGCATTCCTCGCATGGCGAGAATTTGCGAAGGCATCGCCAGACTTCAAGATTGGAGGCATTTTGCAAGGAGCGTCCGCAACTGAGCTCTCCGCCGAAGAAGTCGCAGCCTACGATGCGCCTTTCCCCGATGAACCCAGCAAAGCCGGTGCCCGAGCATTCCCACAACTTGTTCCAATCGAGGACGAGAAGCCGGGCGTGGCGGAAAACAAGGCCGCGTGGAAAGCATTGGCGACGTTTGAAAAACCGTTTCTGACTATCGTCGGCGAAGACGATGCCGTCCTCGGCAAGACGACCGCCGTAATGGCAGACCGGGTCGCGGGCGCTGCGGGATTGCCGCATTTCTCTCTCTCAACCTGCGGTCATTTCTGCCAAGAAGATCGTCCGGTTGAATTAGCCCAAGGCGTGATTGATACGGCCAAAAAGGCGGACATTCTCTGACTGAGGCAACCGACCAAGCACCCCCGTCCGTTCTTAGCCGGGGGCAAGAATACGCTTTGACGGTGACGGTCGCGATCGTCACCGCCAACGCGTATTATATTCACCCCATCATCGGCGAAGTCGCGAGCAGTTTTGGCGTGAGCGATGCGCAGATCGGCATTGTCCCGGCACTCAATCAATTTGCGCTTGCGATCGGGATATTGTTGCTGCTTCCGCTGGGAGATCGGTATTCCAACCGCGCATTGTGTATCGCATTTGTGATTGCGCAATGCGTGTTCATGTTGGCGATGGCGATGGCAACAGGTTTCGCCGCCTTCACCATCGCATCGACCGCGTTGGGCTTTGTCACCATTGCCCCATATTTGATCCCGGCATTCGCCTCCAAACGCGTTGCCCCCGAACGATTGGGTCAGGTCACCGCGCTGCTTACCGCTGGTGTGATTTTCGGCATTCTGGTCGCCCGGGTGGGGGCCGGGATTATCGCAGAAAATTACGGATGGCGCAGTGTGTATTGGTGCGCCTTTGCTTTGATGGTGGCGGTCACCGTGCTTTTGCCCATCACCCTTAAGACAGACAGCGGCATCGCGGCGCGCAAATCACCCCAAGGATCGTATTTCGCGCTGTTGCGGTCTGTTTTTGAATTGGCCCGCGCGCATCGGGATATGATGATATCCGCGCTTATTCAGGCGCTCAATTTTGCATCGTTTACCGCTACATGGTTGGCGCTGGCGCTGCATTTGACCAGCGATGAATTGGGCTATGGCGTCGATACGGTTGGCTATCTCGCCGGGATCTCCGCGCTCAGCATATTTTCCACGCCGCGTTTTGGTCGATGGGCCGACGCCATTGGCGCGCGCCGAGCACGCAGCATCGCCGCGATTGTTCAATGCATCGGCATATCTTTGATGTACCCGCTGGGTTGGGATGTTTGGACGGTTCTTGTCCCATTGTTGTTGATCAACATTGTTGGGCCAACGGTGGATGTGACCGGGCGCATGACGTTCTTATCGCTCGATCCGGCCATCCGGACCCGCCTTACCACGACATACATCGTCATCATGTTTATCGGCGGCTCAATCGGCAGCGTCGTTGGCACCGCGATCTATGATTTCGGAGGATGGGGAGCAACCTGCGCCGGTTTGATGGCGATTTCCTTAGGCGTCCTCATCCTATCCGGTTGGGCAGAGCGCAGTTGGAACCGAACGAACGCAGCATAACGGCGATCAATGGATCCGAAACTCAGCGAGCGTAAAAAAAGGGGAAACGTGTCCTCGACAGGATTCGAACCTGTGGCCTCCGGATTAGGAATCCGATGCTCTATCCACCTGAGCTACGAGGACATGCAAGCCGCAATAGCAGCGCAGGCGAACCAATCAATTCAGTTTGTCAGGCGGTGCAACGGGAAATGGCAGTGCGGCGACCTGGACCCCTTCTTCGGCCAGCGACTGCGCCTCTTCTAGGCTTGCTTGGCCGTGGATCGGTTTTTCATCGCTTTCACCATAATGCATGGCGCGCGATTGGGCCGCGAAATCCTTGCCCACCCAAGTGCTTTTTTCCAAAGCTTTTTGTTGAGCCGTGGCGAGAGCTTTGAGGGCTTTCTCCATTTCGGCTGGCATAGGCGTGTTGGAAACGGGTTTCGCATCCGGCGCGGGCACCGACTTTGGAACAGGAGCGATCTCCTGCGCGCCTTGATCGGGTGCAGCCCCTTGATGATCGGGTCGGGTGTTTCCTTTTGCACCCACCGCGGGTGCCATCACCGCTTTGTCCACCGCGGATGAACCGCATTCCGGACAAGTGACCAATCCACGCTCGCATTGGGATTCGTAATCCGATGAGGAACCGAACCACCCCTCGAACCGGTGGTCTTGGTCACATTGAAGGTCAAAAACGATCATGATGCGCTAATTGGCGATTTCGCGCCGATTGGCAAGACTGGGCACTTGGCCCCTCACCTCGGCGATGCGCGCCAAATCAATGTCGCAATATCCGATACCCGGCGTTTCACCGCCCATATCCAGCAGCACGTCGCCCCATGGGTCCACAACCAGTGAATGGCCGTATGTGGTGCGACCATCTGCGTGTTTCCCAACTTGCGCAGCGGCAATCACAAATGCGCTCGCTTCGATGGCGCGGGCGCGCAGCAGGACATGCCAATGCGCTTTGCCGGTTGGAACGGTGAAAGCAGCGGGGATCGAAATCGCATCGCATTCCCGCCTGCCAAGTTCTTCAAATAAAGCGGGAAAGCGCATGTCGTAGCAAATGGCCAAACCAAGCCGCCCGATTGGCGTATCTTCCACCGTGACGACTTCCTCGCCCGCTTGATATGCGCTGCTTTCGCGCCATTTCTCACCGGTCGAAAGCTCGACGTCGAACATATGCATCTTGTCATAGGTGACAGCGGATTGTTGGTCGAAATTATCGCGCGAGAAATAGTAGGCTCGATTGGCATTAAGCGTTTCGGTCACTGGCATGGGCAAGGAGCCAAGCGCGATGTCGATCTTGTGGTTCTCAGCCAGCGAAGCGAGCGATCTGAGCACTTCTTCATAGTATCCGGCACTTAGATGCGCATTCGCGCGTTTCCGATCGCGGTCGAGCAAAGCAGCCATCTCGGGAGTGAACAGTATCTGCGCCCCAGCTTCGGCCGCGTCCTTAACCGCGGAATGGATAACGGCGAGGTTTTCCTTAGGATCAATGCCCGAATTCATCTGAAGAACAGCGATCTTGGGCATTAGAGCGCCTTAGCCTGCCAGCAACGCGTCAAGCTTGCCCGACGCCTCAAGCGCGGCCAGCTCATCCGAACCGCCAACATGGGTGTCGCCAATGAATATCTGGGGCACAGTCCTAGCTTGCGGCGCGCGGGCAACCATCTCGTCACGTTTTGGTCCGCCCATCGAAATGTCGAACTCGTTAAATTCGACCCCCTTTTGCGACAAAAGGCGTTTGGCGCGCACGCAAAATGGGCACGTGAATTTGGTGTAGATATCGATCGTTGGCATTGTCTTGGCGTATCCTCGTAATGACCCAATCGGATCGGCATCGCTGCGCCGATTGAACCTCTTGAAAGCACTTTCACGATCCCTAACTAATGTGTGTCGTCCCGTTCCGCCAGTCTTGGGGAACACATTGGGTTCGATGAATGCGGGCGCTGCGTGAGGCAGGCCCGTGAACAAACACAGATTGCTCAATCAAGAGGATTTGAAATTATGTCACGTCTCGATTTTACACCCTATCGCCGCAGCACCGTTGGTTTTGACCGGCTCTTCGACATGCTCGAAAGCCAAGCGCGCGCCAATTCGGGTGACAATTACCCCCCTTTCAACATTTCTAAGAGCGGTGAAGACAATTATCGTATTGTCTTGGCCGTCGCCGGTTTCCGCCCTCAGGATATCGACATTACGGCGCAAGCGAACCTTTTGACCGTACAGGGCAAAAAACGCGATGACGTCGATGATGGCTCGGAACTGCTCCATGTGGGGATCGCCAATCGTGGATTTGAACGCCGATTTGAATTGGCCGATTACGTCCGCGTCGCAAATGCCGATTTGGCCGACGGTTTGTTGGTGATCGACTTGGTGCGCGAAGTGCCCGATGCGATGAAGCCTAAGAAGATCGCGGTGAACGGTGGAGCCACTCTAACCGCCGTCCCGAGCAGCGAACCAAGCGAGGATGGGAAGCCATCCGACCCGTCGGTCAACGCCGCCTAACCGGTTAGCTCAAAAATTGAATGATAAAGTGGGGGCGGTCCTATTGGACCTGCCCCCGCGACTTTACGTCGCCTCGTCCAGCCCTGACCGTCCGGGTCGCAGAAGACGGTCAAATCTAGCGCGAGTTCGGCTGCAGCACCCACCGCTTAATCACGGCGGCGCGCTGCGCAACTCTATGTCTTTCTTACCCCTCCGTCGGTTTTCACATTCTGGATCCCCCGATCCGCACCTCCGCTATACTGCGTAGGTACCCCTTATGAAAACCTATAGGCTTTGCGCAGCGTAAGCCGCATTTTGGTGCGACGCGCAAGAGGTAATTCACGCGCTTGTACAAACACGTCACATACATTTTGATAAAGCGCGCCATCCGATAGACTACGCAAGTCCGCAATATCGGCGCGTGATGGGTTTGGCGTCAAATGTGCTCGCACCGCATTCAATGCGGAAAACCCAAAAGGTTTACACCAAGCGTGATTGTTCCAACGCCGCGGCGATAAAGCCGGCGAACAAAGGATGGGGATCAAACGGCCGTGACTTCAATTCCGGGTGGAATTGAACACCAACAAACCATGGGTGATCGGGCCGTTCGACAATCTCCGGCAACAATCCATCAGGCGACATGCCGGCAAACACCAAGCCCTGTCCTTCGAGCGCTTCGATATAGGCTGCGTTCACCTCGTAACGATGGCGATGCCGCTCTGAAATCGTTGTAGCGCCGCCATAGATCCGCGACGTGTGGCTGTTGGCCGACAATTTGGCTTCATACGCACCAAGACGCATGGTCCCGCCAAGATCCCCACCCTCTTCGCGTTGTTGGATGCCTTCTTCGCTCATCCATTCGCTGATAATGCCAACCACCGGTTCGCCGGTTTCGCCAAATTCAGTGGAGGATGCCTTGTCAAAGCCGGCTTCTCGCGCACCCTCGACACACGCCATTTGCATGCCCAAGCAAATGCCAAAGAACGGCACATTGCGCGTCCGTGCAAAACGGACACTGGAAATCTTACCTTCGCTGCCGCGTTCACCAAAGCCGCCGGGAACCAGAATGCCGTGCATCGGCTCCAACGCAGAGACAATGTCGCTTTCATTGTCGCCTTCGAAGATTTCGGCGTCGATCCACTTGATGTTGACCTTCACACGGTTTGCCATGCCGCCATGCACCAAAGCTTCGTTGAGGCTTTTATACGCGTCGGGCAGGCCAACATATTTGCCAACAACGCCGATGGTCACTTCGCCTTCGGGGTGGAAGTATCGATCGGTTACATCGGCCCAACCGCTCAGATCGGGTTCCGGTGCGTTGGTGATGCCAAATCCGCGCAAGACTTCTGCGTCGAGACCTTCCTGGTGATATTGCAACGGCACCGAATAAATCGATGGCGCGTCCAGAGCCGGAATGACCGATTCTTTGCGCACGTTACAGAAATTCGCGATTTTCTGACGCTCACCATCCGGGATCGGATGTTCGGCCCGGCACAACAATACATCAGGCTTGATGCCCAAACTGGCCAATTCGCGGACGGAATGCTGCGTAGGCTTTGTCTTCAACTCACCGGCCGCGGCGATGTACGGAACCAAGGTAACGTGCACGCTGAGCGTTTGCATCGGTTCCAAATCGTTCCGCAATTGCCGGATCGCCTCCATAAATGGGAGAGATTCGATGTCGCCGACCGTGCCGCCGATTTCGCAGAGAATGAAATCCAGGTCGTCCTGATCGTCCAATGCGAACTGTTTGATCGCGTCAGTCACATGCGGGATCACCTGAACGGTGGCCCCCAAATAGTCGCCTCGGCGCTCTTTCGCGATGATGTCCCGATAGACGCGGCCTGATGTGATGTTGTCGCTCTGACGTGCGGATACGCCCGTGAAGCGTTCGTAATGGCCCAGATCAAGGTCGGTTTCCGCCCCATCATCGGTCACATAAACCTCTCCGTGCTGATACGGGCTCATCGTGCCCGGATCGACATTGAGATAGGGGTCAAACTTACGAATACGCACCTTGTACCCGCGCGCTTGTAGAAGCGCAGCGAGACTTGCTGCCATGAGACCTTTGCCGAGCGAGGAGACCACGCCGCCGGTTATAAAAATGTACCGCGCCATGGGAGCCGAGCCTTAAGCGTGTGAGGGGATTCGTGGCAAGCGAATTGATCGCTCAAATGCCGAGCAATCCACAAGCATGATTATTTGAAAGCGTGGGCGGCGCATAAAAACGCCCCCAACTCAGGATATTTAGTCGTCGAGCAAATCGTCTTCGGGCGCGGCCGCTTCGGCTTCGCCTTCGGTCGGTTGCGCCAACAGATCGCCGCCAATTGGCACATCCAAGAGATCTTCTTGGACCGGTGCCTCTACTTCGCGGTTTAGATCCGACGTCACGTCAGAAACACTGCCCTCACTAACGGCAAGCGCCGCAAGCGTGATGGAGAGCACAACGAACGCCACGGCGAGCCATTTGGTCGCACGGGTCAAGAAATCTGCCGCACCACGCGCGCCCAAAGCACCAGACGGATTACCGCCAATACCAAGGCCACCGCCTTCGGACCGCTGCATCAATACGACGCCAACGAGTCCCGCAGCCACAATGGTTTGAATAACGGTAAGGATAATGAACAGCGACATGAACTTCTTCTAATCGAATTGCTTAGGTTGCAGCGCATCTAGTGATGCATGCGCCCCGAGGCAAGTGACCGTGGGGTTTGATTGGGAAAAGGGTTACCCTTCTTCCGTTTCCCCAGCGGCCAGTGCAATGCCCATAAAGCTGTCTGCGGTGAGGCTGGCCCCGCCAACCAAGGCGCCGCCAACGTCGGTCACACTCAAAATTTCGCCCGCATTTTCGGGCTTTACGGAACCGCCGTACAAAATGCGGATTTCCGAACCGGCCTCTTCACCAAACAAAGTGATGAGCAGTTTGCGGATTTCGCCGTGCATTTCTGCGATATCATCAGTCGTTGCGGTTTTGCCCGTGCCAATCGCCCAAATGGGTTCGTAAGCAACGGTCAATTTTTCCGCAGCGTCTTCGATTCCTTCGGGCAAGGACGCTTTGAGCTGTTTTTTAACATGCGCCACTGCACGTCCGGCATCGCGCGTCTTTTCCGTTTCACCGCAACACATGATGACGCGCAAACCGGCGTTGAACGCGGCCTGAGCCTTGTCACGCACCAACGCATCATTTTCCCCGTGACCCTGACGCCGTTCGCTGTGGCCCAAAATAACGAATTTCGCACCGGCATCGGCCAACATCGGCGCCGACACTTCGCCGGTGTGCGCCCCACTTTCTTGGTCGTGGCAATCCTGTGCGCCCACAACAATCTGCTCCGCCTCGCGATGGACGGGGTGAATCAAAGTGTATGGCGGCGCGATGGCCACTTCCACTTTCATGTGACGTTGGGCGGCGCGATCAATGGCGCGTGCTTCGGAAAGCATGGCGCGGGTGCCGTGCATTTTCCAATTTCCAACAATGTAAGGCCTAAGCGGCATTATTTAATCCTGAACCAGTGAGGGAGTTGTTCGAGTGTAATCATACGATTCTTTGACCCGATGTAGGGTCATGGGGGGGCGTCCGCTAGCGGAGGTGAATACTTTAGTCAAAAGCTTCGCCAACCTGTTGCCGCGAGGTCGCAGGGTCGATACAGCGCGGGGAAACCGCCGACAGTGCGTCGGTTTGGTCGAATCTGATGGCCCTTACCCCCTTTGCAGCCGTCATATTTGGCCTAAATACACAATCATGCGCCTCAATACGAGAGGCGCATTGTTCGATTTACGAATACGGATACGCAGGAAGAACTTCACCATGATTTCGATGTTTCGCAACTTTTTTCAGTCGAAAATCGGACTGCCGATCTTTCTCATTTTCCTTGTTGTTGTGGTTTTGGCCTTCGCTGCCGGCGACATTAGCGGCTCTTCGACCTTTGGTGGTCTAAGGGGGGATGATAAGGTTGCGACCGTCGGTGATGAGAGCATCTCAGCCAACGAACTAGAAGCCGCGGCGAACAACGCCTTGCGCCGCGCACGCTCCGAAAATCCGCGCCTTACGATGCCGGAATTCGTGGAAGGCGGCGGCCTCGAAGGTGAACTTGACTTGTTCATTGATCGTTATGCGATGGGGCTTTTCGCACAAAGTTACGGCCTGCGGGCCGGTGAAAACCTTGTGAACAGCGAAATTTTGAAGATCGATGCGTTTTTGGATTTCAACGGTGAGTTCGATCAAGCGGCGTATGAACGCGCCTTGCGCGATCAACGGATCACCGATGCCAATCTACGTCGCGACATTGGTGACGGATTGCTCGCGCAACAAATTCTACGCCCCGCATTTGGTGCGCCACAGACTTCCAGAACGGTCGCGCGCCAATACGCTGCGCTGTCGTTGGAACGTCGGATTGGTGAAATTGGTCTTATCCCCAGCGACGCATTCGCGCCGGAAGAAGATCCAACCGACGAACAATTGACCGCCTATTACGAAATCAATCAGAGCGACTTTGTGTTGCCAGAGCGGCGCACCATTCGTTTTACAGGTTTTGGCCCTGGCAATGTAACCGCCGACCTTACCCCGAGATCGGAACAGATTGCCGCACGGTTTGAAACCAACGCCGACGAATACGCAGCATCCGAATTGCGTTCGATCAGCTCTTTCGTGGTTCCAACACAAGAAGCCGCCGATGCATTGGTGGCACGCATTCGTAGCGGCATTTCAATCGAAGCCGCCGCCAATGAAGCGGAATTTCAGGTTTCGGCCAGCGAACTGCGCGATGAAGCAACCACCGCGGTCGAAACAAGCGTTGAGTTGGCCAACAGCATTTTCGCCGCCGACCAAGGCGACGTTGTTGATCCCGCACGTGGCGATTTTGGCTTTGTGATCGCACGGGTCGACAATGTGGAAGTGATCGCCGCGCGCTCCCTTGACCAAGTGAGCGACGAAATTTCTGCTCAATTGTTGGTCGAAGCGCGCGCAAACGCGTTGGAGGAATTGAGCGAACAGATCCAAGATAAGGTGGAATCTGGCACGTCGCTCGCCGATGTGGCCACCGAATTCGAATTGGAAATCAACGTCGTTGAGAATGTGCTTGCCGATGGCCGTCAATTTGGATCGTTTGAACAGGGTATCGCCCCTGCCCTTCGCCCCATCGTTGATACCGCATTCCAAATGGAAGAAGGCCGCCCGCAACTCGCCGAACTGGTTGCTGGAACGCAATTTTTGATCTTTGACGTTGTCGACATCACCCGCAGCGCGGCCCCACCTTTGGACGAAGTGCGCGATGATCTTACGTTTGGCTGGCGTCGTTCCGAAGGGAACAAAATGGCCGAAGAGGCAGCCTCTCGTATCCTTACTGCCGTTCGCGGTGGTGAAACGTTGAGCGATGCCATGCGCGCGGAAAACAGTGATCTGACGCAGATTGAAAACATCAGCCTGCGCCGCAGCGAATTGTTGGCCGATCAAAGTCGCCGCGTTCCCGCCCCGTTGGTCTTGTTGTTCTCCATGGCGGTCGATTCGACCAAATCGCTGGAAGAGGCGAACGATTTGGGTTGGTTCATCGTTGATCTGGATCGCATCGAAGTCGATCCAATCGAGGATGACAGCGGATTGATCGAGAGCGCTCAGGCGGAATTCTCCCGCGTCCTCGTCTCGGAATACAACCAACAATTGATGCGGGCGATCCGATCAGAGGTTGGCGTAGAGCGTAATGAGGAAGCCATAGAGGCGATCCGCCAAACGCTTTCTGGCGAAAACTGAGGCTGAATATGCTGCGGTCAACTTGCTTGATAATTGCGTGACAGAAACGGCCAATCCTCAACCCAACGCTTTGACATCCGGTGCCCCACTCCCATCCGGATTGGAAAACGCCGCCAAGGCGCGCGACGCATTGGCGATGGGCAATCCGACATTGGTATGGCGCAAAATCGTCGCAGACAGCGACACGCCGGTGGGCGCAGCGCGTCGGTTGATAGAACCCGGGCGCGGTGATTTCCTGCTGGAATCGGTGGAAGGCGGCGAAGTGCGTGGGCGATACAGCCTGCTTGGCCTCGACCCCGATTTGGTGTTCCGCGCGAGCGAAGGCGTCGCGGCGATCAATCCGGCCTGGAAGACCGATCGCGAAGCGTTTGAAACCTGTGTCGAGGATGACGGTTCGAACAGCGACGCGATGAAGGAATTGCGCGTGTTGGCCGACAAATGCCGCATCGATGTGCCCAACGCTTTGCCCCCGGCATTGGCGTGTTTGGTGGGGTATTTTGGGTATGAGACCATTGGTCTTGTCGAGAAATTGCCGCGCGCCGCGCCCAGCGAGTTGGCATTGCCCGACATGCTATTTGTGCGCCCGACCGTCATCTTGGTCTTTGATGGCCTATCTGACGAATTGTTCTGCATCGCGCCCATATGGGCGTCCTCCAATCCCAACCTCAGCATTGAACAAGCTGGCGAACGCATTGACGAAACCTTGCGCGCTCTCGCCCACAACCGCCCCGCAGAGCCTCGCGCCAGCGCCGATGCGATCACGCCAGAGCTAACGCCGGTAATGTCGGGCGAGGAATACAAAAGCCTCGCTTTGCGCGCCAAGGACTACATCTTGGCCGGCGACATTTTTCAGGTTGTGCTCGCCCAACGTTTCACCTGTCCGTTCGAATTGCCACCGTTGGAGCTGTATCGGTCCTTGCGCCGGGTCAATCCATCACCGTTCCTCTATTTCCTCGACTTACCCGGTTTTGCCATTGTCGGGTCCAGCCCAGAGATCTTAGTCCGGGTGAGAGACGGCGAAGTGACCATCCGTCCAATCGCCGGGACGCGCCCGCGCGGTGCAAGCAGGGTCGAAGACGACGCGAACGAAGAAAGCCTCTTGGCCGATCCTAAAGAGCGCGCTGAACATTTGATGCTGCTCGATCTTGGTCGAAATGACGTGGGCCGTGTTGCTGCA
The DNA here is from genome assembly GCF_900149685.1 of Erythrobacter sp. Alg231-14. NCBI lineage: Bacteria > Pseudomonadati > Pseudomonadota > Alphaproteobacteria > Sphingomonadales > Erythrobacteraceae > Erythrobacter > Erythrobacter sp. Alg231-14. The sequence goes on along the minus strand of NZ_LT702999.1, from coordinate 2,482,632 downwards.
AAAGGCAGCGTCGAGGTCACCGACAGTTTCACCATCGAACGATACAGCCATGTGATGCACATCGTTAGCAATGTGATCGGCGAATTGGCGGATGATAAAGACGCAATCGATGCGTTGTTCGCAGGCTTTCCCGCCGGAACGGTATCCGGCGCACCCAAAATTCGCGCCTGTGAGATTATCGCGGAATTGGAGCCCGAAACACGCGGCGCCTATGCCGGCGGGGTCGGATATTTCGCCCCCGATGGATCGGTGGATTCATGCATCGTTCTGCGTACCGCCGTCGTCAAAGACGGGACCATGCATGTTCAAGCCGGCGCGGGTATCGTTGCCGACAGCGATCCGGAATATGAACTTGCCGAATGCCGGGCCAAAGCCGGCGCGTTGATTGCCGCCGCCCGCGAAGCGGTTCGCGTGGCAAGCGAACCGACATTTGGCCAATGACCCTAGTTTTTAGATGAGCGTTCCTATGACCCCACACGGCCCTTCACCAACCCGGATTGCATCCTTGGGCGCATTGGCTGCGGCGTTGCTGCTGACCGCATGCGATGCCCGACCCGCGGGTGAGCCTGTGGTAAGAACGGAATTGGGCGAGCCGGTCGAAAGCGTATCATCGCAATCTGATCAAGCGGCCCTCGACGAAGCGGCTGCTGCAGAACTGGCTCTCGCGCAGGGGAACGGCCCTTGCCAATCGGTGACATTCGAAGGGGTCCCCCTCACCCACTGCATCGCAGACCCCGAACAGCATCGCATCCGCGCATCACTGGCCCCGTCCAGCGGCGCAAATTTCGGCACAATCGAAGGGTGGGCCGCTGGTCGCAATGAAAGCGATATCGCCTTCGTCATGAACGGCGGAATGTACGACGATAACCTTAAAGCGATGGGGTATTTCGTGCAGGATTCCGACCGCCTCGTCGAACTCAATCGCGCAGATGGCAGCGGTAATTTCTTTCTAAAGCCAAACGGAGTGTTCTTTGGCAGCAATGACCGTTGGCGCATTTTGGACACCGAAACGTTCCTAAGGACGATCGGCGATCGCCCGCAGTTTGGCACGCAATCGGGGCCTATGTTGGTCATCGGAGGCGACCTGCACCCAGACATCCAAGACAACGGCCCATCAAAAGCCATTCGTAACGGGGTGGGCATCGACGCTTCGGGCAAAGCGCATTTTGTAATCTCGGATGCTCCGCTAAGTTTTGGACAATTGGCGCGGTTTTTCCGTGATGAATTGAACGCGACCAATGCGTTGTTCCTGGACGGGAACATTTCATCGCTTTGGAACCCGGCGACGGGCCGGATGGACAGCCGCCGTGTCGGCCCGTTGTTGGTTGTGGAGACGAAATAATGTCGAACTCGAACATGCTCACCTACGAACGGACGCTCTATCCCGAGATTGAGCCCTATGAGACGGGCATGCTGGACGTGGGTGACGGGCATCAATTGTATTACGAGCGGTGCGGCACGCCGGGGGCGAAGCCTGCGGTTTTCCTGCACGGCGGACCTGGCGGCGGTATGTCTCCGTCGCATCGTCGACAATGGGATCCGGAGCTGTACGACGTTCTGCTTTTTGATCAGCGTGGCTGTGGGCAATCCACGCCGTTCGCCGAGATTGAAAACAACGACACTTGGCGGATTGTGGCCGATATTGAACGGCTTCGCGAAATGTGCGGGCACGATGCGTGGCAAGTGTTCGGCGGAAGCTGGGGCGCGACCCTTGCGCTGGCCTATTCACAAACGCACCCCGACCGCACGACAGAGATCGTCCTGCGCGGTGTCTTCCTAGCCCGGCAGAAAGAGAAAGGCTGGCTCTATCGATTTGGCGCGAGCGAGATCATGGCCGAACAATGGGACCAGTTTGCGGGCCTCATCCCAGAGGGCGAGCGTGATGACCTAGTCAAAGCCTATTACGCGCGCCTGACGAGCGATGATGAAGCGACCCGGCTTGCCGCGGCAAAAGAATGGTCTTTGTGGGAAGGCACGGTCGCGACCTTGCTGCCAAACGAAGATCTCTTGGCCGAATTCGAAGACCCATCCAAGGCGGTCCCGTTCGCGCGGATATGCGCACGCTTCTTCCTCGAAGACTTCTTCCTTGAAGAGGCGCAATTGGTCAAAGACGCGCACAAAATCGCGCATATCCCGACGATCATTGTGCAGGGTCGTCATGACATCTGCACCCCGCCGGGCGCCGCATGGGAGATCAAGAAAGCCATGCCGAAAGCAGAATTGTGGATGGTCCATGATGCCGGGCACAGCGCCAGTGAACCGGGCATTATAGATGGTCTGGTCCGCGCGACGGACAGGTTTGCGAGTAAGATATGAGCGGAGCCGACATTCTCGTCATCGATAATTACGACAGTTTCACGTTCAATCTGGTCCATTATTTGATGGAGTTGGGCGCTGATGTGCGGGTTGAACGCAATGATGCGATCACCGCTGCTGACGCGATTGCAACCGGCGCAAAGGGGATGTTGATTTCCCCCGGCCCCTGCACTCCCAATGAAGCGGGGATTAGCCTCGATCTTGTCGCGGCCTGTGCGGACAGCGAAACGCCCTTGCTCGGCGTGTGTTTGGGCCACCAATCCATCGGTCAACACTTTGGCGGCACGGTTACGCGCGGCGGTTTGATGCATGGCAAAACTTCGCCGGTTACCCACGATGGAACGGGCGTTTTTGCCGGGCTGCCCTCCCCCTACACCGCAACGCGCTATCACAGTTTGGAAGTGGTCGATGTGCCGTCATCTTTGATCGCGAATGCGCATGCCGACACGCCCGGTCTCACCACCGCCAGCGTCATGGGTTTTCGCCACGAAACGCTGCCCATCCATGGGGTGCAATTCCATCCAGAGAGCATCGCGACCGATCACGGGCATGCGTTGCTCGCCAATTTCCTGAAAATTTGCGGCGTCGATGCGCGCCTGCCCGAAAGAGTAACCGCATGAGCGTGCTTCCCGATATTTCCAAACCTCTTACCGAAACGCAGGCCGAAACCGCGTTTGGAACGCTGCTCGATGGCGCGCCTAGCGTCGAAGAAATCGAACAGTTCCTTATCGATCTCTCTGTTCGCGGAGAGACATCGAACGAGATTGCGGGTGCGGCGCGAGCGTTGCGGGCGCGGTTGATCCCGATTGATGCCCCAGAGGGCAGCATCGATGTGTGCGGAACGGGCGGCGATGGTCACCACACGCTCAACGTGTCTACCGCGGTTAGCCTTGTCGTTGCGGCATGCGGCGTTCCTGTGGCCAAGCACGGCAACCGCGCGGCATCATCCAAAGCAGGGGCGGCGGACACGTTGGAGGCGTTGGGCCTCGATATGGATGCGGCAGGTAAGACAGCGGAGAAAACGCTCAACGAATTGGGCATTTGCTTTCTGTTCGCGAAAAACCATCACCCGGCGATGGGGCGTATCCAACCAATCCGAACCAAGATCGGCAAACGAACAATCTTCAATCTGATGGGCCCGCTTTCCAATCCGGCTGGCGTTAAAAGCCAGCTGATCGGGATCGCAAGACCGGCTTATGTGCCGATCTATGCCGGGGCCTTGGCCAAGCTTGGCACGGGGCGTTCTTTAATCATTTCTGGTGATGAAGGACTTGATGAATTGAGCCTAGCGGGCGGCAATGAAGTTGCAATCGTCACAGGCAATACATTCGAAATGCAGCGTTTGCACCCCGATGATGCCGGACTACCGGTGGCACCAATCGAAGCGATACGGGGCGATGATGCCGTGCACAATGCGGCCGCTCTCAATGCATTGTTGATGGGCGCGCCCGGCCCATATCGCGATGCCGTTTTGTTCAACGCGGCCGGCGCGTTGCAAGTGGCCAATAAGGGCAGCGATTGGGCCGACCGCGTTGCTATGGCAGCCGAGTCCATAGACAGTGGGCGAGCAAAGGACCTGCTGCAAAGCTGGATCGCATTGGCGAAATAGGGCGCGACATGAACAAGTTAGAAGAAATATGTTCGCACAAAGTCGGCGAAGTCGACACGCGCAAAGCCGCCACTTCAACGGGCGAATTGCAGGCCCGCGCGAACGAGCAAAGCGATGTGCGCGGATTTGAAAATGCCTTGCGCAGCGCATCAAAGGGCGGATTTGGATTGATCGCCGAAATCAAAAAGGCGAGCCCTTCTAAAGGCCTGATCCGCGCCGATTTCCGCCCCTCCGATCACGCCGCCGCCTATCAAGCAGGGGGTGCTGCGTGTCTCTCCGTCCTAACCGATGCGCCCTATTTCCAAGGGCATGAAGATTTCCTGATCGCAGCGCGCGCGGCCTGCGACCTGCCGGTCTTGCGCAAAGATTTTATGGTCGACCCATGGCAATGCCTCGAAGCGAGAGCGATGGGGGCCGATGCGATCCTAATCATCGTTGCCGCGTTGGAAGACAGCGCGATGAAAGAGATCGAAAGTGCTGCGCGCGATCATTCTATGGATGTTCTGATCGAAGTGCATGATGAGGCAGAGATGGAGCGTGCTTTGACGCATTTGTCGTCGCAATTGATCGGGGTGAACAACCGCAACCTTAAAACGTTTACGACATCGCTCGAAACGACAGAACGATTGGCACCGATGGTCCCCGAAAGCGCGTTGATTGTGGGGGAAAGCGGCATTGCAACGCATGCTGATTGCACCCGATTGTCGCAAAGTGGGGTGAACACCTTCCTTGTCGGAGAAAGCTTGATGCGCGCTGACGATGTTGCCGCCGCCACACGCGCGCTGCTTGGTCAATAGGCCGCTTGGTCAAAAGTCTCATCAAAAGCCACACTGTCCTACTTCGACGCGTCATGGCATGACGGCCCAATGGACATAATGGACCTCAGAATAAGTGGCAGATTTTGCGCCGAAGAGGGCCGGCGGCTTTGTCCCTCCGGACCGTGTAACATGCGGTCCATGTCTCTGGTCAGGTTGATCAGCACTCGTCTTGGAAATGGGCGCTAAGGAATTGAGTATGAACGGTTTAACCCATCTAGGCGAAGACGGTGCGGCGCGCATGGTCGACGTAGGATCCAAGGTCGAAACGCATCGCGTTGCAATCGCCTCGGGGCGGATCACCATGTCGGCCCAATCGCTCATCGCCATTCGCGAAGGTGACGCCCCAAAAGGCGACGTTTTGGGAACCGCCCGCCTTGCCGGGATCATGGCCGCCAAACGCACAGGCGACCTCATCCCCTTGTGTCACCCGCTCGGACTGGAAGCTGTGAATGTCGAATTCGAGTTGGAAGACACCGCCATTCGCGCCACTGCCACCGCATCCTTGACCGGTAAGACCGGGGTGGAAATGGAGGCGATGGTGGCCGTCTCGACTGCTTTGCTCACCATCTATGATATGGCCAAAGCGATCGACAAAGGGATGGTGATCGACGCGGTGCGATTGATCGAAAAGCGTGGGGGCAAATCCGGTACATGGAAAGCAGACGCGCAATGAGCGCATTGCTGACCTTGGAAGAGGCGCAGGCGCGATTGCTCGCCCTCGCCCCGCAACCCGCGCTAACGCGTTCGGGCGTTGCCATCGCACACGGCGCCTTTTTGGCCGAAGACCTTTTGGCCATGCGCACACAACCGGCCGCCGACCTATCGGCGATGGATGGCTACGCCATTTGCGGTGATGGTGCATCCGGCGCCAAAGGCACATGGACATTGGTCGGCGAAAGCCGCGCTGGGTTGCCATTCGACGGCGCATTGAAGGATGGTCAGTGCGTTCGGATATCAACCGGCGCCCATGTCCCACCCAGTGGTATCAGCGTTCTGATCCAAGAAAACGCCCACGTTGATGGCGATACAATCTCCCTCGCCCCCGATGAGCAAGCACCCGAAGACGGTCGACACATCCGCAAAGCCGGGTTCGACTTCACCAAGGGTCAAACGATCTTGGGCAAAGGGACACGAATGGGCCCGGCGCAAATTGCCCTCGCTCTGTCTGCTGGCCACGACACCATCCTGCATCGCGAGAAGCCCTACACCTCTGTCTTAGACAGCGGTTCGGAGCTGACGCAATTCGCGGCAGATTGCCAACCGCATCAGATCCCGGCCAGCAATGGGGCGATGATCGCCGCCATGTTGCAACCCTTCACAGGGCTCGTCGAGAATCTAGGCCCCGTTCCAGACGATATGGATGCACTTGCCGCCGCATTGGACAAGGCTGACGGACACATACTGATCACGTCAGGGGGCGCATCCGTCGGCGATCACGATCTCATGCAGGCCGCATTGAAGGCGTGGGGCGCTGAGATCGATTTTTGGAAAGTCGGGATTAAACCCGGCAAGCCGTTGATGGTCGCGACGCGAGGGAAAGGGGATGAAAGGCAAGTCATACTGGGCTTACCGGGCAATCCTGTTTCCAGCTTTGTCACTGCATTCCTATTCGCTTTGCCTTTGGTGAAAGCGGCCATTGGCGACCCTGAGCCGTTGCCAAAGCCGACCTATGTGAAATCTGCCGAGGCACTGCCCGCGGTGGGAACCCGCAGAGAGTTCCTGCGCGGCGTGTGCGATGGCGCAACCGTCAAACGCGCGGCGTCGCAGGATTCGAGCGCCCTGCTCGCCCTGGCATCATCCAATTGCCTAATAGATCGACCCGCCGGGTCAGATGCGGTCGCGATCGGACAGCTTGTTCCCATCTTTCATCTTGAGAATGGCTGAATTGCGCGGTTTTACGCATTTCACCCGCTTGACTTAACTCCGTAAGTTGCCTAATTGTTCTGTATTCGTTCACCATATCGGTGCGCGATCAATGCTTCGAACGCATCGTTATTCTGGTCTGTGATCGGGCGATGCCTCTGGGGGTGACAGAGTTTGGCACCGGGTCTGTGTAATAAAACAGGCTGTGCGGTGCGCCTTAGGGAGTTTGCTGATGTTAACGGCAAAGCAACACGAATTGATCCGCTTCATTCAAGAGCGGTTGGAAGACACTGGCATCTCGCCAAGTTTCGAAGAAATGAAAGAGGCGCTCGATCTAAAGAGCAAATCGGGCGTTCACCGCTTAATCTCGGCTTTGGAAGAGCGTGGATTTATCCGACGTTTGCCAAACCGTGCCCGCGCTTTGGAAGTGATCAAACAACCCGAAGACGCGACCCCTGCACCACGAGCAAGCCAACCGGTAACGTTGGCGGCAAACGATGCGGTGCCTGCGGCGGTCCGTCCGAAAGTGGCAGCCCCCGAACCGGCGAACGACGTCATTGAAATTCCCCTTCATGGTCGCATCGCGGCCGGTGCTCCGATTGAGGCGTTGGAGGGACAAAGCTCTCTTCCTGTGCCTGCGGCATTGTTGGGACCGGGCGAACATTATGCGCTTGAGGTGTCGGGCGATTCCATGGTCGAAGCCGGTATTTTCGATGGTGACTTTGCGCTTGTTCGTCGCACCGACAATGCACGCGACGGAGAGATCGTCGTTGCGCTTGTTCGCGGCGAGGAAGCCACATTGAAATATCTGCACAAAGACAGCGGCATGGTCCGCCTTGATCCTGCGAATGCGGCTTATGACCCACAGGTCTACGGTGCAGAGGAAGTCCAAGTGCAAGGTAAGCTTGCCGGTCTGTTGCGACGCTACCATTAAGGGTTGGAGTTGAGCCGGGGACGATCGGCGTCACTGCACGTCAATCGTCCCCGCCCAACCACCATCCATGCTCGCCCTGCCCCGTGGCGACCGACGTGATCTCTTGATTGGCGAGGTCGATAGACAATCCGCCGCTTTGTTCCAGCATATTGCGGTCCGCTTTCAACCAACGCGGTGCACACGAATAGGGCAGATATCGATCAGCAACAACGATGTCCGCCCGCTCACACGCAGCGGCTAAAGCGCGTTCTTCCACCAATTCGCGATTGCGCGCGAGTAAGAGCGACCATTGTCGCCCTCCCCGATCCAGCGTGATGACGCAAAATTCGGTTGAACATTGTGCTCCTTCCCAATCCGCCATCGGCAAAGGATCGCTGGTAACACTCGACATTTCGAGCAGATTGTCGCGCGAATAGGATGATCTGCTGTCCCGCAAGGAAAGCAATCGGCGGCTGCCATCTTCATCCGTCATTGTGATACCGACATGGCGTCCTTCGCGTCCGATCAAAACATCTGGAATAGGCGTCATCATCAACATGCCGGTCGCGATCACCGCTGGTACAAAGCCAAGCAATCTTGCCCTTCCATTCCAAAGCGCGAGCCACAATCCGCCCAACACGAATAGGCCGATTGTTACCGTGCTCATTTGCGGCATCAATTTGACCGCACCGGGTTGCGCCGACGTGAAATGTGCAATGCCCAGCAACATGTTGAGTGATGCTTCCACCACCCACCAAAACGGTTTGCCCAACCCAATCAAATCAAACGCCAATGCAACAGCGATAAGAGGCATCGATATGAAGGTAACCAAGGGGATCGCGATGACATTGGCCAAAGCGCCGTAAAGCCCCGCGCGGTGAAAGTGGAACAGCACAACGGGCATCAACGCAATTTCAATCACCAACCCAGTCACGAACAACATAAAGATATTGCGACCGGTGCGATGGAACCACGGCTCCTCGCGCGGGGCGAGGAAGGCTTTCACTGGGCCGCTCGTATGCAAAGCGACAATCGCGAGAACGGCAGAGAAACTCATTTGGAAACTGGGCCCAACGACGCTTTCGGGCCATAACATCAGGACGAAGATCGCCGCGACTGCCACCATGCGCAGAGACAAAGCATCGCGCCCCATGGCCAGAGCGATAAGCACAAGCATTGCGGCCACACAGCTGCGCACGGTCGGCACTTGGGCCCCGGTCAATAGAGTGTATCCAATTCCCGCCAACGCACCCGCAGCGGCGGCCAAGACTGGCAATCGCACCCGCAAAGCAAGGCTGGGAAACAAAGCCAACAATTTGATCGCCACGAAATACACAGCCGCGATAACCGCGCTAACATGAAGCCCGCTAATCGCGAGCAAATGGGTTAGTCCGGCATCCCGCATGGCGTCTTCGTCGGCATCACCAATGGCACCGCGATCGCCGCTGGCAAAGGCGGCAGCGATAGTCCCCGCCCCGCCATCCACGCGGCTGCGAACATGGGATGATAACGCCCGTTGCGCAGCGACCATTCCGCTAGCTTTGGGCGCGGGTTCAACAATCTCAACCGCCCCCATCACGCTGCCGGTGGCCGCTAACCCTTTGAACCATGCTGCACGCGCAAAATCATACGCGCCGGGCAACATCGGGCTGGCGGGAGGCATCAATCGCGCTCGCAATCGCACAACGGCGCCTTCTGCTAGGGCTTCATCGTCGAAAGTCTTGCCAACGCGCTCACCGGCATCAGCCACCGCCTTTTCCAATGTGTCCAGCGGCACATTGACACGGATCTTGCGCCCTTGGCCCGTTTCCGCATCGCGAACGGCCAACGTCAGTCGGATCCGTTCTTGCGCGGGTTGATCATCGCGCTCCAGAATGTAACCCTGAACGCGTTCTATGGTGGGCCTATCCAATGCCTTCGCGCCGACCATTTCGGACCGTATCCAAATGACGCAAATTCCGGCGGCAAATACCAACGAGCACGCAATCAAGGCCTGCCGGACTTGCCCTCGCTCCGCTTTGTCCCGCCAAATGGCGATAGCAAACAGCGCAGCAAGCAAGCTGAGGCCGATTGCTCCCATCCATTGCCAAGGTGTCTTAAGCGCAAACCATGCGAGGATGCCGGCCGCAAAAATCACCGCGAGCCATGGTGCTCGGTCAAAGCCAGCCTGCGATAAAAAACGTTCGACAGCCCCTGCTATTCCTCGCCCTGCGCTGGACAAGCCGTCGACCCTTTGCCACAGGCGCGGGGTAGCCCTTTGGGGTGTGGCCGGATCGTTCTCATGATCAGCATCGGTGCTGTTCGGATCGCCGGCAATAGGAATAATCGGCGTATCAGCCATTGGCCATGTCCCTTTGGACCCAACACCATTGGGCTAGGCCGGGTTCGGTTTGCTAAGTGAATAGGAAATAACAGCTAATGGCAAGCCCACAGGCCAAAACTGCAACCGGAAACGCTGCCGGAACCGTCGTCACCCGCTTTGCGCCGTCACCCACTGGATTTCTGCATATCGGAGGCGCGCGCACCGCGTTGTTCAACTGGCTGTATGCACGCCATCACGGCGGCAGAGCGCTGCTGAGGGTCGAAGACACCGATAAGAAACGGTCCACACAAGACGCTATCGACGCGATCCTGGATGGGCTGGATTGGCTTGGGTTGGATTATGATGACGCGCCGACATTCCAATCGAAACAGGCCGACCGTCATGTCGAAGTCGCCAACAAACTGCTGGCTGCGGGCCATGCCTATAAGTGTTTTGCCACGCCCGAAGAATTAAGCGCGATGCGGGAGCAGCAAAAGGCCAACAAGGAGCCCATGCTGTATGATCGCCGCTGGCGCGATCGCGACCCATCCGAAGCGGCGAACGGTGCACCCTTTACTGTCAGGCTGAAAACGCCGTTGTCGGGTGAGGGAACAATCCACGACGAAGTGCAAGGCACTGTTTCGGTGAAGAATGCCGAACTGGACGATTACATCATTCTGCGCGCCGATGGGACGCCGACATACATGTTGGCGGTTGTGGTCGACGATCACGATATGGGCGTTACGCATGTCGTGCGCGGCGATGATCATCTCAACAACGCCTTTCGCCAATTGCCGATCTATCATGCGATGAACGATATCGAAGGCGACTGGCCCGAACCCACATACGCCCACATCCCCTTGATCCACGGAGCAGACGGAGCAAAACTGTCTAAACGGCACGGCGCGCTTGGCGTGGAAGCGTATCGCGATGACATGGGTATCCTTGCCGACGCATTGTTCAACTATCTGCTGCGACTTGGATGGGGCCACGGGGACCGCGAAGAGATCAACCGCTCCGAAGCGATCGAACTGTTTGACCTATCCGGGGTGGGCAAAAGCCCATCGCGATTTGACCTCAAAAAGCTCGAGAATCTCAACAGCCATTACATCCGCGAAGCCGATGATGCGACGCTCGCCGCCCTCGTGTTACCACGTATAGAGGGGCCGTCGGATATTGGCCTCCTAACGCGAGCGATGCCGGTTCTTAAAACTCGGGCGAAGAATCTCGATGAACTTGCTGATGGTTCGACCTTTTTGTTCGCGCAGCAACCCATGTCGATGACCGAAAAAGCGGCTAAATTCCTCGATGACGATGCCAGAACGCGGCTTAACGCCATATCAAAGGCTCTTGAGGCCGAAAATAACTGGACAATCGACGCTCTCGAAGCCACTACCAAATCGCTTGCCGAAGAACTCGAACTGGGTTTTGGGAAGCTGGCACAGCCAATGCGCGCTGCGCTCACTGGGACAACAACGTCACCGGGAATTTTCGATGTTCTTGTCCTTCTGGGACGGGAAGAATCTCTGGCACGGCTTAACGCACAAGCGGCGTAACAACCGAATTCCAGAAGCACACAATTGGGCAGGAGACACACCTTGGCAGACAAGCAAGCCAAACTCGAAATTGACGGGCAAACACATGAGTTTCCCGTGCTCGAAGGCAGCACCGGCCCCGATGTGGTCGATATTCGCAAGCTTTATGGCGCGACAGGCAAATTCACATTTGACCCTGGCTACAAATCGACGGCGAGCTGTGAAAGCGCGCTGACCTATATTGATGGCAATGAAGGCGTGCTGCTCCATCGCGGTTATCCAATCGGGCAATTGGCCGAACATTCCTCATTCATGGAAACGTCGTACCTGTTGTTGAACGGCGAATTGCCAAGCAGTGATGAGCTTTCTGAATTCAACCACACGATCACGCGACACACAATGCTGCACGATCAATTACGCCAATTTTATCAGGGTTTCCGCCGCGACGCGCACCCTATGGCGATCATGTGCGGTGTTGTGGGCGCTCTTTCGGCGTTTTACCACGACAGCACCGACATTTCTGATCCAGAACATCGCAAGATTAGCTCGCACCGTTTGATCGCAAAAATGCCGACGATTGCGGCGATGGCGTACAAGTATTCCATCGGTCAACCGATGATGCAGCCTGACAATTCGCTCAGCTATACGGGCAATTTCTTGCGCATGACGTTCGGCGTTCCTGCCGAAGAATACGAAGTGCATCCTGCCATTGAAAAGGCGATGGATCGGATCTTTATCCTTCACGCCGACCACGAACAGAACGCCTCGACATCAACGGTGCGTTTGGCCGGTTCGTCGGGTGCCAACCCGTTTGCCTGTATCGCTGCGGGCATCGCCTGTCTTTGGGGTCCGGCGCATGGCGGCGCTAACGAAGCCGCTCTCAACATGCTGCAGGAAATCGGTTCGCCTGACAAAATCCCGCACTACATTGAACGTGCAAAGGATAAGAGCGATCCGTTCCGTCTGATGGGCTTTGGTCACCGCGTTTACAAAAACTACGATCCGCGTGCGACAGTGATGCAGCAAACATTGAAAGAAGTGTTTGAAGCGTTGAAGGTCGACGATCCCGTGTTTGAAACCGCGCTGCGGCTTGAAGAACTCGCGCTCAACGATGACTATTTCAAGGAAAAGAAGCTGTTCCCGAACGTCGACTTCTATTCCGGCATCATTTTGTCGTCGATTGGTTTCCCAACCACCATGTTCACCGCCCTCTTCGCCCTCGCCCGCACCGTGGGTTGGGTCGCACAATGGAACGAAATGATCTCCGATCCAGGTCAGGTTATCGGCCGCCCGCGTCAGCTTTACACCGGCCCGACGCAGCGCGATTACGTTCCTGTCGGAAACCGTTAATTCGAAATTTGATCGACACGATCTAACGCCGAATGCAATAGGGCGATCCTACTTCTGCTGCCGCAGAGTGTTAGGATCGCCCTTTGTGCATTGTGGGTTAGGATAGATGATTGTCGGCATCGCCAATAGGTGTGCCCATAGGGTGCGTAGCGGGATTAGCCTCGCGGCAATGTTAGCCTAAATTCTGCACCGCGCTCATCGTCAACACGGTCCGATTGGACGACTTCAAGATCGCCGTCCATCGCCAGCGCCAATCGTCGCGATATATAAAGGCCTAGGCCAGAACCGCTGTCGTTGCCGCCGTCAGAATCGCGCCCAAGCCGTTCAAATTTATCAAAAATTCGATCCGCCTGATCGGTTGACACTCCTGCCCCTTGATCAATTACGCGCAGATCGACCGGGTCATCACTTTCCGCGCCAACCGCAATGGTCACAACGCTGTTCTGCGGCGAGTAAGCGATCGCATTGCCGATCAAATTGATCAGGATCTGTAAGACGCGCCGGAACTCTGCAATGGCGATGACCGGGGCATCGGGCTTCGTTATGTTCAAAGCAATCCCGCGATCCTGTGCGCGCACCCCCAATATGCCTGCCGCACGCGACGCCGCGTCGCCAAGGTCAACCGCCTCTTGAGCCGTAGTAAAGCCGGGGGCTTCGACAACTTCCAAATCCGCTAGGTCATCCAACATGCCCGAAAGGTGCTGTCCTGCCGCGGCGATGTTTCCGGCATACTCGCTGTATTCTTCGCGCAAGGGCCCCGCCAATCGAGTGCGAATGGTCTCAGCGTTCGCGATGATCCTTGCGATGGGCTGCCTCAAAACCGGTGTGAGAGCGCTGCCAATCAATTGCGATTGCGCCGAACTGTGCTCATCGTGGTCTTCGGATGACTCCGAATTCAGCGGCTCATCGGCCAGCATCAGCAATTCAAACCCACGCGGTGCGGCGCTGGCCGGGCCAAGGGGGATCAATCGCACTCTCCACCGGCGGTCGGACCCATCGAAAGTGCAATAGACCCCATCTAGCAAGCGCCAATGCATTGGTTGATGATGGGCCACGCCGCTCAATTCGACATAGTCGGTCCACACCTTGCACGGTGCCGCCGCAATCGCGTCTTGGAACACGCTCGCATCCGCCGCGCCCGACGTCACAAATTGAACCTGTTGCCGCGCATCCAAACGCGCATTGATTTCGGCCGCAGCGCGATCAATGGCATCAATACGATCGGCAAGATCGCGCGAATTCACTTCCGGTTGGGGGGCGCGTTGCCAGTTCTCGACCAACACCTCACAGCCGCCGCCATGTTCATCGCTAAGCGGATGAACGCGGACAAAGCCGCTGACCATCTCTGTACCGTCATAAGCCGTGAATTCACGCGCGATGCGCAATCCCATCTCGCGCCCTTGCCGCACGAGATCGAGCAATTCGGGCACCGCTAAAGTCCCCGGTATGGAACCGCCACAACTTTCGTGCAGCTCCGCCAACGGCTCATCCGCCGTCAGCAGCCGATCTTGATCGTCGGTCAGGCCCCGTGCGGCCAATAGAGATTGTTGCCGGTTCATCGCGCTGTCTTAGCCTACACCGTGGCCAAAGGCGGGAACATACGACGCATCTCGGCCTGCCAGCAATTCTTGCGCGCGCTCAGGCGCCATTGCGCCAATGCCATGTGGCAACATTTCGCTGGGTTCGATCAATAGGAATTGCCGCTCAATTGCCTCCACCTGCATCCCCGCCGCCCTAAGGCTTAGTGCAAGACGCGCTGCCTGCCTTTCGTGACAGGCTAGTACCGCCAGATCGCGGGGTTGCCGCGTTAGGGTCGCTATCCCAGTTGTGAAAAGAGCCAGACCTGCGTGATCCAAATCCAGCGCCGCAACCGCCCCACCCCGCATGGAAGAGACGAGCCGAGCCAACAGGCCCAAACGCCCTGCGCCTTCGTCATATTGGGACTTCTGCGCCTTCATCGCCGCGGCAATGCACTCTGCTTCTGTCACTCCGACTCCCGCCGAAACGGCTTTCTTGAAACGTTTAATCGTGGTGGCGAATAGGTCGGCAGGCAATTCGCCTATGGGCAATTCCATGCGCCGTTGGCTTTGTGCGAAGCGTGACTGCGCCGCCAGAGTCGTCATCGCCAATTCGGCGATGGCCGCTTGGTCAGACGCGATCAATTCCTGCAAAAGCGGGCTAAGCACCGGATCGACCGATGATCTTTGTTCCAAACGCTCGGTCAAATGGCCTTCCATGGCCAACGCGTAAAGATGGTTGAGCAGGCCCGCGTCTCCGGCCAAGTGATCGGCAATCCGATCGACCGTAGAGTTATCAAGATTCCCGCCCAAAACGGTTGCGGCAACCGCGTCGTATCCGCCAACTATCGGGTCTTCATCGGCCCCTGCAGCGCTTGCTGTAATCAATTGGCGGGCCAAGTCCGTCAACATTCCGCGAAGGCGCGCAACGATAGCATCGCTCACCAATGCATGGCCCGAACTTTCCAGCATATGCGAAATTACAGGCGCAACACCGCTCAACGCGCGATTGCCGCGCGCCAATTCATCCCGCAGGATCGCCTCAACGGCCGGTGTTTCGGTCATATCTCTAGCCACTTCGCCCATGCAATAGCCTTTACAAGAGCTATGGTTAAGCCCCGGTTAGCCGAGCAAATTTAGCCAAAATCGATTGTTCTATCGCCGCAACAGCATTTGGATCAGTGCTAGAACGGCGAACCCGGCAACGGCTTCTGGCAAGTATCCAAGCACCTCTGCCAGCGCGAATCCCGCAAAATGAGTGGTGCGATCCTGCCAGAATGCCGTCATTGGCTTAAGCGAAATCGAAAGATCGGATTGCTCCGATTTGCCCCGGTCTTTCGCTGAAACGCCTGCCAGATACGAAACGCCAATGGCCATGATTGCTATGGAAACCGTAACTACAGGGTTGGTCCCAATACCCATCGCCAAGATAAGCGCCAAGATGGCCAATCCGTCGATCAGGACGGGCAGCCATTGACCGTATCGCTTGGTTTCGTTCTGTCCCCACAAACGATCGCGGAGCCCCGACCAGTCCACACTTAACGCACCCCCAAACGCCGCTAAGGCCACCACTCCAACGCCCGCAGCTCCGTAACCAAGCCCTGTAAGCCCTACCCCTAACGCGGCGAAAAACGTGCCAGTCACTGCAGTGATTTCTGGCCCGTTATCCAGCCACTTGGGCGCGATTCGGCGCGTTAAAAGGGTCGCCACCGCTTTGCCAGGGCTCGTCCACGGCGGTTTTGCCCCGCTGTCATGGATCAAGGCGGCTTCTCTATCGGCTAGAGTGGCGAAATCATCCACCACCATCCAACGCCCCGATGTTAGGCCAGTTTCGGCCATGGGACGGCATTCAACCCGCGCTTGCAATGCCAATCGCAACAACATCGACATCGCGTCGCCATCCGGGGGTAAATCGGCAAGTTGATGCACCTGACCTGCGCGCATCACTGAAATTCCGGCCCAGTGCCGATCCCGATCAATTCTCTCAAAATCCTCTGGGTTGGCCTCCACCAATGCGTGCCCCGCCGGCAACGTCGCAATTCCTTTGCGCAGATTGATCACGATTGGATCATTCGGGTCGGAATTCTCGGAAATGCAAAATTCTTCTGTCACCGCGCGATCGGCGAGCAAGCCATCTGCGAACATGATCAAGAGATCATCGGCCCGAACCAAACTCACCAATTGCAAATTGTTGCGGATTGCGTGGAATTCTCCGCCGTTATCCTCGACCAATTTTTGGAGCGAGAGAAGCGTGTCAGTCGGCGCATCGCAGAAACAGAGGAACCGTTCGCATCCCATCGCCGTCGCAGCATCGATCTGCCACGCCAACACGCTGCGCCCGGCCAACATAGCATCGGCGCGCAATGCGCCCGATGGCATTCGTTTGGTTGCAGCAAGTAATGCGGTGCGCAAGGGCGATGTTCCAATGCAAATTCACAGCCAGAACCGGCCGTGACTGCGTTAGCTACGCCCGCACAGTGCCTCGCATCAAGCGTTGCACAACAGGAAACCCCATGATTTTGCGATGATCAGGTGTGCAAAGACGCCGAAGGCTTGCCAGAAAACCGGGCCAAAACAGTTTCGATTGAACGAATTGCCGCGGGCTCACCCGGTGCCGAATCCAATGCATTGTCCGCAGCGATCAACAATTCCTCTGCGTGAAAGCTCGCGGCCAGCCCTTTCAGGCGCATCGCTGCAACAGTCCAATTGCCATCGCAACGCGACCGTTTCAGCAAATCCAATTGCTTCTCGGCGCTTTCAACAAACGCCACCCGCAACTCTCCCAAAAGCGCCGGATCATCTCCAGCAGCCGCAGCGAGGGTCGCGTCTAAGTCTCCGCTTTCATAAGCCATGACAGACGTCATACGAGCTTGAGAGTTAATGCGGGGTTTATCCTAGACGCGGCTGTGGTATCTATGGCCCATGTCGGGTGGACAACATATCAGGGCCGTAGGGCCAGACGCCGCGCAAAACGCGCAATCCAAAACTCTGGGCGAAGGCGATTTGCCGTCCGATGGCGACGGTCAAGAATTGACCGATGCCATTGAAATGGATGGTGAATTGGACCTTAGCGATTACGATATCGAAGAGGCTTACGAACCTATCGATAGCCGATTTGCATGGGTTGCGCCGACAATCGCGATTGCGTTGATCGCGGGTTGGACCGCTTTGTACGGTTGGGCGATGCGCGATCAATTTATGGCCGCAGCGTCCGCTGAACCCGCGCAATGGACCCGTTGGATCATCGATTGGTCGGTTCCAGTATTGCTAGTCGGCGTGGGCTGGTTGTTGACCCTGCGACATTCCCGCGCAGAGGCGAAACGTTTTGCTGAGACGGCCGCTATGCTGTCGCAAGAGAGCAGTGAGTTGGAGACGCGTCTAACCGTGGTCAATCGAGAATTGAGCCTCGCAAGAGAATTCTTGGGAGCGCAATCGCGTGAACTGGAATCGCTTGGCCGGGTGGCGAGTGAGCGCATTTCAACCCATGCCGGAGAACTCCAAGACCTGATCAAATCAAACAGCGCGCAGGTCGATTCCATCGGCAGTGCGAGCGAAACGGCCTTGGGCAATATGACCCGATTGCGTGATGATTTGCCCGTGATCGCCAACTCCGCACGCGATGTGTCGAACCAAGTGGGCAATGCAGGCCGAACGGCCCAAGATCAGCTTGATAAATTGGTGACTGGCTTCGAACGGCTCAACCAATTCGGCAAAGCGAGCGAGACACAAGTTACTGCATTCGAAACGCGTGTTTCTGAAACCATGGACGGCTTTGAATCGCAGATGAAGCGTGTGGAAGAGACCATCGGCTCACGCCTCGAAACGGTGAAGTTGCAGGCCGGTGAATATCGCTCTGAGGTCGAAGATGCTGAAAGCCGTGCCTTGGCCGCGTTGAACGAACGCATGACCATGCTTCAAACCGAAGCGAAAGCCATTTCGGGTAAGTTGCGAGAGGCAGAAGTCGGCGCAATCAGCCAGTTGGACGCCTCGCGCAAACGGTTCGAAGCAGACATGACCGAAACGGTCGAAATGCTCGATCGTTTGGACAAACAGGCGGTGACCGTCTCACAAGAACGCGTCAAAGAACTGCACGATCAAGCCGAGCGCGTTGATCAGGCGCTTTCCGCAAGGGATCGCAAATTCCACGAAGAAACCGGGCAACGCCAAGAAGAATTCGACACTCGCGAAGCGCAGGCCAGCGAAGTTCTGGCGCAACGAATGGCCGACCTCGATGACGCAATGGCCGAACGACGAGAGGCGCAAACACGCGAAACAGAGAAACTCGTCGCGCATAGCAGCGCGATGGGCGAGCAATTGGACACCTTGCGAACGCTGATCGCTGCAATCACTGCCGAAGGGGAGACAGCGCGTCATGGCCTTGAAACGGGCATTGGCGCATTGGGCGAACAATTGTCGGAAAAACGCGAAGCATTGGGCGAGACCGAGAAGCAGCTCGATGCATTGACAGAATCGGGCATTCGCTTGCTTGAGATCATTCAATCTGGCGCCAAACACAGCCGCGAAGATCTGCCCGAAGCGATCGAAGGCGCCTCAAGCGCGTTGGGCTCGGTCGAGCAACGCGCCGCTGCATTGTCGGGCATGATGTTCGCCACCTCTGGCAAGGCTGGAGAGCTGGGCAATTACTTGGTCGAAACACAAAGCAAAATTGAACAGGCCGACACGTCCATCGACGCGTTGCAAGCCAAGCTTTCGGAGCAATCGGAAGATACCCTGGCCAAACTTCAAGGTTTGCGCGGTGGCTTTGCGCAATTGTCCGAGCAAAGCGACACCTTCGCCGGCTCTTCCCAAGATGCGTTGCGCGAAGCGCTCGGCTCGCTCGAAAATGCCACGAAATCCGCATTTGCAGCGTTGGAAGACGGCGCGCGTGAACGGGTGGGTGGTTTGGCAAACACCATTTCGAAAGACGCCGTCGCGGAATTGGAACGGTCACTGCGCAACGACACCGCGGAAACCGTTGGCAAACTGGAACAAGCCGCCGCCCATGCATCCGGCGTTGGGCGTGAGGCAACAGTTCAGCTTCGTGACCAATTGGCCAAGGTCAACGAATTGACCATCAATTTGGAACAACGGATCGAACGGGCCAAAGAATTGTCGCAAGAGCAAATTGGCAATGATTTTGCGCGCCGGATGGCTCTTATCACCGACAGCTTGAATTCAAATGCGATCGACCTTGCCTCTGCGCTTTCCACCGATGTCACAGACACAGCGTGGGACGCGTATCTCAAAGGGGATCGCGGCATCTTCACGCGCCGCGCGGTTAGCTTGTTGGATAGCGGCGAGGCTAAAGAAATCGCTGAACTGTATCAAACAGACGAGGCGTTCAAAGCCAATGTCAGCCGGTACATCCATGACTTTGAAGCGATGTTGCGGTCGATGTTGTCCACCAGAGACGGCAACGCATTGGGCGTCACCATTTTAGGATCGGACATGGGCAAACTCTACGTGGTGCTTGCCCAGTCAATTGAGCGTTTCCGCCAATAACCGCTTACTGTGATTGTTCTGCGATGGTTGGTCGCTCGGGGAAAATGTTGATGTCATCAACTCCGATCCAACCATATTCGAAGTTCAGAACGAACAATGTCGTCAACACAATTGCGACGATCGTCGCGCGCACCAAAATTCGAGCGGGGCGAAAGTTGACGGGCGCGCTTTCCGCTTGGCCGGGCACTTTCTCAACGCCAGCTTCATCCGCGGTGCGCACGCCAAATGGCAGCATGACAAACGCGGTCATCACCCAAAACAGAAAATAAACCGCCAAGATCGACGTGATCTGCATTACCGATTGGCTCCACCGCTTTGCGCGTTGCCCAATCCGGGCATCACAACGCGAACCTGTGGGCTTTTGCCAGACCAACGGCGCGCAGCGCGACGCGCGGCCAAACGTGCCGCCTCGTGCACGACGGCAGGATCGCTTGCCTGATGCCCTTTCAGTTTGCCGATGGCTTTGAGGATGTCGCTTTGTGCCTCTTCGATGAATTCAGGCATGTCTTCATCCAATGGAAGGCCTAGCACTTCTAGAGCGGGGCTTTCACCGCGCGCCAACACAACGACAATAACGCCCTCACCCGCAATCCGGCGGCGCATTGCAACAGCCTCTCCATCAGCGGGGGAAATAATGTCACCATCGAGCACCAAGCGGCCATGGCGGACTTCAGCGATCTTGCCGGGATCTCCGGGTGCGAGCCGCACGATGTCACCGTTTGATTGAACGATGCTTGTAGGGATGTCGCATTCATGGCCAAGACGGGCTTGTTCGCGCATGTGACGCATTTCACCATGCACAGGCACGAGGATGTCGGGTTTGAGCCAATCGTAGAGCGCGACCAACTCTGGGCGCCCAGGATGGCCGGAAACATGGATCATACTTTGGCGATCGGTCACCATCTCAATACCGCGACGCGACAATTGATTTTGCATCTTCCCGATGGAAATTTCGTTTCCGGGAATTTGTCGCGATGAGAACAATACCACGTCGCCGCTCACCAATTTGAGCGGGTGGTTGTCATCCGCTATCCGCGCCAGCGCCGCACGCGGCTCTCCTTGGCCACCTGTCGCGATAATCATCACTTCTCCACGCGGCAATCCCATCGCAGTGTTGAAATCGACCGGCGTTGGAAAATCTTCGAGGTATCCATTGTCCTGTGCCACTTCGATGATGCGATCCAACGATCGGCCCGCAACACACAATTGGCGGCCATTTTCACGCGCCACCTCGCCCAATGTCTGCAATCGCGCGACATTACTGGCAAAGGTTGTCACCAACACTCGTTTCCCCCTGTGGCGCGCCACCTCCTCCATCAATCCCTTATGGACTGCGCCCTCTGATCCGGATGGATTGGGGTTGAATACATTGGTGGAATCACAAACCAGCGCGTGAACGCCCTCTTCGCCAACCGCCCTCAATTCATCTTCGCTGGTTGGCTCGCCGATGATTGGATCTTCGTCCAATTTCCAATCGCCAGTGTGGAACACCCGGCCATAAGGCGTATCAATCAAGAGCGCGTTGCCTTCGGCAATAGAATGGGCAAGCGGCAAATAGGTGATGGAGAACGGGCCGAGGTCCACCTGCCCTCTTTCGCCATGTTCGCTCTCTTCAATGATGTTGAGCTCTACTTTACCCAACAACCCGGCCTCTTCGAGCTTTCGCGCAACAAGATCGGCTGTAAACGGCGTCGCATAAAGCGGGACGCCCAATTCGCCGGCGAAATACGGAACCGCGCCGATGTGATCCTCATGCGCGTGGGTCAAGACAATGCCGAGCAGATCTTTGGTTCGGTCTTCGATGAATTCCAAATCTGCGAATACCAAGTCAACGCCGGGGTATTCGCCGCCGGAAAACGTCATACCAAGATCCACCATCAACCATTTGCCGTCACAGCCATACAGATTGACGTTCATGCCAATCTCGCCGGACCCTCCCAATGCGAGGAACAGCAATTCGCTTTCTGGTTTGTAGTTCTTTTTCACAAATTCTCTTGTTTTTCAAATAGGATAAGGCCGAATGAAGAGATCATTTCGATGCCTGTTGCGCCAGGAATGCTAGCCCATCGATGGTCAATTCCGCGTCCACTTCATCAAAGATATCGGTCGCGTCGTTGAACAGTATGGCGAGACCGCCGGTTGCGATAACCTTTGCTGGGCGGCCGATCTCCGCCTTCATTTTCGCGACGATACCTTCCATCATCGCGACATAGCCCCAAAACACACCGATCAACATCTGATCTTCGGTATTGCGGCCGATCACGCTGTTGCTTTCGGGAGTGCGTATGGCGATGCGCGGCAGTTTGGCCGTTTTCCCAACCAATGCGTCCAACGACAGATTAATGCCGGGTGCGATCGATCCGCCTTTATAAGTACCGTTGAAATCAATCGCTTCAAATTTGGTTGCTGTCCCAAAATCGACGACGATCAAATCGCCACCATATTTCTTCTGAGCAGCCAAAATATTGAGAGCTCGATCCGCGCCAAGCGAGCTTGGCTGATCAACATCGATTTCAAATTGCCATGCCGCTTTGCCCTCACCCGCTTTCAACGGCGTGAGGTTGAAGTATTTTTGAGCGAGGACGGTGAGGTTGTGGTCCGCCCGGGGAACAACCGAAGCGTAAATGAGGTCAGTGATATCCTCGCGTGCGACCCCTTCTATGGTCAGCAGTTGGAGCAGCCAAACCGCGTATTCATCGCCTGTACGCCGAGGGTCCGTCGCAATCCGCCACCGCGCGCGCGAGGTAAAACCGCCGTCGCCATCGGGTTCGAACAACGCGAACACTACATTGGTGTTTCCGACATCAGCGGCCAGCAACATGGGCGCTCTCCTTAAAAACAGTCCATACCGAAACGGACAGAATCCCAACCGCCACCATCAGCTGATGTCGCCCGCACGTATGGTGCGTTCCGATCCATCGGCCAAAGTTATGCGCAAGGCTCCGTCGGTGTTGTCGAGGCCAAAGAATTCCCCGGTGATAGTGGAGCCATCGGTGTCATGCACAGTAATCGGGGATCCAGTGTAATGCAGCGAATTGAAAACGAACCCTTTGAGGATTGGGATCAAACCATCGGTGCGCCACGCGGCCAAATAACGCGCAAACACACTGGCCAAAATCTCGGCAAATGCTTCCACTGATGGCGCAGTACCGTGATCTTTCAACGAGGCGGTTTTGCGATCCGAAAAGCTGGGTGCGTTGTCCAAATTGACCCCCACACCCACAACGACATTTGTGCCCACCATCTCTAATAAAATGCCCGACACTTTGCCGCCATCTAGCAGCACGTCATTCGGCCATTTCAATTTGGGGCGACAAGCGCCGTCCAGCGCTTCGTCGATGGCCTGACCAACGGCCAACGCCGCCACAAAACTAAGCGATGCCGGTGGTGGATCACCGTCCTGGATAGCCACCGTGGTCGATCCCATGAAGTTTCCAGAGCCATCGTGCCAATCGCGTCCTTGGCGACCTTTGCCGGCCGTTTGCCGACGAGCGACGTGCCAAACACCTTCAGTGGGTTGATCGCCAGAACGCAGCGCTCCGGCCAAATCGGCGTTGGTCGAACCGGTCTCTTCAACCAGTGTGAAGTGTTGAGCCCCGCTCAAACCGCAACGAACAGCGCCGCCGCCGCCTTATCAGTCAAATCAGTGAGCGACCCAGTGAGCAAGTAGCCGAGAGGCGAAACAATCGCCGCCGTCAGGATCAGCAACACCCAATGCGCCGTACCGCTTTTGCCGGTCACGACATCGGCAGCGTCATCAAAGAACATCACTTTGACGAATTTTATGTAATAGAACGCGCCGATAACACTCGCCGCGATGGCAATGGCGGCAAACGCCACAAGCCCGGCATCCACCGTCGCCTTAAAGATCACGAACTTGCTGTAAAAGCCAAGCAATGGTGGGATGCCCGCAAGGCTGAACATTTGGATCAAAAGCGTCCACGCAATAACCGGTCGCGTCACCGCTAGACCACGAATATCGCCAAAGGTTTCGTACAAATCACCGTCTTCGCCGCGCAACATCAACAAAGCGGTAAAGCTGCCCAAGCTCATCACGACATAGATGAAAAGATACACGAGCATCGCGCTCGCCCCTTGCGCGGTTCCCACCGCAAGGCCCAGCAAAATAAAGCCGATATTGTTGATTGAGGAATAGGCCAGCAATCGTTTCAGATTGTCTTGGCCGATCGCCCCAAGCGCGCCGAACACAATCGATGCGAGCGCGGTGAACATGACGATTTGTTGCCATGCATCAACCTGTCCGCCGAACACTTCGAAAACGACGCGCGCGGTCAAAGCAACAGCGGCTACTTTCGGAGCGGTCGAGAAGAACATTGTGACCGGAGTTGGTGCCCCTTCGTACACGTCAGGCGTCCACATATGGAACGGCACCGCAGCGATCTTAAATGCAAGGCCCGACATCACAAAGATCAAGCCAAACAATTGGCCGGTGCCCAAATCACCTTCGAGCCCTGCGCGCACGCTGGCGAAATCGGTGCCGCCGGTGAAGCCATAGAGAAGGCTCATCCCGTAAAGCAGGATACCCGAGGCAAGCGCGCCCAATACAAAGTACTTCAGACCAGCTTCGGCCGATCGCTGATCTTTGCGAAGGATCGATGCCAGCACATAAGACGCAAGGCTGTTCAATTCGAGGCCGAGGTAAAGCGCCATGAAATCATTGGCCGAAACCATGATGCTCATACCAAGAGCGGCAAAGAGGATTAGAACCGGATATTCGGCCCGCATTCCGCGTTCTTCGCCGGCCGCGGGGCCATTGAAGAACGCCGGCGCCACCACCAAACAAGCGATGGCAGCAAGGTAGATCACCGCTTTTGCAAACAGCGCAAATGTATCGACTTTTAACAATCCGCCAAAAGCGAGAGTGTCGGGACCATCCACGCCCGTGTGAAGGGATGGTACAAGAGTAAGGCCAACCACAAAGAACACACACGCAGCCGCGATTGAGATGCCTGTCGCGGCCTTGTCCCCTGCCCAAGCAGCAACCAACAACAGGATCAATCCCGCCGCGGTCAAAGTCAGTTCGGGTGTCACAAGGACAAAACTAGGGATGAAATCCATCAGTGTTCTCCCTCTTGTGAGTGCTCGCCAGCATCGGTGTCGTATTCAATAGCATTGGCCGCCGCCTCACGCGGAGTGCCCGCCGCCAAATCCGCGTCGCTTTGCGGCGCAGAACCGCTGATTTGAGCATCAAGGACCGCGATGTCGGCGCGCATAGGAGCAAGGAAGCTTTCTGGATAAACACCCATCCACATCACCGCCGCCGCGATTGGAACCATCATGGCCCATTCGCGCGGACGAATATCTGACATTGCCGCTGCGTCCTCGTTGACCTGATCGCCAAATGCGACGCGGCGGTAGAGATACAACATGTATGCAGCGCCCAGAATAATCCCTGTGGTGCAAATCAGAGCCACAAGGCTGGAGGTTTGGTATATCCCCGCAAGCGACAGGAATTCGCCGACAAAACCGCTTGTTCCCGGCAAACCAATCGATGCCATTGTGAACAATAGGAAGAACGTCGCGTAATACGGCATGTTGATCGACAAGCCGCCATACCTAGCGATCTCTCGCGTGTGCAGGCGGTCGTAAATCACGCCGACACACAGGAACAATGCCCCGGAAACCAAGCCGTGTGAGAGCATGATCAACATCGCGCCCTCAAGCCCTTGGATGTTGAACGCGAAAAGGCCGACCGTTACAATCGCCATGTGGGCGACGCTGGAATACGCGATCAGTTTCTTCATGTCTTCTTGAACCAACGCCACCAGCGAAGTGTAAATCACCGCCACCATGGAAAGCGCGAACACAAACCATGCAAAATCGGCGCTGGCATCAGGGAACATCGGCAAACTGAACCTGATGAAACCGTAACCACCCAATTTCAGCAAAACACCGGCAAGGATCACAGAACCTGCGGTGGGCGCCTGAACGTGGGCATCGGGAAGCCATGTGTGGAACGGCCACATCGGGACTTTCACTGCAAAGCTGGCGAAGAAAGCAAGCCAGAGCCACGTTTGCGCCCCGGGCGCAAAGTCATATTCCATCAAAGTCGGAATGTCCGACGTACCAGCAGTAGCCGTCATCCAGAACATCGCGATCAGCATCAGAACTGATCCAAACAATGTGTAGAGGAAGAATTTGTAGCTGGCGTAGATGCGGTTATCGCCGCCCCACACACCGATGATGAGATACATCGGGATCAGGCCGGCTTCGAAAAAGATGTAAAACAAGAATAAGTCTTGCGCTGCAAAGGTGCCAATCATCAGCACCTCCATGAACAAAAACGCGCTCATATATTCGCCGACGCGTTTTTGAATTGCTTCCCAACTGGCCAGAATGCAGATCGGCATCAGGAACACGCTGAGCATGATCAGCATCAGCGATATGCCGTCGATCCCCAAAGCGTAGGAAAACCCAGCAAACAGGTCATGTTTCTCCTGAAACTGCCATTGGGCTCCGCCAATTTCGTAATTCACCCACAGCAATACGCCGAGAGCGAATGTGACCAAAGTAGCAGCCAAGGCGATCCCGCGCGCCATCGCGCCCTCGCCCCGATTGCCGACAATCAAACAAAGGATCGCGCCTACGAGAGGCACCAACATCATTGTGGTGAGAATGGGAAATTCCATTGCGCGAGCGCCCCCTAGAGCAGCACGTAAGTGACAGCGGCGATCAGACCCAAAAGCATGATCAAAGCGTAAGTGTAGAGATAGCCCGACTGGATCGATTTGGCCGCGATAGAGCTGCGCTCCACCGCCCAAGCGATACCATTAGGACCAAAGCGGTCGATGGTTCCGATATCACCCAACTTCCAAAACTGGCGTCCAAACCAGAAAGCGGGTTTTACAAAGATCCGATCATACAGCTCATCGAAATACCATTTGTTGAAAACAAATTTGTGGAGCGGGCCGAAGGTGCCAACGAATTTGCCGGGAATGTCAGGTTTAGCAATGTAGGCGACGTATGCCCCGACAAAGCCGATGACCATCACGACCAGCGCCGAATACTTCACCCAATAAGGAACCGCGTGCATCGCGTGCATCAGGTTGTCATTGTAGTAGATCGAACCGGCCCAGAACGCAGCATCATCCAGGAAACTCGGTGCGAAGAATTGCCCAGCAAACACCGCACCCACCGACAGCAGGGCCAGAGGGATCATCATCGTTATCGGGCTTTCGTGCGGATGGTATCCGCCGGTTGTGTCTTCGCCCGCTTCTTCGGGTGTTTTATGAACCGAGTGTTGAATATGCTCACTCTCAATCCATCGCGGTTTGCCCCAGAATGTAAGGAACATCAGCCGCCAGCTGTAAAAGCTGGTCAACAACGCCGCGACCACACCGAGCCAGAACGCCGTTACAGAAATCTCTGTCCCCCGTGCAAAGGCCACCTCAAGCACGGCGTCTTTCGACCAGAAACCAGCAAAACCAACGCCGAGATGATAAACGCCAAGCCCCGTTATCGCCAACGTACCCGCCATCATCGCAGCAAAGGTGAATGGGATTTTCTTACGCAGACCGCCGTAATACCGCATGTCTTGTTCGTGGTGCATCGCATGGATGACAGAGCCCGCGCCAAGGAACAGCAGCGCTTTAAAGAAAGCGTGCGTGAAGAGGTGGAACATCGCGACATTGTACGCGCCGACACCAGCAGCAAAGAACATATAGCCAAGCTGTGAGCAGGTGGAATACGCGATCACGCGTTTGATATCCCACTGGGTCGTACCAATCGTAGCGGCAAAGAAACATGTAGCCGCGCCAATCACCGTGACAATCATCAAGGCCGTGGGAGCCGTTTCAAACATCGGTGACAGACGGCAGAGCATGAACACGCCAGCGGTCACCATGGTTGCTGCGTGGATTAGAGCAGAAACCGGTGTCGGGCCTTCCATCGCATCGGGCAACCAAGTGTGCAGGCCCAGTTGCGCCGATTTACCCATCGCGCCGATGAACAGCAGGATGCAGAGAATATCCATTGTATAGAGGCGCATGCCCAGGAACGTGATCGTTGATCCGCTCATCCCCGGTGCAGCTGCCAGAATTTCGGGAATAGACGTCGTCTGGAACACCACAAAGGTTCCGAAAATGCCCAGCATAAAACCGAGATCGCCGACCCGATTGACCACAAACGCCTTAATCGCAGCGGCTCCAGCGGTCGGTTTCTTAAACCAAAACCCGATCAATAGGTATGATGCGAGACCAACGCCTTCCCAACCAAAGAACATTTGGACGAGATTGTCGGCGGTCACCAACATCAACATCGCAAAGGTAAAAAGCGAGAGGTAGGCGAAGAAGCGCGGCTGATCCGGATCTTCGTCCATGTAGCCCCATGAATAGAGGTGGACGAGCGCCGAAACGCTGTTGATCACCACAAGCATCACCGCCGTCAAGGCATCAACGCGCAACGCCCAGTCAAAGCTCATCGTGCCCGATTGCACCCATTTGAGCACCGGGACGACATGCGCCGTCTCTGACCCGTTGAGGAACCCGATAAAGATCGGCCAGCTAAGCGCCGCGGACAGGAACAGCGCCCCCGTCGTGATCGATTTGGTCATGGTGTTGCCCAGCGCACGGTTGCCCAGACCAGCGATGATCGAGGCAAGCAACGGTGCGAAGACTATGATGAGGATCGGATCCACCGGCTGTTATCCCTTCATCCGGTTGACATCGTCGACGGCGATCGTGCCGCGGCCGCGATAGTAGATGACGAGAATGGCAAGCCCGATGGCCGCCTCTGCCGCAGCAACGGTCAGGACCATCATCGCGAAAATTTGCCCTGTTAGGTCATTCATGAACGCGCTGAACGCGACGAGATTGATGTTCACCGCCAGCAAGATGAGCTCAACCGCCATCAGAATGACGATCACATTCTTGCGGTTCAAGAAAATGCCCAACACGCCCAGCACGAACAAAATCGCGCCAACGACAAGGTAGTGTTCGATGCCGATCACAACTCGACCCCTTTTCCGTAATCCGGATTTTTCAACACCGTCGCGTCTTCGGGACGGCGGGAGATTTGTTTGCCGATATCTTGACGTGCGCGTGCGCCGGCCTTGGGTTCGCGGTGCGTCAGGACAATCGCCCCAATCATCGCCACCAAAAGGATGATTCCGGCGATTTCGAACAAAATGATGTAGGGGCCATAAAGCAGCGCACCGATCGCCTCGATGTTGCTAACCCCTGCACGATCCGCCGCGGCCATCCCATCCGGCGATCCCAATTCCAGCCCGCCGGCATTGTACGCGCCCAGTCCCAAGACGAGTTCTGCCAAAAGAATCAAGGCAACCGCAATTCCCAGCGGAAAGTTCTTGATAAATCCGGCGCGCATGGCGGCAAAATCGATGTCGAGCATCATAACCACGAATAGGAACAAAACCGCGACTGCGCCAACATACACGATGACCAAAAGCATCGCGATAAACTCCGCGCCGACCAACACCATGAGGCCCGCCGCGTTGAAAAACGCAAGGATCAACCACAGCACGCTGTGTACTGGGTTGCGCGACATGATGACCATCACCGCCCCGGCGATGACCAACCCTGCGAACAGGTAGAATGCGAGTGTTTCTATCATAGTCCCTGTTGTCCCGTCGGGGCGCCCTTAACGATAGGGTGCATCGGCTTCAAGATTGGCCGCGATGGCCCGTTCCCATTTGTCACCATTTGCGAGCAATTTTGCTTTGTCATAGAGCAATTCCTCGCGCGTTTCGGTGGCGTATTCAAAGTTTGGTCCCTCAACCACGGCGTCCACTGGACAGGCTTCCTGACAGAAACCGCAATAGATGCATTTGGTCATGTCGATGTCGTAGCGCGTCGTACGGCGGCTGCCGTCATCACGCGGTTCGCTCTCAATCGTGATCGCTTGCGCGGGGCACACGGCCTCGCAGAGTTTGCACGCGATGCAGCGTTCCTCGCCATTGGGATAGCGGCGAAGCGCATGCTCACCGCGAAAACGCGGGGACAGCGGCGATTTCTCAAACGGATAGTTGATCGTCACCTTTGGCTTGAAGAAATACTTCAAGGTTAGCGCATGCGCCTTGAGGAATTCCCAAAGGGTGAACGATTTGAGGAGCTGTTTTGCGGAGGTCATAGCGTCATCCCGCTTCCTGTGAGTTGTAATCGGAAATGTCAGCTTCCCAGCCCAATGTTGCGTGGCAGACGAATGAATGGTTCTGATCGTCTGACACGCGGTTGTAACCGGCCGCAACCACCCAACCTTTCGCCAGCGGCTCGTTGAAATAGACTGTGTATTCCTGTCCGTGGAGACTAATCTGGTCGTATTCTGAGTTTACACGGAGGATCGAGACGCCATCTGGATCAAACCAGTGGCCTTCAAATACGAAACGGTCCGAAGGTGGTGCAATCTCATTGTCGACCTCATCACTCTCAAACATCGTGCGCAGACCGTTCACTCGAAAGCTAAAGGCTTTGTCGAGTGTCTCAGGAATTTGCGACCAATCTTTGCCCGGATCACGCTCACCACCCAAGCAATCGAAGACCGCATCAGTATCGCCAAGTGGCACCATTAGAGCTGCGGTAGCGAATGCTAAAATGCTCATGATGCGTTCCAATCAATTATCGCAAACTGCTCACCGAAATGCCCCGTGGCCATCAGATAACCTGAGATGAGTGCGACAAAGATCAGGCTCATCGGCAGGAACACCTTCCAGCCAAGCCGCATCAATTGGTCATAGCGATACCGCGGGACGGTCGCCCATATCCAGCTGAAGACGAGGAAGAAGCCAAACGTCTTGAGCAGGAACCAAATAAAGCCCGGCACATAATACAGCGGTGCCCATTCGATCGGTGGCAACCACCCTCCAAAGAACAGCAGCGTGCACAGCGAGCACATCAACAAAATGTTCGCATACTCACCCAGCCAGAACAGCGCGAAGCTCATGCTCGAATATTCGGTTTGATACCCGGCGACAAGCTCACTCTCCGCCTCAGTCAGATCGAACGGTGCACGGGCGGTTTCTGCGAGCGCGCAAATGAAAAACACCACGAAGATCGGGAACAGAAGCGGGTTGAAGAAGAACCCATTGACGATCCCAAGCCCGTGCCCTTTTTGGGCGAGCACGATCTCTGTCATGTTGAACGACTTTGACCACAGAACGACGCAGACCAGAATGAAGCCGATGGAGACCTCGTAAGAGATCATCTGTGCCGCCGCGCGCATGGCCGAAAAGAACGGGTATTTGGAGTTAGACGCCCACCCGCTCATCACGACGCCGTAAACGCCCAGTGAGCTGATCGCGAGAATGTAGAGAAGGCCTACATTGATGTCGGCCAAAACAACGCCATCCGCGAACGGGATCACCGCCCACGCCGCCAAAGCGACAGTGAATGTGATGATCGGCGCGAGGAGGAAAATCCCTTTGTTCGCAGCGGTCGGGATGATCGTCTCTTGAAGGAAAACCTTTAGGCCGTCAGCGAAGCTCTGCAGCAAGCCAAACGGGCCAACCACGTTCGGCCCCCGGCGCAACATAATCGCGCCCAGAACTTTGCGATCGACATAGATCACCATCGCCACCGCAAGCATAAGCGGCAGCGCAATGAGCAAAATGCCTGCAATAGTGGCAACGCCCCATGCCCATTCATAAGACATGCCTAAACCTTGGAAGAACTCGGTCATTCCGCAGCCTCCTTCAGCTCATCGCCGTGGATCAGTTCTGCCGAACATTGCTGCATCACCGCGCTTGCACGGGCAATTGGATTGGTGAGGTAGAAATCTTTGATCGGGTAGGCAGAAATAGTGCCTTCACCTTTCGCTTTGCTGTCGGCTTTCGGCAGCGCGCCATAATCGGCCACCGCCTCTTCACCCAATGCAGGCACTTCGACGATCATGGCGCTTTGCAATTCGGCAAAACTGTCGAAACCAACATCAACGCCCAACGCGTCGGCCAAGGCTCGCAAAATCGTCCAATCTTCACGCGCATCACCCGGCGCGAACACAGATTTCTCTGCAAACTGCACGCGCCCTTCGGTGTTGACGTATGTTCCGTCTTTTTCGGCATAGCTTGCTGCCGGAAGAATCACGTCGGCCGCATGCGCGCCCTTATCGCCGTGGTGGCCGATATAGACCTTTAGACTGTCGGCAAACGGTTCGTGGTCCATTTCATCCGCACCGAGGCTGATCACAACCTTAGGTGACTGTGCGGCGATGTCCGCCATGCCGCCCGGTACCGTGAAATCGAGCATCAGCGAACCCATCCGCGCCGCGCTCATATGCAGCACGTTAAATCCGTTCCAACCGTCTTTCACGAGGCCAAATTTGTCGACCAGTTTGAGCGCCGGAGCCAATGCCCCATTTGCCAATGCCGCGCCGCCAAGGATAACCGCAGGGCGTTCAGCCGCCTTCATCGCATCGCCCAATGCTTTGGGAACGCGATTAAGCACCTTTAGATCTTCACCAAGGAATTCAGCGGGATAGGTCGTTTCCCATTCAGGGCCGACGACAAACACCTTCGCGCCAGACTTTACAGCTTTGCGAATACGCGCATTCACCAGTGCCGCTTCCCAGCGGATGTGGCTGCCGATGATCAGGATAGCATCGGCTGTTTCAATCCCAGCGAGCCCTGAGTTGAAATTCACCGCTGCGATGTTCGACACATCGTATGTCATTCCGGTCTGGCGCGCTTCGATTAGCGACGATCCGCAAGCCTTAAGCAGCGTTTTGGCCGCGAACATCGTTTCGCAATCGACCATGTCGCCCGCAACAGCCGCGATGGACGATGTGTCATCGCCAAGGTGCGAAGCGATGGCGTCAAACGCATCGCTCCAGTTCGAAGCCGCGAGCTTGCCGCCTTTGCGAACGAACACTTTATCAAGCCGCCGTTTTGTCAGGCCATCGACCTGATACCGCGCCTTGTCAGAGAGCCATTCCTCATTAACGTCGTCGTTGATGCGCGGGAGCGCCCGCATGACTTCGCGGCCTTTGGAATGCAGCGAAATGTTCGCGCCCACGGCGTCAGAGACGTCGATGCTGAGCGTGCGCTTCAATTCCCATGGCCGCGCTTCGAACGCATAGGGGCGCGACGTCAAAGCGCCCACTGGGCATAAATCGATCACGTTCGCAGACAATTCGTGTGACGCGGCCTGCTCCAAATAGGTCGTGATCTGCATGTCTTCGCCGCGATAAAGCGCGCCGATTTCGTCAACACCCGCGATCTCTTCGGAGAACCGAACGCAGCGTGTGCAGTGAATGCAGCGGGTCATGGTCGTGCTGATCAGCGGGCCCATGTATTTCTCGGTCACGGCGCGTTTGTCTTCGCGCTCATACCGGGAACCACCGCGTCCATAGGCAACGGCTTGATCCTGCAAATCGCACTCTCCGCCTTGATCGCAAATCGGGCAATCAAGCGGGTGGTTAATCAGGAGAAACTCCATCACCCCTTCGCGCGCCTTTTTGACCATAGGCGTGTCGGTGCGGATTTCCTGCCCCTCACCCGCTGGCAAAGCGCACGATGCCTGAGGCTTAGGCGGCCCCGGCTTCACTTCGACCAAGCACATGCGGCAATTGCCGGCGATGGACAGCCGTTCATGATAGCAGAAACGCGGGATCTCTTTGCCCGCCTGCTCGCAAGCCTGCAAAACAGTCGCGCCCTGAGGGACTTCAATTTCTTGGCCGTCTACGGTGACTTTAGGCATCGGTTTCTTCCTTCGCCGGATAGCCAAGTTTTACGGCTGCAAAGGTCGTGGCAGTCAGTGCAGCGAAAGCGAGGGGAGGTATTGCCCAACTGGCAAAGCTCTCTGCTCCAACTGCAAATTCGCCATAGCGATCAACCGCGAGCGCAATCGCAGCCACAGCAGAGCCCGCGCTGATTGAATAGCCAATGGTTTTCTTAGGGGCGTTCTTTGTTCCGTCCCTTCGCACGTCTGCAAGAGGATAGTCCTTTTCCAGAACTTCGATTGTCTGGCCGTCTACGGTGACTTTAGGCATCGCTACCTCCTACGCTCTGGTTGTCGCCGTTATCGGTGATCGTGGTGCGATATAGCGCCTCGGAAATTGCGAGGCGCACGTCTGTTGGAACGATTTCAACGTCTCGCCCTTGCGGAAGGCAAGGTCCAAACTCTGAAA
Source organism: Erythrobacter sp. Alg231-14 (assembly GCF_900149685.1). Taxonomy (NCBI): domain Bacteria; kingdom Pseudomonadati; phylum Pseudomonadota; class Alphaproteobacteria; order Sphingomonadales; family Erythrobacteraceae; genus Erythrobacter; species Erythrobacter sp. Alg231-14. The sequence goes on along the minus strand of NZ_LT702999.1, from coordinate 2,448,810 downwards.
CAATTTCCCGGATGAATTGCAGCTCTCCGCGCGACGAAATCTTGGTCTCTTCAACCAAGTTTTGCGCCGTATCGTAGTGCCGCGCGACAAAACAGTCGGCAAAATCATGAATGCTCGCAACACTTTCTGGTTCATCAAAGGTAGGAGAGAATTGACCATCCAAATCTTTGACATGCCGTTCGAAAATCGCTTCAGCCATCGCACCGCGAACATGCGCTCTTACGATCGAGGCTGAAACGAATGTCTGCATGCACGGATTGTTGCTCCGGCCGTTGTTGAACAAATCATCCCACGCCGATCCCTCGGCGCGCGATCCCGGCACCGTGGAAAGAAACGTGACGGCCTCGTCTTTCTTCGAGCTGGAGAGGCAATGGCCCAATTGACGCACCAAATACCAATAATCACGCTCCGAGCCTTCGACGGGCGCGCTGCTGTAGCCCGAAGTACCGGGCGAAAGTTGCGCGTGAACAGGCAGAATTGCCCCGCCCGCCAACACAACAAACAATAAGGCGGCGATGAGGTGCCTCATTCTGCCGCCTCCGCAAATTGTGCATTATGCTCGTGGATCCGGCGCTCCAACTCTGGCCGGAAGTGACGGATCAGGCCTTGCACGGGCCACGCCGCCGCATCGCCCAACGCGCAGATTGTGTGCCCCTCGACCTGCTTCGTCACCTCTTGCAGCATGTCAATTTCTTCGATGGCCGCATCGCCTGTGCGAAGCCGCTCCATCATGCGCCACATCCAACCGGTGCCTTCGCGGCACGGCGTGCACTGGCCGCAAGATTCGTGCTTGTAGAAATAGCTTAATCGGCTGATCGCGCGCACGATATCGGTGGATTTGTCCATCACAATGACCGCCGCCGTGCCAAGACCAGAGCCGAGTTCTTTCAAACCGTCAAAGTCCATTGGGGCATGGCGAATTTGATCGGCAGGAACCAACGGAACAGATGAACCGCCCGGGATCACCGCAAGCAGATTGTCCCATCCGCCACGAATGCCGCCGCAATGCTTTTCGATCAGCTCCTCAAACGGAATGCTCATCGCTTCTTCGACGACGCATGGGTTTTCAACGTGGCCGCTGATTTGGAATAGCTTAGTCCCCGCATTGCCTTCGCGGCCAAAGCTGCTGAACCAAGACGCGCCGCGTCGCAGGATCGTTGGAACCACCGCGATGCTTTCAACATTGTTGACCGTGGTGGGACACCCATAAAGGCCCGCGCCCGCCGGGAATGGCGGCTTCAAACGCGGCTGACCTTTTTTGCCCTCGAGGCTTTCGATCATCGCGGTTTCTTCACCGCAAATATACGCGCCAGCACCCCGGTGCATGAACACGTCAAAATCGTAGCCGGACCCGCTAGCATTCTTTCCGATCAGGCCAGCCTCATAGGCTTCGTCGATGGCCGCCTGGAGCGTTTCAGCTTCGCGGATATATTCACCGCGAACATAGATATACGCCGCTCGTGCACGCATGGCGAAGCCTGCGACCAAAGCGCCTTCGATCAATTTGTGTGGATCATGACGCAGGATCTCGCGATCCTTACAACTGCCCGGTTCGGATTCATCGGCGTTGATGACCAGAAAACTGGGCCGGCCATCTGCCGATGATTTGGGCATGAACGACCATTTGAGACCAGTAGGGAAACCTGCCCCGCCCCGCCCGCGCAGACCCGATGCCTTCATCTCATCGATGATCGCGTCGTTGCCGCGTTCAATCAACGCTTTCGTGCCATCCCAATCGCCGCGCTTTTGCGCCGCCTTTAGACCCCAATCTTGGAAGCCATAGACGTTGGTGAAGATGCGGTCCTTATCAGCCAGCATCAGCTTTCATCTCCATTTTCTAACCGGTCGGCGTCTTTGCTTTTATGTTGCGAGATAAGCGCGGCACCGATCGCCAAAAACGCTGCACCCAAAGCGACATTGACGGTAGGAATAAACACCGCGCCCAACGCGATGAAAGCCATGCCGCCGGTCTTATAATTCATGTCTTTCTCAACCGGCATCATCATCATCCTTCGACTTTGCCAGTTTCAATTGACGCAATGTCAGAACCTGAAACATCAAACCCATTGCCATCAATGCGATGCCCGTGGTCCGATCTCCCGTCGCGGCGAGATACGCGCCGACGCCAAAGCCGACGAGACCGGCGATCATCAAGGCGAGAACGCCGCCGTTCATTGATCATCCTCAGCATTTTTCTTGGTCAAAAAGACCGCGCCCACAATGATCAAAGCCAACCCCGATGGCATAAAAGCTGGCCCCACAGTCACGCCAAGGCTGATCGCCAGGCCAAAGCCTGCGATCAAGAACACAATCCCTAGTGTGCGGTAATCGGTCTTGTCTTCTTCCATCAATACTCACCCCGATAATCGTGGTTCGCATCAACCATCGCTTTAAGCGACGTTACGCCGTCCTTTGGTTCGGATGTGTGGCGACCCGGTTCCTGCGTTCCCGCCTTTGGCGTTTCACCGGCGGCCAACGCATCCAAAACCGCATCAAGGCGGTCTGCGGTCAAATCTTCGTAATTGTCATCGTTGATCTGAACCATCGGCGCGGTAGCGCAATTACCCATGCACTCAACCTCAGTAAGGGTCCAAAGGCCGTCTTCCGAAACTTCGCCCTTGGCCATGCCGCGTTTCTTACACGCGCTGATGATGTCGTCCGAACCGCGCAGCATGCACGGCGTCGTGCCGCATACCTGCACGTGGAATTTTCCGACCGGCTTCATGTTGTACATGAAATAAAAGGTCGCGACTTCGAGCACGCGGATGACCGGCATATCGAGATATTTCGCAATATATTCGATCACCGGCAGCGGCAGCCAGCCTTGTGTGTCTGTCTCTGCACCAACCTGACGCTGACCCAGATCGAGCAGCGCCATCACTGCCGATTTCTGGCGCCCGTCCGGGTACTTGGCGATGTGATAATCCGCCTTAGCCTTGTTTTCCTTCGTCCAAGCGAAGTCACCCCAGCGCGCGCGGAGTTCAGGCGTATCGGGTGCAGGTGTACGGTCAGCCATGTTCAGAATTCTCAGGTTTGTCGTTCGTTGTCGCGGTATGCCCCAGCCAAAGCGCCGCGATCCACCAAATCACCATGCCCCCAATCAGGACGCCAGAAACGAGCCAACCGTTACCTCCATACACTTGAAGAAAACCGCCCTCAGGTGCGAACAAGGCGTAAAAAATCACCGGCCCCGCGATAATTGCAGCAGCGGTCATCAAGAGTAAGGTCTTCCCTCCGCTCACCGGTCACACTCCCCAAACACAACATCAATCGCGCCCAGAATGGCGGTGGCGTCGGGCAGCATGTGCCCTTTGCTCATGAAGTCCATCGCTTGAAGGTGGCTGAACGCGGTCGGACGGATCTTGCAGCGGTATGGTTTGTTGCTGCCGTCGCTGACCAAATACACGCCAAACTCACCCTTGGGGCTTTCGGTGGCGACGTAAACTTCGCCTTCGGGCACGTGGAAGCCTTCGGTGTAGAGCTTAAAGTGGTGGATCAGGCTTTCCATCGACTGCTTCATCTCGCCGCGTTTTGGCGGGGAGACTTTGCCATCGGTGCTCGCGATTGGGCCTTGCGGCATGTCGCGGATGCATTGTTTGATGATCTTCGCGCTTTCGCGCACTTCGGCCAGACGCACCATGAAACGGTCGTAACAATCCGAGTTCGTCCCCACCGGAATATCAAATTCCATGCGGTCGTAGACATCGTAAGGCTGTGATTTGCGCAAATCCCATGGGATGCCAGCGGCGCGGATCATCGGGCCGCTAAAGCCCCATGCAATCGCATCATCGCGGCCAACGACCGCGATATCGACGTTGCGCTGTTTAAAGATGCGGTTGTCGACCACCAGGCTCATCGCATCATCGAACAATTGGAAAAAGCGGTTGTCGAGCCAATCGCCAATATCGACGAGCAGTTTTTCAGGCACATCCTGATGCACGCCGCCGGGGCGGAACCATGCTGAGTGCATGCGCGCGCCCGATGCGCGTTCAAAGAAGTTGAGGCAATCTTCGCGCAGCTCAAACACCCAAAGGTTCGGAGTCATCGCGCCCACATCCATGACGTGCGCACCGATATTGAGCATGTGGTTACAGATGCGGGTCAGCTCTGCGAACAGAACGCGCAAATATTGCGCACGCTCTGGAACTTCGATGTTCAACAGCTTTTCAATCGCGAGCACATATGAGTGCTCCTGACACAGCGGTGAACAGTAATCGAGCCGGTCAAAATATGGGAGAGCCTGAAGATAGGTCTTGCTCTCGATCAGTTTCTCGGTGCCTCGGTGAAGCAATCCGACATGCGGATCAACGCGTTCAATCACTTCGCCGTCCAGCTCCATGATCATCCGCAAAACGCCGTGTGCTGCGGGGTGCTGAGGCCCGAAATTGATCGTGTAATTTGTGATGATATCGCCGTCAGTGGTGGGCGATTCTTCGATTTGGACGCTCATTTGTCGTCCCCTTTCTCATCTTCCGCTTTCTCGTCGCCGGGAAGCACATAATCAGAGCCCTCCCACGGGGAAAGGAAGTCAAATGTGCGCATATCCTGAGGCAGTTCCACCGGCTCATACACAACGCGCTTTTCCTCTTCGGAATAACGCAACTCAGTGTAGCCGGTCATTGGGAAATCCTTGCGGAAAGGGTGCCCTTCAAAACCGTAATCGGTAAGGATGCGGCGCAAATCGGCATTGCCGTCAAAAACGACGCCGTACATGTCGAACACTTCGCGTTCCAACCAACCGGCATTGGGCCACAATGTTGTAATCGTGGGCACCGGCGTCGCTTCGTCGGTCGAACATTTGACCATGATGCGGTGGTTCTTAGTCAGCGAAAGCAACATGTAGACCACTTCGAACCGTTCGGCCCGATCGGGGTAATCCGCGCCCGCAATTTCAACCATCTGTTGATACGCATGGTCATCGCGCAACACGCGCAACACATCCGCAATCGCCTCGCGCTTTACGGTGAGGATGATTTCCCCGTGCTGTTCCTTCGCACCATCCAGCCAATCGTTGAGAGCTTCGCTCAACACATCAACCACGCCAGCATTTGAGGCGAATTTCGGAGCAGAATGCAAAACGGTCATTCCCCAATCTCCAATGAGTTCACAAAATCGCTCATTCTTTGCCTTGCGCTTTCGTCAAGCGGTTCTTCGGCACCGGGGCGCGACATGGCGATTACATAAACAACCGCATCATCGGCCAATTCAACGGCCTGCATCACACCATACGCCGGATCCGGACCACGAGCAGCGCGCAAAGTGCGGCGCCCGTCTACTTCTTCCGAAACAAGGCTCGTGGTGTCGGGGGATGTTTCGATTTCTTCGTAGGCTGCATCGAAATCAGAGACCATCGGACCGACATTGCCGGTCGCTACGCCTTCCGATCCCGCAAAGACAAACATCTGATCGCCATCGATGCACACGGTGCTTTGAAAATCATCGCCACCGGGAGGCCCCGGCATGGTGACCGCACACGGGATCGTTACCGAAACCGTGGAGTCCGCTACGGTGAATTCAACGACCGAAACGTCGGCAGGAACGGCCTCTCCGTCATCATGCGCGTCCAACGCCATCACGGTGCCTGAAGACACAACAAGGGATAGGGCAACTGCAGCGCCTAATGATCGGACAGTCTTGCGAGCAAGCATCATATCACCGCTCAATCGTGCCGCTGCGACGGATTTTGCGTTGAAGCTGCATTACGCCGTACAGCAACGCTTCTGCAGTGGGAGGGCAGCCGGGCACATAGATGTCTACGGGCACAATCCGATCGCAACCGCGAACCACGCTGTAGGAATAATGGTAATAGCCGCCGCCATTGGCGCAGGAACCCATGCTGATCACATATTTGGGATCGGACATCTGATCGTACACTTTGCGCAAAGCGGGCGCCATTTTATTGCAGAGCGTGCCTGCCACAATCATCACGTCCGATTGACGCGGTGACGCGCGCGGAGCGATGCCGAACCGCTCCATGTCGTAACGCGGCATGTTCACGTGGATCATTTCAACCGCGCAACACGCCAGGCCAAATGTCATCCACCAAAGCGATCCGGTGCGCGCCCACTGAAACAAATCTTCGGTGGAAGTGACAAGGAACCCCTTGTCATTCACTTCGGTTTGCATCGCCTTAAAATAATCGGCGTCAGGCGCGCGCATGTCGCCGCCCTTCGCGGTTTCAAGCGCGGAAATATCGGGCAATCCCTGTGGCGGGGTAACTAGAGTGCTCATTCCCAGTCCAAAGCTCCCTTTTTCCATTCGTAGGCAAGGCCAACCGCCAAAATACCCAAGAATGTCATCATACCGATCCAGCCGGCCCAACCTGTTTCACCCAGACTTACAGCCCAAGGGAACAAAAACGCGGCTTCGAGATCGAAGATGATAAAGCTGATGGCGACGAGATAGAAACGCACGTCAAACTGACTGCGTGCATCTTCAAACGCGGGGAAACCGCATTCATATTCTGAGTTCTTTTCCTCATCCGGGTTGTGCGCACCGGTTAGGCGCGACACGCCCATCGGTAAGAACACAAACAATACGGAGAGCCCAAAGGCGATGCCAATGAATAACAGTATCGGCAGATACTGAGAGAGGTCGATCACAGCCATGTCCAAGCGTTGTTAATCCCAAGTGGCCTGCCAATAGGCCGCTCGCTTGCCCGGCGCAAGGGTTCGACTCGGGCAAAGCTGAGCATATCTGTTGCACTAAATCGAATGCTGCTTTGTGCCCGGGGCAATCCGAAGAATCACTAAGGATAATTTGGCGGATTCGCGGGGGAACGGTTTCATATCCTTGGCTTTCTTACCCCCGGTGGCGCCGTCGGTAGGTTTCAATGAACCTTCCGATGCAAACGGTACCACCGGGGTGAGAGCCTATGATAGGATCATTTCATCATCTGAGCAGCCGCTTTTTCGGTGGATTTGCCATACGGCGGCTTAAACCCGCCCAATTTCGCGATGTCGATTTTTGGTTGATGATACACGGCCCGCGCATGGCTGAACTCGCGGAAGCCCTCTATCGCATGATAGCTGCCAATTCCCGACGGCCCGACGCCACCAAATGGCAAATCTTCGATCGAAATGTGGAAGAGCACGTCATTGGTTGTCACACCGCCGGAAATCGTGCGGTTTAAGACGCGCTCTTGCTCGCTCTTGTCATCACCAAAATAGTAAAGGCCAAGTGGGCTGTCGTTCTCGTTGATGTAATCGACCGCCTGATCGACAGCCTTGTAGGTCTTAACCGGCAAAACCGGGCCAAAGATTTCTTCCTGCATCGCCTCCATCTCATCGGTGACGTTCTTTAGGATGGTCAGAGGCATCTTGCGTTGGTTCGCATTGGCGAAGTCTTCGTTGCCGGGATTCACTTCGACCACATCTGCCCCCTTTTCGCGGGCGTCTTCGACAAGCCCTTGGAGCCGCTCGAAGTGACGGTCCGATACGATAGATGCGTAGTCTTCGTTTTCCAACAGGGTCGGGTACATAGCGGCCACACCATTGGAAACGCCGGCAACGGCCTCGTCCTGCTTATCCTCGGGAACATACATGTAGTCGGGGGCAAGGCAGATTTGACCGGCATTCATCATTTTGCCCAACGCAATCCGTTCACCCGCTTTCGCAAAATCGGCGCTGCGCCCCATGACGACTGGCGATTTTCCGCCCAATTCCAATGTAACCGGGACCAAGTTCTTAGCGGCGGCCTCCATAACGCGCCGACCGGTGGCCGTTGAGCCGGTGAAGACCAGATGATCGAACGGCAATGACGAGAATGCAGCGGCAACCTCTGGGCTGCCCGTGATCACGGCGACTTCATCGCGCGTAAAATACTCGTCGACCAATTCCGCCATCAACTGGCTGGTGCGTTCGGTGAACTCGCTTGGTTTAATCATGGCGCGATTGCCTGCCGCCAAAACTTGCATCAACGGGCCGATTGCGAGTTGCACTGGGAAATTCCAAGGTGACAAAATGCCAATGACACCCTTTGGTTCATAGCGAACCTCGGCCTTTGCGCCCAACAATCCCAATGGGAATTGAACCGGACGTTTTTCCGCTTTGGCCCATTTGTCCATATTCTTGAGCGCGTGCTTGCCCGCGCCCACGGTTGCCGCGATGTCGGTCAACATGCTCTGTTCTACCGAACGGCTACCGAAATCTGCACTCATCGCTTTACAAAACGCGTCCGCATGATCTTTGACCATGGCCATGGCGCGTTTGATGCGATCCTTGCGCATGGCCATATCCTCGGGCCGGGACGCAGTGAAAGCGTCACGTTGCAGCTTCAGCAGCTGGTCCAATTCATCCTTACGATCGTCTGTCTTGGCGTTGGCCATCGTGCTCTCTCCCGACTTTTTGGTTTCAATTTGCCATCGTTTGTCGCGCAATCCCCTTCGCGTTGCAAGCCGCCGGTTGTTGACCCGCTTTGAACGGCTCCTTCGCATTGCCAATTTTGGGCGGCGACACTACATCACGCGCACCATTGCACTCTCCCTCAAGAGGAACGATTTAGATGACTCATTTTTCCGCCGCTGACCCCATCGTCATCCTATCCTATGCCCGCACACCGATGGGCGGCATGCAAGGGGCTCTTTCTGATGTTTCGGCAACCGATCTCGGCGCGACGGCTGTGAAAGCGGCTGTGGAACGGTCTGGCGTATCCGGCGACAAATTTGATCGGGGTTACATGGGCTGCGTGCTTCCCGCTGGATTGGGTCAGGCCCCTGCCCGTCAAGCGATGATCAAAGCAGGTTTGCCCAAAACGGTTCAGGCCACCACTGTAAACAAAGTCTGCGGAAGCGGCATGCAAACGGTCATCATGGGTGCCGAAGCGTTGGCCAGCGGCACCATCGACTATGTCGTGGCAGGCGGGATGGAAAGCATGACCAATGCGCCATACCTCCTCAAAAAACACCGGTCGGGCGCACGAATCGGGCACGACACTACATACGATCATATGTTCTTGGACGGGCTCGAAGATGCCTATGAAGAAGGCCGCGCAATGGGCACCTTTGCGCAAGACACCGCCGATGCGTACCAACTGTCACGCGAAGAACAGGACGCCTACTCGATTGAATCTTTGAGCCGTGCAAACGCAGCCATCGAAAGCGGCGCGTTTGCAGATGAAGTTGTGCCGGTTACGTTCAAAACGCGTAAAGGCGACGTGACGGTCGAAACCGATGAACAGCCCGGCAAAGGACGCCCGGACAAAATCCCACAATTGCGCGCAGCGTTTGCCAAAGACGGCACGATCACTGCGGCAACCTCAAGCTCAATCTCTGATGGTGCTGCGGCCGTCGTGTTGACCCGAGCGAGCGTGGCGAATGAAAATGGTCAGTCTCCAATCGCCACGATCACCGCAATGGCCGCCCATGCGCGGGAACCTAAAGATTTCACAGTCGCTCCGGTTGGTGCGATTGAGAAAGTTCTCTCCAACGCCGGATGGACCATTGATGACGTCGATCTTTGGGAAGTGAACGAAGCGTTTGCATGCGTGGCGATGTTCGCGATGCGCGACATTGGCATTCCGCATGACAAGATCAATGTGAATGGAGGCGCCACCGCATTGGGTCACCCAATCGGCGCGTCGGGCACACGCATCATTGTGACATTGATCAACGCGTTGAAACAACAAGGCAAGAAACGCGGCGTTGCCAGCCTTTGCATTGGCGGCGGCGAAGCAACTGCCATCGCGGTTGAGCTGACCTAATTTTTTCGGGGTTAGACTTTAGAAAATCACGGAGAAAATTACGAGGCGGGAACCATGTCTCCCGCCCCCCAAATCCGTTCTTTCAGTATCCAACCCGTGCGGCCACCAACGTCGATTTCGCAATAATCGTCCCTGCACCACATTAGATCGCCAACCACGCCGGGCTCTGCACGCCAACGTACGGCGCTGTTCGGTGCGGCGTCGGCACGCAAAATGACGTTCCCGTCACCAACGATTAAGACACCCAATGACGGGCTGAGCTGGCTCGACGCGATCCACCCTTGGGTGCCCTCGCTGTCTTCGACAAACCGCCACCCATCCAACAAGCGCACCACCTTCACCGGCAAACCTTCGCGTTGATACACCCATTCGATCGGATATTCCGTGCTGGGCCCAACGCGCATGTTCACTTCGTTAAAGCGCAAAGTGGCCCAATACGGTGTCTCGCGTTCTTGGGCCCGGGCCTCTGGCACAAAACTTATTAAAGCGACGCATGCTGCGCAGGCGAAAGACAAGGAAAATATGGCAAATGTTCGGTTAACAGTCATGGGCGCGTGATAGCCATGAGGCGGTTATTTCTTCAAGCCACTAAAACGCATTGAGAGAGCACCTGTGCCAATCCGGGAGAGCCTGCTTGACCGGACCGGGCCAAACCCCTTAGCGCGGTTCACATGGCAGACACGAACCCAGCACCGCAATTCCCGGCAGGCAAACCCAAAGTTGTGGTGACCCGCCACTTAGCACCCAGTGTTGAGACACGGATGAGCGAATTGTACGATGTCTCATTGAACCCCTCCGATGTTCCGATGACTCGCGGCGATTTGATCGCGGCTATGGGCGATTGCGATGTGTTGGTGCCCACGGTGACTGACACAATCGACGCAGAAATGATTGAGCAAGCAGGCGAAAGGCTCCGTCTAATTGCGAATTTTGGCGCGGGTGTAGAACACATTGATCTGGCAGCAGCGGCGCAGAGAAAGATCAAAGTCACCAACACGCCCGGCGTCTTTACCGATGACACCGCCGACATTGCGATGGCAGCCATTATCGGCGTGCCTCGGCGCATTCGCGAAGGAACGGGTTTGGTTCGACGCGGCGAATGGACAGGTTGGGCGCCATCGGGATTGCTCGGACGCAAGCTCGGCGGGAAAGTCTTGGGCATAGTCGGCATGGGCCGCATTGGACAGGCGGTCGCGCACCGCGCTCGGGCGTTTGGTTTGGAGGTCGCCTACACCAATCGCAAACCTCTGCCTCAGGCGGTTGAGAGCATGCTCGGCGCGCGCTTTGTCGACAATGTCGACGCCTTGGTTGGCGAAGCGGATATTCTAACGCTGCATTGCCCGTTAACCGAGGATACTCGCGGATTGATGGACGCCGATCGTATCGCGATGATGAAACGCGGTTCTTGTATCATCAACACCGCACGCGGCGAATTGATCGATCAAGAGGCCTTGATCGCCGCCCTACAAGACGGGCACCTCGTGGGTGCGGGTCTGGACGTCTACCCCGATGAACCCAATGTCGACCGACGGTTGTTGGAGCATCCCAATGTCATGACCCTACCCCATATTGGCAGCGCCACCGTCGAAGGGCGCGAGGCATCTGGTGAGAAAGTCATCGCCAATATTCGGTTCTGGGCCGATGGGCACCGGCCACCGGATCAAGTACTGACGGCGCTGATTGCTTGAAGCCTCTGCTGGCTTCTATTGCGGGCATTACTCTGTTGGGGGCAATGCCTCCATCTGAGGACCCTGAGCCTCCAGGGCGCGGCGTCCTTTGCGGTGCTGTATTTGTATATTTTGCTCAGGTACAAGGCCAGCTGTGCTACCCCAACGACGATCCTGAATTTCAGGCACGATTGTCATCTTGGGCGCAACAGTTTGATGCTTATCTGATCCGCAATCTGCCTGATGGTGAGCAGGGGCTACAAACATTTAAGGCGCATCAAGGCGTTGCGCCGACCACAGATCAAAGAATTTGCACCTTGGACGACGACAGTAAAGTCTACGAGCACATGCGCGATGGTGATCGCGAGATGTGGGAAAGAGGCATGACCAAAGTGCTATCACGTGATGGGCCACCAAGTTTTGGGGACTGTGTCTGACGCGTCGCCGATTCAATCAACTACAATTGATACGCAAACAGCTGATTAAACTCGCCCGGCTCATAGCCGGCAAATGAGCCGCAAGGTTTGAAACCAAATGCACGATAAAGGCCCAGTGCTGCTTCAAAAAGCTCACCCGATCCAGTTTCCAATTTTACTGAACCAAAACCAAACTCACGCGCTCGATCTACCAAATGGGTGAGCATCGCCCTGCCCGCGCCGGTCCCGCGGGCTTCTGGATGCGCGCGCATGGATTTGATTTCGCCAAAGCCTTCGTGCTGTTTTAGCGCTCCGATGGCGAGCAATGTGTCTCCATCCCATGCAGCATAAACGTCGATATCGGGAGACTTCAAGCCGCTCAGATCAAGCACATGGCACGTGCCCGGAGGAGAGAATTTCTCCATTTCCCCGTGATGCAGTTCGAGCAGTGACACAACCTCTGGTTCGGAAAGGTCGGTTGCCTTGATCAGCATCACGAATGCTCCCTCACAAATTCTCGAATTGCGGCATGCCCAACACATGGAAACCGCCATCGACATGGATGATCTCACCCGTGGTGCAGGCCCCAGCATCGCTGCAAAGATACACCGCCGTACCGCCGACCGCTTCTAACGTTGCATTGCTGCGAAGCGGCGCGTTGGTGTCGGCGTGTCTATACGTGCTGCGCGCACCGCCAATTGCGGACATGGCCAGCGTTTTCATCGGTCCGGGACTAATTGTGTTGACGCGGATACCGTCCGGCCCAAGGTCATCGGCAAGATACCGCACCGCCGCCTCTAGCGCCGCTTTGGCAACGCCCATTACATTGTAATTCGGCGTGACGCGGGTCGATCCCATATAGCTCAGCGTAAGCAGTGTGCCGCCATTGTCGACCATCATTGGATGCGCACGGCGCGCCACTTCGATCAGGCTGTAAGCGGAGATATCGAGCGAGTTTTTAAAATTCTCCCGCGAAGTATCCAAAATGCGCCCGGACAATTCGGATTTGTCCGCAAAGGCGATTGCATGAACCACGAAATCCAACGTTTCCCACCGCTCATTCAATGCACCGAATGCCGCATCCAGAGATGCATCGTCGGTAACATCGACATCGAGCAGAAAGTCCGAACCAACACTTTCGGCCAATGGCTCAAGCCGCTTGCCAAATGCTTCACCTTGATAGGTGAATGCCAATTCAGCCCCAGCTTCTGCGCATGCTTTTGCGATGCCCCACGCGATCGAGCGATCGTTGGCCACGCCCATCACAAGCCCGCGTTTTCCGGAAAGCACACCCATATTACGCCACCTCAACTATTGGATGTTTCGCCGCAATCTCACCCGTGAAATTTCGACAACAACATCGACCCGTTGGTTCCGCCAAATCCAAAGGAGTTGGTCATAACCGTGTCGAGACCCGCATTCTCCACCAGGCTTGTGGCGATTTCTTCTGGCTTCAAGGCCGGATCGAGGGTTTCAACATTGATCGATGGGATGATGAAATCGTTGTCCAAAGCCAATAGGCAATAGATCGCTTCTTGCGCACCGGTCGCGCCTTGGCTGTGACCGGTCATAGATTTGGTTGAACTAACCGGCGGCGTTGCGCCCTCACCAAAGACCCGGCGAACGGCTTCGATCTCACCCACATCGCCAACGGGCGTCGATGTGCCGTGCGCGTTGATATAGCTGACCTTGCGATCTTCATTGAGGGTGCGGATAGCACCGCGCATGGCGCGTTCGCCGCCCTCACCCGAAGGAGCAACCATATCGGCGCCATCGGATGTTGCAGCAAAGCCAGTGACCTCGGCGTAGATCTTGGCACCGCGCGCTTGGGCGCGTTCCAAACTTTCCAACACAACAATTGCGCCGCCGCCGCCGATGACAAATCCATCTCGGTCTGCGTCAAACGCGCGCGATGCGCGCTCTGGCGTGTCGTTATATTTGCTCGACATGGCACCCATCGCGTCGAACAAACAGGACAGCGTCCAATCCAATTCTTCGCCGCCGCCGCCGAACATCACATCTTGTAGGCCTAATGCGATTTGCTGTGCCGCCATACCGATGCAATGCAGCGATGTGGAACATGCCGAAGTGATGGAGAAATTCATCCCCTTAATCTGATACGCCGTGGCAAGGTTCGCGCTTACCGTCGACGACATCGTCTTAGGCACTGCGAATGGCCCCACGCGTTTCGTAGCCCCGGTTTTAAGAACCGTCTGATGCGCGGTAAGCATCGCGGATGTCGACGGGCCGCCAGAACCAGCAATCACGCCGGTCATGGGGTTTACGACATCGCTTTCTTCCAATCCGGCATCGGCAATCGCCTGACCCATCGCGATATGGGCATAGGCAGCGCCCGGTCCCATAAATCGCAACGTGCGCTTATCCACGTGCTCCGCAACATCCAGATTCACCGAACCGGCAATCTGTGATCGGAAACCATGTTCGGCCATTGCCTCGTTAAAGGTGATGCCGGATTTGCCTGCCTTCAAAGAGGCCAGAACCTCTGATGTGTTGTTGCCTATTGAGGAGACGATCCCCAGCCCTGTTACAACGACTCGACGCATGTTCCCCCTCACGCCTCTGACAAGGCGACTTTCATATCTTTAACTTGATAAATGATCTCACCGTCGGCCTCTACACGGCCATCGGCCACGCCCATGGTCAATCGTCGTGTTTGAACAGCCTTGGTGAAATCCACGTAATAGGTAAGTTTTTTGCGATCTGGGCGAACCATGCCGGTCAATTTGACCTCTCCAACTCCCAACGCATAGCCGCGCCCCAGCCAACCGCGCCACCCCAGGTTGAACCCAGTCAGCTGCCACAATCCATCAAGGCCAAGACAACCGGGCATGATTGGATTACCGGGGAAATGACAATCAAAGAACCAAAGGTCCGGTTTGATATCAAATTCCGCCACGACATGCCCTTTGCCGCTGGGTCCACCATCGCCGGAAATATCCGTGATCCGATCCATCATGAGCATCGGTGGTTCGGGCAATTGCGCATTGCCCGGGCCGAACAACTCACCCCGCGCGCATTTCAACAGATCATCGCGGTCAAAGCTGGTTGGATAATTGGTCATCCTTGGCGGGTCCCCTGAACTTTTATCAATGTAATTGACGCAGCGCCTAGCATCACGACTTGGCGATAGAAAGGGCGCATGAACGTGTCGTTCATAATTATAGGCAGGCTATTGAAGCGAGGACCGCACCACACGCTCTTTTCATTGGCAAAGGTGGTGCGCGAAACGGCCCAAATCGCCCGATCAAACAGGGCAATTATCCGTTGCTGCAGGTTCCAATATTCTCCGGCTCGGAGCGTTCTTCGCCGCGTTCAAAACGGGCGAAGTAACTTTTGAGATCGGGCCGCTCGACAAATTCAACCAATTTGTATCCGACAGCTTCTAACTCACAAAACAACAAGGCAGGTGGAATACCATGCCTGTTGGTGGGACGATCGACATCCACGACGATGATCTGTCCACCCTCGGCCAAAGCTGGCCACATTCGCCATAGGAACTCGTAAGGTTCCGTCACCTCGTGGTACATATGAACCAAGAAGATGCGATCAAAGCTGTCGACGGGCAATCTTGGATTGTCCGCTTCACCCGATTTGATCGAAATGTTTTCCAACCGTTCGCGTTCAACCCGGCGACCAAGCCGCTCCAGAGCGTCGCGATCGATGTCCTGGGCCAAGACCCGGCCGTCATTGCCAACGCGTTCGGCCAAACGGACGGTGTAATACCCTTCGCCCGCGCCGATATCCGCCACTGTCATACCAGAAGCGATGTTGGCCATATCCATGACTTGCTGCGCTTCACCGCGTTCATCGCGTGCGTCTTCGTTCGAAAATTGGTTCGATACGACCTCTGAAACGGGTCGATCTGGCAATGGGAATTCCATGTCGGTCTCTGGGCTGGCCGGGACAGACAACAAATCATCACACGCCGCCAAGACTGGCATCACGGCAAGCAAAGCAAAGGCATAAAGGCGCATCATGGGATCGGCAAAGCCCGCATACCAGAGATAAACACGTTGAACGCCAGATCACCTTGACGCCACGGCGATTGTCGATTGTCAGTGCGCTCCGTCACCGCAATTGCGGTTTTCCGAAACACTTCATCGAGCGATTGCCGGCGGTCGATTTGTTTTGCGAATTCGATGGCAAAGGGGCTGCCTTTGCCCGGCGTCGGACCGTCTTCTGCAACATTGCCGGGCTCTGTCGAGAAAAAGGCGACGGCGGAAAGTCCGCGCAGATTGCCGAGCTGAGCCAAGCCGCCAGAAGAATAGCTTATGTCGGACAAAGTCACATAGCTTAAGCTGCGGGTGCTGCCTGACACTTCGACGATTTCAATTCTGTCATCGGGTTCGGCATCAAAGTACGGATTGTTCCGACACGCATCGATCACAATTACGGCGCCGCGAGCGCGCATGCTAATCTGGGTGACCAGCGATTCCAGCGGGATGAGGGACTTTCCGTCCGAACTCATCAAGAAATTGTGACCCTCAATCTGAAATCCGTGGCCAGCAAAATAAAACAACCCGATGTCATCTCCAGACAAGGAATTGAGCCACGCATCCAAGCCCGCCTGCCATTCTTCGGCGTCGGGTTCTTCCAAAGTTGAGATTTCCGATGCCGCCGTAGACCGTAAAGCAGACTCGACCAATCGAACATCCGCAAGAGGGTTGGCCAAACGCAGCGCTTCGTTCTCGGCCGCCTCATAATTTGAGCCAACCAACAGCGCTTTCACCTCGGCATGCGCACCGGTCGGCAGCATCAAAGCCGCAAACATGACCAGGAGAAAGGCACGCAAAACCACCATCACAAACGCAATGACAGACCCAAATTTACTCCGTGATTAACGCGAGAATCGCTAAAGCTGAAATCACCAGAGATCGGAAAGAAAACGATCGCCCTGTATCGCATATCAATCGCCAGATTATCGGAGAGGATCAATTGAACACCTACGGCAATATCGGGTCCAACGCTCATCTCGCCGCGGTCTTTACGAATTTCCTCGCGAACTTCTTCGCCGTTCAATCCGATGAACGCGGTCCTGAATTCACTAGAGGGTTGATAGCTGCCCTGAACCATCCCGTTAAAGAACGCGACCGCTTGATCGTTGAACGGCACAAAAGCGGTGACCCCTGCCCGCGCACTAAACGTTTCGAGCGTTCTCTGCGTGACTTGAGCGTTCGGTGTGTTTGCGCCGTCAAGATTGCGCGAGGGAGCTTCTTCGCCAAGCGTCTCGGCAACGAATCGGCGGACTTCATCGGTTTCTTGAATAGCGATCGCACCCGCACCCGAAATATCGAGCCGTTCAAAGCGTGCGCCAGCGGAAACTGCAAAATTCTCGTTCAAACGGCGTTGCCAGGTCAATTCAAGGTCAAGCCGATCGACATCTTCACGCGCCACCGTTTGGATCACCGAAAGCTCATTGAATGCGATATCGGCCACTTCCACTGTGACTTCGCGCGACGACACCAACTCGGTCGTGGTAGACCCTGAACCGTACATGCCAGTGAATGTAAAACGATCACGATCATCGCCGAAATTCACTGTCGCACCGTACATCGCAAAGCCGACTTGATCAGCATTCGTCGCCGAACCGTTGTCGACGGTGGTAACAAGCAGATCGTCAAATCCGGTGGCGTCGCGCAAATCCTGCGTCACTTCGTCATTGATCGTAGTGCGAGCGTCCTGCAATCCTTGAAGATCAGAGGTGCGCAGGTTGGAATTATCGAAATAATAGGCGACACGAGGACCGATTATCACATCGGCATAAGCCGGAGCAGCGCTGCTCACACAAGCGGCGAAAACCGCCGCTCTTGCTAAAGTCCGTGCAGCCGAATTCATTCGACATCTTCCACGTCAACCGCCTCGCCCGTGACCTGCTGCGCCAACGCGGCTGAGATGAAGTCATCGATCTCTCCGTCCAGCACTTTGTCGGGCGAACTGGACGTTTCGCCTGTGCGAAGGTCTTTGACCATTTGGTACGGTTGAAGGACATAGGATCGGATTTGGTGGCCCCAACCAATGTCGCTCTTTTCCTGATATTCGCCGCTTGCCGCCGCTTCGCGTTCGGCCATTTCCCGTTCAAACAATCGCGCTTTGAGCATGTTCATCGCGGTGGCGCGGTTCTTATGCTGGCTCCTATCGTTCTGACTGGCCACAACAATGCCGGTAGGTTGGTGCGTAATCCGCACCGCGCTGTCGGTGGTGTTGACGTGCTGACCACCGGCGCCCGACGCACGATAGGTGTCAATTTTTAGATCGGCCGGATTGATCTCAATATCGATATCATCGTCGATGACGGGATAGACCCACACGCTCGAAAAGCTGGTGTGGCGTTTGGCCGCGCTGTCATATGGGCTGATCCTGACGAGGCGGTGTACGCCGCTTTCCGTCTTTGCGTAGCCGTAAGCGTTTTCACCTTTCAACAACAGCGTCGCAGATTTGATCCCAGCCTGATCGCCGGATTGATACTCAACCGTTTCCACTTTGAAACCGCGCCGTTCGGCCCAACGACCGTACATGCGAAAAAGCATTTCGGCCCAATCTTGGCTTTCGGTCCCGCCAGCACCGGCGTGTATCTCAAGGTATGTGTCGTTGCCGTCGGCTTCGCCAGACAACAATGCCTGAACCTTATCCGCGTCGGCGCGGTTTGCGAGCCGTTCGAGAGTGGAAAGACCATCGTTGATGATGCTCTCTTCGTTCTCCGCTTCTCCCATTTCGATGAACTCTACCGCGTCGGCCATTTCGGAAGAGATATCGTTCACGGTGTTGACCGCATTTTCGAGCGTCTTTTGTTCTCTGCTGACGGCTTGCGCTTCTTTGGGATTATCCCAAAGGGTCGGGTCCTGAACACGCGCGTTGAGTTCATCGAGACGGCGCAATGCACGGTCCCAATCGAGCGATTGACGGACCAAATTGAGGGCAGCCTCAATCCGATCAATATGAGCTAGGGCCTCAGCCCGCATAGCCGTTCCTTACAATAGAATTTCTATAGACACTTTGGTCCACCCGCTTAGCGCGGGGACCGGCATTGTAAAGCTTTGCAGATGAGTTGTCAGAGCGGCTTTGCCGCCGCCTGCCTAGTTGGAAAGCGCTCGCACCGCGGCCAATGTCCGCGCTACATGTTGGCGATAATCACCGTTGGAATATACCGAAGCAATCCGTCCATCTGACGCGATTACATAGGATGTGCGGCTAGACAGACCTGAATTGCCCAGCGCGACATCATACGCTTCGATCAAACGCTCGCTCGCAACGCCAACCGGGAAAGCATCGCGGCATTCTTCGCTGCTAAACCGGCGAAGCGTGGCAATGTCATCGTTGGACATGCCGATCACGCTGGCTCCAGCTTCGCGAAAATCGGGCATGGCTTCGGCAAAGGCATTCGCTTCCAAAGTGCATCCTTGCGTAAACGCTTTGGGATAAAAATAGAGGACGACAGGTCCCTGACGCAGCGCAGACTGAAGCGAAAAACCCAATTCTTCACCAGCCATCGCGGCTTGGGTTGTAAAAATAGGCGCGCGTTCTCCGACCGGCAGTTCAGCATAAGCCGGCGCAGCCGGCAGTGTGGATGCTACGAGGGCGGCGCACATGGCGGCTTTGAAATTATGAAATAGGGTCATGCGCATTTAACTACTCAACCCAGCATCGGTTTCAAGTCGCTTCAAATCCGGCGAGGAACGCGTCGCTAAGGGCGATCAATAGATCCCGCCTTGCTCCTCTACAAAATCGCTCGGCTCACCATTGCTGCTTTCGGCGGGTCCATCAGAACCGCGCCGCGACTCGCGCACCAAAGCAAGGATCTCATCACGTTTTGCGGCGATCTCATCCTGCCGTGTCGAACGCTCTGGCTCGGTGTTGGGTTTGAACGCTTCCCAGATGACGTCCGAGCGCGCATCGTCGCTGGGCCAACCGTCCAAGACACGTTTGCCGGTTCGGCGATCCACCCGAACCATACGTATACCTTCAGGTGCGATCGCAGGAAGATCGGACCAATGATCGCGTGAATTCTCGATCAGATCCTTGATAATCGGCGCGACGATTGTCCCGCCAAACGCATATCCGCCCATATTGCGCGGCGTATCAAACCCGACATAGGCGCCCGCAATCAACCGCTGTGTACCGCCGACAAACCAAACATCTTTTGGACCTGTTGTTGTGCCGGTCTTACCAAACAGCGGCAAATTAAGTCCGTTCAGAACGGTCGCAGTGCCACGAGAAACAACCCCTTCGAGCATGTGCATCGTTTGGAACGCTGTGCGCGCGTCCATCGCTTGCTCACCTTTGATCCCGAAACGCGGCATGGCGCTGCCATCATACTCGGCCATGTTACAACCGTTGCAGGACCGCGTATCAGCCCGCCAAATAACGGCGCCATTGCGGTCTTGGACGTAATCAATAACACTCGGTTCGTTCAATCGGCCATGGTTCGCCATCGCAGAATAGGCCGCAACCATCCGCATAACCGTGGATTCCTCCGCCCCAAGCGAAGTGGCCGCATATGGATCGGGATCTTCCGAAATGCCAAGACCTTCGATGGTCTCAACCACATTATCCATCCCGGCCTGCATGCCGATTTGAACCGTCATAATGTTCTGTGATTGCTCAAGCCCATACCGCATCGGGAATTGACCTGCACGGCCGCCGCGGATGCACTTTTGTCCCAACCGGCGCCCCTGATAATAACAATATCGTGTGTTATCGATCTGAGTGGATGGGGTCATTCCGTTATCAAGACCGGTCGCATAAACAAACGGTTTGATGGTCGAACCCGGTTGACGCATTGCCTGTGTCGCGCGGTTAAAATCGGACAACCGATGATCGAACCCACCCTGCATCGCAAGGACGCGGCCGCTTTGGGCGTTTTGAACAACCATCCCACCTTGCGCCTCTGGAATAGTGCGAACCCTGAATCCTGTTCCTTGCGGAGACACAGCGATTACATCGCCAGCTTTCAAGGCGTTCGGCAAATTGGACAATGGAGCCTCTTCGCCGTCTGAAAAGCCGATCGTGGCCGATGATCCACTGCGTTGCGTTACAACACCGATGCGCCAGTCTTCGTAATTGATTGAGAGATAAGAACTGGCGAGTTGGCCAGACCAATTGCCCTCTTCCAACGGGATCGTTGCGATCGGCCCTGACCATGCGCGTCGGCCATGATAGCGCACCAAACCGCGGCGCAGCGAATCTCTGGCGGCGGCCTGCATTTCCACGTCGAGCGATGTGCGAACCCAGAGGCCGCCCGCATAAACACTGTTCTCGCCATCTTCGGCGGCTTCGCCAAATTCTGCGATCAATTGCCGACGCACCTCTTCGAGGAAATATCCTGCATCCGCGCTGCGGCGACTGCGTTGCCGGGTCAGGCCCAGTGGCTGACCAGAAGCCGAAGCACGCTCTGCTTCGGTGATAAATCCGTTCTCAGCCATTTGCGACAAAACGAAATCGCGCCGGTCCATTGCGGCTTGTTCTTGCCCGGACCGCCCGTACCGTTCGGGCGCTTTTGGAAGGATTGCAAGGAACGCAAATTCATGCAGATCCAAATCGCCGACATCCTTATCAAAATACGCGCGTGCCGCCGCCTGAACCCCGAACGAACGCCGACCTAAGGGGATCTCGTTGAGATACAATTCAAGGATTTCCTCCTTGCTCAAGACGCCTTCGATCCGGCTGGCAAGGATCATTTCTTTCAGCTTGCGCGTGATGGAATATTCATCTCCCAAAAGCAGGATTTTCGCCAATTGCTGTGTGATCGTTGAACCGCCAACCGCGCGTTCGCCCGATCCGTATTTGGTGGCATAGTCAAATACCGCGTTGGCAGTCCCGGTCACATCAACGCCGCCATGGCTAAAGAATGTTTTGTCTTCTGCCGAAAGGTAGGCGTTCACCAGCGGCTCTGGAAAATCTTCAAACTGCAGTTGGACGCGGCGTTCGCGGGCGTAAGAATGCACGATCTCGCCGTCGATGCCACGAACCACTGTCGGGAGGGGGGTCTGATAATCCGCCAAGCTGGAGGCGTCCGGCAAATCTCGCGCCAAAAACGCCCATGCAGCAAACCACAACACCACCAGGCAAATGAGAGCAAATGCCGCCAGCTTAAACAGCCAACTGCCTCGCCACTTTTCACCAAACCAAGCGGCCGCTGCAGCAAGATCGCCGGTAAAACGTTGACGAGCATATTGGCCGAAAGGGACCGTGTCGTTTTCGATGGCTTCGGGGGTTTCAGACATATGGTGAGCGATTTATCGCGGTTCGAAGCAGAATGCCAGTGCCCAAAAGGCCTCAATTGGTAGCGATCGCGACGGCATACCTTGGATCGTCGGCGAACCGATCGGGCTATTGATCCGCACGGCGCGCAAAATAAACCCGGATGGCGCGGGCCAGAACGCTAGCATATTCGGCGCGCCCTTCTTCGGTGGTAAGACGCGAACGATCGCCCTGATTGGTCACAAAGCCACTTTCAAACAGAACGCCAGGAACATCGGGCGCGCGCAATACGGCCAATTCTGCGGATCGCCGCGTTTGGGGATGAAACCGGATCGCGCCTTGCCCCTCACGCTCCAACAAACTTGCAAATTCGGTCGCGTCATCCTGTGTTCGTTGTTGCGACAGTTCCACCAAGATGGCGCTCACTTCGGCGCTCTGGCCTTCGATTGTGATCCCGTTCAACGCGTCTGCAGCGTTCTCTCGTTCTGCAAAACGAGCGGCGGCTTCCGACGATGCTTCGGTCGATAACGTGTAAATACTGGCTCCGGCGACCGCGCTGTTCCCGCCCGCCGAATCCGCATGAATGGACAGGAAAAGGTCCGCTTCCAATTGGCGAGCGATCTCTGGACGTTGTGCCAATGTGACGATTGTGTCGTCATCGCGGGTCAGCGCCACACGAATGCCGCCGCCTTCGAGCAACTCATCCCTCAATGCGAGCGACAGCGCCAAAACGATGTCTTTTTCAAGAACTCGATTGCTGCCATCCCCTCCCCCTATTGATCCGGGATCACGGCCGCCGTGACCGGCATCAATGACGATCAATGGGCGATCTGGATCATCTGGCCCCTCTATAACCGGCAGATTGAGCGGTTCAGCATCCGGAGCGAGCAAAAAACGTAAAACGTAATCACGCCCCCATTCCGGAACCGGGATTGCGACACCGAACGCCATCGCTCCGCCCACGATTAACGCAGGCACGGCCACAATCAGCATTATCAATGTGCGCATACTCATATCAGGAAAACCTTAGGATGTTGCGCAGTATAAGCGCAATAGAGTTGCGGCGCGTAACCCACGGTGCTAGCGACAAAGTTGAAACAGGGGCAGGAGTGACGATACGTCATTTAACCACCCGCCGTTTCACCCACATGGCCCGATTCGCATGATAAAATGCTCAATGTCGGCCACTTTACAGGTTGAAGCAGTGACGAGACGACACTCCTCGCGAAAGTATATCCAGCGCCCAACAGGCGCGGGGAACTGTGCGAGGTACCCTAATAGGAATTGGGCGGACACATTCCGCACGCTCATCACAGCAGACACGAATATTGCTCGCGGTCTTCAGTTACAGGCTCGCGCATACACACAGACAGACCCCGTATTACCTCGGGGTTATTCCACACACATTACACGCCCCTCTCGCCCTTTATCGGTGAGCAGGCAGGGCGTTTGGAGAATATTACATGGCAACGCGCATGCTAATCGATGCGCGCCACTCGGAAGAGACCCGGGTGGCGGTGCTCAAAGGCAACCGAATTGAAGAATTCGACTTTGAATCTGCTGAACACAAACAGATCAAAGGCAACATTTATCTCGCGAAAGTAACCCGCGTAGAACCATCATTGCAGGCGGCATTTGTCGACTTTGGCGGAAATCGCCACGGCTTCCTCGCCTTTAGCGAAATCCATCCGGATTATTATCAAATCCCACAGGATGACCGCGAACGCTTGCTCGCCGAAGAGGCAGAAGCGGCCGAAGAAGAAGCGCGTCTTCGCGCCGAAGAAGAAGAAGACGGCATCACACCCGGCGAAGAATACGACGCCGAGGATGAGAGCGCAGAAGCGTTGGCCGAAGACCTTGCCGAAGATGGCATGGAAGAAATCGACACATCGGAAAAAGACAAAGTCGCAACAATCGAAGACGGCGCATCAGATGATGACGGCGAAGACGATGACGACGACGATGATGACGATTCGGGTGAAGAAACCGAAGAATCATCAGAGGACGGCGAGAGCGAAGAAAAGCCACGTCGTGGTCGCCGCGGTCGTGGCCGTCGTCGCCAAGGTGGCAAGCAAGGCAAAGGCGGCAAAGGTGGCCGCGGCAGCCGCGCCAAAGAAGTCGACGAAGTGCGTGCCAAACGTATGGCTCTGCGTCGCCGGTACAAAATCCAAGACGTGATCCAACGTCGTCAGGTTTTGTTGGTCCAAGTTGTTAAAGAAGAACGCGGCAACAAAGGTGCGGCGCTCACAACATATCTTAGCCTTGCTGGCCGCTACACGGTTCTTATGCCGAACAGCAGCCATGGCGGCGGGATCAGCCGTAAGATCAATTCATCGTCTGATCGCAAGCGTTTGAAGCAAGTCGTTGCCGATCTCACATTGCCGAAAAGCATGGGTCTGATTGTGCGAACCGCAGGCATCACGCGCACCAAGACAGAGATCAAACGCGATTTCGATTATCTTGCCCGACTGTGGGATGAAATTCGTCAAACGACGCTAAAATCCACCGCGCCCAGCTTGGTCCATTCGGACAGCGACCTCATCAAAAGGGCGATCCGCGACATATACAATCGCGAAATCGAAGAAGTGATCGTCGAAGGTGAAGACGGATACAAATCCGCCAAGAGCTTTATGAAGATGCTCATGCCCAGCCATGCGCGCCGGGTAAAAGCCTATTCTGATCCTGTGCCGTTGTTCCAGCGTTACGGCGCCGAAGATCAATTGCGCGCGATGTACGACCCGATGGTTCAATTGAAATCGGGCGGCTATCTGATCATCAATCCAACCGAAGCATTGGTCTCGATCGACATCAACTCCGGCCGTTCAACCAAAGAACACGGGATTGAACAAACAGCGCTGCACACAAACTTAGAAGCCGCGCGTGAGATCGCCCGCCAATTGCGTCTGCGTGATATGGCCGGTTTGGTCGTGATCGATTTCATCGACATGGAATACAATTCCAACACGCGCAAAGTCGAAAAGGCGATGAAAGAAGCGCTGAAAACGGACCGTGCGCGCATTCAAGTTGGCCGGATTTCGGGCTTTGGCCTGATGGAAATGAGCCGCCAGCGTCTGCGCACCGGTGTGCTTGAGGCAACGACACGCGAATGTCCGCATTGCGACGGCTCCGGTCTTGTTCGCACTGCTTCGTCCGCTGGTCTTTCAGCGCTTCGTTTGATCGAAGACGAAGCCGCTAAAGGCAAAGGCACTGTCATCCGCATGGCGGCCAGCACCGAAGCTGCCATCTACTTGCTCAATGAAAAACGCGGCGAGTTGGTGGAAATTGAACAGCGTTACGGCGTCACTGTCGAAGTCTCTCCCGAAGGGGAAGACGAAGGCGCGAAGATGGCCGTGTCGAGCGCAGGCCCTCGCCCAACCGAAGCGCCAAAATTTGAACCCATCGTTGACGATGACGACGATGACGACATTCCCGAAGAGGACTTTGGCTCAGAGGAAGAAGACGAGGACGATCGTCCGAAGAAGAAACGTCGGCGTCGGCGCGGTGGCCGAGGCCGCAACAAAAATCGCCGTGAAGAAGGTGACGCAGCAGAAGGCGAAGCCGGCAATGAGGGCGAAAGCTCCGAAGACCAGGCACAAGGCCATGAAGGCGATGATGCCGACGCGGATGCTGAGGAAAAACCGAAGAAACGCCGCCGTCGTGGTGGTCGCGGACGTCGTCGCAAGGGCGATGATAGCGTAGAGGCAACAGATCAAACTGGCGAAGAAACCTCTGCAGAACCAACGGTATCTGTAGGTGGCGCATCAGCTGAAACCGCATCGGACGACAAAGCCGTAGAAGGCGAGCCGTCGGTTGCAGAGGAAGAAAAGCCTGTAGAAAAGCCCAAACGCAAACGCGCACCGCGAAAGAAGAAAGTCGCCGAGGCGGATGCAGACAAAGCGGATGCAGTGGCAACTGACGCCGCAAAGGACGCCGAGACATCGGACGCTGACGCAGCCGCCGAGGAAAAGCCGGCGGAGAAGCCAAAACGCAAACGCGCACCGCGAAAGAAGAAGGTTGTTGAGCCTGCTTCCGATGCGAGCGTGGAGGCGGAAGCCGCACCCGAACCCGCTGCACCGAAGGCAAAAGCTAAGGCCGCACCAAAGGCCGAGCCAACGGAAACAGCGGAAGACGGTTCTGAAGCAGCCGAAGGCGGATCAAAAAAGCGCGGATGGTGGCAACGCACTTTTGGCGAATGACCAGTAGTTAGCCATTAAAGACGCACACAAAAAGAGCCGGGAAAGATCGCTTTCCCCGGCTCTTTTTCTATCTCGATTCGCAGATTTCTGAGGTTAGACGCCCGGTCGCCTTGCCACGCCCCATTCGTTCCACATCGCAAATTTCGGCGCCTTGGGTAGGTATCCCTGCCCTAATGGCTCCACCTCAAAACCGGCGCCACGAAACGCAGAGCCAATCGGGCGCGTCAAATGGCACCCGCCCGCAAGGCGTTTCCAAACCGGTTCAACACGATCCTGCCATTTGGCAACATCGGCATCGGGCGCCCTGCCATGTTCCAGGAACAGCGCCTGACCACCGGGTCGCAAAATGCGGAGCATTTCCGATAGAACTCGATTTGGTTCCTGAACCGAACACAGTGTGAATGTGCAAACAACCGTATCGAACGAACCCGACGCGAATGGAATTTCTTCACCAACCCCTTCGCGGATATCGGCGGGCCAGCCTTTTTCGCGGGCAGCCTCTCGCGCGTTTTCCAGCAACGCTCCGTGCGGATCAATTCCGGCGTAAGATGTGATCGCGTCGACATTGTAGAATTCATGATTGATGCCGCCGCCACAGCCCAATTCAAAAACATCGCCGCGTGCCAGCGGCACGACGGCAGACCGGCGCTTCATCACCTGACCTGTTCCGCAAGCGCATCGAATTAGACGCGGCATGACATGCGCATCGTACCAAGTTGCAAGACCCATAGCGCTCTCCCCTTCACCGATGGTCGAACAGCACCTTACGCCCGAAATTTAGAAATTACACACCCAAAGACCTATCATTCTCGTTACACCAATTCGGTCGCGAGCGTGTCTTGCACCGCGCGAGAGATAACGGTCATATCCTTGGTTATGTCGATCTCTGTCTGATCAATCGGTTGCTGCGCCCATGTGATGATTTGAGGCATGGATAATCCAACCCGCAAAGTACCGCCCCACCCCTCTGGCGCGGCGACGCATTTGACCGGTTGACCAAGGCGCACCCCAGCCAATGCCAATTCTTTGTGAACGGCCTGCGCCTCATCAAAAGTGGCCAGACCAGGCAGACCGCTGACATCCAATGTAGCCAAGGTGCGCATTTCGATCGGCATGTTCTCTGCAACGCCGCCGGGCACAATTCGGCGCGCACCCAACGGCGCAATCAATGATCGCGTCAATGCACGTTCGAAAGCCGCCAGAATTGCCGCCACTTGACCGATGTCGATCCGTTGGAACCGTTCCAGTTCGAAAACCGCCGCTTCCAATCGCAAGGCGAGGGAAAGGTTCTCAGTATCGGGCAACTCAACCGCACCCGACCAATCCGATGGCCATTCCGCGCGGCGAAAAATCGTTTCAAACCCGCTCGGCAAAGGCTGGGCGGCTTGCATCATTTGACCCGGAACAATCGCCCAACCATTGAACGGCGGCGCACCGATAAATTTGGACCCGGTCATCAACACGATCGCGCCGACGGACAAATATCGCGCGATCGCTTCGCTGGTAATCCGGGCCTGACATGCGTCGATCACAAAGGTAACATCGCCTGCAAAGCGTTCCTGCATCCGTTTGATATCAGCGAGGCCCGGCAGAACCAAACCGGTTTTTGATCCGTGCACTCCATGGACCAAGCAATGTTTTCCTGCACGGCGGGCATGTTCGATTTCTTGCGCCATGTGCATCGTCACCGTGTCGCTGGCGCGCGCTTCGCCCGCACCGCAACGCACTGGGATATCGACCAATGAGATCGGCCCCATTCCCGGCACAGGTGCGGCCGGCTCAACCATGGCGCCCAACGCGGTTTCCGTCGCAAAATACCGACCGATCGCCGAATGCACGCAACCGCTGCCGATTTCATCAGCGCCCAATAAGACGTTGTGGATCCCGTTTGCACCCTTGCCCATCACCGCCGCTAGGGCGACGTATTCCAGATCAGTTCCTGAAGGGGCAAACACGATTTGTGCGCCATCGTCGATTGAAAATGCGGCCCGCAATCGATGCCGCAGCTGCGCCAACCATTCACCGTAATTTCGCCGCGCAGATTGAGCATGTCCCATGATATCCAAGAGATGCGCAAACGCGTCTGACGAAATGTCGCTGACAGTTGATGATGAATAGGCGAGCACGTCACGCGGATAGGGCGCCGACAAGTATTTATTCAGGCCAGTTGCGCCGTCCAACGTGATCCGTCCGTCACCCCCACCCGACAATTGGGTGATGAGACTGTGTTCAGCCGGACCAAAGTTAGAACCTAAAAACGAACGATTGAGGGTGTTTTGAGCGATGATATACGTTCCCGAAAATGGCCCCAAACATCCAAGCCTATAGCGATCCGACTATTCGTGTCGGTACGCTGTGAATCCCACCTTGAATTCGCCTTAGCCAAGCAGCCCTAGCAAGAAAACCGCAAAATGATGTGGCGCGTGCGCTCCCCAACCCCTAAAGCGCCCCACCAACGCATTCGACCAATCGGTCAAAAATGGCGTTCGGGATCGCAATTCAGGCAAAGAAGCGAAAACTCATGGCGCAAACGCTCACTCCGCTGACTATACCGGCTGAGATCAAAGAACGGCTTAAAATACTGTTTTTGGCCAAGAATGCCCTTTGGGAAGGGGACATTCACCCCCAAGACGGCAACCATGCGCGTTATCATCGCGAAATGCGCGAAATTTTCGAAGGGCTCGGCCTGAATCTCACCATTCGCGAAACGCACGACATTCTTTTTGATCCACCGAAAGATGTTGATTTCGTATTCCCGCTTTTGAACCGTGCGGGATTTTTCAATTCCGAAATGCTCGTGCCGCTTTTGTGTGAGCGTGCAGGCATACCGTATTTGGGCGCCAATCCGATCCTACGCGGCCTATCGGATGATAAGCATTTGGCGAAACGCGCCGCCGTGGATGCCAACGTGCCGACCGCACCTTGGGCCATCTATCGCAAGGGTGCCCCGGTCACACAAGACGCATTGCCAAAGGCATCGCGCTATGTCGTAAAACCCAACAATTCATCGGCCAGTTGGGGCGTAGAGGATGCGCATGACTGGGCCGGCGTTCAAGCTGCGGTGAAACGCATCCACGAAGATCCGGCCAATGGCGGTCAAGACGCTATCGTCGAACCGTTTCTTGACGGAAGCGACGTAGAAGTTCCCGTCATTACGATAAACGGCGAACCCAAGATCTTGCCGATGTTGATTTTCCGTCAGGCCGATCCGGCGCATTTGCGCACCTATTACGAGAAACGCGATCTAGTCGATCGCAGCCAGAAATATTCACTCGATCCATTCACCGAGGGGCCCTTGGTTGAACAGATCGAAGAATTGACCCGCAAAGCGTGGGAAGAATATCGCCCATTCGACTACGGCCGCTTTGAATTCCGAGTGAACGAAGAGACGGGCGAAATCACATTTTTGGAGCTCAATCTAAACTGCAACCTGTGGTCACAAAAGGTCTTTGGCCGAGCGGCCGTCATGGCTGGTTGGACACAAGAGCAATTGATTGAGACAATCTTGGCCGAAGGACTGGCACGACACGGTCTGATTTGATCGGCTAGGCCGGTATTTCTTTACCCGCGAAATCGAAGGTTTTGCCGCTATCCTGCGCCTTCAATCCGGTTAGAACCGTCACCATATTTGCCGCAGCTTGGTTAGGCGATGTCAATTGCCCCTCGGGCAGGTTGGATTGAAACGGTTGTGACAAGGCACTGTCCACTGTGCCGGGATGGATCCCAACGATCACGCTCTCTTTATGCGTCCGCCCCATCTCCAAAGCGAAATTCTTTAGCAGCATGTTGAGAGCCGCCTTAGACGCCCGATAGGAATGCCAGCCCCCCAAACCATTGTTTGAAATAGAGCCGACACGCGCGCTGAGCGCAGCGAATACAAAGCGGCGATCCCGCGGTATTAGGGGCAACATATGTTTCGCGATCAAAGCCGGCCCGATTGTGTTGAGCGCGAAAACCTCTGCCATTGTTTCCGATGAGAGACGTTTGTACGTGCGTTCTGGCCCAGTGCCATCGGGCAATGTCAGCACCCCGGTTGCGACAATCACACATTCGGGCGGATCCTGTTTCATAACATTCGCCGCGTCCTGAATGCTCATCTCGTCTTTCAGTTCGAAAGCAAACGGGTGGATTGCGGGTCCATCTGAGCGGCCCTGCCACGATCCGTCGCGCGATCCGGCATAAATCCGATCACAGCCGCGCTTCTTCAACTCACAGCACAATGCCTCTCCTATGGCGCCGCTGCTGCCAAAAACGGCTGCGCTGCGAGGGAAATTGTCCGCTTTTGGATCGGGATGTTCTTGGTTCGTCATCACGGTTACAGCGCAAGAGGACCGACTAAGTTCCCTCCGCCGGGCGTGACGTCCGCCCGATCCAACCTAGAGATTAGCGTGCAAACCGGTCCAAAACGCATGTTCAGCAAGATTTCCCTACTTTTCGAAATCAAGCCCTTGCGCCTTGCACACCGGCCCGCCATTGCCGTTTGTGCAAAGACGCTCTCAAACCTCGCAACATAAGCCACCTTGCCTCCTAGGGCATAGGCGCTAAACAGAGGTTTGGGGCAATTAGGGATCAAGACACAATGGCGACTTTCACCCTTCCAAAGAATTCGACCATCCGTAAGGACGGCAAGGTGCATAAAGCATCGGGCGGTAAGCGGATTAAGTCTTTCAAAGTCTACCGTTATGATCCCGATAGCGGGCAAAACCCGCGCTATGACAAATTCGAACTCGATCTTGATGAATGCGGCCCAATGGTCTTGGACGCGCTGTTTAAAATCAAGAATGAGATTGATCCAACACTGACATTCCGTCGGTCCTGTCGCGAAGGGATCTGCGGGTCATGCTCGATGAACCTGAACGGTAAGAACGGTCTTGCCTGCACCACCGCCATTGAAGACCTCAAAGGCGAAATCCGCATCACTCCCCTACCCCATATGGATGTGATCAAAGATCTGGTGCCAGACTTCACACACTTTTACGCGCAATACGCTTCAATCCGCCCTTGGCTTCAAACGGTTAGCCCGACACCATCGGGCAAAGAGCGTTTGCAAACTCCAGAACAGCGTGAGCAATTGGACGGTCTTTATGAGTGCATTTTGTGCGCTTGCTGTTCGACCAGCTGCCCGTCTTATTGGTGGAATTCGGACAAGTTCCTTGGCCCTGCTATCTTGCTTCAGGCGTATCGTTGGCTTGCCGATAGTCGCGATGAAATGACAGGTGAACGATTGAATGAGTTGGAAGACCCATTCCGTCTCTATCGTTGCCACACAATCATGAACTGCGCGAATGTTTGCCCCAAAGGCTTGTCGCCGGCGAAAGCGATCGCAGAAACCAAAAAGATGATGGCCGAACGCGCCATCTGATTGAGGAATGATCGCGGTTTTGGCGGTCCTGGTTTGATGGCAGAACACCCATTCGAATACCGCACATTGAGCGCGGATGAAGCGGGCGGTGAAGACGACTGGTTCACTTGGAACCTCGTCGACCGCACCCGCTACAACTCCGCTGTGCTTGGCGATATGCAAGTGCGCCGCGAAGGGTCACAATGCCGGCTGCGCATGTTCCCAGAGCGGCGACACACCAATCTGGTTGACAACATTCACGGCGCAACAACGCTTGGCCTAATCGACATAGCCCTATTCGCGACCATGCACACGGTTGGAAACGGCGATGCTGGGCCATCGGTTACAGTGGAATTATCCAGTCAGTTTATCGGCGCTGGTGATCCCAATCGTCCTTTGGATGCCGTAAGTGAGATAGTTAGAGAAACAGGTCGAATGCTGTTCCTGCGTGGGCAATGCGTGCAAGGCGACGACATCGTCGCGAGCTATTCCGGCATTGTGCGCAAGATGCGATCGAGGAACTCAGAAAGTCTCAGCACAAAATGAGCGGCGTGATCGCCCAATACGAAGCTCTTATCGAAGATGGGCAATTGCAACCCGACAAGGCACAGCGAGCAGCCGCAGAACGATTGCAACAACTACAAGACGAGCTCGAAGCACCTCTCCCCAAGAAGACGTTTTTCGAGCGGATCATTGGCACACGGGTTGCTCCTGACGATCCTCGCGGAGTGTATATGTGGGGAGGAGTGGGTCGCGGCAAATCGATGCTGATGGATCTATTTGTTGAAACACTCGCTATCGAAAAAAAGCGGCGGGTCCATTTTCACGCCTTTATGCTCGAAGTAGACGCTTTGGTGGCCGAAGCGCGCAAGGCCCAGCTTCAAGATCCGCTTACGGCGGTGGCCATGCGACTTTCTGAATCAGTGCGCTGTCTCGCTTTTGATGAAATGGTGGTGAACAACACCGCCGATGC
This sequence comes from Erythrobacter sp. Alg231-14, assembly GCF_900149685.1. Lineage (NCBI taxonomy): Bacteria > Pseudomonadati > Pseudomonadota > Alphaproteobacteria > Sphingomonadales > Erythrobacteraceae > Erythrobacter > Erythrobacter sp. Alg231-14. The sequence goes on along the minus strand of NZ_LT702999.1, from coordinate 2,416,300 downwards.
CGCGATCATGGGACGGTTCTTCACCACGATGATGGACAGCGGGACGGTGATCGTCACCACATCCAATCGCCCTCCTGGCGATCTCTATAAAGATGGGATCAACCGGTCTCTTTTCATCCCGTTCATCGAGTTGGTTGAACGCGAAATGGACGTGGTTGAGCTGAACGGACAGACCGATTATCGGCTTGATCGGATTGGCGGGATGGCGATGTGGCATGCGCCGTTGGGTGAAGAGGCAACGCAGGAAGTGCGCGAAGCCTTCTTCCGGCTCACCGACTTCGCGCCAGAAGACGCCGCCAACGTGCCCGCTGGCGAATTGGACCTTGGCGGCGGCCGCACGCTATTTGTGCCAAAGGCGCTCAAAGGCGTAGGTGTTTTTAGCTTCAAACGTCTTTGCGGCGAAAATCGCGGCGCGGCGGATTACCTCGCAATTGCACGCGAATTCCACTCCGTGATCATCGTTGGAATTCCATTGATGAGCCCGGAAAGCCGCAATGAAGCGATCCGTTTTACCAAGCTGATCGACGCACTGTACGAAAATCGGGTCAAGCTATTCGCGGCGGCCGCTGCGGTTCCCGAGGATTTGTACCAATCGGGCGACGGATCGTTTGAATTCGAACGCACTGTGAGCCGCTTGAACGAAATGCAAAGCGAGGAGTACTTGGCTCTGGGCCACGGTGCGGACTATTGAGTGCAGTGCGAGCGGTACCACGATGCCAAGTGCCAAGCGACCGTATCAGGGATAGGCATTTAATCAGGCAGCGGCGATGCGCTCTGCTAGTCGCCCTTGGGCGCTGACCAATCGGCTCATCACTTTCAAATCTTGCTCACGCAGTTCCAATGCGGTGTCGGCCCACATTTCCGTAATCCGATTGAGTTCAGCCAATTTCAATTGCCAAACATGTTTGATCGCACGACGTGATCCAACAAGACCCGCATGACGCCGGTCTGATTTCTTGATGAAATCGCGGACAGCATTCACACCATCACCCGGTTCAGCCAGCTGATGAACGATGCCAAGATCATACATCTGTTGCGCCGTAAATGTCTCATTAGAAACAATAATTCGGTCAGCCATCGCGCTACCCAGTTTGCGCGAAAGAAACGCATGCGCGCCCATTCCAGGGAAAAGACCAAACATGATTTCTGGCAGGCCAAATGTCGCCTGCTTCTCTGCGATGATGTAATCAAACGAAAGCAGCGCTTCAAAACCGCCGCCCAATGCGGTGCCTTGAACCATGCCAATCGTCAGCATCGGAATGTCGAGCGTGCGGATGTTCCTATCGAGAATACGACAGCAACGATGACCGTATTCGACCAAAGCCGCGCGGTCACGTTTGCGGATCAAACGTTGAAACAGGTCCAGATCACCGCCAAAGCAGAACACATCCGGTGATCGACTGCCCAGAACCAGATAGCGCAAAGGCACCTTATCGGGGCCAAAAGCGCGTTCGATCAAGTCTTGCCATTGTTCGAAATCATTCAAAAGAGCCGGTGTAAAACTGGGCCGACCCTCTGGATTGATAAATGACCACAAAGTTGCAGAACGGTCTTCGTAAAGAACATCGAGTTCGTTCAATTCGAACAACTCATTTGGAATTGCAGCGTGCATTATGCTTTCGGCGAGCAACTCATCGTTGCTCGTCAATGGAACTGCTTTGCTCGCGCCGCTGTCCATTCTGCATTACTCCAGTGTGACCCAGACACTCTAAACACACCTTTGTGTCAAGAAATATCGCGACCGTTTCGGCCTTGTTGCAACAGACACTAATCTACCGATCGGAAAGCTGGCAATACAAAGTTTTACATTTTTCCGAGAGGAGAGTCTCAAAACGGGCCATTCTCTGACCAGTCTCGTGCAGAAGAACACCCGCTGTGGAAAAGTAAGACTCTTCTGAGCTTTAACCGCTCACGCCCAACCGGGTCAGCGATTTTTCGAGCATCAACAATTGCCAAAGGACCCTCGAATGATCGCTGCGCCCGGAAATGTGGGCGTCCGCTAGACCTGCGAGTTTCTTGGCATCGAACCAATCGGATTGGACCAGAATTGAGCTCGACGCGATCGCCCTCGCCTCTTGGCTAAGCGGTCCACGCAACCAATCCGCTATGGGGGTCACAAAACCTTGTTTCGGGCGATACAGGATGTCCTGTGGCAAATATCGCTCCATGCACTTCTTTAGAAGGAATTTGCCGGTGCTACCCCGAACCCGCATGGATTCCGGCAAACGGGCCGCGAACTCAACCAAACGATGATCCAACAAAGGTTCGCGCGCTTCAAGACTGACGGCCATGCTCGTCCGGTCGACTTTGGTCAGGATATCTCCTGGCATCCAAAAGGTGAGATCGGCATATTGCGCCTTGTCCAACCCACTGCGCGCAGGGGCATTGGCCATGAGCTGGATCAGTTCATCTTCTGCGCGGAACCCATTCAACGCGGACGCAAATCCCGATGAATACAGCCCAGCGCGTGCTTCTGGTGTGGCGACAGATAGGCCGCGCGCATATCCCGCCTCCCCTGTTTCCGAGAGCGCAAGCAAGGTTGATTTGGCCCGAAATGGTCGCGGTGCCCAATCCGCTTTTGGCCAAAGCCGACCTAAGGAGCCAAACAAGGGCTCTCGCAAAGCCGAGGGTAACAAAGAGCGCACGCGTTCTTCATTGTGGTGAAAAACTTGGCGACGATACCCGGCAAAGGCCTCATCCGCGCCATCACCGGATAGGGCAACGGTTACGGTTTCTCGCGCCAATTGGCACACGCGCCAGGTGGGTAAGGCCGATGCGTCGGCGAAAGGTTCATCGAACATCCCGGCCAATTCATCGATCGCGCCAAAATCATCCTGCCCGACTGTGCGGGCTTCGTGCCTTGTGCCAAATTTGTTGGCGATGTCTTGGGCGTAACTGGTTTCATCCAACGAAGCGACATCAAACCCGATAGAACACGTTTGGACGGGTTGTGCGCTTGCTTCGCTCATCAACGCCACCACGCTTGAACTGTCCACGCCGCCTGAAAGGAAAGCGCCCAAGGGTACGTCGGAGACCATGCGCGATTGCACAGCCTCTCGCATCAGATGCACAAGCTCCGCGGACAAATCGGCTTCGCTGCCCGTGGCGCGTTGGGTGAAGTCAATATCCCACCACCGGCGCGGTTGCGGCATCGGCTTGCCTTGTTCGAGCAAGAGGAAATGCCCGGCAGGCAATTTCTCAACGCCCGATAGGATCGAATGGCTATCGGGCAAGTAGCCCCATGTCATATAGGCATCCAACGCCGTCGGATTGACCCGCCTCCGGATCAAAGGATGCGCAAGCAACCCCTTCAATTCAGACGCAAATGCCAATCCACCATCGGAGAGTTTGGACAAGAACATCGGCTTCACGCCAAACCGATCGCGCGCTAGCAACAATTGGCGCTTGTCTACATCGTAAAGCGCAAAGGCGAACATGCCGTGCAGCTTTTCAAGGCAATCGAGGCCCCAACGTTGATAGGCGGCCAAAATCACCTCTGTGTCGCCGCTGGTGCGGAATTGCGCACCGTCTTTCTCCAATTCCCGACGCAATTCGCGGAAATTGTAGATCTCCCCGTTGAACGCGATCACCGCACGGCCATCCACGCTGTGCATGGGTTGTGGCGACCCTTCGAGATCGATGATCGAGAGCCGCCTGTGCCCAAGTCCCACGCCATGATCGGTCCACACCCCCGCCCCATCAGGGCCGCGATGGACAAGCGCGTCGCACATCCGTTCAACCCGTGAAGGATCGACCGGCTTGGGCGTTTCGGCGTGAAAGATTCCTGCGATACCGCACATAATTGATGTGGCGATTAGCCCAATGGACCGGGGGCGACAATCGCTGCGATGATCGCTGCCAAAATCGTAAGGCCGACAAAACCAGCAATCGCAACGATTGGTGCAGACGAACCGCGCTCCAACCGAGGGAGCCATCCAAACGCCGCGACATCTTGAGCCGTCCAACCAGCATCCTCTGGTTCACGTTCAAAGAACTGCCATGCCACCGATAGGATTGCGACAACGACAACAGCGAAGAAAATCCAGCCATAGAAAATATGGTCAAAGCCGGCAGCAAATTCGACACCTTGGCTTTGTGCGATATAGATCGTACCCCATGCGCGGATGCCGTTTGCGATAATTGGGACGACAATCGCCGCGAGCATAAACAGCCCGCGCCGGGTCCAACTTTCAAATCGGGTGAACGCCACCAACACCGCCAAAGTGATCATCGCCACAAGGAATTTGACCCCCGAACAGGCTTCGGCGACGACGAACAGGCCAATCGGTGTGTCGATATAAATACCATCGATCACGGCAGGAATACCGCTCCAAATGGTCAAAGCCACCGCAATATCGGCAGTGATGGATTGAAGTGGAGCGATGAATTCATCGCCAATTGGGATCAAGAACGTAGCAAATGCGATGGGCAACGCCAGAGCCAGCGATGCTCTTGGCCCCAATGCGGTCACAACCACTCCCTGAACCGCGCCGACCGCGCCTGCATGGGCGACAATGTTGATACCGGTAGCTCGACCGACAATCCAAAGCGTCAGCGCGCACCCCACCAAGACCAATCCGGGCCACCATGGGCGCGGCGAAAATTTGGCCAACGCGCCGATCCTAAGAACAACCAACCATCCAACGATGATCGGGACCATTAGTACGTGCGTGTATGTGTCGATGTTCCACCATTGGTGCGCCATTTCCGCCCATTCGCGCGCGGCAATGGTCATCACAGCCACCACCCCAATCAACATCACACCAAGCGAGGTTCGCCATGTCGGCGAAAACCCGACTAAGAGCCGAGAGAATGGCGAAGGGTTCGCTGAGACTTCATGCGGCATCGGACACCTCCGCCTTGTCGTCGCCGATCAACACCTTCAATGGCGCAAGCATCGCGCTCCAATCGTGGTGTTCCAGAACAAATTGCCGCGCTGCATTGCCCATCTTTGCTCCTGCGCCGCTTTCACCCAAAAGATCAACGATGCGTGCGCGCATCGCCGCCACATCGGGGGGACACATCATCCAATGATTAGAGTCTTGGGCGTTGATACCGGTCGCAGCTTCGGGTGTGAGCATGACGGGTTTGGCCATGGCCATCGCCTCCAACACTTTGTTCTGTACACCGCGCGCAATCATCAACGGTGCGACAACGCATGTCGCGGCCGCAATGAACGGACGCACATCGGGCACTTCGCCCCAAATCGTAATGCCGTCATGACCATCAAACGATAACAATTTCCGGGTGGGATTGCGGCCGACAATATGCAGTTCTGCATCGGGGAATTGTGCGCGCATGCCGGGCAAGAATTCTTCGAACGCCCATAAGGCGGCCGCTTCGTTCGGCGAATAATCCATTTGTCCGGTGAAGACGAAATGGGGTCCTGGCCTTGCGGCGATATCGGCGTGTGGTGCGGTTTTGCGCGGATCGAAAAACGCGGCATCAATACCGTTTCCAATGACTTCGACATTGGCCAGCGATGGCGCTCTTAGACGCGACCGAAACAATTCGGCTTCGGCGTCGCTGATCAAGATCGTCGCATCGGCGCGATGTGCAAGCCGTTCTTCTTGCTTTGCGAGCAAATGCCCTTCGCGATTATTGATCCAGACACGTTGACCTGCAGCGGCGTATCCTTCGAATTTTGCGCTATCGACATCGCACAAATCAATCACGACCCGACCAGCAAAATCATCGGGGACATATTGCCCCATTTGCCCAGAGAATATCACGATTGTCGTGACATCGTGTTCAGCGATCGTGGCTCTCACCCAATTCTGCAATGCGGCGCTGTGAAACGCGGTGAGGCTAACCGGTTTGCGGGCCATCACCGCTTCCACACCCGCCAGAACCAGTGGCTTTGTCCGATTCACGATGCAATGGGACGCAGATATCGCGGTTAGATCGCCCTTCCCCGCGCGATCCTCATCACTTTCTGCAAAGCAACCAACATGAACTGGCCCGATATCCGCGATCTTCTTGAGCAGATGGTGCGCGCGGATTTTGTCCCCTCTGTTCGGGGGAAATGGCACACGATGGGCGAGAAAAAGAATATCTCCCATGGTACCCGCCCTTAGGCCAGATTGCGGGCGAGGAACGGCCCGATCGCGTTGGCCAATGGCAAAGGCAACCGTTTCCACGTATCAATTTTGCGGGAATACGCCTCGCTCGTGGGATCAATATCGCGCGGCTTCTCACCCGGCACGGTCCATTCGCAATAGGTTAAGGGTTCCGGGTCGAAACCCCAGTTTTTCTTGAATTTAAAAGGGCCGCTGCCGGTCTTTGATCGACCGAAATCGAACGTCACCATGTCACGCCGCCGGGCGTGCAGCATCAATTCGTAATACATCAATTCATTCGCGCGCTCTCCGCGAGCGGCATGCGTTCCGCCGCCCCAAAACGGCATAACCGCGCCGTTGTGATAGAATGAAAGGACGCTAGCCAATGGTGTCCCGTCGCGCGAAACCGTCAGAATATCGCTGGTCTCAGGAAACGCGTTGAGCATTGCAGAGAACAGAGATTTTGGGAAAACCGGTGTACCCAAATTGCGCACACTTTCGCTGTAGACGGCGTAGTGCGCTGCAAGATCGCTTTTGTCGCGACCGACGCGAACCGTTAGGCCATTTTTCAATCCCTTGCGCACCTCGGCGCGGGCTTTGCGCGGAATGGCCAGTAGCTCGGCTTCATCATCCTGCGCCAATGGGCGGGCAAAATTGCAGTGCTTATCGTCCCATGCGCGCCATCCTTCTGGCGGAACACCTCCGCGCATTTCAAAGCTTGCAAAGCCAAGGCGTTGTGCATGATCCTGGGCGGATTCGGTCAGGACTTTGACCACGCTTGGACAATTTGCCAAAATGCCTCCGCCAACACCAAAACCGCTGGATACCAAGGCATTCCCGAAGAGCATCGACCGAACTTCGGTCAAAGGCAACCAACCGGTGATCGCCCCCATTTGTTCTGCGACCAAACCACTGGCGCGCTGACCGGCTCCTGCCTCGACCGCTTTCAACCACGCGGGCAGGTGAAACAAACTTCCACCCTCATCGCGCACGAACGTCTCTATCCGATCGGTCAACGCCCGGTCAGACAGATCAGCGACAATCACGCGCTGGTTCATGTCAACCGGCGCGTTCAAGCGGCGACTTCTTGACTGGATGTGTGATCCAAGGGCTCGTTTGCGTTGCCGTTCGCGACGCCTTCAACGCGAAACGCCACTGTCCGCTGTGCTTCACGCAGCGCGAGATCATCCATCCGGCCCCAGCGAAACTCTTTAACCAGCCCGCCAAGCTTACCGGCCATTTTATCCAAACCGGTGTAATGACGCAGACGCGACCGCAACGGTGCCCCTGCAACGCGCGGTTGATCCGCGTCAATTTCCCACGGATGGAAATAGAACACTGCTGGGCGTTCCTCCACCCGATTGACCTGACGAATCGCCCATCGGGAAAAGCTGTATGGGAGAACCCGGAAGAAGCCCCCTCCGCCTGCGGCGAGCCGCCGTTTGCCGACCATAGCTGTCGTCACCGGAATTTCGACCAGATCAGAGTTTGCCAGCGGCTTGAACGCGAAACGCGGCGCATCTCTCCACCCATAATGATCGTGCGAGATCGGCGCGACGCTTGAAGAATAGGCGTACCCTTGCTCTGCCAATTCCTCGAACGCCCAAGGCGTTCGATGGTCGATGGAAAAACTGGGTGCGCGATATCCCGTTACACGTTTGCCTGAACAATCTTGGAGAATGTCCTGAGCAAGGCGGATATCATCGCCAAACTCTTTGCGATCGAATGTGAAAACGCGGGCGTGGTCAAACCCATGGCTGGCGATTTCGTGACCTGCATCCGCAATGCGTCGGATCATGGCCGGATGGCGTTTCGCAATCCAGCCCAATGTGAAAAACGTCGCGCTGGCGTCGGCCTGTGCGAACAGATCTAGGATTCGATCGATGTTGCTTTCGACACGTGTGTCGATGCCATCCCAATCGGCGCGGTCGATCACATTTTCAAACGCACCAACCTGAAACCAATCTTCGACGTCAACCGATAGGCCATTTGCGATGCGCTTATCTTCGGCTGCAAAGGAACTTTGCGCGTTCATATCATGCGGCCTCGCGCGAAGGATCTTCCTCAAGCCATTCGATCAACATCGTGAGAACATGGCGGAACGACCGTTCTTGTTCTTCCAAACGTTGCTCAATCCGGCCCAGCGCTTCGTTTAAAGTCGCGTCGTCCCCTGACGGCATCGTCAATTCAACACCTTGAGTGCCGGCCGCCTGAAGCTCGCTGATGGCGGCTTCCAATTCGGCCGTGCGCGCATCGCGTTCGGCCAACAATGCGGCAACTTCGGTCACGGGCACGCTATCAATGTCTTGAATCGCGGCCGGTGCGGCGACTTCTGGTTCAATGCTCAAGGGGCTCGGCTCTGCACGCGATCCGCGTGATTGATCGGCGGTCATTTCTGTCATGACGGCTTCCAACATAGCTGTGCCTACCGCGTCTTGTTCTTCAATCGCGCCCAACAACAACAGACGGTTCATGACCTGGTTCACCCGACGCGGGATGCCATCGGTCGCACCGTACAAAGCTGGCAATAGACCATCTTCGAACAATGGCCGCCCATCCCATCCCACATGGGTCAAACGGTGATGAATGTAATCTTCGACTTCGTCCGCATCCAGCGCTTCCAAATGGTGCGAAGCGATGATCCGTTGGCGCAATTGATCAAGATCAGGGTGATGCGCCAAGGTCCGACGGAACTCCGGCTGACCGAGCAACAGGCTTTGCAACAATGGGTGTGCGCCCAATTGGAAGTTCGACAGCATACGCAGCTCTTCGAGAGCGGTCAGGTCAAGGTTCTGACATTCATCGACTACCAAAAGACAGCGACGGCCCGCGCGCGCTTCGGATTGTAGGAAACCTTCGATCGCGCCCAATGCGCTTGCCTTGTCGCGCCCTTCAACCTCTAGGCCGAATGCTTGAGCCACGACATGGATCAACTCTTCTCCATCCAACGCCGTCGTCACGACTTGCGCGACGGTCAACGCTTCGCGGTCGATCCGTTCCATCAAATGCGCCACCAGCGTCGATTTGCCTGCGCCGACTTCACCGGTGATGACAATGAAGCCCTCACCCTGGTTCAGGCCGTAACCCAGATAGCTCATCGCCTTCTTGTGGCTGGCGCTTTCAAAATAGAATTCGGGATCAGGGGTCAGCTGAAATGGCCGTCCGCTAAAACCGTAATATTGATCGTACATGGCGTTGAAAGCTCCGTGGATCAGAAATCGTAGCGCAGGCCGAGCAGCGCTGTTGCGGTCGCGAAATCTTCTGCTGAAAAATCGCTGTCGAAATAGTCAACCGCCACCGCCGCACGGGCAGAAAGTCGGTCTGTGATAAGGCGGTTATACGCCGCAGAGGCACCAAATGCGGTGAGATCACCGTCGCCTGCACCGGCTTCGAACCAATTGATATAGGCGTTGGTTTGAAGGCTACCGCTGCGCCCAACCTCACGCGTTAGTGCGCCGGTCAGGTAATAGGTTTCATCGGTCAGGCCATTTGCCGCTTCCAATGCGGTTCCGTCGGCTGCGATGAACCTGCGTCGATCATACCCCGCGCCAAATGCGGCGGTTAGACGGCCCATCTGACGTTGATAGCCCGCCGAAACCCCGCGACCACGGAAAGCGGAAGACCGCGCCGAACCGAGCGAGCTTACAAGACCGCTTCCATTCGTGCCGGATACCAATCCGCCAAAATCGCCACTCACGGGATTGCGTGACGCGACGAAGTCGCTCGACAAGGATGCCAGCGAATTGTTCAAAGCACCGCCAACACCCGACACACTGTCATAGACATTGATGGACAGAGAGCTGCGTTGGCTCGGGACGTATGTGAACGTGCCGTAATACGTGGTGGAATCGTAACGCTCACCTACGCTAGCTGCGAGCGAGGTGCGTGAACTTGGTCGCCACATGACGCCCACATCCCACAACAGTCCATCGACATCGAAGGCAACAATACGCGGAGACGCGCTGTCGGTAACCAATCGACCATCATTGCCGATAACCGGATCACCATTGGCATCGCGCAAAGCATCACGGCTCGACACTTCGACGTTTTCATAGCCAACGCCACCCGTAAGAGCGAGCGTCGGGCTAACTGGAACGATGACATCGCCACGCGCATAAACATCCCGAACGCGTTGATCGAGGTTGGAAATATCCTCTTGGAAACCACCCGCTGTGACGGACACGCCAATTGGCAACACGTCGCCTGGGCGGGTGCCGGCACGCACTTGGCCGCTGTAACTGACGCTGTCATCGAAGATATCGACCGGATCACCGTTGGCATCGAATACCGCGTCTTCTGTTTCAAAACGATTGTAACCCACGCGCGCATTGGCGGTTACATCGACAGCGCCGACGCGCGTGGCCACAGTTGGTCCGGCGTAAAGAGCGTATGTCTGGCTGGTGGCATCCGAACTTACCAAAGGATTGGGCGACACCGCGCCACCTCCGTCAAGTCGGGTGCGGCTGGCCAAGGCGCCCGCTTCGAGATTCAGAGCGCCCGGCACAACGGCCAGATAACCGCGTGCGATGCCGCTGATCGTGTCGTTGTCGACCGCGTCGCCATATCCGATGTTGCGTTCGTAGCGGACCGAAACCGATGCTCCGCTGTTGCGGCCTTGTGCGTTCAAATCCACACCAGCGGCGATTTGTGTAAATGTCACAACTTCATCGCCCGGCGTCAATTCGGCCGAGAGAATTTGGCTGACTTCGATATACGGCTGGATAGTCACAGCGCCATCGCCACCGCGCGCACCGGATTCCTGTGCAAATGCGGGATTGGCGGCGAAACCCGCAGCCAAACCGATCAAGAGCGTCCCTTTTGAGATGCGCATGATTATTCCTCCCTTTCGCCATAATCGCCAAAGCGGCGACCAGACGGGCTGAATTGTGCTGCGTTGAGCAGCAATTTGATATCTGGGCATGCCGACAACAATTGGCTCGCATCGTCCAAAGACGCGCGGCTGGTTTCATCGGCGCGAACCACCAGAACCGCCTGCCCCACATGCGCCGCCAATTCGGCAGCGGGCGAAGCGGCAAGAGCCGGTGGCGTGTCAAAAATAATGAACCGGTTGGGTGCTCCACGCGTCAATCGGTCAAGCACTTCGTGAGTCCGGGCGCTGGTCAAGTATTCCGCATCCAGCGCGCTGCTGGTTCCCGCAGACATGATGAACAGCCCATCGATGTCGGTGGGAGACACCAATTCTTCCGGCTTCAATGTCTTATCCGCCAACGCGTCCATCAAACCTGGGCCGGCATCAACGCCCAAACGCCGCGTAATCGATGGGTTGATCATGTCGGCGTCGATCAAGACGACTTCGATGTCGCGCTCGGCCGCCAATGCGATCGCCAAATTGGTGGCGCAATAGGTTTTCCCTTCGCCGGGAAGCGGGGAACAGATCAGAATGCGCCGCGCCAAATCATCGTCGCTAGCGCGGGCATCCGCGAGCAATTCACGTTTCACGATGCGGAATTCTTCCAACAATCCGGTGACGGGATCCTCTGGAACGATCAGATCCGCATCCACCATGTGATCGCGGTCGATCTCCATCATAGGACCGCACAATGTAACTGCGCGAACTGGTTTTGACTGTTGCTCGCCAACGCCGAAGGGCGCCTCGACCGGAGCCGAACTTGGGGCCTGCGTGAACGAGGGTTCTTGCGGTGCTGCCTGAGGTTGGACTTGCGATTGCGGCTCGGTCTGCGGGGCTGGTTCAGCCTTACGCTGCTTCGGCACCGCTCTTTGTGCTGGCAAATTTGTCGGCACCGCTTTCGGGCCGAGATTGTCCAATCCAAACGCCGCATCCGCGCGTTCAAACAGCGAATTGCGCTTTGGAGCACGGTGCGCAGTGTCACGCGAAACTTTGCTTTGTTCAGTCATAGCCGGCCCCTCACGCAATCGTTCCAACGGAGACGATCTCGATCGCCAACAATATGACCAAGACAGCGAACAGACCCGCCGTTGCGCCTGCAAATTGCTTCAACCGCTTGCGACGCAGAGCCTTTGCCGTTTCCGAAACTTTTAAAGAAACCGAACCAATGACAGGCAGCCCCATCGACCGTTCGAGTTTGGCCGGAGTGGCAAAGCTGGAGCGCAATTGGCTCAAACCGTAGGCGACCCCTGCACCCGCTGCGAGACCGGCGAACAAGACACCAATCAACAACAAGGGACGGTTGGGCGCCGCTGGCGATTGTGGGACAATCGGTGGGTCAACCAGGTCGAATTTGTATTGGCTGGTTTCGTCGACCACATCGCCGCGCGTGCGCAGCTTCTCGCGATCTTCGAGCAGTCTTTCATAATTGGTGCGCAGAACATCGTAATCACGGCTGATCCGATTGGCTTCCGCTGCAACCGCCGGTTCCGATGCTTGGCTTGCCATCAAAGATGCAAGCGTGGATTGGATCGCGGCGCGACGGGCTTGAAATGCCTCGACACCGGCCTGACGATCGGCGCGCACAGCGAGCAGCGATGAATAGGCGGGATTGGGTGTTCCGGTGACTTCCCCGGGCCCGGCCGCGGCAACTTGACGCGTAAGGATTTCGACCTGACGCGTTGTCGAAACAACATCGGGATGTTGGTCGGTCAAACCGCGTGCGCGCAATTCGGCAAGCTGGGATTGCGCCTGCAGCAAAGATGCCTGTGGCCCAACCGCGTTTGCTCCACCAACAATGGTTCGCGGTGTCGTTGAAAGCTGACTAGAAATCGCGGCAAGCGCGCTTTGTGCAGCGGCAAGATCAGCGTCAATATCGCGCAATTCGGTGCGCGATTGCTGCACCTTGGTCGACAAAGCCTGTGACCCACCGATCAATTCAGGATATTGAGTTTCGAAGGCCACGCGGCGCTCTTCTGCAGCCTCAAGTTCGAGTTTACGCTCTTCCAATTGATCGTTGAGGTCGGCGATCGCACTGCTTACCTCTGCGCGGCTTCCCGAAATGTGGTCTTCGCGAAAGATATCGAGCAGTTTTTGAACGACATTGCGCGCAAGAACCGCGTTTTGAGCGTCGCTCAAACCGCTCATGCCGACTTCGGCGGTGATGGTGAAAAGATTGTCCCGTTCGCTTTCCACTCGGACATTTTCCGAAAGGCGCGCTATGGCGGCATCCATCTGGCTGCGTTCAGAAATTCCGTCGCCTAATTCGGTCGAGGTGATAACCTTTTCAAGATTGCCAGAGCCCAGCAAGGTTTGGCCAACCTCCGCGATTTCATCGCGGCTGTTGCCGGCAATGCCCAGCTGATCCGACAAGACGTCGTCTGTGTCTACATAGATGCGCGCTTTGGATTCATAGGTGTTGGGGATCAAAGCAACGACCAGCCAACCCAGCAAACACACGCCCCACGCCACCGCAAGCGCCAGCCAACGCCGGTGCCAGACGGAATAGAGCGCTGTGCGCACTTCTTCGAAAATCTCGTTCATTCTGCGCGCGCTTTAGAAGCGACTCTCCGGAATAATGATGGTGTCACCAGGGCGCAGCATCACGTTCGCGCTGCTGTCTCCGCGCTTCAAAAGATCCGAAAGACGCAAACGATATTCGGTTTGTTCGCCGTTCTCGCGGTTGATCCGCAGCAGTTTTGCGCGGTTGCCGGCGGCAAATTCGCCCAAGCCGCCCACTGCGATCATCGCATCAAGCACCGTCATATTGGCGCGATACGGCAATGAAGCCGGCTGTGCCGTGGAACCAACAACCCGGATTTGTTGATCGAAGGTTGAATTGAATTCGTTGACGATCACCGACACGATCGGTTGTTCGATATACTGGACCAACTCGGCACGGATATCATCCTGGAGTTGCGTTGCGGTCTTTCCCACGGCGGCCATATCCCGCACCAGCGGGATCGTGATCCGGCCGTCAGGACGGACTTGAATGTCCTCTGCGCTCAGTTCTGGATTGCGCCAAACGTGGATCGTAACCTTGTCCAGCGGGCCAATAATGTACTCTTCGCTGGGCGCGGTTTGAACGCCGCTATAGCTTGCCGACGGCAGCTCCGTACCGCCTGCTGCGCAAGCGGCCAGAGTGCCCGTGGCAAGGGCGGTTCCCGCAAGGCGAGTGAGTGACAGTGACTTAAACATTGATACGTATCCTTGGGTCAGGTGCTACGGACCAGGATGCGTATCTCAGGGGCGACCTGAACAACCGTGTCCGCGAATGACCCGTTGTTTGTCGCTGATAATGGTGAACATAATGTTAGTAATACTGGGCCAATTGCAGGACTATCCCGTTTCGGGACAGCCTATTCATAAAGGCTAAACCAATATTTCTGCTGCGGGGCCGTGACCCAAAAATGCCGCAGGGGACGCGGACGCTCCGTAGGCACCGGCGCAGAAAACCGCGACGATATCGCCAACCTGTGCCCTAGGCATCAATGCCTGATCCGCCAATCGATCAAGCGGGGTGCAAAGACAGCCAACCACGTTAACCACATCATCGGGTTCGGCATCATACCGCGACGCAATCGCCACCGGATAATTGCGGCGCACCACGGTCCCGAAATTACCCGAAGCGGCCAATTGATGGTGAAGGCCACCATCCGTCACCAGATAGGTCGTTCCATGGCTGACCTTGCGATCAATAACGCGGCAAAGATAGACCCCCGCCTCGCCCACGAGGTACCGCCCCAACTCTAGGCACAGTTCCGTATCTTTCAACGAAGGCGGCAAATCTTCGACATAGCCATGCAAAGCGGCGCCAACGGCGGACAAGTCCAAGGCCGTATCGTTGGGAAAATAGGCAATCCCGAAACCTCCGCCCATGTTCAATTTGGGCAGCACCCGTCCAATATCATCGCCCAACTTAGCAGCCAATTTCAATACATTGCCCTGTGCTTCGATGATGGCGTCTGCGCTTAACGCTTGGCTGCCGGTGAAGATGTGCAAGCCGCGCCAATCGGCTCCTTCATTGATGATAGAACGTGCTAATGCGGGCACTCTTTCGGCATCGACGCCAAACGGTTTTGCGCCCCCGCCCATCTTCATCCCCGATCCTTTGAGTTCGAAATCTGGGTTGACGCGAATGGCGATCCGCGGAGCTTTTCCGATCCTATGACCGATTGCCAATGAACGTTGCGCCTCACCTTCGGATTCGCAATTCAGCGTGACGCCGCATGCAATCGCAGCCTCCAATTCATCATCGCGCTTTCCCGGTCCGGCAAAACTCACGCGTTTTGGATCGATCCCGGCGGCATTGGTCATTGCCAGTTCCCCCGAGGATGCGATGTCAAATCCATCGACCAACGGGTCCATATGGGCAACCATCGCCGCATGAGGGTTCGCTTTGACCGCGTAATTCACACCGATGCGCGACGGCAGCGCCGCTCGCAATTCTGCGACACGACGATCTAGATGCGCTCGCGAATACACAAAAAGCGGCGTTTGTCCGGCCGAAGCGACCAGATCCGACGCCGTGCGAGTCCCAATCGCAAGTTCGCCATCGCGCGTTTCGTATCCATTTGGAATGGGGCCAACGGGTTTGGTTTTCATCACGCGCTTTCTTCGATCAATTCACGGTACAAGGCTGTGCGATCAATCTTGCCGTTTGGGTTTAACGGCATTGCCGCGCGCCAGTGGATCACTTGAGGTTGCATAAAGTTTGGAAGTTCTTTGAGCAACAATTTGGAAAGTTTGGATTGTTCGTCTTCATCGGTGACGCCTCTGACCACCAAATGGACCGCATGACCCAAACGGTCATCGGGAACGCCGATCGCCACCGCCTCTAACACCAGATCGGTCGCTATGGCGGCCTCTTCAATCTCCTGCGGGCTTATCCGGTTCCCGGCGCTTTTGATCATCGCGTCGCGTCGTCCGACGAAATACAGCAATCCATTCTCGGCCCGTTTCACTCTGTCACCCGACCACACGGCCATTCCGCCATATGTCGATGCCGACGGTGCATCCTTAAAACGCTGCGCCGTTCGGTCGGGATCTTGCCAATATCCTTGGGCGACCAACGGCCCACAATGGACCAGTTCGCCTTCTTCATCTGGGCCGGCGATCGCCCCTTCGTCGTTGATCACCAAAATCTCGGCAAATGGAATTGCCATTCCCATGGATGTCGGGTGCTCCGCCACCAACTCGGGATCAAGATAGGTTGATCGAAACGCCTCGGTCAGACCATACATCGGAAAAAGATCCGCTTCCGGGAAAATCTGACCCAGTCCATCGACCAATTCGGTGGTCAGCGCTCCGCCACTATTGGTCAAACGTCGCAAAGGCGCACTCGCCTCTTTGGGCCAGTCCAACTCGGTCAATT